>DATNEQ010000023.1:0-175843 GCA_035552915.1 Rhodanobacteraceae bacterium
GTCTCGGCGACCTTCGCGCCGGCCTCGACCTCTCTCAGGATCCCAACGATCTGTTCTTCGGAAAACTTCGACTTCTTCATGCAGAGCTCCTTCGGGCAGGAACTCTACTTCCAACTGGCTCGAATTAACGAGGACGCTTCAGCGGGATAAAGCGCTTGCCTTTGCGTCTATATCCTTCTAGATTTTTCTTCTGTCTCATGATTGAAAGCTCGCATAGGTTGCGGTAAGTGAAATGAACCCCAATACCAACGTGTCTCAGCGCTGACTTGTAAACGCCTTGGAGTTTGAATCTTACCCAGCCTACAAATCTATCGCTTAAGAACGATATGGGTGGCCTGTTCGGTCGCCCGGTGTTCGGTGACGCGATAGCCGAGCGCCGGCAGGTCGATGCCGGCGAACAGCGCCTCGCCTTGCCCGAGCACGACGGGCGACACGGCGAAATGCAGCTCGTCGATGACACCGGCACGAAGATATTGACGCACCGTTTCCACGCCGCCGCCGATCTTCACGTCGCGGTCCCCGGCGGCACGCTTCGCCCGATCCAGCGCCGCCTCGATGCCATCGGTCACGAAAATGAAAGTGGTGCCGCCTTGCATCTCGATGGGATCGCGCGGATGGTGCGTAAGCACGAAGGTCGGCGCGTGATAAGGCGGATCGTCGCCCCACCAGCCCTTCCACGCCTCGTCCGGCCAGGGACCGCGGATCGGGCCGAACATGTTGCGGCCGAGGATGAAGGCGCCGAACCCGTCCATCGAACGGTGCGCATAGGCTTCATCGATACCGTCCGAACCGCCGCCCTTGCCGGTCATGGCGCGGAAGGTGCGCGTGTCGAAGAACCATTCGTGCAATTCCATCCCGCGTTTGCCGAGCGGATCCTCGAGGCTTTGTTCCGGCCCCGCACCGAAACCGTCGATCGAGATCGAAAAACCTGCCACGCGCACTCGCGTCATGACGCCTCCGCCGATTGCCGATCGCGTTTATGATGCGCCATCGGGCAGTGCCAGGCCAGCGCGCCTGCATTTGCATCGCGGGAGGACTGCATGATTTCGTCACGAGCCGTTTCGGGATTTTCGGTTGCGGTCTCCGCACTCGCGCTGGCGTGTTTCCCCGCGTTCGCAGCGAGCATCAACGACGTGCCGCCGCCGTTGCCGCTGGTGCAGTCGGTCACGCCGCTCGGCACGGTGACGCAGAATCCGGTGGTCAATGCCCGCGACAACGCCGAGAGCGCGCTGTTCCATGGCAAGTCGATCTGGGCGTTCGGCGATACGTCGATGTCGGTGCCGGGCGCGAAAGGCACCTACTGGGATGACAACTCGCTCTCCTGGACCACCAACCTCGACGCCTCCGGCGGCATCACGCTGGATCACGATCTCGTCGATGCCACCGGCGCGCCGCGCGAATTCCTGCCTTATACCCCCGCCGAAACAAAGTACAACTACACGCACGACAAGACCCACTGCACGGCGCAACCGTGCGGCGCGGAATTCGCGATGTGGGCGCAGCAGGCGGTGCCGGACGAGGCGCGCAATCGGCTGCTGATGTTCTACGTCGAGATCTGGCGCGTCAGCGGCCAGCCGAACTGGAAGGCCGTGGGCGCCGGCATCGCCGTGATGACGCCCGACGGCAAGGTCACTCGTCCGGTCGAAAATCCGAATTCGACGATGCCGCAGTTGCTGTGGGACAAGGGTGATGACGGCTACATCGACGGCTCGCTCGTCGTGGCCGACACGCTCTATTCCTACAAGTGCATTCCCGACTGGGTGGCGATGGACTGCAACGTCGGCCGCGTGCCGCTGGCGAGCGCACTGGACAAGTCGCAATGGCAGTACTACACGGCCGACGGAAGCTGGAGCACGAACGAAGCCGATGCGGTCATGGTGTTCCAGGGCGGCGCCGCAGGCAACAGCGTTTTCTACAACGCGTATCTCGGCGAGTACATGGCGATCTACGCGGAACCCTTCACCAACGACATCATGGTCCGGGTGGCGAACAATCCGTGGGGACCGTGGTCGGATGCCGGGCTGATCTTCACCGGCGAGGCCGGCTGGGAAGGCAACAACGACTACGCTGCGTTCGCGCACCCGGAATTCTCGACCGGCAACGGCCAGGTGCAGTACGTCACGTACGTGCACGACACGGGATTCCTGCAACAGGAAATTCCGCTGACCCAGGTCGTCTTCGAAAAACCCTGACGCCACGATTGCCGCGGTCGTGCAAAGGGCCGTCCGCGTTCCGATCAGCGGATTTCGACTTCTCCCTCGATCTCCACCGGAATCCCGAACGGCAGTTCGGCCATGCCGACCGCGCTGCGCGCGTGCGCGCCGGCTTCGTCGCCCCACAATTGCAGGATCAGGTCGGAGCAACCGTTGATCACGGCCGGCTGTTTGTCGAAGCCCGGCGCGGAAGCGACCATGCCGAACACGCGCACCCAGTGCGAGACGCGGTCGAGACCGCCGAGTTCGCGCTGCAGGCTGCCGAGCATGGACAGTGCGGTGAGCCGCGCGGCTTGATAACCCTGCTCCACCGTCAATTCGCGACCCACTTTTCCGAACGGACCCGCAACGGAACCGTCTTCCGCCTGCGGACTGTGCCCGGAGATCAGCGCGCGCCTGCCGACCACGCGCACGAAGCGGAACGGCAACACCACGCCCGGCGGTGGCCTGATCGCCGGCGGCAGTTGCAAACCGAGTTCGGCGAGGCGGGCTTCGATGACGGACACTATTCCCTTCCCGCGCGCGCGTTCAGTGCAGCAGCGGGGCGAGCATCATCACGATGCCCACGATGCTTGCGGCCCACACCAGCGTGCGCAGGTAGGGAATGCCGATGATGTAAATCGGCAGGTACGCCACGCGCGCCCAGAAATACAGTTGCGCGCCGAGCACGGTTTGCGCGCTGCCCCGCTGCGCCACGATCACTGCCAGCGTGGCCGCCGCGAAGAGCGCGAACGTCTCCAGGAAATTGCGGCTGGCGCGTTGCGCACGGGCGCCGTAGATGCCCAGCCCTTTCGGTTCGCTGTCGCGATTGCCGAGATTCCAGAACAGGCCGCGCATCCAGGTGCCGAAACTCGCCGCCACCACGATGTACGCCAGGCCGAGCACCACCGACCACGCCAGCCATTGCAGTTCGACAGGCATCGCGATTCTCCGTGTGGGGACCGCGCGCAGCATGCGCCTTTGCGCGGGAAAGCGGAAGCCGCTCCCGGCCCGATACGGTCGGCCGGCCAACCGACGTCCGCAGCATCGACGAATCGCACCACGCGATCTGGATGACTCGTCGAGCGTGGTCTGCGACACGACGTCGCAAACCACGCAAAGACCGGAGACGGATCAACTGTCCGGTGGCGCGTACAGGCTCGGCATGCGGAAACTGCGATAGGCAGGCGGAGCGGCCTGCAACAGCGAGTTGATCGCGCCATCCGGCAGGACCTCGATCGACTGGCTGAACGGCGGTCCCGAATCGATATGCCCCGCCAGGAAGTGATAGTTGTCGTTGCCCAGCAACTGCGCGCTGCCGAGTGCCGACGCATAAACGCCCAGATCCGAATTGACGACCAGCGTCGCCGTGCGATTGTTCTCGTCGATCTGGTAAACCTGCCCGCGGCTGTTTTCGGTCTTGCCGGGGTTGTCGGCGACGCGGGTATTGCCGTTGTCGAAGACACTGAAGGTACCATCCGGTTCGAACGCGGCCTCGTGCTGATGACTGAACCACGGGGACGGATCGCTGGAGACGATCGAGAAATCGCCACCAGCGCCCAGTCGCCAGATGACATGCCCGTCGCCCGTGCCGTCCTGATAGTCGACCTTGATGACCCAGTCCTGGTGGCGCATGGAAATGATCAGGTTGTGATCGGTCGTGTACTGGATGCTGTTGCAATGCAACCAGTCGTTGGTGACAGGCGCGAGAAACAGCGGCGTGCAGGCCCGCAGTCCGGGCGCGCAGGTCTCGCCGAGGATGGCTGCACGATTGACGTCCAGATCCGCGAAGGAATCCCAGAACCACGCGACCTGCAGGTTCTCGTCGAGATCCACGACAACATCGCCCAGGATGTCCACCGGGCCAGTCGCGCCCTGGGTCCCGGCCGGATACATGCGTTCCTCGGTGCCGAGGACGAGCGTGTGCCCGTTCGGCAAACGGATCGCGTCGTGATGGAACGAACCGACAGCGCATACCGAGCCGCCGCGCGTGCAGTTCGACACCAGCCCCATCGCATCGAGTTGTTCACGGATGCGCGAGGCGTTGGTCTCGCGCAGGGTATTCCCCGCCAGGTCGATCTCGCGCACGATCTGCAATTGCGTGGTCGCGTCCTGGGAGTTCGTTCCGTTCGCGAGCACCAGCATGGTTCCTCCCGGAAGGACCCGGGTAAAAAGACCACGGGTTTGCGTGGGATCATTGAATGCCGCGTAATACCAGAGCGGATGACCCGAGAGATCGGTCGCCTCCGGATACGCGACCGCCACCGATTCCTGGCCGACGAAACCGCTCACCAGCACCTTGTCCGCGAGGCTGGACTGCGAATTGGGCGGAACCACCGGCGTGACGACCGGAATATTCGCCGGCACGCTACCGGTCGTGAACGAGACGGCAGGGCTGGTGGTGATTCCGCCGCGACTGATGGTTTGCGCGGCCATCACATAGCGCGTATTCGCGCGCATCCCGGCGACATAGATATTCATGCTCGAGGGCGGATTGCACGCGCGCCAATCGGTGGCGTCGAAAGCGCCGCCCGGCACGCCGAAGCGCACCCGAATCCTGTTGCCCTTCTGGCAAGCCGGCGCGCTGAACAACGCGACCAGCGGATTGGCGCTGGCTGTCACCACCGGCGTGGTCCCCGAAACGCGCGAAGTGAGCTGGAACAGCATGCTCTTCTGCGCGGTCTGCTGCGTCGTGTTGTTGCGGGCCGTCACCTGCACGACGTAACGGCCGTCGGACACGGCGCCCGCCCAGTCGAAACTGTTGGACTGGCTGAAATCCCGCACGATGCGGGTCACGCCGCCGTAGCCGATCGAATAACGATAAGTGAGCGTCCCCGGATCGGAATCCGTCGCGGTGGCCACGAGGTTCACGGCCGTGCCCACCGGTTGCGGCGACGTCACGGACGCGGTCAGCGTGACCTGGGGTGCGGCGAGCGCTTGCAGCGGAAGAATGCACACTGCGAAAAAACACGCGGCCGTCGAGAATAATCTTTGCATGTCGAAGCTCCCTTCGAGCCAACAACCTTAGCACGTGCACGATGGGAGGGATGACGGTTTCCCCGCGACAAGCGCAATCCGAAACTGAAAACGGGCATGCATGCGCATTGATTGTCGACCGAAGAATCGCAACCCGTCGGCAGATGCCGGATGTCCTGGTGCATTCTCCGGCGGCGAAGAATTCATTTTCGATCACGACCCGCATCGGGCGTACTACATCTGCGCGACGATGCGTCCCGCTTCCGCCAGCACCGCCTTGCGCGCGACCACGTCGGCTTTCGGATTTTCGTAATAGGCCGCGACCAGCACGGGTTTGCGCCGGGGCGGCCATGCGATCGCGACATCGTTGTTGGCGGTGTTGCCGGAACCGGTCTTGTCGCCGATGCGCCAGTCGGAAGGCAGGCCCGCGCGCAAGCTGTCGGCGCCGGTCTGGTTGGCCAGCAGCCATTGCGTCAGTTGCGCGCGCGAGGTCTGCGACAGCACGTCGCCAAGCAGGAGTTCGCGCAGGTCGGCCAGCATCGCGTCCGGCGTGGTGGTGTCGTCGTCGCCGTTCGGCCGATTGAGGAACGGCTCGATGTGATCCAGTCGCGTGAGCGTGTCGCCGAGCGTGCGCGCATAGCCCGTGACGCCGGATGGCCCGCCGATGCAGGCTACCAGCAGGTTCGCGGCGGTGTTGTCGCTCAGGGTTATCGCCGCTTCGCACAGTTGCGCGATGCTCATGCCCGGCGCACCGACGTGCTGCCGCGTGACCGGCGCATATTCCAGCAATGCATTCCTGTCGAACACAATGCGGCGATCGAGCTTTTCCCCGCCGCGATCCACGCGTCGCAGCACCGCCGACACCAGCAGCAACTTGAAGGTGCTGCACATGAGAAAGCGTTCGTCGCCACGCCAGGACACGCGCGTGCCGTCGCCGGTGTCCAGCACCGCCACGCCCAACCTGCCGCCATGACCGCGTTCCAGCGCGGCCAGTTTCGCTTCGGCGCCACCGGTCGGCGGTTTCGCAAGCGCGGAAGCCGGGCGCAAGGCGACGGCGACGCCTCCCAGAACGAATCCCTTGAGCAGATCGCGACGATGCATGGACGTCACCTCATGATGCTGGACCGATGCACGATGCCATGCGCGGCGGGCGGCGCAAGGCGACGGATCGGGCGAAACCGTGGCGATGATTGCAATGGATCGGCAGATCGCACGGTCTTCTGCATGCGGAGCGCATGCCGCCACTCTTGCCTCTCGCAGCAACCGTCCCCATCTCGTCCCGACCGCAGGCGCGATCCCGCCTCGCGCCGGGCGTATCGTACGGAGACCGTCATGGCCGATTACCGCAAGACCCCGCAAGCCCTCGCCCGCCTCACTCCACTGCAACATCGCGTCACCCAGGAATCCGCCACCGAGCGGCCGTTCGACAACGAATTCAACGCCGAGAAACGCGCCGGCCTGTACGTGGACATCGTTTCTGGCGAACCGCTGTTCACCTCGCTGGACAAGTTCGACAGCGGGTGCGGCTGGCCGAGTTTCAGCAAACCGGTGGAAGACGCCAACGTGATCGAAAAACAGGATGGCAGCCACGGCATGCTCCGCACCGAAGTGCGTTCGAAGCACGCCGACAGCCATCTCGGCCATGTGTTCGACGACGGCCCTCGCGATCGCGGCGGCCTGCGCTATTGCATCAATTCCGCGTCGCTGCGCTTCGTGCCGCTCGCCGATCTGGAAAAGGAAGGCTACGCGGAGTACCGTCGATATTTCAGCGATCGTCCCTGATCGCGAAGATCAACCAGCGGCCGTCCATGGCCGCACTTTTCATTTTTTCGCACCCAACGAGGAAATTCGACATGAAACCCGAACGCGCCATTTTCGCCGGCGGCTGTTTCTGGGGCATGCAGGATCTGGTGCGCCGCCTGCCCGGCGTCGTCGGCACGCGCGTCGGCTACAGCGGCGGCGACGTGGAGAATGCAACCTACCGCAACCACGGCACGCATGCCGAGGCGATCGAGATCGTGTTCGATCCTGCGCAGACGAGCTACCGCGAGTTGCTGGAGTTCTTCTTCCAGATCCACGACCCGACCACGCGCAACCGCCAGGGCAACGATGTCGGCATGAGTTACCGCTCGGCGATCTTCTACGCCGACGACACGCAAAAACGCATCGCCGAAGACACGATCGCCGACGTGGACGCGTCGGGACTGTGGCCTGGAAAAGTCGTCACCGAACTGGCGCCGGCCGGCGATTTCTGGGAAGCCGAACCGGAGCACCAGGATTACCTGCTGCGTTATCCGGATGGTTACACCTGCCATTACATCCGCCCGGACTGGAAACTGCCGCGCCGCAAGCAGGCAGCCGGCTGATCCGCGTGTCGCGCGTACGTCCGTAACGGCAACGCGCCAGACTTTCCGGCAATTTTCCCCGCCTCTGGAGAAGTTCACGATGACCAAGACCGCCGCCTACGCCGCGCAAGCTGCCGACAAGCCGCTTGCGCCGCACACCATCGAGCGTCGCACGCCGGGCCCGCACGACGTGGCCATCGACATTCTTTATTGCGGCGTCTGCCATTCCGACCTGCACACGGCGCGCAACGAATGGAAGAATACACTGTATCCATCCGTGCCGGGCCACGAGATCGTCGGCACCGTCACCGCGGTCGGCAAGGACGTGAAGGGTTTCAAGGCCGGCGACACCGTCGGCGTCGGCTGCATGGTCGACAGTTGCGGGCATTGCGCCTCGTGCAAGGATGGCGAGGAAAACTACTGCGAGAACGGATTCACCGGCACCTACAACGGCCCGGTGTTCGGCGGCGAGAATACCCACGGCGGTTATTCCACGCAGGTCGTGGTGGACGAGAAGTTCGTGCTGCGGGTGACGCACAAGGACAACTTCGCCGCGGTCGCGCCGCTGCTGTGCGCAGGCATCACCACCTATTCGCCGCTGCGCCACTGGAACGCCGGACCGGGCAAGAAGGTCGGCATCGTCGGCCTGGGCGGACTCGGCCACATGGGCGTCAAGATCGCGCACGCGATGGGCGCGCACGTGGTGCTGTTCACCACCTCGCCGGGCAAGGAGGCGGATGCGCGCCGGCTCGGCGCCGACGAAGTGGTGATCTCGAAGGACCCGCAGCAGATGGCGAAGCATGTCGCCAGCTTCGACTTCATCCTCAACACCGTTGCCGCCTCGCACAACCTCGATGCCTTCCTCGAACTGCTGAAACGCGACGGCACGATGTGCCTGGTTGGCGCGCCCGAGCATCCGCACCCCTCGCCCGGCGTGTTCAACCTGATCTTCAAGCGCCGCGCGTTGGCCGGCTCGCTGATCGGCGGCATCCGCGAAACGCAGGAGATGCTGGATTTCTGCGCGAAGCACGGCATCGTCAGCGACATCGAGATGATCGCGAAGCGCGACATCAACAAGGCCTACGAGCGCATGCTCAAGAGCGACGTGAAATACCGTTTCGTCATCGACATGCAGACGCTGAAGGACGAAGCGAAAGCCGCGTGATGTCCCACGGCGGGAGGCGCAAACCGCCTCCCGCGATGACGCATCGAATCCCCTGACGACATATCCGGCGCGTCCTACAATCCGTGCATGGACACGACCACACGATTGATCGCCTGCGTGCTCGGCGGCACCGCGGCCGGCGCGAAGACCGAGTTGCACGACGTCGCCTTCGCGGTCGGCGCTTCGCTGGAAGGGGTGCACGAACAATTGCTCGACGGCTGGTTCGGCAGCCCGCGCGGCCTGCACGTCGATGCATGGTGTTTCCTCGACCGCGTCGACGGCTACCGCGTGCGCCTGGCGCGCAAGCCGGCCGACAACGGCTTGCATCTCTACTTCATCAACATCGGCGGCTATCGCCACGGCGAATTCGCCGAGCGCCATGCTTGGAGTTTTTTCGGCGCGCCCAACAAGGCCGCCGCCAAGGCGCAGGCCAAGCGCACGCTGTTGCAGGGCCACGAGGAAATCCACAAGGACGACCTGCACGAGATCGACGACTGCCTGCAAATCGGTCGCGTCGCAGGCTGGCACGTGCACCTGGTTCCGGATGCGCAGGCGACGACGCCAGCCGCCATCAACGGCTACTTCCCGTTGCCCAAATCCACGATCGACGACTGGATCACACGACGCGCAAGCGCCTGAACGTCCGCGACGGCTCAATAGTGCACGCTGGCGTGGCGCTGCAGAAGTTGCTTGAACGCGGGCGTATCGCGGATCGGATCGAAGTCCACGTCGGTACGCACCGTGGCGATCGAGATCGTGCCGCCGTGATCGGTTGAAACCAGCGCATCCAGGATCGGCACCGCCTTGTCGGCATGTCCGAGTTGCGCCTCGATTTTCGCGAGATTCTCCGACATCTCTGCGCCGCCCTCCCAATTCTTCGAACTCGGAAGGATCGCCACCGCGCGCTGGCCTTCCTGCTCGGCTTCCTCCTTGCGTCCCAACCGCGCATACGCCCAACCCAGCCGCGCGGATTCATACGCATTGGCTTTGTGATCGTGGTCCGCCAAGATCAAGTCCACGCAGTGTCGGTATTCCGCCGTCGCCTTGTCACGTTGCCCGAGCTGCCATTGGGTATCGGCCCGCATCACGCACAAGTACTGTTCACTGTAGATCGAGCCCCGGCTCGAGGTGATCAACGGCAACGCCGCCGCATAATCGCGCGCGCGGTACAGCGATCGCCCGCGATCGAGCAGATGGTTCGGATTCGCCTGCACGTCGGGTGGCGCGGCCTTGATCATCGCCAGTTGCGCGGCGCCGCTGCCGGTAGCCGCGTAGGTGAGGAAATTGCGCTCGCCCCAGGTCAGCCCGGCGTGGTAGTTGACATCGAGCGCTTTCAGCAGGTTGCGATCCGCCGCGGCGTATTGATGGCGTTCGCCTTGGAGCCATGCCAATCCCTGCAGAGCCAGCACGTTGTGTGGGTCCAGGCTCACTGCGCGCTCGTAGGCCGCTTTCGCGTCGTCCAGATGCCCCAGGTGGTATTCCGTGTCGGCCAGCGCCAACTGGGCATTGGCATCCCGCGGATTCAGCGCCAGCGCCCGCTTGAACTCCGCCTGCGCAGCCACGTCGTCGTCTTTCGCCCACTCGTGGTAAAAGCCCGCGGCGACATGCGCTTCCGGCAGATCGGGGTTCAACGCCAGCGCCTTGTCGAAGGCCTGCTTGCTCTTGGCCGCCATCGTCTGCGCATCGGCGGAAGAGACGAAATTGATCGTCCACACGTAGGCGTAGGCCAGCCGCGCCCAGGCCAACGCGAACTGCGGGTCGGCGGCGACGGCTTCCTGGTATGCCGAGATCGCCGCGTCGATGTCCGGCTGCTTCCAGCTCGCGTCGGCGCGCTGTTGCGCCGCTTCGCCGCGCAGCAACGCCTGATAGGCATAGGCGTTGTGTGTCGGGACCTTCGCCAACGCCTGCTTCTCCTTCGGCAGCAGCTTTACCTGCAACGCGTCCGCCACTTGCGCGGCCACGTCGCTCTCGACGGTGAACACGTTGTCGAGATTGCGATCATAGGTCTCCGCCCACACCTGCGCGTCGCTGTCGGTGTCGATCAACTGCAAGCTGATGCGCGCCTCGTTGCCGGCCTTCTGCACGCTGCCTTCGAGGATGTTGCTCACGCCCAGTTCGCTTCCGATCGACTTCACGTCCTCCGGATGACTGGCGTATTTCGCGGTCGAGATTCGCGAGATGGTTTTCAACCCGCTCAGGCGCGTCAGTTGCGTCAGGATCTGCTCCTGCATGCCACCCGCGAAATAGGCATTGTCGCGATCGGGCGAGAGGTTCTCGAACGGCAATACCGCGATCGACTTGGTGCCGCCCAGCGCGCCATGCATCAGTGCCGAAGCGGTATCCGGCCGCCACAACAGCACGCGCTGCGCCGACCACAACGCCGCAGTCAGGCCAATCGCCAGGATCACCAGCAGGAATACGAAGACATCCACGTGGCGATGGTTCGACGGAGCCGGTGGAGCATCGACCGCGCGCGCGCGCCGCAATGCGACTTCCCTGCCCCACGCCCACATCAGCGCGACCGGGAATCCGCTCAATACTGCCAGCACCGCCCCCTGCTGCAGCCACAGCGGCAGCGCGAACACCGGGAACACCTGGGTGATGACCTGCACCAGCAGCCAGCCGATGGCCGCATACGCCACCGCCACGCGATACACGTGGCGGCGCTTGAGCTCTTCGAGAAATGTTCCGAACGCGCTCATGCGCTGGCAATGCTCCGACACCTTTCGCGACCCGCAATTCCCGTTGCAACCGCTGATGGCACCGAGCTGTCCCGGACTCGCGCGTTCCCGCCACGAACTTTATCCCTCTGCGATCTCGCGGGGAAGCAGTCCCGGGCAAGCCATGCCAAGTGTATGATCCCCGCGCACCACGCGGCATTCCCATAGTCACGCCAGGAGAAGAACATGCGCAGGCTTCTCTCGAAAATCTTCGGCCTCTTCGCCTCTCCCCACGCCTGCTCCGCAACCTGCCCGACCTGCGGTGAAACCTGCATTGCCGCCATCCACGGCACCGGCGGGCACTATTGCGGCAACGGCCACAACTGGGGCAGCGGCTGAGCGAACGCTGCCTGTCGCTGCATTCGGGTTTTCCTGAAGACAGCGAGGGCCGCCGGTTGCACCGGTGTCCCATTGCACAGGCGCGACCCGCCCGGCGCGATAACCGCGACGCCCGCGCCAGGAAACCTTCGCGCGCGAATCCGCGCCACGGCATTGGCGCATCGCCGCGCGCTTGCTATGTTGCGCACCGGTCATCCGTGCGCCGCATCGCCATGCCGCAGCCGACTCCCTTGCAACGATTGCTCACGCGACTGCGGCAACCCGACGCCCGTTTCGGCGCGCGCTACGGCTTTCCGCAAGTGCCGCTGGCGCTGCTGCTGGCGCTGGGCGGGATCTGGCTGCTGCAGATCGATCTCGGCAGGCAGTGGGAACCGATCCTGCACCGTTTCGTCGACAGCCCGCACGGGCTGCAACCGAGCCTGCTGCCGCCGATCCTGATCGGCGCGGGCATGGTGATCATCGCGCTCGGCATCCTGCTGTGCTCGCGGCTGGCCTGGGTCATGGCGCTGGCGCTGGCCGCCACCGCCGCGGCGAGCATGCTGTTCGGCCAGCATCGCCACGCGGGCTGGGTGATGGCGTACTTCATGGCGTTGCTGGCGCTGCTGCTGACGGCGTGGCGCCGCTTCGACCGCAGCAGCATCGCCGCCAGCACGCTGTTCGCGCTCACCGCCGTGATGATGCTGCTGACCTACGCCACCTTCGGCAGCTATTACCTCGGTGGCGAATTCAAGCCGCAGATCGCGGACATGACCACCGCGCTGTATTTCGCGATCGTCACCATGAGCACGGTCGGCTACGGCGACATCACGCCGCAAACGCCGGAATCGAAATTGTTCACCGTCTCGGTCATCGTGTTCGGCGTGGCGGTGTTCGCCACCTCGCTCACCGCGGTGATCGCGCCGATGGTCACGCGCAGCCTGCAACGCATCGTCAACCGCAAGGGATCACGCATGAAACGCGAAAACCATTTCGTGGTCATCGGCAACACGCCGCTGGCGATAAACACCTGGCGCGAACTGGCGCATCGCGGCCAGCCCGTCACGCGCCTGTTGCACGCGGAACCGGAAGGCGGCCTGCCCGACGACGTGGATGCCGTGTTCGGCGATCCCAACGACGGCGACGTGCTGCGCAAGGCCGGCGCGGACAAGGCGCAGGCGGTGATGGCGATGCTGGAAGACGATTCCGACAACGCCTTCGTGGTGCTGGCGGTGCGCGAGCTTTCCGGCAACGTGCGCACGGTCGCCGCCGTCAACAACGCGAATCATCTCGCCCGCATCCGGCTGGTGCAGCCGGACGTGGTGATTGCGCCGCAGATCCTCGGCGGCGAACTGGCGGCGATGCTGATGACCGGCGAAAAGGTGGACGCGGACTTCGTGATGCAGCGCATGTTCCAGCGCAAGGGCGATGCGGCGGGTACGGGCGCTTCCGCCTGAGGTACATTGTTCTTTTGCGTCGGACAGGCAAACCCCGCATGAGCGTTCCCAGCCAGCTTCCGCAAGCCGTCACCGCCGTGCTCTCACGCGCCGCGGTGTTCCTGGTCGTGACCCTCAAACCGGACGACGCGAGCGCCGCGACCGCGCGTTCGTTTTGCGGGGACCTCGCCGGCATCGTGCGCGCGGTGGGTTTCCGCTATCCGGAAGAAATGCTCAACTGCGTGATGGGCGTCGGTTCGGACGCCTGGGATCGATGGTTCGGCTCGCCGCGCCCCGCGCAACTGCATCCTTTCCGCGAGATCGTCGCGGGCGCGCGCCATGCGGTGTCCACGCCGGGCGACCTGCTGTTCCACATCCGCGCGCGGCAGATGGACCTGTGCTTCGAGCTGGCCAGCCAGATCCTGGCGCGACTCGGCGATGCCGTCGCGAGCGCGGACGAAGTGCACGGCTTCCGCTATTTCGACCAGCGCGACCTGCTCGGCTTCGTGGACGGCACCGAAAATCCGGCGGGTGGAGCGGCGGTCGCGGCCGCGCTGATCGGCGACGAGGACCCGGCATTCGCCGGCGGCAGCTACGTGATCGTGCAGAAATACCTGCACGACATGGCGGCATGGAATGCGACACCGACGGAAACGCAGGAGAAGATCATCGGCCGCCACAAGCTGTCGGACATCGAAATCCCCGACGAGGCCAAGGCGCCGTACGCGCACAATGCGCTGACCTCGATCGAGGAAGACGGGCGCGAGATCAAGATCCTGCGCGACAACATGCCGTTCGGCAACGCCGGCCAGGGCGAATTCGGCACCTACTTCATCGGCTACGCGCGCTCGCCTGCCACGATCGAGAAAATGCTGCAGAACATGTTCGTCGGCAATCCGCCGGGCAATTACGACCGCCTGCTGGATTTCAGCAAGGCCGTCACCGGCTCGCTGTTCTTCGTGCCGAGCGCGACTTTCCTCGACGCGTTGGGCAACGGCTGACGCAACGGAACCGCGGCACGCGACCGTGGGTCGGGGTGCTGCTATCGTCCACGCGCGGCTTGGCGGAGGCATCCGTCTTCGCCCCACCCACGGAGAGATGCGCCATGTACGACATGAAGAACCTGCGTCGCCTCAAGAAGCTGGACGAGAACGCCAGCGAAGGCATGAAGGCATTCTGGGCGTTCGACAAGGCCGCATTCGCGGAAGGCGTGCTCAGCGTGCAAACCAAGCAACTGATCTCGCTGGGCGTGGCGATGACCACCCAATGCCCCTACTGCATCGAGCTGCACACCAAGGCCGCGCGCGACGCAGGCGCCACCGACGCGCAGCTTGCGGAAACCGCTCTGGTCGCTGCGGCGATCCGCGCCGGCGGCGCGATCACGCACGCCACTCACATGTTTACGGATTGATGCAGCGCTCCGCAAGCGATGTGCCGTGCATCGCGTCGCCCGGAAGCACGTGGGCGACGCGAACGCAAAGGCAATCCGCCTCTTGCCGGAGAAGCACCAGTTCCGTCACGGGTTTGACCTCGGGCAATGACCAGGCAGCAATCACCACATGACGCGCAATGGCCGCGCGGCGCGGTCTTCACCGTCGGCCACTCGACGCTGCCGATCGAGCGCTTCGTCGCGTTGCTGGAAACCTACGGCATCGAACGACTGGCGGACATCCGCACCGTGCCGCGTTCGCGCCACAATCCGCAATTCAATGGCGACGCGCTGGCGCAAAGCCTGCCGGCGGCACGCATCGAATACGTGCCGATGCAGGCGCTGGGCGGCCTGCGCCGCGCGCGCAGGGATTCGCCCAACGGCGGCTGGCGCAACGCCGGCTTCCGCGGCTATGCCGATTACATGCAGACCGCGGCGTTCGCGGACGCGCTCGAAACATTGATCGGCATGAGCCGCGAAAAGCGCACGGCGATCATGTGTGCCGAAGCGGTACCGTGGCGCTGCCATCGCTCGCTGGTGGCGGATGCGCTGGAGGTGCGCGGCGTGCCCGTGATCGAGATTCTTTCCGACACGAACTACCGGATCCACGCGCTTACGCCGTTCGCGCATGTCGAAGGAACTCGGATCAGCTATCCACCCGCGCAGGCTTCCCTTTCGATCGAAACACCCGATCCGCGCTGACCCCATCGCGCAACGCGCGGATCAATCCGCCAGTTTGTGCAATGCCGACCCCTTGTGCATCGCGACGTGGTCGGTCTTGTCGCTCTTGATCTCGTATTGCGGCTCGTCGCGACTGGCGTGATGGCTGTAACCCTTGTAGTCCACGTCCTGCGTATGGATCTTGATGATCCTGCCGCTGACGTGCCCGGCTTCGGAATTCCAGCCGACGTGATCGCCGACCTTGAATCGCTTGCTCATGCCTACCCTCCGTTTCGTCGCAGTCGAACCGGGACAGCGCATCCGCTTACGGCGAACCCGTCTGCACGGCCGTATCGAAATGCTTGCTGGTGTGTTCTTGCGTCATCACGCCGCGCCACCAGCGTTTTCCTGCATGTGGTGCATCGATGCTGATGCGTTCGCCCATCACCGGCGTGGCGATGAAGATGGCGCGCTCGCTTCCCAGTGCCAGCACGAGTTCGAAAGGTTCGTACCAAGGATGCGTGGAAAGATCGAAGGTGCCGTTGTGGATCGGCAGCAGCCAGCGCCCGACCAGATCCTCGTGCGCCTGCACCGTCTGCTCCGGCCGCATGTGCACGTACGGCCACTGCACGTTGTACGCGCCGGTTTCCATCAGCGTGAGGTCGAACGGCCCGAAGCGACGGCCGATCTCGGCAAACCCAGCGAAGTAGCCGCTGTCGCCGCTGAAGAACACGCGGCGTTCGCCGTCGTCGATCACCCACGAACACCACAGCGTGAGGTTGCCGTCGCGCAAGGTGCGTCCGGAAAAATGCTGCGCCGGCGTCGCGGTGAAACGCACGCCTTCGACTTCCGTGCCCTGCCACCAGTCGAACTGGCGCACCTTGTCGCGCGCAATGCCCCACGCCACCAGGCGATCGCCGACGCCCAGCGGCGTCAGGAAGGTTTCCACCTTGCCGGCCAGCGCCAGGATCGCGGCGTGGTCGAGATGGTCGTAGTGATCGTGCGACAGGATCACGCCGCGGATCGGCGGCAATGCGTCGATCGCAATCGGCGGCGCGTGGAAACGTTTCGGCCCGAACCATGAGAACGGCGACGCGCGCAGCGAGAACACCGGATCGGTCAGCCACCAGCGCCCGCGCAGCTTGATCAGCAGCGTCGAATGGCCCAGCCGGTACAGGCTGCGCTCCGGCGCGGCATCCAGCTCCGCGCGCGTCAGCTTGCACACCGGGATCGGCGCGCGCGGCCGCGTGTTCTTCGGCTTCTCGAAGAACACCTCCCACATCAACTTCCAGCGCGACTTCTTCGGCCCGGCCTGCACCGGCCGCGGCGCGGCGTTGCGGAAATGGCCATCGGCGGTTTGCAGCGAGCCCGCGCCGTCAGCGGTGGGTGCGTATGGTTCGAGAAAATCAGCCACGGCATCGATCCAATGGGGATTCAGGCAAAACGCGCCGACTAAATCCGGCATCTTACCAAGGCACGAATGGGGATCGATCGGGTGCGATCAAGGCCCGCCCGGCGAACAGGCCACGATGTTCCTGCTCGACTCGCCCACCGCAGGATGCCGCGACTGGCCACCGCGCGGCGTCGCGCCTGCATTCTGCTACCTTCATCGCACCTTGCGTGGCATGCCGATGGAGGAATCCAGGCGGACACTCGCACGCGCCCGCGACCGATCACGACGGCGCAGGAAAATGAACCCGACCTCTTTTTCTCGATCGCTTTTTCTCGAGCGGAATGGCTCAGCGCCGTCTCTTTTCCAGCCTGTCCATCAACTCGGCATCGCGACGGTCTTCCTCGCTGTCCCTGGCGCGCGAACGCCCCTCGCGTTCTGCCGGAGTCAGCTCGTCGCTCGCGTCTTCGGTATCGCCGCGGATTTCCTTGCCGCCTTTGGTATGTTCCTTCACGAACTCCTGTTCGTCCTTGTTGAACTTGCGCGCGGATTCGTAATCGCCTTCGCCCCGGATCTTCTTCGCTGCCATGATCTTCACCTCCTTTTTTTGTGGAGGCACATGGTTGCAAGAGTGGCGTGCAGATTCTGCATACGCAGCGTTACAGAGACGCAGCCCCGCGTCATGATCCTCTCGATCCGGCTGGACAGCCCCAAGATCATGCGCAAACTGTCCACGGCGCGGTTCGCCGAGCGGGTGGATGCGCGCTATCAAAGCTGCATGCGGCAGTGACGGTGCCGTAGGGCGGGTTACGCCGCTGCTCGGCTAAGCCGCCTACGCGAGCTGATTGGTCAATATCCCCCACCTCAGGTAAACGGGTGAGGTTCGGCTCTTGGCATTCTGAAAGTGGAGCTGACCGTTCCTGTCAGTAACACGCTAACGTTTTCATTCCGCTTTCACATTTTTGCAGGCGCTTTTTCGCTTTTTTGGCTCGCCGATTGTTGGTCTTTGAGCTAGCTGCCTGGACATACTCAAGTACGGAAAGTCGGGCTTCAAGGGTCGCAACCCTCCTCTCAAGGCCGTTGATTGAAATCGATTCGGTGGAACCCGGACTCGGTGAAGATCCATCTCCGATGATAAGCGTCAATGCTCCCTTATCGCTTTGCGAAGCAATGTCAGCCTTGATAGCTTCAGCCTTACTAGCGTTGGAAAGAACTATGCCTAGCGGTACAGTTGCGGCCATTCCCAGAAGCATTGCCGCGACGGTAAGCGAGTGGGCATTGCGAACAAACTGCGCATAGAGCGCATTCATACCTTCGTTGTAGGAAGCGCAATACACAAGATTTTGTGCATAACGGCCACTGTCATAGGGTAAAAGAACATCTTTGTCGATGACCGACCCTATGCCGGGAGTCTGACGTGCCCGCACGCCAACTACTCGGGCAATCCACAGAAAGGCGAGAACAAGCGCCATTTCCGACGTCAGCAGCAATGCAACCGAGGCCCTGTATGCCCAGCCGTGAACAGCCCAGTGGCCAAGAATATAAACGAGGCCAGCACCGACAAGAGGGGTCAAAAATGACACGATGGCAAACAGTCCGCGCGCTTTGTCTTCGTGGCCTTTGCGCGTGGCTTCCGACCGCTCGTAAAGTTTGAGGCATTGCTCGACAACTTCCGGTTCAACCACGTCTTTGGCTGGTGGATCATCGAACTCTTCCGGAACTGAGTCGAAATGCGCAAAGGTATCTTTGAGCGTGGCCCAGAACAGCCTCAAGGCGTTACCAAGATCCTTGAAAAAAGCTTTGGCCGAAAAAACAGGTTTTGGTGGCTGCGCCACGTAGTTCTTGTCTGATGAGGGCGGCTCACTCACTTCGCTTGTCCAAAGAAAAGGTCAATGAAGGCATCACGCATGGGCAATCCAAGTAGGTCTTCGAGCCACGCCCACTCGCCTGTCGGATTCACTTCCAAGAATACCGGCACGCCGCCAGCATCCTCGACAAAATCAAAAGCACCATACACAAGCCCAAGATGCTTGAGCATAGCCCTGCACCTTGCCTCGACCGCGCCATCAAGGATAAATGGGGTGTAAGTGAGGTGACCTCCGGGCTTGCGCCAATCGACCATGCCTGCTTCGTCGCTTTGGATTCGAACCGCGAAAACCGCATCACCAATAAATGTAATTCGAAGATCCGCTTGCCGAGGAACTTCCTGCTGCAGCAAGACCGGGCTCACGGCGATTGAATCGGCGTCTTTGAGATCCTCGATGACGACCCTCCGCGTATAAGCCGAGAATCGAGCTTCCCGCTCGACAACGAGTCCATGGTAAACGGGTTTGCAGATTACCGGACTGTGCTCTTCTACGAACTTAGTCAAATCGGCACAGTCGCTTGACACTAGCGTTCTAGGTACTACGAAGCCAATTTCGCTGGCCACCAAAAGCTGAAACAACTTGTGCTCAGCCACTGCAACCTTATCCATCGGATTTACCCATTGGGCCTGTCCAGCCATGAGAGCGCCTTCCCAGAAATGACGAATCTCGCCGATAACGAAGGAGCGCAGGCCCTCATCAACCGTAGACGACGCACGAGCGTGGAGCGCGCGCCGATACCAGACAGTTGACACGTCGTCCAGGTCAATGCGCGTTCCGTCGGTTGCCTTCAGGCACCTCAAGGCGGAGCCCGCACCGATTTCATAGGTCCCTCCACGCCAGTGCAACTCCTCAGCATTGAGCCGCTGATAGGGAAGCCTTCTTTCAATGAGCCTTGCTATCAGAAAGTCGGCGGCAAGATCCAGTTCAGAGCTCAGGATAAGAAGCATGAATGCTCGCGGTCCCTTCGGATGTGTCAGCTCCTTCTCGCGTGGCCGTGTGCGAGGTTTCGCCAAACTGCGAGCTAAGTGGCGCCTCGCCTGTCTGGTCAACGCCCTCTTGGCTCTTGGTCATCGTTGTTTCGCCAAACGTAGACGCCGTAATTGAGAAAACCGCGCTCTGATCCACGCCCTCGCGACTCTCAGTGAGAGTCGTCTCACCAAACTTGGTTGAAGCGCTCCTAGACAGTGTCTGGACCAACGGCAATCCGGATCGGATATCAATCCAAATCTGCAATTTAGGGTCGTAAAAGTCGTTCGCGCCCGGCGGGGCCTCAGCCGGAAGAGTTACGCGGTGCAGAAGTACGAATGGTTCAGTCATGCTCACTTCTCCCAGAATCATCCCGACAGAAATCTACCGCGGGGGAAGAACAAGGGTCAGATCAAGAGACGAACAATCTCACTAAAAATTTCCGGCGGGTTACGCCGCTGCACGGCTAACCCAACGGGCTGAATAGTTAGACCTTAGCACGTTCAATTAAAAGCTCTGCATCGATAAGCTCTAGGAATTGAGCCTTGTCGTCTGGCGATATCTTATTCCGTACACAGTAGTCGCCGATTTGGTCGCCCGAGATCGCATCGCGCATCTCGGCATGTTTTGTCGTAAACCAGCCGATGAATACGCTTGCTGAAGAGAGTGACTCGTCCGATACCGCCCAATAAAGAAAAACGGCGTCAAGCAACGTATCGATATTATCCGAGTCATAAAACTCTAAGACACTGTCATGGTCAACATCTGCGTGTTTGAAGAAGTTTCGCGGTGCATTGATCGCGTTGATCCACGTTTTGCGATGTTCTGTTGGGATACTTGGATTGTCGTGAAGAATACTCAAGTGCTCCGCGCCAGTTGCCCTGGCGATATCGCGTAGAGTGCCTTGCGCTGCTGCGGCGAGAGTGTGGATAGCTAAGGCATCGCGTTCCTCAAAGAATAGCTTTATTGCTTCGTTGAGTTGGCGTCTCGCTGCGTCGAGTTTGCTCACACGTTCCATTATTCCTTTGCCCGCAGTATCCACCATATTCCCCAGCCGACGATTAGCGGCACGAAACCGTAGACGAATACGCGTAAGAGGAACGTAGCCATTCTAGGACCACTAAAAACGTAATACCCATAAGGTACGAACGTAAACGCGTCATTGAAGTTGGAAACTCCAACCACCACTACCCATATGACCGAGATAAGAATCCCAATCCTAGCCTTCCTACCTAATCCCGCCATCCACTGTGACACGGCCATTTTTGACCTCCCCCTGTGATGGGCCTAGCGCTTAATTCTGCCCCTGCTGGGGCGTGGGGTTGAGTATCCCTCGCATGAATCACGCTGGCAATCGGTGAAATATCGGCCGCCACGGGCACTTGAACGTGCACGCTGCGCTACCATCTATTGTGTGTCGCGCTCTGGCACATCGTGAGGTGTTGCGCGTTCTTTTCCGCGCGTTTGGGCAAACACATGGACACCAGCCGATGGCGCAACATGCATCGCATGGCCGACTGTCCTTTGGTCTCTCTGCCATTACAAGGCACATCGACGGAGGAGAAGATGCGCTTTCCACTCACACCATCGGCAACTTCAACCCCTGCTCCTTCGCGCAGGCGATGGCTTCCGGATAGCCCGCGTCGGCGTGGCGCATGACGCCGGTGCCGGGGTCGTTCCACAGCACGCGCGCAATGCGCTTGTCGGCGGCTTCCGTGCCGTCGCACACGATCACCACGCCTGCGTGCTGCGAGTAGCCCATGCCGACGCCGCCGCCGTGATGGAAGCTGACCCAGGTCGCGCCGCTGGCGGTGTTGAGCAGCGCGTTCAACAGCGGCCAGTCGGACACGGCATCGCTGCCGTCGCGCATGGCTTCCGTTTCGCGATTGGGCGACGCGACCGAACCGGAGTCGAGGTGATCGCGGCCGATCACGATCGGGCCTTTCAGTTCGCCCTTGCGCACCATCTCGTTGAACGCGAGTCCGAGTTTGTCGCGCTGGCCGAGGCCGACCCAGCAGATGCGCGCGGGCAGGCCCTGGAAACTGATGCGCTGCTCCGCCATGTCCAGCCAGCGATGCAGGTTCGCATCGTCCGGGATCAGTTCCTTCACCTTGGCGTCCGTTTTCAGAATATCTTCCGGATCGCCGGACAGCGCGACCCAGCGGAACGGCCCGACGCCGCGGCAGAACAGCGGGCGCACGAACGCGGGCACGAAGCCGGGGAAATCGAACGCGTTCTTGCAGCCTTCGTCGAACGCCATCTGGCGGATGTTGTTGCCGTAATCGAAGGTCGGGATGCCTTGCGCGTGGAACGCGAGCATGGCCTCGACGTGTTTCTTCATCGACATCTTCGCCGCGTCGCGCACCGCGTCCGGCGAACTCTTGCGGCGCTCGAACCAGTCTTCCAGCGTCCAGCCCTGCGGCAGGTAACCGTTGACCGGATCGTGCGCGGAGGTCTGGTCGGTCACCGCGTCGGGACGCACGCCGCGCTTCACCAGTTCGGGCAACACGTCGGCGACATTGCCGAGCAGCGCGATGGACTTCGCCTCGCCGGCTTTCGTGTAGCGGTCGATGCGCGCCAGCGCGTCGTCCAGATCCTTCGCCTGTTCGTCCACGTAACGCGTCTTCAAACGGAAATCGATGCGCGATTGCTGGCATTCGATGTTCAACGAACACGCGCCCGCCAGCGACGCGGCGAGCGGTTGCGCGCCGCCCATGCCGCCGAGGCCCGCGGTGAGGATCCACTTTCCGCGCAGGTTGCCGCCGTAATGCTGGCGGCCCATTTCCACGAAAGTCTCGTAAGTGCCCTGCACGATGCCCTGCGAGCCGATGTAAATCCACGAGCCGGCGGTCATCTGCCCGTACATCATCAGGCCCTTGCGGTCGAGCTCGTTGAAGTGCTCCCAGGTCGACCAGTGCGGCACCAGGTTGGAATTGGCGATCAGCATGCGCGGCGCGTCGGCATGCGTCCTGAACACGCCGACCGGCTTGCCCGATTGCACCAGCAACGTCTCGTCGTCGTTCAATTCGCGCAGCGCGCGCAGGATCGCGTCGAAGCATTCCCAGTTGCGCGCGGCGCGGCCGATGCCGCCGTAGACGACCAGCTCGTGCGGATTCTCCGCGACTTCCGGATCGAGGTTGTTCTGGATCATCCGGAACGGCGCCTCGGTGAGCCAGCTCTTGCACGTCAGTTGCGCGCCGCGCGGCGCGCGGATGGTGCGCGTGGTGTCGATGCGGGTGGGTGCGTTCATGGCGTGTGGCTCCGGCAGGACAGGCCGGAAGTATAGGCCAGCCCGTGCGACGCGGCGGCCGCCGCGGGATTACAATCGCCGCCGCTGGTTCCGCTGCATCGTCTGCGACCGATCCCCTGCGACAAGGAGTTCTCGCGATGTACGACACCGACCACCCTTCGCGCCGCCGCTTCCTCCTGCAAACCGGTTTGGGATTGCTCGCGCTTTCGGCCGCGCCGTGGCGGCGCGCGCTCGCGGACGCGGCGCCGCAGAACGCCATCACGCCGCAGGCCGCGCTCGACCGCTTGATGGCCGGCAATGCGCGCTACGCTTCGAACAAGCTCGACCCCAAGGATTTCTCCGCGGGTCGCGCGGCGCGGGCGAAAGCCCAATATCCCATCGCGTCGATCCTGAGCTGCGCCGATTCGCGCGTCGCGCCGGAGCTGATGTTCGACCAGTCGCCCGGCGATCTTTTCGTGGTGCGCATCGCCGGCAACTATTTCAACCGCGACGCGCTGTCCAGCCTGGAATACGGCGTGGGCGTGCTCGGCACGCCGCTGGTGATGGTGCTGGGCCACAGCAACTGCGGCGCGATCAAGGCCGCGATCCAGGAAATCCAGGATCCGAAACCGTTGCCCGGCCACATCTGGGACATCACCGATGCGGTGCGTCCCGGCATCGAATCCGTGGTGAAGGCGGGCGGCGACGACCTGCTGTCGCGCGCGATCGAAGCGAACGTTGATTACAACGTCGCGCGCACCGCTTCCGCGCAACCGGTGATCGCCGAAGCCGTGAAGAGCGGACGCGTGCGCGTGGTCGGCGCGGAATACGATCTGGCGAGCGGCAAGGTGCGGTTGCTGCAGGGCGGCTGATCGCGGCGAAGCAGCGCCGCGGAAATCGGCTCTAGTTCGGGCGCGTTGCCACCGACGCGCCCTTCGGCTTGGCCTTGTCGCGTTGCTGCGCGACCGTGCGCAGGTGCGCGATGTAGGCGTTGAATTGCAGGTTCTTCTTGTCGGTGAAGAAGTGCGATTCGAGATAATCCGCGGTGTCCTTCAATCCCGGCCGCGGTTGCTGCTCCTGGATGGCGGCGCGCAGACCCCAGCCATCTACCTCGCCCGGATTCTTTTCGATTTCGCGGTCTGCGAGCGCCCATGCCTTGTCCCACTGCTGGTCGCTCATGTAGGCACCCGCGAGCTGGGCCTGCACCCAGCCGTCGTCCGGATTGAGCTTCAGTGCGGCCTCGTAATCCTGCTGCGCGTGCGCCGCATCGCTGCCGATCGAATAGGCCCAGCCGCGCGCCTTGAGGGAATATTCGTCGTTCGGGTTCGCGGCGATCAGGCGGTTGGCCTCGTCGATCGCCCACGGGATGCGATCGAACTCGACCAGGTCGTAAATGCGATCGATGCGGGTGTCGTGCAGGGTCGGGTCGAAACGCAGCGCCTCGGAAAGATAAATCGTCATGGCCGGTGCGTCGCCTGCATCCTTGGCGGCATAACCGGCGTCGTTCAACGTGCGCCTCATCGCCGCGTGATCCAGCACCGCATCATAGGCGGAAAGTTCCTCGACGGGCGTGCATTTGCATTTGTCGATGCGGTACAGATCCCTTTCGGAAAGCAGCGTGCGCAGGAGCGGGTTGCGGTCCGCATGCTTCTGCGCGTCGCGTGCGACGCCATCCATGGCGGGTAGCGAACCGTACCAATTGGGCTGCTCGAACCACACCAATTTGCTGTAGATATCGAAGTTCGCCGTGTCTTGCGCCAGACCCCGTTTGGCGGCGGCGAGCGCATACCCCTCTCCGAGGGTCATGGCGCCGAGCGAGATCATCGTGACGTATACCGGCGTGATCTTCGGATTCAGCTTGATGGCTTGTTGCAGGTCGGCATCGGCGAGCTGCGCCAGCCGATCCATCGAGTCGATATTGCTGAACGGGGTTTTCGAGATGTAGTCGCTCCCGCGCGCCGCGAAGGCCATGCGTTCGTATTCATAGCCACTGGCTGCATACGCAAACGCGCTGGCCGGTGACTGGCGCTTCCAGGCATCCAATGTCGCGCGCACGTCGAAGGAAGCGTCAGGGCCGAATGCGGTGAAGAACGTGAAATCCAGCCGGCCGCGCGCATCGGGATCGCTCATCTGCGCCTGCAACGCTTTCTCGAACATGCGATCCAGCTCGTCGGCATGTCCGGCCTGGATCATCTGCTGGACTTGCGCGAACGTGATCGTCGGCGGGTTGCGATACTTGCAGTACGCGACGACAACCGCGTGGTCCCAATGGCTGCCCGGCGGATCGGGATAAGCGAGACAGCGCTGCAGCGGGTCGGCGATCTTCTCGGCGCGTTGGGCGGCATCGAGGAAGTCGTTCGTTTCCGCACGCGTGAATGCCCTGCCGCGCGGCAGCGGCTGATTGCCTTCGTCGCGAACGACTTCCAGGTGCTTGCCCTGCGCGGCGACATGGAGCACCTTGCCATGCACGTCCCAGAGCAACCCGGCGAAGGACAGCAACGCCGCGGCGGCGATCAACGTGCAGAGCTGCCAGGTTTTCATGGCGCCTTCCCCCTTGCTGCAACGATAGCACCGCCTTGGCGCCACAAACGCGACGGTGACCTTCGACACTGGCCCGCCGTCGATGGCGCGGCGAGCATCGATGTCCGCCTTGCACAAACGGAGGAAGCCATGATCCGCAAGTCCGTGGTTCTCGCGGCAGGTTTGGCGGTTGCGGCGGGCGCGTTCGCCGCGCCGCCGATTCCCGCCTACATCCAGAAGGCGATGGCGGATCCCGCGCTCGGCGCGGACGCGCAGGTCGATGCAACCCGGCACATCGCCGAGCTCGTCGCGTTCGCGCAGGTCAAGCCGGGCGACAAGGTGCTGGAGCTGATTCCCGGCGCGGGCCACTTCACGCGCGTGTTCAGCAAGGTGGTCGGGCCGAGCGGGCATGTGTACGCGGTGTGGCCCAAGCCGTACGACGACGAGTCGCATCCGGATTCCGACCGCATGCGGCAGCTCACGAAACAACCCGGCTTCGGCAACATCAGCGTGGCGATCCAGCCTGCCACCCATTTGAGCGCGCCGGAATCGCTCGACGTGGTGTTCACCTCGCAGAATTACCACGACTATCCGGACAAGTTCATGGGCCGCGTCGATCCGTCCGTGCTGGACAAGGACGTGTACGCCGCGCTGAAACCGGGCGGCCTGTACGTGATCATCGACCACGTGGCGCAGGCGGGATCGGGCATGCGCGATACCGATACGCTGCACCGCATCGATCCGGCGATCGTCAGGAAGCAAGTGGAGGCCGCCGGCTTCGTGTTCGATGGCGAAAGCGACGTGCTGCGCAATCCCGCCGACAAACACGTGCTCACGGTGTTCGACAAGGCGATCCGCGGGCACACCGACCAGTTCGCGTACCGCTTCCGCAAACCGCTGCACTGATCCGCGGAGGAAAGCCGTCGCCGCATGGCGTTACCATGGCGGCGATTCCCCGATACGGCAAACCATGGAACCGGATTTCTGGCTGCAACGCTGGCGCGAACACCGCATCGGTTTCCATCGCGACGAAGTGATGCCGCTGCTGGTGCAGCACTGGCCGGCGCTGCGCGTGCCGCGCGGCGCGCGCGTGTTCGTGCCGTTGTGCGGCAAGACCCTGGACATGCCGTGGTTCGTACAACAGGGTCTGCGCGTGCTGGGCGCGGACCTTTCGCCGCTGGCGATCCAGCAGTTCCTCGCGGAAAACGACATGCAGGCGCAACGCCATGCGCGATCCGACGGTACGCATTTCCTGGTCGACGGCGAAGACATTGAACTGATCGAGGGCGATGTCTTCGCCATTCCATCATCGACGCTCGCGACCTGCGGCGCGGTGTACGACCGCGCCGCGCTGATCGCGTTGCCGCCACCGATGCGCGAACGCTATGTTCACGAGATCCACGGCAAGCTGCCGCCGGGCTGCCGTGGCCTGCTGATCACGCTGGAATATCCGCAGGCGCAGATGCAGGGGCCGCCGTTCTCGGTGCAGGAATCCGAGGTGCGCCGCTTGTTCGGTGCGCAGTGGAAAGTCGACCTGCTGGAACGCCGCGACATCCTCGCCGGCCAGCCTTCCTTCTCCGAAAGCGGCGTGACCGCGTTGCACACCGCGGTATATGCATTGGAACGCGGCTCGCGCTGAATTCCATCGCCGCACGATTTCCCACCACCCTTCCGGAACGAACGATGTCCGCACGCCCCGCCTCATTGCATGCCTCCGCGCGTTTTCCGCGCGTTTTCGTGTTCGTCGCCCTCCTGCTGCCGGTCTTGTTCTGCCCCGCGGCATGGGCGAAAGATCGCACTGGCGATTGCCGGATCGGCATTTACCGGCTCACGGACGGAAACGCTGTCGATATCGGCGCGACCGACGGCGACCATCTGCGCTGGCGGCGCGAGGACGGCACGACCGGCGCACTGACGCAAGGCAAGGACGACACCTGGAGCAGCACGCTGGGCTGGACGGACAAGCCGGACGGCAAGCACGTGTCCTTCGATTGCAGCAAGGACGCGATCACGTTCGCCGGCATCGCGGGCAAACGCATTCCCCTCGATGTCAGCGACGTGACCTTCGAAGGCGCCGGCGTGAAGCTGGCCGGCCGCCTGATCCTGCCGGAAGGCAAAACGCGCGTACCGATCGTGGTGCTGGTGAGCGGTTCGGAGGATTTTTCCGCGCGCGATTTCTTCCCGTTGCAACGACAGTTTCCGGCCGCGGGCATCGGCGCTTTCGTCTACGACAAGCGCGGTACCGGCAAGTCCGGCGGCACCTACACGCAGAACTACCTGCTGCTCGCGAACGACGCGATTGCGGCGATGCGCGAGGCGAAGCGTCTTGCGGGCGCGCGTGCGGCGAGCATCGGCTACCAGGGCGGCAGCCAGGCCGGCTGGGTGATCCCGCTGGCCGCGAAGATCGAACCGGTGGATTTCGCGATCGTCGGCTACGGGCTGGCGGTGTCGCCGCTGGACGAGGATCGCGAAGCGGTTGCGCTCGACCTGACCGACCACGGCTTCGGCAAGGACGACATCGCCAAGGCGACGCAGATCAGCGACGCCATCGCGGCGATCATCGTCAGCGGCTTCCGCGAGGGTTACGACCGGCTTGCCGCCGTGCGCGCGAAGTACGAACACGAACCGTGGTTCAAATACGTGCACGGCGACATCGCGTTCTATTTCCTGCAGAACCCGGAAGCGAAAATCCGCGAGCAGGGCCCGGTGCTGCTGGCCGGTGTTCCCGCGCAGTACGACCCGCTGCCGGTGCTGCGCAATCTCGACACGCCGCAGTTGTGGATCCTCGCCGCGGACGACCACGACGCGCCGAGCGCCGAAACCGCGCGACGGCTGCGTTCACTGCAGGCGCAAGGCAGGCCGATCACGCTCGCGATCTTTCCGCATAGCGAGCACGGCATCCTCGAATACGAAACCGCAGCCGACGGCAGCCGCGTCGATACCCGTAATCCGGACGGCTATTTCGCGATGATGCGCGATTTCATCCTCAAGGAACGCCTGACGCAGCAACGATACGGTACGAGTTCGATTTCCTTTCCGGTGCAGGCGATGCCTGCGGGCAAGGCGCAATAGCGATTTCCGGCGAACTCAGTAACCGATGACTTCGCCATCCTTGCGCATTTCGGTGGCGCCCCAGTACACGCGCTGTTTCGCATCGAACATGATCGCCTCGTAACCACCGAATGCGCCGGTGCCGGGCACGACCTTGTAGCCGCGCTTTTCCAGTTCCGCTTTCACTGCCGGATCGAAGCCGGATTCCATTTCCACCGTGCCGATGCCCTGCGATTTCTCGCCGGTCGGCTCGGCGTTGCCGTAATGCCGCCAGCGCGCGGCATCGCCGGCATCCTGCACGTTCATGCCGAAGTCGATCATGTTCACCAGCACCTGCACGTGCCCCTGCGGCTGCATGTCGCCGCCCATCAAGCCGAACGCCAGCCACGGCTGGCCGTCCTTCATCACGAACGCGGGAATGATGGTGTGGAACGGCCGCTTGCCCGGCGCATAGACGTTGGCATCCTTCGGGTTCAGCGAATACAGCTCGCCGCGATCCTGGAACATGAAACCGAGTCCGTCGGCGACCAGGCCCGAACCCATGCCGCGGTAATTCGACTGGATCATCGACACCATCATGCCGTCGGAATCGGCGGTTTCGAAATCGGTGGTGTCGCCCTGGAACAAACGCGGATCGCCGGGGCCGATGTCCGGATTCGCGTGATCGGTGTGGATCAGCTTGCGGCGCGCGTCGGCGTATTTTTCAGACAACAGACCCTTCATCGGAATGTCGACGAAACGTGGATCGGCGTAGTACTTGGCGAGATCCTCGTAGGCCAGGCGCTTGGCCTCGATCTCGGCGGTGAGCATGTCGGCGCTGCCGAGGCCCATTTTCTTCAGGTCAAATCCTTTCAGGACGTTGAGCATCTCCAGCGCGGCGAAGCCCTGCCCGTTCGGCGGCAACTCGTACACGTCGTAGCCGCGGTAGTCCACCGATTCCGGCGTCACCCACTCGCCGTGGTAACCCGCGAAGTCCGAATAACGCAGGTCGCCGCCGATGCGCTTGAAGTAGGCGTCGATGGTGTGCGCGATCACGCCCTTGTAGAACGCGTCGCGACCGCCCTGCGCGATCGTCGTCAACGTGTTGGCGAGATCCGGATTGCGGAACACTTCGCCTTCGCGCGGCGTGTGGCCATCGATCAGGTAGGTGTGCCTGGCGTTGGCGCTTTCCTCGATCAGCTTCGTGTACTTGTCGAAGGCCTTCATGTTGCCTTGCCAGTACTTCGCGACCAGTTGCGTCACCGGAAATCCGTTTTTCGCCAGCGCGATCGCGGGCGCGAGGTCTTCGCTGATCGGCAGCTTGCCGAACTTGTCGTGCAGCGCGAACCAGGTATCGACCGTGCCGGGCACGGTGATCGGCAGCGAACCCACCGCCGGAATGTGCGCCTCGTACGGCAAGCCCGCCTTCTTGTAGGCGGCTTTCACTTCCGCCTGCATCTTCGCCAGGTCGCGGCCTTTCGCGGACGGGCCGGAACCGTTGTAGCCGTAGAGCTTGTGCGTCTTCGGATCCCACACGATCGCGAAGGCATCACCGCCGATGCCGTTCAATACCGGTTGCGTGAGGCCGAGTACCGCGTTGGCGGCGATCGCGGCGTCCACCGCGCTGCCGCCCTTCCTCAATATTTCGACCGCGGCCAGCGATGCCAGCGGCTGCTCGGTCGCCGCCATGCCGTGCTGCGCCAGCACCGGCGAGCGCGAAGCCCATGTATTGCCGGAGTAACGATCGCCACGGCCGATTCCGGCGTTCGCGCCTGCGACAGGCAACACGAGCAGGCATGTCAACACCATCGAAGCACCGGACAAGCGCATGACGTTCTCCTGCACGAATGCCAAGCGCGGAGTGTTAGCACGATCCCGTCGTCCCCGCCAGTGGAAACCGATACCCGCCCGCAGCCGTCACACGCCTCTGGCACACTCGCATTTTTTGCGGACAGGCCCCATGCGAACTGCGCGAATTCTCTGCTGCCTTTGCCTCCTGCTGGCGTCCGGCTGCGCCACGCGCATGCCTTCCAACGCCCGCACGACCGCGTCGTCGCCAGCGACTGCAACTCCTGCAGTGCCGGCGACGGTCATCCTGGTTTCGATCGACGGTTATCGCGCGGATTACCTGCAGCGCGGCCTGTCGCCGAACCTCGCGGCACTGGCGGCGCAAGGCGTGCGCGCGCAGTGGATGACGCCATCGTTCCCGTCGCAGACTTTCCCCAACCACTACACGCTGGTGACCGGGCGTTATCCCGACCATCACGGCATCGTCGCCAACACGATGGATGACACGCGCATCCAGCCCGACGACCGTTTCTCGATCTCCAACCGCGAAGCTGTCGAAGATGGCCGCTGGTGGGACGAGGCGACACCGCTGTGGGTCAGCGTGCAACAACAGGGCGGCCATGCCGCGACGATGTTCTGGCCGGGATCGGAAGCGGCGATCCACGGCGTGCGCCCGGACTACTGGTACGCCTTCGACATGAAAGTCACGGCGGACGCGCGCGTCGACCACGTGCTGCAGTGGCTCGACCTGCCCGCACGGCAACGCCCGCGCTTCCTCACTCTGTATTTCGACCAGGTCGACCACCAGGCGCACGAGCACGGGCCGGATTCGCGCGAAGTGGACGACGCACTGCGCCGGACCGATGCCGCCCTGGGACGATTGATCGCGGGGCTGAAACAACGCGGCCTGTTCGATCGCGTCAATCTGGTGATCGTTTCCGACCACGGCATGGCCGCGGTGCCGGCGGATCATCTGGTCTACATCGACGAATGGCTCGACACGCGCCACGCACGCACGGTGGGACTGGGGGCGATCGCCGGCGTGCAGCCGGACGCGGGCGCGCACCTGGACACGCGCCAACTGCTGGCACCGCATCCGCACCTGCAATGCTGGAAGAAACAGGACATCCCCGCGCGTTTCCATTACGGCAGCAATGCGCGCGTCCCGCCGATTTTCTGCGTGGCGCAAGCCGGCTGGTTGATCACCACGCACGCCGCGCATGCCAAGCACAAGCATGAAGACGAAGGCGAGCACGGCTACGACAACGCCGATCCGTCGATGCGTGCCCTGTTCGTGGCGGAAGGCCCGGCCTTCCGCCACGCTTATGTCGCGCCGCCGTTCCCGAACGTGGACGTCTATCCGCTATTGGCGCGACTTCTGCGAATCACGCCCGAATCCAATGACGGGAATATCGCGGACGTTTCCGCGATGCTGCGCCATCAGTGAATTGATCGTGCGGCGCCCGGTCCGGGGCGCCACACGATCAATCCACGACCACGTGCCGATCAACGTCGGCAATACGCCGGCACCCAGTAGCCATGCGCGTTGTAGTGCCCCGGCACCATGACGCAAGCCACCGGCGGCGGTGGCGGTGGCGGACGCCGCGGTTCGACCACACAACCACTGGCCAGCAGCGTGCCGCCAAAGACCAATGCACCCATCAACAGTTTCGCCGTGCGCGTCATGTCGTTCTCCGCAGTGGACCCACGCACAGGGTAACGGCATTTGGCTGTACGGCGTTTACCCGTTGGCGCGCGCATTCAGTCGGCGGTGGGCATGGTCTACGCAGCGTGTACGTGAGGAAGATAACGCACGCCGGCATCGCTTTGCGCCTCATCCACTTTTTTCTTGCGCACCGGAGGCGGGCGATTCGCCACCCTCGTGCAACAGCGGCAGTCGCAGGGTCACGCGCAAGCCACCACCTTCCGCATTCTCGGCGTCCACTTCGCCGCCATGCGCCCTGGCCACGCGTTGCACCAGCGTCAATCCCAGCCCGTGGCCTTCCGCCAATCGTGCATTGCTGCCGCGGAAGAACGGCCGGAACAGCAAGGGCAATTCCCCGGTGGCGACGCCGGGGCCATGGTCGCGCACCTCGACGACCGCGTGGCCTTCCTGCGCGCGCAGTTCCACCCGCACGTGCGAACCGTAGGGGCTGAACTTGATCGCGTTCGAAATCAGGTTTTCGATCGCGCGCCGCAACAACACCGCGCTGCCGGCGACCATCGGCGCGCTGCCGTGCGTGAGCTGCAGGGAAACATCGCGACCATCGGCCTGCATCTGCAATGTGGCCACGCACTCCTCCAGCAGTACCGCGAGTTCCACCGGCTCGCGTTCCATGCCCGGCAGGTCGCCTTTCAGGCGCGACAGCGTCAGCATCTCGCCGGTCATGCGGTCGAGCCGCGCGATTTCGCGCTCGGCCTGGCGGAAATGCGTGTCGGCTTCGTCGCGATCGGCGGCGTGGTGCGCCAGTTCCAGGATCACCTGCAACCGCGCCAGCGGCGAACGCAATTCGTGCGAAAGATCCTGCAGCACGCCGCGGTCGTGCGTCACCAACGCCTCGATGCGTTCGGCCATGCCGTTGAAGTCGCGCGCGAGCTGGCCGAGTTCGTCGTTGCGGCTCCAGCGCGGATCCACGCGCGCCGACAGTTCGCCCACGGCCATGCGCCGCGCGGCGTCGCGCAGCGCCTCCACCGGCTGCGCCACGCTGCGCGCCACCCACCAGCCGACCGCGCCTATCAGCAGCAACGACATCAACAACTGCACGGCGAGGAAAATCGCCATGCGCGTGCGCTCCGGCACGCGCTCGTGCACCAGCGCGAAACCGACGAACTGGTGCGGCTTGCCGTCCGCGCCGGCGAGTTGCTGGATCGACACGTACGCGCCGGGCCACGGCTGGACCAGCGCGTCGCGTCCGCTGTCCAGCCATTGCGGCAACATGCGCCGCACCGGCGGCGGCAGGCGCAGCGGCTGCAATTCCTTTCCTTCCGCGTAAAGCGTGGCGTGGATGCCATGCCGATATTGTTCGTTGGTCCAGCCTTGCAACGCGGCGACACCTCCGCTGTCGTAGGCCTGTTCGGCCTGCTGCGCGAGCGCGCTCCAGTCGACGTCGCGCTGCGAGGTGTATTCGATGAAACGATGCGTCAGCGTGCCACCCAGCACGAACACCAGCAGATTGACGGCGCAGAACGACACCAGCAGGCGCCAGAACAGCGGACTTTTCAGCGGGCTCACGTGCCCACCGTCAGCACGTAGCCGGCGCCACGCACCGATTCGATGCGCGGCGATTCCGCGCCGGCCTGCCGCAATTTCTGGCGCAGCCGGCTGACGTGCACGTCGATGCTGCGGTCGAAACGCTCCAGTTCGCGGCCCAGCGCGGTGCGCGAGAGCGCGGCCTTGTCGATCACCTCGCCGGCGCGCTGCGCCAGCGCGAACAGCAGGCCGAATTCCGCACCGGTGAGCGGCAGCTCGCTTTCGCCGTTGAAGGCGCGACGCTCGCCGGGCGTGAGGCGGAGGTCGCCGACGTGCAGGTCGCCCGCCGCAACCAGCGTGTGCCGCCGCAATTGCGCGCGCACGCGCGCCAGCAGTTCGCGCGGCAGGCACGGCTTGGCGAGATAGTCGTCGGCGCCGAGTTCCAGCCCGATCACGCGGTCCACCGGCTCGCCGCGCGCGGACAGCATGATCACCGGCAGGCGGTGCTTCAGGCGCAATTCCCGCAACGCATCCAGGCCGTCGCATCCCGGCATGCCGATGTCGAGGATCAACAGGTCCGGACGCAGGCCCGAATCCGACAGCCGCGCCAGCGCGGAGGCCGCGTCGTGCACGTAGTCCACCTCGAAGCCCTCGCGGCGCAGGTAGGCCGCGAGCAACTCGCACAATTCGCGGTCGTCGTCGGCGATCAGGATGCCCGGCATTCCCGTATGTTGCGGGGAAAACCTGAGCGCAGGCTGCATGAACGCGTGCGCTTTACCCTTCTTTACCCCGGGCGCACGATCTTCAACCCGCCGCCGCGATCCAATGCTCGCAAAGGTTCGATTGGCGAACTTTGAGAAGTGCGGTCATGGACGACCGCTTTTTGATCCCGGCGACCAGGGACGGTCGCAAAGCCAAAGGAGCAAAAGAAATGCGCAAGACCCTGCTTTCCCTCATCGGCGCCGTCGCGATCGGCGGTTCCGCCCTGGCGCTGGCCGCGCCCGGCGGCCCCGGCTTCGGCCATGGCGACCACGGCCACGGCATGACGGCGATGCACGAGCTCGGCAAGCTGGACCTCAGCGACGCCCAGCGCGCCAGCATCAAGCAGTTTTCCAAGCAGACCTTCCAGCAGGTGAAGCCGCAGATGCAGGCGCTGCACCAGCAGCGCGAGGCCTTCGAATCGCTGGCCCCGACCGCGTCCGGATACCAGGCGGCGGCCAACAGCCTCGCCGATGCGGAAGCCGCGGCGACGCGCACGCACGTGCTGCAGGAAGCCTCGCTGCGCGCGCAGGTCTACAACATCCTGACCCCGGCGCAGCGCAACCAGCTCGCCAGCGATCGCGCGCAACACGAAGCGCGGATGCAGCAATGGAAGGAATTCCAGGCACAGCATCCGCTGCCTTCGGGCGACGCGTCCGCGCAGTGATCGATACTGGAGTGTCACGGTGGCACGCGATCGCCGGCGCAATGCCGGCGATCGCTCAACCGATGCCTTGCGCGAGCTTTTCGACACAGGCGCGATAACGTGCGGCGATGCGTTCGCGGTCGCGGTGCCGGAAATCCCGCACCACCCATTCGCCGGCGACCATCACGTCGCGCACCAACGGCATGTTGCCCGCGAACAGGAAACTGTCCAGCGCATGGTTCGAATCGCGCGCGGCCAGCAGGGGCGAATCCTCGTCGAGCACCAGCATGTCGGCGCGGGCGCCGACGCCGAAGGGTTGCAGGCCGGCCGCCTGAGTTCCGCCGGCCAGCGCGGCACGCCACAGGCATTCGCCAACGCCTGCGCCGACCTGGCGCGCAAAGATGTTGCGCCGGCGCGTGGCCAGGCGCTGGCCGTATTCCAGCCAGCGCAATTCCTCCACCGGCGATACGGAAATGTGCGAATCCGAACCGATGCCGAGCACGCCGCCCGCATCCAGATGGCGCTCCAGCGGAAACAGTCCGTCGCCGAGATTGGCCTCGGTGGTCGGACACAATCCCGCCACGGCGCCGGACTTCGCGATGCTTGCGATCTCGCCCTCGTCCAGATGCGTCGCATGCACCAGGCACCAGCGCGCGTCGACGTCGGCATGCTCGAACAGCCAGCGCACCGGCCGCGCACCACGCATCGCCACGCATTCCTCCACTTCGCCGACCTGCTCGGCGATATGGATATGGATCGGACCACCCTGCGCGGGCGGCGATCCGAGCACCGCCCGCATCGCGTCTTCCGGAACGGCGCGCAGCGAATGCAGCGCGATGCCGGCCTTGAGCGTCGGTGACTCCAGCGCGCGCAACCGTTCCAGCAGACGCAGATAATCTTCCACGCCCATGCCGAACCGGCGCTGGCGTTCGCCCAGCGGACCGCCGTCGAAACCGCGGGTCTGGTACAGCACCGGCAGCAGCGTCAGGCCGATGCCGGTTTCGCGCGCGGCTTCCACCAGCGCCAGCGACATCGCCGCCGGATCGGCGTACGGCTTGCCGTCCGGCGCGTGGTGCAGGTAGTGGAATTCGCAGACCTGCGTGTATCCCGCTTCCAGCATCTCGGCGTAAAGCTGCGCCGCGATCGCGCGCAAGTCTTCCGGTCCGATGCGCGCGGCGAACGCGTACATCGTTTCACGCCAACTCCAAAAACTGTCGTCGCTCGATCCTCTGCGTTCCGCCAGCCCGGCCATCGCGCGCTGGAAAGCATGCGAATGCAGGTTCGGCATGCCGGGCAGAACGAAGCGCGGCGCGAGCGCGACCGAGTCGTTCCGTGCGATGTCGGCAATGCGAACTTCCGCGATGCGCACGCGTGCATCGCTCCGCCAGCCGTGTGGCGTCCAGAAATATCCGGCGTGGAAATCCGTGGCCTGCATGATGCGCGCAGGCTAACGGTTGCGCTGCGGCAACGCCAGCACGGTTCGCCTTGTGGCGCGCATTGCCGCCATAATGGCTGCATGAGCGCGCGCTGGGATCACCTATTGCTGGATTGCAGGCTGGCCACGCTTTCCGGCGATTGCGGCCATGGCCTGATCGAAGACGCGGCGATCGGCTGGCGCGACGGCGGGATCGTGTTTGCCGGTCGCGCGGAACAATTGCCGGGCAAGCCCGATGCGTTGGCGGATCGCGTGGAAGCCTTGCACGGCGCACTGGTCACGCCGGGTCTGGTGGATTGCCACACGCATCTGGTGTTCGCGGGCGATCGCGCCGGGGAATTCGAACGGCGACTGCAAGGCGAGAGCTACGAAGCGATCGCGCGCGCCGGCGGCGGCATTCTTTCCAGCGTGCGCGCCACCCGCGCCGCGAGCGAAGACGAACTGTTCCGGCAATCGCTGCCGCGCGCCCGCGGCCTGGTCGTGGACGGCGCGACCACGCTCGAAATCAAGTCCGGCTACGGCCTGGATATCGAAACCGAACTGAAGATGCTGCGCGTTGCGCGTCGCATCGGCGCGGTACTCGGCATCACCGTGCGCACCACCCTGCTCGGCCTGCACGCGCTGCCGCCGGAATTCCGGGAGCGCCGCGCCGATTATGTCGCGATGGTTTGCGACGAATTGCTGCCGCTGGCGGCGCGCGAAAACCTCGCCGACGCCGTGGATGCGTTCTGCGAAAACATCGGCTTCACCCCGCAGGAAGTGCAGCGCGTATTCGAACGCGCGCGCGAACTCGGCCTGCGGGTGAAACTGCACGCGGACCAGTTGAGCGACCTGGATGGCGGCGCGTTGGCGGCGCACCACGTCGCGTTGTCGGCGGATCATCTGGAATGCACCAGCGCCGCGGGCGTGGCGGCGATGGCCGCCGCGGGCACCGTGGCGGTGCTGCTGCCGGGAAGCTTCTACGTGCTGCGCGAAACGCGCCTGCCGCCGATCGCCGCACTGCGCGAACACGGCGTGCCGATCGCGATCGCCACCGACCTCAATCCCGGCACTTCGCCGCTGCGTTCGCTGCGGCTGGCGATCAACCTGGCGTGCACGCTGTTCCGGCTCACCCCGGAGGAAGCGCTGCGCGGCGCAACGGTGAACGCGGCGCGCGCGCTGGGACTTTCCGATCGCGGCCGCCTCGTGCAGGGACAACGCGCGGACCTCGCCGTGTGGAACGTGCGCGAACCCGCGGAACTCGCCTACTGGATCGGCGGAGCGCTGCTGCAGCGCTCGTTTGCCGATGGCCGCGAACTGGAAGCGCGGCAATAATTTTCACACACATCAAAAATCGTCAAGCGCGTCACAGACTGTGAACCCCGCAGTGATCGCGCAATGGATCACGATCGCGAGGGGTTGACGCCGAGAGGATGGCCCCGGGGAATTCGCCCGGGGAGCGATCGTGCGCAAGCTGCTTCATCTTCTGCCCGTGTTGGCGTCGGCCATTCTCGCGATGCCGGCGAATGCCGGCGAAATCACCGGGCAGCTGGCGGTCAGCGTGACCATCGTCGCCTCGTGCCGCATGAGCCTCGACACCACGACGCTGTCTTTCGGCGAAGTGACGCAGGACGCCGGCAGCGCGGACGCCGGCGCCGAGGTCGGCGTCCGCTGCTCGCGCGATCAACCGTATGCCATCACGTTCGACAACGGCCAGCATGCCGAAGGCGCGCAACGCCGCATGGGCAATGGCAGCGCCACGGTCGCCTACCAGTTGTATTCCGATGCCGCACGCCTGCATCCGCTCGGCGCGTCCGACGGCTTGCGCGGCGTGGGCAACGGCGACGACCAGGATCTTCCGGTCTACGCTCGCCTGCAGGTTGCCCGCGACACGCCGACCGGACGCTATGCCGACGTGGTGCGCATGACCGTGACATGGTGAGGGAGAGCCCGTTGCGGGACTCTCCCGCGAAATCAGCCCGCGGTCTTCCTGGCAGCGGCCTTCTTCGGCGCGACCTTCTTCACGGCCGGACGCACCGTCGTCTTGGCAGGAGCAGTGGACTTCTTCACCGCCGCTTTCGATTTCGGTGAGTGCGGGCGCGTGTTGCCGTGGCTGCCCGCGTAGATCTTGCCCTTGCGTGTCTTCTTGTCGCCCTTGCCCATCGTGATATTCCCGTCGTGGTGTTGAGGTGCGGCGATGTTAGCAGCACGTTGCATTTGTGCAATCGCGGCGCTCGCCTGCGCCAGCTTTCTTCCGCCGTCCGGAATTCCCACGATCAACGCAATACCGGCGAGACCCATTCGGTCGCACGCAGGAATGTCGGCGAGCGACCGGTGAAGAACAGGCAGATGTCGTGCGTACCACTGCGCGGCTTCAGCGTCGCGCGCAGCGTGGCGGGCGTGCCCGGCGCCACGCCCGCCATGGGCAACGAGGCCAGCAATGGACCGTCGCAGGTGTCCGCGTGGATCTCCAGTTCGCCTGCCGGCGTGCGTGGCGTCCGCATCACGATCTTGCTGGCATCGTGCCATAACGCGAAATTGTTCGGCACCGTGCCGACGCGCACGTCGATGCGATCGACGGTCGCAAGATCGAGCTTAGGATAGATCCAGCACGGATCGAGGATGTCGATGTTGTAGCGGATGCCGGCTTCGGCGCCACCGTTCTCCAATCGCAGCGGCAGCGCGTTGCTGCACATCCGCAGGCGATCGCTGTCGAGGCGCAACAGGGAGACGGCATCCAGCGCACGCTGGCGCGGTGCCGCCAGGGCTTCGCCATCGACGAAGACATTCGCGCGCACGATCGCCGGCATCGGCACGGCAAACGACGCGGCGTACGCCGTCGAAGACGCATCGGGCGTACTGCCGTCCAGCGTGTAACGGATCGTGCCGAACCTGGCCTGGTTCGACAGCGCGACCTTCGCCTTGCCGGCGCCGTCCGCCGTCGCGTCGATCTTCACGGCGAAAGCGTCGTCGGCGAAATCGATGCCGAGCATGCGGTAACGCGCGAGTTGCGCCGGCATGCGTGCAAGGAAGGACGGCCAATCGCGCGCGCCGGCGGGCGACCACAGCGCCTCGGCCAATGCGTCGCTGCGCGGGAACGCGGCGTGCGCGACCCGCGCCGGCGTGGTCAGGTATTCGCTCCAGAGATTGGCCTGCGCACCCAGCACGTGCGCCGCCTGTTGCGCGTCCAGTTGCTTCGGGATCGCATCGAAATCGTAGACATCCTTCAATGACACCACGTCGGGCCGGCCCGTGGGTTCGTCCGGCAGGTCGCTCTGCAGGTGGTCGAAATACATCGCCGGGGACGGCGACATCACCGTGTCGTGGCCCAGGCTGGCCGCCTTGACCGCACCCTGCTCGCCCTGCCATGACATCACGATCGCGTCGGCCGGCACGCCGCCTTGCAATATCTCGTCCCAGCCGACCAGCTTGCGGCCGTGCGCGGAGAGATATTTGCCGATGCGCGCGATGAACCACGATTGCAGTGCGTCTTCGTCGGCGATGCCGAGCGCGTGCATCTCCCGCTGGATCTTCTTCGACGCCTGCCACTGGTCCTTGACCGCCTCGTCGCCGCCGATGTGGAGGTAAGGGCTTGGGAACAGCGCCATCGTTTCATCGAGCACGTCTTGCAGGAACGCGAACGTGCCGTCGTCGATGTCGTACAACCACGTGTTCACGCCCCAGTCGTTCGATACCGGCGGCCGCGTGCCGGTGACGCCGAATTGCGGATACGACGCGATCGCCGCCTGCGCGTGGCCCGGCATCTCGATTTCCGGCACCACCGTGATGTAGCGCGCCGCGGCGTAACGCACCACCTCGCGGATCTGTTCCGGCGTGTACCAGCCGCCGTATTTGCCGTCGGCATTCGCCAGCGCGATATCCGGGCCGACGGGTTTGCGCCACGCGCCGATCTTCGTCAGTTCCGGATAACGCGCGATCGCGAGCCGCCAGCCCTGGTCGTCGCTGAGGTGCCACTGGAACATGTTGAGCTTGTGCAGCGCCATCTGGTCCAGCAGCGTCTCGATGAACGAGACCGGCTGGACATGGCGCGCGGAATCCAGCATCAGGCCCCGCCACGCGAAACGCGGCCGGTCCTCGATGTGTAGCGCAGGAATCTGCACTGACTTTGCGTACCCGACTGGTGTTGCCCCGTTTGGTGTCAGCAACTGCCACAGCGTGATGCCGCCATAAAACAAGCCAGCCGGTGTTCGCGCTCGCACCTCAATGAGACCCGGTCCGGAATCCACTACATACCCTTCCGGCTCGCTTACCTCTGTCTTAGGATCTAGCGCAAAGACGATCGCATTGCTAGTCGGCAACGCATCTGCAAGGACGACGTGCAGATCAAAAGAACTGGTGCGCCGCAACGTATCCGCGAAATAGCGGGCAGCGGCTATAGCTTTGGGATCACGAGACATCAATACGAGCTGTGCGCCCGAGGTCAATACGCAGTTCTGGTCGCCAAAAGCGATCAACGCCGGACGCGGTATTGGGATATTTCCGAAGGATTCAGCGAGTCGCTTTTGCTCTGGCTCGGCTGCGAGTTCCCGCCAGTCCACCCCGTGCACTCTGAGTGCCGAATTGGACGCAATCTTCGAGCGTTCCGGCGCTTGCACGCACGCCACAAGCAGCGCCAATGCGACGCAACATGTCACCACCATTCGAAACGTGCGCATGGTCGTCACCTCGTCGTCCACTCTACAAAGAAAACGGGCCCGGATGCCGGGCCCGAAATGTCGCACCTGCGGGGAGACGTCACATCTTGAAGTGGAGGCTCAGCACGTATTCGCGGCCCTGCTTGTACTTGCCGACCGGCATGTCCTTGGTGCCGAGATAGCCGAGATAGGTGGAGTCCAGCAAGTTGAGCGCATCGAAGCTGGCCGAGAAGTTCTCGGTGAACTTCCACGCAGCATTGGCGTCCAGCTCCTTGTAGGCGTCCACGGTTTCCGATGGCGCTCCGGCCACGTAGCCGCCGGCCAGATAGCTGCTGCGCCAGCCGTAGGCGATGCTCGCGCTGAGCGGTCCCTGCTCGTAGTAGGGCGTGATGTTGTAGGAATTCTTGGAGTTGTACGGCAGCAGCCCGCCGTCGTGGGTGGAGGCATCGGTGTAGGTGTAGTTGGCGCGCAGGCCGAATCCGCTTTCGCCGAACGGCTGCTGGTAACTCAGCGTAAAGCCCTTGGCCTTGGCCTTGCCGCCGTTCTGCGGGCGCGTGATGTTGTAGTCGCAGAAACCCTGGTCGTCGCAATTGCCGCCGGTCAGTTGCGCGTATTCGTCCGGATTGCTGGTGAACAGCGAATTGAACAAGCGCTCCACGCCGACGCCCTGCACAATGTAGTTCTGGATGTCCTTGTAGAAAATCGACGCGGCGAACAGTCCTTCCTGCGAGAAATACCATTCCGCGGAAACGTTGAAGTTGTTGGACTTGTAAGGATCCAGGTTGGCGTTGCCGCCGCTGCCGGTCAGCACCGAATCGTTGGTGAAGGTGTACGGCGCCTCCTGGTTGTACGGCGCGAACGCGATCGCCTTGAAGGCCGCGCCACGCAGGATGAAGTCCGGCGTGAGGTTCCACGCGATGTTGAACGCCGGCAGCACATTGTCGTGCGAGCTGGTGACCGCCTGATAGCTGCCGGGAGGCGGCGGCAACGTGTTCTCCTGGTCTGCGCTGACCACGTAGCCGTAGCTGGTGAGATCGCTCTTGACGAAGCGCAGGCCGAAATTGCCGCGAACGTCGTCATTGCCGAAATCCAGTTGCGCGTACCCGGCCTTGCTGCCCTGCTCGACGTTGTAGGTGCCCGTATACACGTACGGCGCATACAGGTACTGCGAAGCCTGCACGTTGGGGCTGCCCAGCACCCAATTGGTCACGGCATCACCGCTTGACGGCTGCACGTGATTCGCGGCGCCCGGCCAGAAGCCGAGATCGTTGATGTCGGTCAAGCCGCCCGCACCGACTTGCGCCAAGTTGCCGACGGTCACGCCGCCGGACCACACCAGCAGGTTCTGGCCTTCATGATGGTCGGCCCAGCGCACGCCGAGTTGCAGGTCATTGAGGAAGCCGTCGAAATCCATCTTCCAGTCCGCCTGCGCGTAATTGTCGCGCGCGCGATCCGGCCATTCACCGTAATTGCCCATCCAGCCGGCGCCGGCCCAGTTGGACGGATTGTTCGCCGCCGCCGGATCGTCGAATTTGAAGCCCTTGTTGATGTCCCAGGTGTAACCGCCGAAGTACACCGGCTCGATGAAGGCCTGCGTGCTGGGCGTTCGCGACGTGCTGACGCCGACCTGCCCGCTCAATTGCCAACGCGCGCCGCGGAACGTCGCATGCAGGTCCGCGCCCTTGGTGGTGACGACCGAATGCCGCACCTGGTTGTCGAACACGGTGCCACCCGCGCCTGGGCAAGTCGCATCAGTGGATGGGTCGCAGTTGTGGCCGCCGCTGATCACGCCGCCCGGGCCTTCGGTGAGGCTGGTGATGCCCGCGACCGTGCTCGACAGCCACATCGGGAACGCGTACATCGACTGGTTCCAGTTCGACAGGTTGTCGCGGATGTACATCAGCCCCAGGCCGGCCTCGAAGTTGTCGTTGGGCTTGATCTGGATGTTGGAGGTGATGCTGTCGCGCTTCTCGGTCTGCTGGAAGAACGCGGAATTGATTTCGTTCGGCATCATGTCGGTGCTCTTGATCGCGCCGGACTCCACCTGCGCCGCCACTGCGGGATTGGTCGCCGCGATCGTCGACACCGGCGTGTAACCGAAGATCTCCTCGCCTTCGCGATCGGTGACCTGTTCGTAATGCTGCGCGGAGACGTCGACGCCGAAGGTCTTGTCCGGATCGCGCCAGCTGTAGAACACCGAAACGTTCGGCTTGCCGCTGTCGGTCATGTCGTTGTAGTTGTAGCCGACCGAACCACTGAAGGTATCGGGCGCGATATCCAGCGGCTGGATGGTGTGCATCATGATCGTGCCGCCCAGCGAGCCTTCCGGCAGCCGAGCCTCGGGCGACTTGTAGATTTCCATCGCGCCGAGGATTTCCGCCGGCAGCAGGGAGAAGTTGAAGCCGCGATCCGGGTTGTCGCCATAGCGCCACACCGCCTGCGCGACCGGATGGCCATCGAGGAAGGTGACGTTGAGGCTGGGATCCATGCCATCGATGCTGACGCGCTGGGTCGCGCCGAACTGGCGGTCGAGTGTCACGCCGGGCATCTGCGCCAACGCCTCGGCGACGTTGGTGGCAGGGAGCTTGCCGATGTCTTCCGCGGTAATCGCGTCGATGGTCGCGTTCGCATAGCGCTTGGTGACCAGCGACGCCTTCAGGCTCTGGCGGATGCCGGTGACGGTAATCGCCTCCAGCTCCTGTGGTGTGCCCTGGTCGGTCTTGTTGCTGTTGGCGGACTGCGGTTTCTGGTCCGTCGTCTGCGCAGTCGTGCCGCCCTGGTCCTGTGCCTGCACCACACCGGCGAAGCACAGCGCTGCAAAGATGCTGCTTGCGAGAAGGGTCTTGCGGAGTTTCATGACAGTGTCCTCGGGTGCACCGCAGAATGGGAACCGGCACGTACCGCGCCGGCATCGGAATTTGTGTGGATTGCTGTTCTCATCGAAGTCACCGGGGCAAGGTTGGATATTCATCGCTGCACCGCACGCGCGCGTGCCGCCGCCGCATCGCACGTCCTGTGCGTCCGACATCGGCGAGGTACCAGACGGCGGCGCCGATCACGCCCAGTTGCCCGTGCTCGATCAGCCACACCGGCACCCGTTCAAGCGCCGCACGCATCTGCCCCTTCGCCCTCATGCGTTCGATGAAATCGCTGACGCGCAGGAATTCGCGCAGGTTCGGCAAGACGCCGCCCGCCAGATACACGCCGCCCTGGGCGCCGTACAGCAGGACCAGATCGCCGACCAGGCTGCCGGCCGCGCCACAAAAAACGTGCAGCGCCTCGATCGCCGCGGCATCGCTTTGCGCCAACGCGGCTTCGGTGATCGCGGAAGGTTCGGCGAATGACGGCGCGCGTTGTTCCAGGACGCACAGCGCGCGATAGATGTTGACCAGTCCCGGGCCGGACACCACTGCTTCCACCGGCACGTGCGGATCTTCGCCCGACAGCACGCGCAGGATTTCCCGTTCGCGCGGCGTGCCTGGCGCGAATCCCGCCTGTCCCGCTTCGGTGCCCAGCACGAAGACATCGTCAACGACGGGAATGCGTACCGCCGCGCCAAGTCCGGTGCCCGGGCCGACCACGAGCACCGGCGCGGAGCGATCGTGCGGAGAAGCGCCAGCCAACAGCGCCGTGGTTTCCGGATCCACCTGTTCCACCGCATGCGCCACGGCGATGAAATCGTTGACCAACGCAAAATCGGCAAAACCGAGTTCTGCGCGCGTGGCGGATATCGACAATTTCCACGGCAGCGTGTCGTTGATCACCTCGTCGCCGAGAAGGAAGCCGGCGCATGCCACCGCGCAACTGCGCGCACCGGAGATGGAATGCGATTCCAGGAATGCACGCAGGATCGCCGCGAGATCGGGATGCTCGGCGCACAGGTATTTGCTGTAGTGCAGGACCTGCACCGGGTGGCCGGCATCGCGACGCTCGCGCACCAGCGCCACGCGCGCCCACGTGCCGCCGACATCCGCCGCGACGAAAGGCGCACCCGGCTCTATGGATTCCACTATCGGACTCAAGGCCTCTCCACCCTTCCGTGCGGCTGCCAGCCGCCCGGTCCCTGAAAGCGGCGCGAGTGTGGACCTTTTATGACAACGTTGTCAATAAATGACTGAAAGGACAATTAGCGCGCCGCATCGCGTCATTTTCAGGACACGACTGGCGCCAGCGAAATCGTGATGACAACGACCTCCCAGCCACCCGTCGGACTTTGCGCGAGGCACGGTCTGTTGCGCCGCAACAGGGTCGCATGCCGACGATCCGCGGGTTTCCGCTTGTCGCTTGCCTGCCTGACGCGCGCATCCGACTGCATTCCACCGCGCGAACACCCCGTCTGCGCCTCGCAATGACAACGTTGCTATTCGCGTACACTCCTGCGCAGAATCCACGCGCCAGCCACGGAGCCTCCGCATGTCCGCCACCGGATCTTCCACCGCCACCTCCACGCGCCAGGGCTCGGCCATCGTGATCATCGGCGTGCTGTTCTTCGTCATGGGCTGGTTCACCTGGCTCAACGGGCCATTGATCTCGTTCGTGCAGCTCGCTTTCGACCTGGACGTGGTGAACGCGTTCCTGGTGACGTTCGTGGCTTATCTGTCGTATTTCGTGTGGGCACTCCCGGCCTCGGCCATCCTCGACCGCATCGGCATGAAGAAGGGCATGGCGATCGCGTTGTGGGTGATGGCGGCCGGCGCATTCGCCTTCGGCCAGTTCTGCACGCAGCGCTGGTATCCCGGCGCACTCGCGGGGCTGTTCGTGATCTTCGCCGGGCTGGCGATCCTGCAGACCGCATCCAACCCCTACGTCAGCATCCTCGGGCCGATCGAAAGCGGCGCGCGCCGCATCGCGATCATGGGCATCTGCAACAAGGTCGCCGGCATCCTCGCGCCCATCGTGCTGGGCACACTGGTGCTGCACGGCATGAGCGACCTCGCCGCGCGCGTCGCCGATGCCGATCCGGCGGAGAAGCAACGCCTGCTCGGCGAATTCGCCGCCGGCATCCACGGCCCATACCTGTTGATGGCGGGCGTGCTGGCGTTGCTCGGCATCGGCATCCTGTTCTCGCCGCTGCCGGACGTGCGCGCCGAACACGGCGCCGCGACGGAAGCAGGCGCACGCACGAGCCTGTTCCAGTTCCCGCACGTCTGGCTCGGTGCGCTCGCGATCTTCGTGTACGTCGGCGCGGAAGTGATGGCCGGCGATGCCATCGGCACCTACGGACAAGGCTTCGGCATTCCGCTGGACCAGACCAAGTTCTTCACCTCCTTCACTCTCGGCGGGATGCTGCTCGGTTACATCGTCGGCTTCCTGACGATCCCCCGGCTGATCTCGCAGCAGCGCTACCTTGCGATCTCCGCGGTGCTCGGCGTGCTGTTCACGCTGGGCGCCTTCCTCACGAAAGGATACGTCTCGGTCGGTTTCGTCGCCGCGCTCGGTTTCGCCAACGCGATGATGTGGCCGGCGATCTTCCCGCTCGCCATCCACGGCCTCGGGCGGCTGATCGAACGCGGTTCGGCGTTGCTGATCATGGGTATCTGCGGCGGCGCGGTGGTACCGCAGCTGTTCGCGCACCTGAAGCAGCACTACGATTTCCAGGCGGTATTCGCGCTGCTGATCGCGCCCTGCTATTGCTACATCCTCTACTACGCGCTGCGCGGCCATCGCGCGGGATTGCGCAATGCCGGGTGAGCGTGCGCGCCGCAGCGGGCGTGGGCTAACATCGCGCGCAGGCGCGGCCGGCGCGCAAGTTCGGGAACTTCCGGTGCACAAGCCCACGATCAGGGATGTCGCGAAACGCGCCGCGGTTTCGCTGAAGACCGTATCGCGCGTGATCAATCACGAGCCCGCGGTGCGCGAACGCACGCGCGCCAGGGTGATGAAGGCGATCGGCGAGCTCGGCTACAAACCGGATGTTTCCGCACGCAGCCTGCGCGGCGCGCGGGCCTACGCGGTCGGACTGGTGTACGACAACCCCAATCCGTACTACATCATCAGTGTGCAGAACGGCGCATTGTCGGTATGCCGCGAACGCGGCTTCGGCCTGCAGATCCACCCCTGCGATTCGTCCTCGCCAAGGCTGCCGGAAGAACTGCTCGACCTGGTATCGCACGCGCGTCTCGACGGCCTGATCCTCGCGCCGCCGATGTCCGAGCGCATGGGGCTGATCCGCCACCTGGCCGCGAACAGGATCAAGTTCGTGCGCATCCTCTCGGCGGCGGAAGATCCGGCCGACGGTTTTCCCTGCGTGTACGTGGACGACCGCGACGCCGCCTACGACATCACCGAACACCTGATCCAGCTCGGGCACCAGCACATCGGCTTCATCTGGGGCGGCGCGGCGCATCGTTCCAGCCCGGAGCGCTACAAGGGTTACGAGAGCGCGTTGAAGGATTACGCGATTCCGCTCGACAAGAAACTGATCGTGCACGGCGATTATTCGTTCGAGGACGGTTTCCGCGCGGCGCGCAAGTTGTTGGCGCTGAAATCGCGTCCGACCGCGATCTTCGGATCGAACGACGAAATCGCCGCCGGCGTGCTGGCGGCGGCGAAGTCCGCCGGCATCGAAGTGCCGGGCGAACTGTCGATCGCCGGTTTCGAGGACAGCCCGTTCTCCAAGCAGTCGTGGCCGGCGCTGACCACCGCGCGCCAGGCCACGGAAGTCATTGCGCGCCACGCCGCGCAGTTGCTGCTGGCGCAACTCGGCGAACATCCCGGACAAGGTCCCGGCAACGAAGGCTTCAGCCCGGAACTCGTGATCCGCGGCTCGACCGCACCGCCGCGGATGCCGCGATGAACGCGCGGTCGCCGGCGCACGCGGAATCCACGCGCATGTTCGCCGAAGCCGGCGAGGCCGCGGACGCGATCGCGCGCCAGCTCGAGGAAAACCGTCATGCCATCGCATCGCTCGCGCAATGGTTGCGCGCCCATCCGCCGCGCTTCATTGCTACCTGTGCGCGCGGCAGTTCCGACCACGCCGCGACATACGGCCAGTATCTTTTCGAAACGCAATTGGGACTGGTCACCGCTTCCGCCTCGCCTTCGATCGCCTCGGTGTACGCAGTCAAGCCGAAGTTGCAAGACGCCTTGTTCATCGCGATTTCGCAATCCGGGCGCAGCCCGGACCTGCTGCTCAGCACCGACCTGGCGCGTGCGGCGGGCGCGCGGGTGGTCGTGCTGGTCAACGACGAAAGCGCGCCGCTGGCGCAACTCGCGCATCACGTGATTCCTCTGCGCGCGGGTCGCGAAACCAGCGTGGCGGCGACCAAGAGCTACCTGTGCTCGCTCGCCGCGCTGTTGCAACTGACCGCGAGCTGGAGCGGCAACGAAGCATTGTCGTCGGCATTGCACGCGCTGCCCCAGGCGCTCAGGCAAGCATGGTCGATGGATTGGTCGCCACTGATCGCAGGCCTGCGCGACGCACGCGACCTGTTCGTGGTCGGGCGCGGGCTGGGCCTCGCCGCCGCGCAGGAAGCCGCGCTCAAGCTCAAGGAAACCTGCGGCCTGCATGCGGAAGCCTTCAGCAGTGCGGAAGTGATGCACGGGCCGATGGCGATCGTGGGCGCGGGCTTTCCGGTGCTGGCGTTCGTGCAGGACGATCACAGCGGCGACAGCACGCTGGAGGTCTCCCGGCGCTTCGCGGAACGCGGCGCCGTGGTGTGGCGCGCGCAACCCGGCGCCGACGACAACGGCCATTTGCCTTTGCCCCCGTCGCCGCATCCGGCGTGCACGCCGCTGCTGACGATCAACGCGTTCTATCGCGCCGCGAACGCGCTGGCGCTGGCGCGCGGATTCGATCCCGACGTGCCGCCGTACCTCAACAAGGTGACGGAGACGGTGTGAACCACCTGCTGCACAACGCGCTCGTGTTGGGCGATGCGGGCTTCGAACGCGATCTCGGCGTGCTGGTTTCGGACGACCGCATCGCCATGGTCGCGCCACTGGCGCAGTTGCGCGACGAACCCGCGGAACGCCATGACCTGCAAGGCGCCCGGCTGCTGCCCGGCTTCATCGATTGCCAGGTCAATGGTGGCGGCGACGCGTTGTTCAACGACGACCCGAGCGTCGAAACCATCGAGCGGATCGCGCAGGCGCATCGCCGGTTCGGCACCACCGGCCTGCTGCCGACATTGATCAGCAGCGACGACGCGACCATGCGCGCGGCGATCGATGCAGTGGATCGCGCCTTGGAGCGCGGTACGCCGGGCGTGCTCGGCATCCACCTGGAAGGCCCGTTCCTCGCACCGGAGCGCAAGGGCGTGCATGACGCGCGCGAGTTCCGCGCGCCATCGCGCGCGGAGATCGACATGGTGTGCTCGCTGAAGCGAGGACGCACCGTGCTGACGCTGGCGCCGGAACGCGTGCCGACGGAAGTGATCCGCGAACTCGTGGCGCGCGGCGTCATCGTCTGCATCGGCCACAGCGCCGCCGATTACGCGCGGACGCGTGCGGCGCTGGATGCGGGTGCGCGCGGCTTCACGCACCTGTTCAACGCCATGACCCCGCTCGGCAGCCGCGAACCCGGGGTGGTCGGCGCGGCGCTGGAGGATGCGGAGAGCTGGTGCGGCATCATCGTCGACGGTTTCCACGCACATCCCGCCACGTTGCGCGCGGCAATCGCGGCCAAGCCGCGCGGCAAGATGTTCCTGGTCACCGATGCGATGCCGCCGGTCGGTGGCATACGCGATTCATTCGAACTCGACGGACGCGCGATCACATGCCGCGACGGACGCTGCACCACCGCCGACGGCACGCTCGCCGGTTCCGCGCTGGACATGGCCTCCGCCGTGCGCAACAGCGTGGGCCTGCTCGGACTGCCGTTGGACGAAGCCGCGCGAATGGCGTCGCGTTATCCCGCAGGCTTGCTCGGCATCGGCGCAAGCCGCGGACGGATCGCAGCCGGCATGCAGGCGGATCTCGCGGCAGTGGACGAAAACCTGGTGGTCCGCGAAACCTGGATCGCCGGCGAACGCCAACCGGCCTGAGTCGGGTCAGCGCCGGTGCGCCGCCTCCTGCGCGCACGCGGGATCGTCGTCGGCGCATTCGCGTGCCTCGATCTCCACGGTCGCGTGCTCGATCGCGAACTTCTCGCGCAACACGCGCTTGATCGCGCGCAGGCCGGCCTGCGCGTCCGCGCCGTCGCGCATGCGCGCGTGCAGGGTAGCCATGCGTGATCCGGACGCGATCTGCCAGACGTGCAGATGATGCACTTCCAGGATGCCGGCATCGGCGGCAGCGGCAGCGGCCTGGATTTCCTCCGTGCGCAGGCCTTCCGGAACGCCTTCGAGCAGGATGTGCCCGGAACGCCGCAGCAGCAGCCAAGCGCCGCGCAGGATCAGCAGCGACACCAGCAGCGACAGCACCGGGTCGGCCCAATTCCAGCCGAGGTAGCGCACCAGCAGCGCGGCAACCACGGTGGCGACCGAACCGAGCAAGTCGCCGAACACGTGCAGGCTGGCACCGGCCACATTGAGATCTTCGTCGCCGCGCGCGTGCAGCATGCGCAGAACGATCGCGTTGACGGCCAGCCCCGCCAGCGCGACGCCCAGCATCACGCCGGAACGAATCCCGATGGTTTCCGCCTGCAGCAGGCGACCGATCGCCTCGTAGGCGATCCAGACCACCAGCAACACCTGCACCAGCGCGTTGGCGAAACCCGCCAGCACCTCCATCCGCGCGTAACCGAAACTGCGGCGCGCGTCCGCGGGCCGTGCGGCGAAAAGCGCCGCTGACCACGCGAGCAGCAGCGCGCCGGCATCCACCAGCATGTGACCGGCGTCCGCGAGCAGCGCCAGCGATCCGGACAGCAAGCCTCCGGCCGCCTCGACGACCAGCATCACGCAAGTCAGCGCGAATGCGATGCCCAGCGTCACGCCCGCCGCCGCGCGATGATGGTGATCCGGTGAATGGGCGTGTTCGTGCGCCATGCAGCGATGCTAGAGAACCGGTGCGGCGTTACACAATTCCGCCCAAGACGGAGGACGCGAAGGCCTCAGTGTGCGTGCCCGCAATCCGCGGTATGCACATGCCGATGCGACAGCACCAGATTGACGATGTGCGCGCTGGCCACCAGCACGCCTCCGCAGACAACCAGCGCCGTGTGCAGCCACTCGTGACGGCCGATGTCGATGACGATGCCGGACAGCAGCAGCGCGATGCCCGGCACCAGCAGGAACAACGCGTGCAATTTCCGATGCCGCCGCCATGCGGTAAAGATGGTCACGCTGGCGAGCACCGCCGCGCAGGCCACGAAAATGCGTTCGAAACGATGGTCGGCGAGGAACCCCAATCCAAGCAGCGGCAACAACGCCAGCACGAACGGCAGCAACGCGCAATGCAGCGCACACAACAGCGACGCCGTGGCGCCCGCGCGGTCGGCCACCACCGCGATCGTGCTGACACGCGCCGGAGGCAATGGCAATTGCATGCTGGAATCCATGGCCACAGGCGATGCCGGCTGGAATTGATACATTATAACGTGAGTGGACGAGCCGGACAACGTCCATGACCGCCAAGCGGGGATCGGCTCTCAACCGGTGCGGCAATCCTTGCAGGTGCCGTGTACTTCCAGCGTCTGCGCCTTGGCGCGGAAACCCAGCGAGCCCGCGCGCTTTTCGATCAACCCCGCGATCGCGCCGTCGTCGCACAGTTCGGTCGCACCTTCGCATGCGTCGCAGATCAGGAACGGTACTTGATGCGCTTCGCCCGGGTGTTCGCAGAACACGAACGCATTGATCGATTCCAGCTTGTGGATGAAGCCGTTCTCCAGCAGGAAATCCAGCGCGCGATAGACGGTGGGCGGCGCCGCGCCCGCATGCGTGTCGCGCAATGCATCGAGCAGATCATAGGCCTTGACGGGCTTGCGCGCGCGCGCGATCAGGTCCAGCACCTGGTGGCGCAACGGCGTCAGCCGCAAGCCGCGTTCGCGGCTGGCGCGCTCGACTTCCCGCACCACGCCGGCGGCGTCGCGGTGGTGGTGGTGCGTCCTGGAATGCGCGCTGGCCACGTGTCTATTCTAGCGCTTGCGCGTCACCGGAAACTCCGGAGCCGTCTCGCGCCGTTTTTGCAGGCCGGACTTGAATCCCCACAGCGCGAACCAGCCGATCGGCCCCAGCACCAGCGCCAGCCCGATGCCGAGCCAGACACGTCCGCGCCACCAGCCCAGCGCGGCGCCGACGACCATGCACAGCACGGTGAACCAGAACAACGGCCACCACGGCAGCAGCGCCATGAGGTTCCTGAAAATATGCAGGAACGCATCCGGCGAATCCGGATCGACGCCTTGCGTGGCTTTTTGCAGCAGCTCGTCCATGGATCAGCGCGAGGCCCTGTCAATCGCCTCGTCGATCCGCCGCAATGCCAGACTGCGGCCCGCGAGATAGACGGTGTGCTCGATCGACGGCGATACCTGGGTGCCCGTCAACGCCACGCGCAATGGCTGCGCGATCTTGCCCATGCCGATGCCGCGCTCGGCCGCCAGTTGCTCGATGGCAGCATGGATCGCTGCCGGCGACCATCCGGCCATCCCGGAAAATTTCTCGCGTGCAGCCTGCAGCACGTCCGTCGCACCCTCCGCTTTCAGGTGCTTCGCGACGGCCTTGTCGTCCCATTCCGCGATGGGCGTGTACCAGATACGCGCGCGTTCGGCCATTTCCTTCAAGGTCTGCACGCGTTCGCGCAATGCGATCACCACGTCGACCGGACACGGGCCACCTTCGGATGGATCGATCCCGAGCCGATTGAGTTGCCAGGCAAGTTCGCGTGCGATTTCCAGCGGATTGTCGTTCTTCAGGTATTGCTGGTTGAGCCAGCCGAGCTTGGCCATGTCGAAGCGCGAGGCCGACTGGTTCACGTCCGCGATGTCGAACAGCTCGACCATTTCCTCGATCGAGAAGATTTCCTGGTCGCCGTGCGACCAGCCCAGGCGAACGACGTAATTCAACAACGCATGCGGCAGGTAGCCGTCCTCGCGATACTGCATCACCGAGACCGCGCCGTGGCGCTTGGACAGCTTCTGCCCGTCCGGGCCCAGGATCATCGGCAGGTGCGCGAATTCCGGAATGTCCGCGCCCAGCGCGCGATAGATGTTGATCTGCCGCGGCGTATTGTTGACATGGTCGTCGCCGCGGATCACTTCCGTGATGCGCATGTCGATGTCGTCGACGACCACCGCGAAGTTGTAGGTGGGAAAGCCGTCGGAACGGATCAGCACCAGGTCGTCGAGTTCCGCGTTGTCCCACTCGATGCGACCCTTGACCTTGTCATCGAACACCACGCTGCCGTCGCGCGGATTCCTGAAACGCAGCACGCGGTTGGGATCGTTGCGATACGGTTCGCTGCGATCCCGATACGCGCCGCTGTAGCGCGGCTTTTCGCCGAGCGCCAGCGCCGCGGCGCGCATCGCCTCGATTTCGTCCTTCGACTCGTAGGCCCAGTAGGCCTTGCCCGCTTCCTGCAACTGCTGCGCGACCGCGCGATAGCGGTCCATGCGCTGCGTCTGGAAAATCGGGCCTTCGTCCGGCGACAGGCCCAGCCATTCCATGCAGTCCAGGATCGCCTGGACCGCCGCATCGGTGGAACGCTCGCGGTCGGTGTCTTCCACGCGCAGGATGAATTGCCCGCCGCGATGCCGCGCTTCCAGCCAGCAGTACAACGCCGTGCGCGCGCCGCCGATGTGCAGGTAACCGGTGGGACTGGGGGCGAAGCGAGTACGGAGGGTCATGGCGATGGCGCGGCGTGAACGCTGAAGTCTAGTGCAGGAACGAATGCCGGGAGTGTGTGCTTGAAAAAGGAAGGCCGCGCGGTTTTCCGCACGGCCTCTGTCGGTTCGCCGCTGGCCGCCTCATGCGGGCAGCGAAAGCGGTGTGCGTTATTCCGCCGAAATCGCGGAACGCGCGGCGATGTCTTCCTTGATGCGCGCGGCCTTGCCTTCCAGCCCGCGCAGGTAATACAGCTTGGCGCCGCGCACCTTGCCCTTGCGCTTGACCTGCACCGAATCGATGGCATTGCTGTGCGCCTGGAACACGCGCTCCACGCCGGTGCCGTGCGACATCTTGCGCACGGTAAACGCCGAATGCAGGCCGCGGTTGCGCTTGGCGATCACGACGCCCTCGAACGCCTGCACGCGTTCGCGGTTGCCTTCCTTCACCTTGACGTTGACGACCACGGTGTCGCCGGGCGCGAATTCGGGCAGCTTGCGGCCCATCTGCGCGGCTTCGAATTGTTCAACGATCTTGTTCATGGCGTCACCGTCCGTATTCACAAAGGCTGCGCGCAATCACCGCCGCGCGGGTAGGGTTGTTCGGGCTTCCGTGGCCTGTGCAGCTGCCGTCAATCTTCCTTGAGCGCGGCTTGTTGTTCGTCGCGAAACTCTTGCAGCAACTTCCTCGATTCGTCGTCGAGCGGCAAATGTTCCAGCAGGTCCGGCCGCCGCAACCAGGTGCGGCCCAGCGCCTGCTTGCGGCGCCAGCGACGGATCGCCGCATGGTCGCCCGACATCAGCGCCGTCGGCACGTCGCCCAGTTCATGCGATTCCGGGCGGGTGTAATGCGGGCAATCCAGCAGGCCGTCCGAAAACGAATCCTGCTGCGCCGACTGCGCGTCGTTCAACGCGCCTTCCTGCAACCTGCCGACCACATCGATCAGCACCGCCGCGGCCAGTTCGCCGCCCGACAGCACGTAATCGCCGATCGACAATTCCTCGTCGATCTCGTGTTCGAGCAAACGCTCGTCCACGCCCTCGTAACGTCCGCACAGCAGGATCAGCCGCGGCGCCTGCGCCAGTTGCCGAACCTTGCGCTGCGTCAGCCGCGTTCCCTGCGGACTGAGGTAAATCGTGCGCGCCGCCTCCGGCGTCGCCTCCCGAACCTTGCGCAGCGTGCTGCGCAACGGCTCGATCATCATCACCATGCCCGGGCCGCCGCCGTAGGTGCGGTCGTCCACGCTGCGGTGCGCGTCGGTCGCGTCGTCGCGCGGATTCCACGCGCGCACTTCCAGCAACCCCCGCTGCGCCGCCCGACCCACCACGCCGACCTTCATGCATTCCTGCACGAATTCCGGGAACAGCGTGATGACGTCGATGCGCATCGCCATCACCTACAAATCTTCATCCCAATCGACCGTGATGCGTCCCGCATCCAGATCGACCGCCTGCACGTACACGTCAGGCACGTAGGGGATCAGGCGTTCACGGCCGTCCCCGTCGCGGGCCACCAGCACCAGGTTTGCGCCGGTATCGAACAGGTGGCTGACCCTGCCCAGCGGAACGCCCGCAAGGTTCACCACCGCGAGTCCGGCCAGATCTTCCTGGTAGAACTCGCCCTGCAATTCCGGCAACGCCGCGCGCGGAACGAAGATGCTCGCGCCAACCAGCGCCGCCGCAGCATCGCGGTCGGCCACGCCGGGCAGCGATGCCACCACGCCCTTGCCTTGCGCGCGTCCCCGAACCCGGTCGATCTCTTTCACTTCGCCCGGCGCGGTTTCCAGCAGCCAGGGACGATAATCCAGAATGCGCAGGCGCGGTTCGGTCCAGGATTCAAGCTTCACTTCGCCGCGCAGGCCATGGATACCGACGATGCGTCCGAGCAGCACCCGCCGCCCGCCGCCGCCCATGGGTTCAGGCAGCCTGCTTGCCCGCTTCCTTCACCAGCAGGCGCACCTTGTCGGAGCACTGCGCGCCCTTGCCGACCCATTCCTGCAGCTTGACGACGTCCAGCTCCAGGCGCTTTTCCGGACCGGAGGCGCCGGGATTGAAATAACCGAGACGCGCGATGTTGCGGCCGTCGCGCGCGTTGCGCTGGTCGGTCACCACCACGTGGTAGAAGGGACGACCCTTGGCGCCCGCGCGCGCAAGACGAATCTTGACCATTTCTGCTTACTCTCTCGAAGTGCCGCCCGACAGGAGCGCCGCGAGGGCGCAAGGGCGTGGGAAACGGCGAATTGTAGCGGGTTTTTGCTGGAAGTGAAGAGCAAAATCCGGCAAGCAGCCATCCCCGGAGCCTGAAGCCGGTCCGGTCAGAGATCACGAGCGCGGATTGTCATGCATCCCGCGTCAGAACCCGCGGCCACCCATCCCCTTCATCGCGCCGGACATCTGCCGCATCAGGCCTTTCATGCCGCCGCGGGCGAACTTGGACATCATCTTTTCCATCTGGGTGTACTGCTTCAGCAGGCGATTGACCTCGGCCGGCTGGGTGCCGGAGCCGCGCGCCACCCGCGCGCGCCGCGAACCGTTGAGCAGGTCGGGATGGCGGCGCTCCTTTTTCGTCATCGAGCCGATGATCGCCATCATCCGCTTCACTTCCTTGTCGTTGACCTTCGACTTCACGTTGTCCGGCAGCGACGACACGCCCGGAAGTTTTTCCATCAGCCCGGCCAGGCCACCCATGTTGAGCATCTGCTCGAGCTGGTCGCGCATGTCGTTCATGTCGAACTTCTTGCCCTTGGCGACCTTGGCCGCGAGCTTGGCCGCTTTCTCCTGGTCGGTCTTGTGCTGCACATCCTCGATCAACGACAGCACGTCGCCCATGCCGAGTATGCGCGTGGCCACGCGGTCCGGATGGAACGGTTCCAGCGCGTCGGTTTTTTCGCCGGCGCCGAGGAACTTGATCGGCCTCCCGGTCACGTAGCGCACGGAGAGCGCCGCGCCGCCGCGGGCGTCGCCGTCGGTCTTGGTGAGGATCACGCCTGTCAGCGGCAATGCTTCGGCGAATGCCTTGGCGGTGTTGGCTGCGTCCTGCCCGGTCATCGAATCGACGACGAACAGGGTCTCGACCGGCTTCAGCGCCGCGTGCAGCGCCTTGATCTCGTCCATCATCTGCGCGTCGACGTGCAGGCGGCCGGCGGTATCGACGATCAGCACGTCGGCCACTTCGCGTTTCGCCGCCTCGACCGCGGCGCGCGCGATCGCCACCGGATCCTGCCCGCTGGCCGAAGGCACGAAGCCGACGCCGACCTGCGCGGCAAGCGTCTGCAACTGTTCGATCGCGGCCGGACGATAGACGTCGCAACTGACGACCATCACCTTCTTCTTGCGGCGCTCGACCAGGTGCCGCGCCAGCTTGGCGACCGTGGTGGTCTTCCCCGCGCCCTGCAGGCCGGCCATCAGCACGATCGCGGGCGGTGTGGCGGAGAGATCGAGGTCGCTATTCGCGGTGCCCATCACCGCGGTCAGTTCGTCGCGAACAACTTTTATCAGCGCTTGTCCCGGCGTCAGCGACTTCATCACTTCCTGGCCGACCGCGCGCACCTTGATGCGCTCGATCAGCGCCTGCACCACCGGCAACGCGACGTCCGCTTCCAGCAGCGCGATGCGCACCTCGCGCAGCGATTCGCGGATGTTCTCCTCGGTCAACCGGCCGCGCCCGGCAAGGCGTTGCACGGTTGCGGAAAGACGTTGGCTCAGGGATTCGAACATGGCGTCACGTTGGCGAGGCGGAACGTCGAATTATAGCCGAGGCGTCGCCGAGCTCCCGCCGCCCTGGCGCTTGTGCGACACTCGCAGGATGTTTCCGCCCGCTTTCGGCCTGGACCTGATCGCCCTGCTGGCCTGCGCGCTGTACCTGGCGGCTGCGGGCGCACTGGCAAGGCCGATGTTGTCCGAAGGCGCCGCGCCGAAACGCGCCGCGCTCGCCGCCGGCACCCTTGCCGTGATCCTGCATTTCGCCGTGCTGCTGGGCGCGCATCGCGGCGCGCTGGATCTGCACTTCTTCGCCGCGCTGTCGGTGGTGGCCGCGGTGATTGCCGCACTCACCCTGATCGTCAATCTCGCGCGCCCGGTCGCCGCTCTTGGCGTGATCGTGTTTCCGCTCGCTGCCATGCTGCTGGCGATCGACCAGTTCCTCGCGCCGCCGACCGCGCCGCTGGCGCTGGACTGGCAGATCAAGTTGCACGTGACGCTGGCGCTGATCGCGTTCGGCCTGCTGGCGATCGCCGCGTTGCTCGCGCTGCTGCTGGCGATGCAGGAACGCGCCTTGCGTGCGCGAAGGCTAAGCGGCTGGCTGCGCGTGTTGCCCCCGCTCACGCTCACCGAAAGCCTGATGTTCCGCCTGATCGCCGCGGGTTTCGTGCTGCTGACGCTGGCACTGTTGTCGGGCGTGCTGTTCGTGCACAACCTGTTCACGCAAGACCTGGTGCAGAAGACCGTGTTGTCGGTACTGGCGTGGATCGTGTTCGGCGTGCTGCTGATCGGCCGCGCCGCATGGGGCTGGCGCGGCCGCCGCGCGATCTACCTCACCCTCGCAGGCATGGCCGTCCTGCTATTGGCGTTCTTCGGTTCGAAGTTCGTGCTGGAAATGGTGTTGCATCGCGGGATTTGAATGAATGCGAGCAACGAAATCGCCACGCTTCAATCGTTATTACTTCGCTGTCGTTTGCATCGTCGCAATCCTGATAAGCATTGGGACGTGGATTCGAGTGATGAGGGATTGCAGCTCGTCAATATTTGGATGGCAGGCCCATTGGTTCGATTGTTCGCCAGCACTTACCTGGAGGTGGCTTGTTTCAACCCATGATTGGTTTACTTGGACCTTTATCGTCGTAAACGCGGCGATAATTCTCTGGTTCGGTTTTACGTTTTACAAGGGTATCGATAAAGGCGAGTGATCGTTCGCTATGCCCTATTAAGCAGCGCTCTCGCCCTTGCGACCACGTTGTCAACGGTAAACCCGTACTGCTTCAGCATTTCGCCGCCCGGCGCGGAGGCGCCGAAACGGTCGACGCACAACGCGTCGCCGCGTTCGCCGATCCAGCGGTCCCAGCCCTGCGACACGCCGGCTTCGACCGCGAGCCGTGCATGCACGTCCGGCGGCAGCACGGAATCGCGATAGGACTGGTCCTGCGCGGCGAACAATTCCCAACTCGGCATCGATACCACGCGCACCTTGACGCCTTCGCCGGACAGCTTCTGCGCGGCCTGCACGCACAAGCCGGTTTCCGCGCCGGTGCCGATCAGGATCAACTGCGGCGCACCTTCGCAATCCTTCAGCACGTAGGCGCCATGGCGCACGCCGTCGGCGCTGGCGTATTGCGTGCGATCCAGCGTCGGCACGTTCTGGCGCGACAACGCCAGCGACACCGGCCGGCCCTTGGTCTCCGCGGCCACGCGCCAGGCCACCGCGGTTTCGTTGGCGTCGCCGGGACGCAACACGATCATGCGCGGCACCGAGCGCAGGCCGGCAAGTTGTTCGACCGGCTGGTGCGTCGGGCCGTCCTCGCCGAGCGCGATGCTGTCGTGGGTGAACACGTTGATCACGTGCAACTGGCTCAATGCCGCCAGCCGCATCGGCGGGCGCATGTAATCCGAAAATATCAGGAAGGTCGCGGTGTACGGGATGAAGCCGCCATGCGCGGCCATGCCGTTGGCGATCGCACCCATCGCGTGTTCGCGCACGCCGAAATGCAGGTTGCGACCGGCGTAATTCCAGGCTTCGCCCACCGTGTCCACGCCCTGCTCGTCCGGCTCGGCGCCGCGCGAAAACACGCCGAGGCCCTTCACCGCGGTGTAAGTGGAAGGGTCGAGATCCGCGGAACCGCCGCTGATGGCAGGCAGCTTCGGCGCGATGGCGGACAGCACGTCCCCGCCGGCCTTGCGGGTCGCGAGGCCCTTGGCATCCGGCGGGAAAACCGGGATCGCGGCATCCCAGCCGGGCGGCAGTTCGCCACGCAGCGAACGCTGCAATTCCTGCGCGAGTTCCGGAAACGCCTTGGCGTATTTGTTCCAGCGCCGCTTCCACGCCGATTCGGCGCGCTTGCCGCGCTCCTGTGCTTCGCGGAAATGTTTGAGCGCTTCTTCCGGAATCAGGAATGGTGGTTGCTCCGGCCAGCCGAGTTTCTTCTTGGTCGCGGCCACGCCGTCGACGCCGAGCGGCGAACCATGTGCCTTGTAGCTGTCCTGTTCCGGCGAACCGTAACCGATGTGCGTGCGCACCAGGATCAGCGACGGTTTGGCGGTCTGGCGCTTGGCCTTCTTGATCGCCGTTTCGATGGCGGCGACGTCGTTGCCGTTCTCGACGTGCTGCACGTGCCAGCCGCAAGCCTTGAAATGCGCGGCGCGATCTTCGGTGAAGGTGATGTCGGTGCCCGCGGCGAGTGTCACGCGGTTGTCGTCGTAGAGCACGATCAGCTTGCCGAGTTGCAGATGGCCGGCCAGCGACACGGCTTCCGCGGTGACGCCCTCCATCAGGTCGCCGTCCCCGGCGATCACGTAGGTGTGGTGATCGACCACCTTGTGGCCGTCGCGGTTGTAGCGCGCGGCCAGTTGCGCCTCCGCCATTGCCAGGCCGACCGCATTGGAAATGCCCTGGCCGAGCGGGCCTGTGGTGACTTCCACGCCGGGCGTATGGCCGCGTTCCGGGTGGCCCGGGCACTTGCTGCCCCACTGGCGGAACTGCTTGATGTCGTCCAGCGTGACGTCGTAGCCGGTCAGGTGCAGCAGGCTGTACAGCAATGCCGAGCCGTGGCCGGCGGAAAGCACGAAGCGGTCGCGGTCCGCCCAGTCCGGATTGGCCGGGTGGTACTTCATGCACCGGGTCCATAAAACGTAGGCCATGGGCGCGGCGCCCAGCGGCATCCCGGGATGGCCGCTGTCGGCCTTCTGCACCATGTCCACCGACAGGAAACGGATGGTGTTGATGCACTGCTGGTCGAGGTTGTCCGCCACGAGCTGTCTCCGGTGCGCTGGGCCAAACGCCTAGGATAACCCGCGCCGATGAAGACCCTGTCAGGCTTGCTTCAATTCCTTGTGCAGGCTAGACTTTCGCGCTTGTCATTTTCCTGCGTTCGCCCCTGGACGCCGAAATCAAGATGCAGCCGTCCGTGGCTGCACTTTTCACAGGAGTTCCGCCGTGAAGGTGCTTTCGTCCCTGAAGTCCGCCAAGCAGCGGCACCGCGACTGCAAGGTCGTGCGCCGGCGCGGCAAGGTTTTCGTGATCTGCAAGAGCAATCCGCGCTTCAAGGCGCGCCAGCGCTGAGCGCGATCGCCATTGTCCGGAAGGCCGCTTCGGCGGCCTTTTTCATGTCCGGGTGCATGAACCGGATCATGGATTGCCGACGGCGCTTCTGCTAAAACAGGCCCGTCGGCGCGCGAGCGCCCGGGGAGTTGCAAGCCATGAACCGCCTGACCCGTTTCCTGCCTGCCGCTTTGCTTGCGCTGGTCGCACCGTTCGCCCTGTCCACCGCGCACGCCGAAAGCCTGCGCACCAAGGTCGCACAGGAGCAAGGCATGAACCTGCCGCAACGCGGCCTGAGCATGGCCCAGGTCGAACAACGCTACGGCGCGCCGCTCCACAAGCTGCAGACGCGCGGCGGCGATTCGGCGAAACATCCGCCGATCAACCGCTGGGAGTACGCCAATTACATCGTGTACTTCGAGCGCAGCCACGTGATCCATTCGGTGATCACGACGCCGGACACCGGCGCGCATTGAACGAATGATTGCTGCGAAATTCCGGCTGCCTGCGGAGTGGGAACCGCAGGCGGCGGTGCTGATCGCGTGGCCGCACGAAGGCACCGATTGGGGTCCGCGCCTGCTGTCGGCCGAATCCAGTTACGTCGCGCTGGCATCAGCGATTGCACGCTTCGAACGCGCGTTGATCTGCGTCCCGGATGCCGCCGTGCGCGAGCGCGCGGCCGAATTGCTGCGCGCCGGCGGCACGGACATGTCTCGTGCGGGCTTCGTCGAGATTCCGTACGACGATACCTGGCTGCGCGACTCGGGGCCATTGACGCTGGAACGCGGGAACGAATTCGCACTCGCGGATTTTCGTTTCACCGGCTGGGGCGGCAAGTACGAGGCATCGCGTGACGACGCCTTGATCGATGGATTGCTGGAACGCGACGTGTTCGTGCCAGGCATCGGCCACGCGCGCATCGACTGGGCACTCGAAGGCGGCGCGATCGAATCCGACGGCCGCGGCACGCTGCTGACGACCTGGCGCTGCCTGCATCAGCGTCATCCACAAATGTCGCGCGAGGCGATGTCGAAACAGTTGTGCGATTCGCTCGGCGCGCGACGCGTGTTGTGGCTCGAACGTGGCTACCTGCAAGGCGACGATACCGACGCCCACATCGACACGCTGGCGCGCTTCGCGCCGGACGAGGCGATCGTGTTCCAGGGCTGCGAAGACGAATCCGATCCGCATTTCGCCGAACTCGCGGCGATGCGCGGAGAACTGGCCGCGCTGCGCACCGTGGAAGGCAGGCCGTATGCCTTGCATGCCTTGCCATGGGCTCGAGCCATCGTCGATGAAGGACGCCGCCTCGCTGCCTCGTACGCGAATTACCTGATCGTCAACGGCGCCGTGCTGGTGCCGGCCTACGGCGATGCCGCCGACGCGGAGGCCGCGCGCAGGATTGCCACGGCGCATCCGGGGCGCGAAGTCGTGCAGGTGCCCTGCCGGCCATTGATCTGGCAGAACGGCAGCCTGCACTGCGTGACCATGCAGCTTCCGCAAGGCGCGCTCGCCTGACGCGTTAAACTGCCGCCATGGCAACCCGGAACCTCAAAGTGGCCCTGCTGCAGGAGCGCGACCGCGGCAGCGCCGCGTTGAACCTCGACGCGATCGAATCCGGCTTGCGCGACGCGAAAGCCGCCGGCGCGCAACTTGTCCTGCTGCAGGAACTGCACAACGGCCCGTACTTCTGCCAGCACGAGGACGTCGGCGAGTTCGAACGCGCGGAAAGCATTCCCGGACCGTCCAGCGAACGCATCGGCAAGCTCGCGGAGCAACTGCAATTGGTGGTCGTGGCATCGCTGTTCGAGCGTCGCGCCGCCGGGCTGTACCACAACACCGCGATCGTGTTCGATCGCTCGGCGAAGATCGCCGGCAGCTACCGCAAGATGCACATCCCCGACGATCCGGCGTTCTACGAGAAGTTCTACTTCACGCCGGGCGATCTCGGTTTCCACCCCATCGCCACATCGATCGGCAAGCTCGGCGTGCTGGTGTGCTGGGACCAGTGGTATCCGGAAGCCGCGCGCCTGATGGCGCTGGCGGGCGCGGACCTGCTGCTGTATCCCACCGCGATCGGCTGGGATCCTTCCGATCACGAAGAAGAGAAGAAACGCCAGCGCGATGCATGGGTCACCGTGCAGCGCGGTCATGCGGTCGCCAACGGGCTGCCGTTGCTGGCCTGCAATCGCGTCGGTTTCGAAGCCGCGCCGGACGGCGGCCGTGGCATCCAGTTCTGGGGTTCCAGTTTCGTCGCGGGGCCGCAGGGCGAAATCCTCACGCAGGCCAACGACGACGGCCGCGAACTGCTGATGGCCGACATCGACATGGCGCGCAGCGAGGACGTGCGGCGCATCTGGCCGTTCCTGCGCGACCGTCGCATCGATGCGTACGACGATCTGCTGAAACGGTTCCGCGACTGAGGATTCCGCTTGGACGCGCAACCCGGTTCGCCCGAGAACGATCCACTGGACCAGCAACCCGTCGTGCGCGTGGCGCGCGACGGCGTGGAATACGTGCTGCTCGGCACCGCCCACGTCTCGCGCACCTCGGTCGCCGCGGTGCATGCGCTGATCGAACGCGAACCGTTCGATGCGGTCGCGGTGGAACTGTGCGAATCGCGCGCGCAGGGCATCCGCGATCCGGATGCGCTGGCGAAGATGGACCTGTTCCAGGTGATCCGCACCGGCAAGGCAGGCATGGTGTTCGCCTCGCTGGCATTGTCCTCGTTCCAGCGCCGCATCGCCGAACAGTACGGCATCGAACCCGGCGCGGAAATGCGCGCGGCGATGGACGATGCCGAAGCGCGCCATCTTCCCGTCTGGCTGGTGGACCGCGAAATCGGCACCACGCTCAACCACGCCTACCGCGGCGTGCGCTTCCGCGACCGCATGGGCATCCTCGCCGGCCTCGCCGGCAGCGTGTTCTCGCGCGAGGACATCGACGAAGCGGAAATCGAGAAACTGAAGCAGGGCGACATGCTGGAGAGCGCGTTCGGCGAATTCGCGCGCAATTCCAAGCCGCTGTACGACGCTCTGATCGGCGAGCGCGATACTTTCATGGCCGCGCGGCTGCGCCAGGAATCCGCGCAGAATCCGGCCGCAAAGCGGGTGCTGGTCGTGATCGGCGCGGGCCACCAGGCCGGCCTGCAACGCGAAATCCTGGAACAGGTGACGCCGCCGCAAACCCTGCTGGAACCGTTGAACGCGAAGCTGCCTTCGCCGCGCTGGCCTAAATGGTTCGCGCTCGGCGTGATGGCCGCGATCTTCATCGCCATCGGCATCATCTTCTACCGCAGCCCGGCGATGGGTTGGGCCGCGCTGCGCGACTGGGCCATCTATACGGCCGCGCTGAGCGCGCTGGGCGCGGCGATCGCCGGCGGCCATCCGCTGTCGATCCTCACCGCCGCGGTCATGGGTCCGCTGAAACCATTGCGCCCGCCCGGACTTTCCTCCGGCGTGTTCGCCGGCATGGTGGAAGCATGGCTGCGCAAACCGCGCGTGGCGGATTTCCAGTCACTGCGCGACGACCTGCTGCACGCCAGCGGCTGGTGGCGCAACCGCGTCGCCCGCACCCTGCTGGTGTTCATGCTCACCAACTTCGGAACCATCGCCGGGGAATATCTCGCGGGGTTCAGGATCTTCAGCAGATTGTTCTAGATTTGAATCGGTCGCGATCCCACTCTGCGAAAGAGACCAAGGAATGAATCAGATACTTAAACTGGCGGTAATTGCGATATGCATTCTCGCCGAATCAGGTTGTACGACAACTCCATTCAAAGATGTTGAACCAGCGGCGCCTCTTGGACATTCTCTGAATGAACCGTTGTTTAACTTCCAAGGAACATGGAAGGGTACATTGGATGGATTTAACGCACCATTCTTTATCGATAGTAAAGGTTATCCAATAACGTTTTGCATTTTCATGGGAGCCGGAAAGGAGGCAACCGTATTCGAACCCGACAAAAAAGGTAGCTGGAAAATTTTCGGTGATCTCCCATTCAACGCATTTCACTGGGGGCCACAGGCTGTAATTGCTTCACTGGCGTCGGGTGGTGATAAAGATGGTGTATGGGTCGAAGGTTCCCAATTCACTATGGTGAGGTACGACGTAAACATATCTATTGTTTATTGGCTTCGCACAGTGAACAACATCGATCTACCCAAGACGGCCCAGTATTATTACTTTGCATGGGGCTATAGCGGCCGCATGCAACGCGTCTCAACTGCCAGCAAGCCGGCCTGCGGAGCACAGTAATGCGGGAGCAGCGAAGCAAATTCCCGCCTTACGTGGTTCGTTGATTGGCGACATGCGCCGCTTCGCGGCTTCTCCCACCCTACTTCGTTGTCACCACCGCTTCGTCACCTACAGAGCACCAGCCAGTGCAACCGGATGAACGCTCGCAGCGCGGGAACCCGGGAAACATATCCCGGATTCCGCTGCGCTCCATCCGGGCTACGGATGCGGTTGACTTGAATCTTTCTTCGGCTTCGCCTGCGGCGAGCCTTCCTTCAGTAGGCGCAGTTCCCAGCCGCCGCCGGGCGCGAGGTTGTATGGATTCGTCATGCCGGCGACCAGGCCGCTGCCATCATCCAGCGCATGCAGGATACGTATGCCGTTGTTGTTGATGTCGCCAAGCCCCGAATAGTTTTCGTTGACCGCAGGCGAATCGGAAGAATCGATGCGCCACAGATCCGCGCCGTCTTCCGCCGCCGCGGATGGACCTTGCTGGCTCGAAGCGTCGTAGGTGCCGATGAACAGATGGCCATCAAACACCTCCATCGTCCACGTGTATTCGTTGCCGCGATTGCCATACCCGGACGGCCCGTACAGGGGCGTCCAGCCGGTCGGCGTCATGGCGAAAGTCTTCGGGGCGCTGCAGCACGCCGGCAATTCGCTTTCGCCATATACCAACTGGATTTCGCGCGTCGCAGGATCCTCGAGATTGCGACCGCGCCAGAGCGACGTACTGCGATAGACGCCGTTTTGGAGCGCCAGGAGCTCCTGGTTGTTGTCCGGCGCGCCGAAGCAGAACGAATACGTGCAATTTTCGTGGATGCTCAGCGTCGGGGCGTTCTGCAGGTGGATCGTGCCCCAGTACAGCCAGCCGTCGTATTGCTTGACCGCGCCGCCCGAATAACCGTAGCGCGCCGTGATTATGTCGGGGTCGTACTGCACGGGGGTCCATATCTCCGTCCATTGATCGACCTGGCCCGGCGTCAGGCCGCCGGCCGGAATCGGCGGACTGATCCAGATGCCGGCGACACCAGCGCTGCCAGGCGCGGCTCTTGACATGGCAACGCCGCCCTTGGCACTGACGGACCCATCGTTGCCACGCTGGATCGGCACAGTGGAGATGGCCAGACGATCCAACCCATCCGCCCCGACGTACAAGGTGATGTTGGCCACGGACGCATCAACCCGCCCGACTTCGATGAATTGACTGCAGTAATTGCCGGCCTTGAAAGAACTCGGCGTGCCATTCCAGCGCAACACCGATCCGTACGCGCCCGAGCTCACGCCGACGTAAAGCACACCGTCGACCTGCGCCCAGCCGCGGACATAGTTGTAATCCTTGCGCGCACACGCGCCGAGAAATTTCCCGGTGTCCGCCTGAAACGCGAAAAAGTTTGCGCTGCCGCCCACCAAGCTGGGTCCCGCAAGGAAAGCAATGTTGTCGATCGAACCGGCACCACGCAGGCCCAAGGTGTTTTGCAGCAGAGGTGCGTTCACCGTCTGCTGCGTAAGCGTGTGGGTGGTGAGATCCCACGAGTAAATCCTCGGCGTCCGCCAATCCCCGAAGAACGCAGGAAAGCCGGGGTTGTCCCGTACTTGCTCGGCCATGCCGTATTCGCAGACCGCATTGGAGGTCAAGTGCGGCGTGGGAGAGGTTCGATTGGCGGCGACGAGGCAGAAGCCATTGGCGAGCGTCCCGAACCAGAGCTTGCCGCTCTGTTCGGTCAATCCCCAAGGATAGGATTGGTTGGCCTTCGGCTGTCCCACCGAACAGGTGCCGTCCGGGTTGATCGCCGGATAGTCCACGCCGATGCCGTTGAAGCATTCGTCAGGCGCGACCTGCCACAGCAATTCGTTGTCCGTGAGAATCGGTTGCGAAACCGGCACGTCGACGGCTGCAGCCGAAACCGGCAACGGCATCGCCACGGCAAGAAGCGCGAGCGCACAACACATCCCGAGCATCGGAATGGCAGGCCGATAAAGCGACACATGGCTTGTCATCGGAATTTCTCCAAAGTTACCCGAACTCCATCTTCGACTTCGCGATTCTCAGGCGCGCGAGCGCTCTCTGTCGTCAGTTGTTTTTGCCGCTCGATTGCGGCGAAGCTTCCTGCAGCAACCGCAATTCCCAACCGCTGCCGGGCGCGAGATTGAACGGATTCGCCATGCCGGCGATCACGCCGCTGTTGTCATCCAGCGTGTGCAGGATGCGGATACCGTAGTTGTTGCGGTCGCCGAGTCCGGAGTAGTTCTCGTTGACCGCAGGCGAATCGGAATCATCGAAGCGCCACAGATCCGCGCCGACTTCCGCCTTCGCTCCCGGGCCTTGACGGATCGACGCGTCGTAAGTGCCGATGAACAGGTGCCCATCGAATTCCGCCATCGTCCACGTGTATTCGTTCCCGGGGTTGCCGAATCCCGACGGACCATACAACGGCGTCCAGCCGGTGGGTTTCATGTTGAAGGTCTTGGCCGGGGAGCAGCACACCGGCAACTGCGTCTCCCCGTACAACAGCTCGATCTGCCGGGTGTTCGGATCTTCCAGGTTGCGGCCGCGCCATACCGACGTGGTGCGGTAGACGCCGGCTTCCAGCGCGTGGTATTCCGGACCATTGGCCGGCGCACCGAAACAGTAAGACTGCGTGCAACGCTGTTCCACCTGAATTGCGGCGCTGCTCTGGTCGTGGAGCGTGCCCCAGTACAGCCAGCCGTCGTATTGCTCGATCGCGCCGCCCGCGTAGCCGTAGCGCGAAACGATCGGGTCAGGATCGTACTGCAGCGGACTCCATATCTGCGTCCACTCGTTGGTCTGATCCGGGGTCAGGCCACCGGCCGGAATCGGGGGGCTGATCCAGACGCCGGCAACCGAAGGGGTTCCGGCAGCCGCTGCGCCCGCAGCGCCGCCGCGACTGGGCACGGTGGTAATCGCCAGCCGATCCTGGCCGTCCGCCCCGACGTACAACGTGATGTTGGCCACGTCCGCATTCACGCGTCCGACTTCGACGAATTGATCGCAGAAATTCTTGCCGGGGCCGAATGAGCTGGACGTGCCGTTCCAGCGCATCACCGAACCGTAGGTCGGGGAACCGAGGCCGACATAGAGCACGCCATCGACGAGTTCCCAGTCGCGAGCGTAGTTGTAGTCCTTGCGCGCGCACGCGCCGAGGAATTTCCCGGTGTCGGCCTGGAATGCGAAGAAGTTCGCGCTCGAACCCACCAGGCTGGGCCCGGCAAGGAAAGCGATGTTGTCGATCGAACCGGCGCCACGAAGACCCAACGTGGTTTGCAGCAAAGGAGCAGTCACCGGCTGCTGCGTCAGCGTGCCGCTGGCGAGATCCCATGAATAGATCGCCGGCGCACGCCAGTCGCCGCGGTTGGCGGGGATGGATGGATACGTGCGCGCGAACTCGCTTTCCGCGTACTCGCACACGACATTGGGCGTGACTTTGGGCGTGACGTCCACGACACCGGACAAGGTGCAGTAAGTGTTCGCCATGGTCCCGAACCACAACTTGCCGCTCTGCTCAGTCAAGCCCCAGATGTAGGACTGGTTCGCCTTCGGCTGACCGACCGGACAGGTGCCATCCGGATTCATCGGCGGGTAATCCACGCCGATGCCATTGAAGCATTCGTCCGGGGCGACCTGCCAGAGCAGTGTGTTGTCGGTGAGAATCGGCTGCGACACCGGCACGTCAACCCCGCTGGCGAAAACTTGCACAGGCACAAGGGCGAAGAGAGTCGATACGCAATACGCGGCAAAGACCAATGCACCGCGGCGATAAAACGAAGTGTGACTTGTCATCGCAGTTCCCCCTAGCAATGTGGATCGATTCCATCCCGAGATTACAGCAGGCATGAGCGCCGGCGCATCCGTACGATGCCGCACTGTCAACACTGAGGCGAATGCCTTGCTGCGGTCGGACAGGCTATGTGCCCGTGGAATCTCGTATTTCAGTCGGAAACATCCGAATGCAGCGCGGCGCTCAACACCGGGACGGATCCGATCGCCGACCGCGGTCTGCGTACCCTGCCCTCCCGCGCATCGCGCAACACGCGCCGCGTCGCCATGCGCGCGTCGTCCAGCAGCGAATAGATCACCGGCAGCACCAGCAGCGTGACGATGGTGGAGAACAGCAGGCCGCCGGCGATCGCGCGCGCCATCGGGGAGTACGGCGGGCCGTCCCCGGCGAGCTGCGCGTCGCTGAGACACAACGGCAGCATGCCGAGGATCGCCGTTCCCATCGTCATCAGGATCGGACGGAGTCTCTCCGACGCGCCGGCGATCAGCGCCTGCGCGCGCGCCATGCCGGTGTGCCGCAATGTGTTGATGTGGACGATCATCACGATGCCGTTGCTGACCACCACGCCCATCAGTATCAATATTCCGATCGCGGCCATGATCGAGAACGTGGTGCCGCTGGCCCAGAACAGCCAGAACACGCCCATCACGGAAAACACGAACGTGGTGAGGATCGCCGCCGGGAAGATCAGTGACTCGAACATGCAGCACATCACCACGTACACCAGCACCAGTGCGATCAACGTGTTGAACAGCATCTGGTTACCGGCGTCCTGCGCGTCGTCGAAGTTGTCGCCGAACGCCCAGTGGTAGCCGGGCGGCAAGGTGATCGCCTTCATCGCTTCGGTGATGTCCTTGCGCGCGTCTTCGGTGGTCTTGCCGTTGGCGAGATTGGCCTGGATGGACAACGTGGTCTGACGATTGGTGCGGTCGATGCCGTTGGCGATCGGGTGCGTCTCCACGCGCACCATGGACAGCAACGGCACGTGCGTGCCGTCGGCGCGCTGCAACTGGTAGTCGGAAAGATCATCGATGCTTTGCGCGTCCGCGTTGCGGAAGCGCAGCCATACCGGCACCTCGCGATCGCCGCGGTGGAACTCGGAGAGCGGCATGCCGCGTAACGCCACGCCGAGATAATCGCCGACCTGCTGCGCGTCGAAACCGTAGAGCTTGGCGCGCGTGCGATCCACGCGCACGGCGACTTCGCGATCGCCGCCGCGATCCGGCGCATGCACGTCGCGCAACGACGGCAAGCGCGCAAGCAACTGGATCAGCGTGCTCGAAAGCTGCTGCAATTGCGCGGTGGAATCACCGCGCAGCGAAACCTCCACCGGCGCATTGCCGTTGTTCTGCTGGTCGAAACTCACCGTTCCGATGGCGATCTTCGGCAAGCCCTTGCGGATATCCTCCATGATTTCCGCCGAGTCGCGGTGTGCGTCACGGCCTTCGGTCAACACGATTTCGGTATGGTTGCCGCCGTTGTCCGTGTTTTCGGCGTAATAGGTATAAACCGATTTGATTTCGAGTTGCTTCTTGTGATCCAGCAACCAGGAATCGATCTTGTGCACCGCCGGCGCCTGCTGCGCCAGCCGGTACTGCCCGTTGAGTTGCCAGTTCAACGACAGATGGCGCGACTCCGATTGCGCGAACATGTCCACCTTCATGTGCGTCATCGGCCAGAAGCTCAAGACCAGCAGCGCGAACACGGCGGCCATGCTCCAGCGGCGATGGACAAGCGTCCACGCCACCAGCCGCGCATAACGTTCGCGCAAGCTCGTGATGACGGTCCTGCGATTGAGGAATTTCGGAGGCGGCAGTTTCGAGGACAACATCGGCACCACGCTCACCGCCACGAGCCACGAGGCAATGTGCGCGATCGCCATGGTGATCGCGACCTGGGTCAGGAAGATGCTGATCTGGTTCTTCTCGCCGAATACATTGGGCAGGAACACGATCACCGAAGTCAGCGTGCCGGCGGCGATCGCGATGCCGACCGCGCGGGTACCGGCTACGGCGCAATACCACGGCTTGTCCGGATGCTTCTCGCGGTACTGGTAGATGCTCTCCACCACCACCACCGCGTTGTCCACCAGCATGCCCACGGCCAGCAGCAGGCCCATCATCGACAGGATGTTGAGGCTGATGCCGAAGAAGTACATGCAGCCCAGCGTGATCACCATGCACACCGGGATCGCCAGCGACACCATCAGCGTGGAAGCCCAATCGCGCAGGAAGAAGTACAGCACCAGCACCGACAGCAGCACGCCGATCAGGCCCGCCTCCCCCAGCTCGCGCAGCGACAGGGTCACGCCCTTGGCGGAGTCCTGCAATGCGTACACGCTGATGCCCTTCATCTCGGGATCGTTGCGCACGCCGTCCACGTATTTCGTCACCGCCGAACCGACCTGCACCAGGTTGGCGTTGCGCTCCTTGTAAATGTCCACGCCGATCGCGGGGCGGCCGTTCAACTCGCGCGCGAAATCCATCTTCTGCGGGCGCAGGGCGACGTTGGCGATATCGCCCAGCTTCAAACCCCGGGAGTTGACCGGCATCGCGCGGATGGCGTCGAGGTCGCGCCACTGCCCTTGCGGTTGCACGCGCCAACGCACGCCGCCGTCGGTTATATCGCCCGCCGACAGCGAGAAATTGGCCTGCTGCAGGCGTTGATAAAGCTGGTTGAGGCCGACGCCGTGCGCGGCAAGCCGTTCCGCCGAAAGTTCGATCTGCACTTCCGGTGCGGAAACGCCGTTGATGTCCACGCGTGCCACGCCGGGGATGCGCTCGATCGGCCGCTTCAGCTCGCGATCCAGCAACGCGTAGGAATTGGCGAGATCGCGGTTGGACGCGATGCGCAACGACAGGATGGGCTGGTCGGAAGTCGAGAACTTCTGCACCGTGTAGCGTTGCAGGTCGGAAGGCAGATCCGCGCGCACCGCATCGATCTTCTCGCGCGCCTGCACGGCCTTCACCGCCACGTTCTCGCCCCACTTGAACTCGAGGAAAATCTGCGAGCCATCGGCGCGCGAGGTCGATTGCATCTTCTCGATGCCCGGCAGCGCGGCAAGCGCATCCTCGACCGGACGCGTGATGGTGCGTTCGACTTCCGCCGGCGTGGAACCGGTGTAGGGCAGGTCCACCAGCAGGAACGGCACGTCGAGCGTGGGAAACAATTCCAGCGGCAGGCGGAACGCGGCAAGCGCGCCGATCACGAACAACGAAACGAAGAACATGACCGTGGTGACCGGCCGTTTCAGGCTCAGCTCGGCGAAACCGCCGCTGCCGCCCGCGTTGGCGAGGGGCTCGCTCATGCCGGCTGGGACTCCGTCGCCGCGTCGTCGTCGCTCCGCCCGGCGATCTTCGCGCGGCGACGTTCCGCGCGCGCCACGTACCATGCATCGGGGCGACGATCGAGCAGGTCGTACACCACCGGGATCACCACCAGCGTCAACAGCGTGGACACCGCGAGGCCGCCCATCACCGTGATCGCCATCGGCGCGCGCACTTCCGCACCGGCGCCGAGCCCGATCGCCAACGGCAGGAAACCCAGCAGGGTCGCGAGCGTGGTCATCGAGATCGGGCGCAGGCGCGATTCCGCCGCCGCGCAGATCGCCGCGCGCCGCGGCAATCCTTCCTCGCGCAACTGGTTGACGCGATCGATCAGGATGATCGCATTCTTCACCACGATGCCGACCAGCATGATCAGGCCGATGAACACCACCACCGACAATGTGGAACCGGTGAGTTTCAATGCCAGCACCGCGCCGACCATCGCCAGCGGCACCGAGAACATGATCACGAACGGGTGCCGCAGCGATTCGAACTGCGAGGCCATCACCAGGTACACCATGAAGATGGCGAGCCCGAGCGCGAACAACAGCGAGCGCACCGAGTCGGAAAGCTCCTCGCCCTGCCCGCCGATGTGCACCGTGACGCCTGCGGCCAACGGATTGGCGTCGACGATGGCGCGCACCTGCTTGATCGCGCTGCCGAGGTCGCCGTGCGCCACGCCCGCGGAAACGATCGCGACGCGCTCCTGGCCGATGCGATGGATTTCGGCCGGGCCTTCGGTCGCCACCACATCCGCGACCGCGGACAACCGCACCGGCGTGTCGAGCCCGGGCGACGGCGTGTCCGCCACATTGTCGTTCGGGGAATCATCCCCGGTCGTCGTGCCGTTCGTGCCTGCGCCGCTTCCGGCGTTGCCGCTGTCGTCCTGCGGGGCCGCGCCGCCGGCCGCCGCATTTGGAGCGATGTAGCCCACGATCAGGTTGCGCACCGCGTCCACGCTGTCGCGGTCGCTCGTTTGCGCGCGCACCAGCACGTCGATCTTGCGGTCGTGGAAATCGTAGCGCGTCGCCACTTCGCCCTTGACCTTCCGCACCACGCGATCGGCGATGTCGCGCGTGTTCAAACCGAGCGCCGCGGCGCGGTCGGCATCGAAGCGGATCGCGATTTCGGGATAGCCGGCAGCGACGGTGGACTTGACGTCGGTGAAGCTTCCGGAAGCCTGCATCAGCGATGCGAGCTTGCGGCCGGCGACGGTGAGCGCGTCGAGATCGTAGCCGCGCAATTCCACTTCCAGCGGCGCGGCGGAGGTGAACAGTTCCGGCCGCGAGAATTTCGCGGTGGCGCTGGGATACGCCGACAGCGCGTAGCGCAGCCGTTGCGTTTCCTCGCGTTCGGCGTCCTTGCCCGCGCCCGGCGCCTGGGTCACGGTGAGGCGCGCGATGTTCTCGCCGGATTCGGTGGGATTCGCATCCAGCCGCGTTCCCACGCCGGACACGCCGTAGATCGAAGCCACGCCGGGATCGCGCGCATGCTGGCGCGAGATGTCCTGCACCAGCGCGTCGGTGCGCGCCAGCGGCGTGCCGGGCGGCAAGGTCACCGTGACGTCGAAGCGATCCTGCGCGAGCTGCGGAATCAGGTCGAGCCCGAGCGTCGGCACCAGCGCCGACGCGATCGCCAACATCGCGGCGGCGAATCCGAGCACGCGCCACGGGTGAGCCAGCGCGCGCGGCAACGCGCGGTGATAAAAAGCCGCGGCGCGTTCGTACGGATGCATCACGCCGCGGCCGATGAAGCGCAGTGTGCGGCCGAGCACGCCGCCGAGCGTGCGCCCCGCGCCGAAGCCTACCCATGCCAGCGCGCGCGGCAGCACGCCGAGGCGTCCGCGTGGCTTGTCGTCCTGAATTTCCTCGCGATACGCCAGCGGCGCGCGCCCGCTCAGCGAAGCGAGCATCGGGATCAACGTCATCGCGACCACCAGCGAGATCAGCATCGCGAAGGTGACGGTCAACGCCTGGTCGCGGAACAATTGCCCGGCGATGCCCTGCACGAACACCAGCGGCAGGAATACCGCGACCGTGGTCAGCGTGGACGCGGTCACCGCCATGCCGACTTCCGAGGCGCCTGCGACCGCGGCCTGCACGATGCCCATGCCGGCCTCGCGTTTGCGCGCGATGTTCTCCAGCACCACGATCGAATCGTCCACCACCATGCCGGTGGCGAGCGCCAGGCCGCCCAGCGACATCACGTTCAAGGACAGCCCGAAGCGGTCCATGAAGAAGAACGTCGTGACCAGCGACACCGGCAGCGACAGCGAGACGATCAGCGTGCTGCGCGCGTGGCCGAGGAAGAAGAAGATCACCATGATCGCGAGCACGCCGCCGATCAGCGCGTCGTTGCGCACTTCCGAGAGCGCGTCGCGGATGAACACGGATTGGTCGTCCAGCACGGTAAGCTTGGCGCCGAAAGGCAGGCTTTCGCCGAGCTTGTCCAGCTCGTCGCGCACCGCGCGCGCGACGCTGACCGTGTTGGCGTCGCCCTGCTTGTAGACGGCGAGTTCGATCGCCTCGTGGCCATCGATGCGCACCACGCCGTCGCGTTCCTTGTAGCCCTGGTAGACCTGTGCGACATCCTTCAGGCGGATAGGTACGCCGCTGGCGTCCACCTTCACGAGCATGTCGCGCATCTGCTGCAGGTCGGTAAACTGGTTGAGCGTGCGCACCAGGTAACGTTGCGTGCCCTGGTCGATGCTGCCGCCGGAGATGTTGACGTTCTCGTTCTTCAGGCGATCGATGATGACGCCGATGTCGATGCCGAGCTGCGCCAGCTTGTGCTGGTCGACGGCCACTTCGATCTCGTCCTCGAGTCCGCCGCCGACCTTGACCGCAGCCACGCCCGCGACCGGTTCCAGGCGTTTCTTCAGTTCGTTGTCGGCGAAACGGCGCAGGCGCTTCAGCGCCGCCGTGGCATCCTGATTGGAGCCTGCATCCTTCGAAGTGAGGCCGATGCGGATGATCGGATCGGTGGAGGGGTTGAAGCGCAGCAGCAGCGGCTTGGCGGCTTCCAGCGGCAACTGCAGCGTGTCCAGCTTGTCGCGCACGTCGAGCGCGGCCATGTCCATGTCCGTGCCCCACGCGAACTGCAGAATCACGTCGGACTCACCGGTGCGCGAAATCGAATGCACGCTGCGCACGTTCTTGACTACGCCGACCGCTTCCTCGACCGGCTCGCTGACCAGCGTCTCGATCTCCGATGGCGCGGCGCCGGAGTAATCGGTGCGCACGGTGAGCGTCGGATACGACAAGTCCGGCAGCAGGTTCACCTTGAGGTCGGACAAGCCGATCAGTCCGAACAACACGAAGGTGAGCGTCACCATGCCGATGGTGACGCGTCGGCGCGTGGCCAGCTCGGGCAAGCTCATGGCCTACTCCGTGTCGGTCGCGGCCGTGGCCGCCGGCGCGGCGCCGGAAGCGAGCACCTGCACCTCGCTGCCGTCGCGCACCGCGTCGCGTCCGAGCGTGATCACGCGTTCGCCGGGTTGCAGGCCGTCGCGGATTTCGACGCGATCGCCGTCCACGTAGCCGATCTTGACCGTGCGTCGCTTGGCCACGAGATCCGGTTGCACGGGTTTGACTTCCGCGGCCACCGCGTCGCCCGGCTTGGGCTTGACGGTCGGCGGCGCGGTTTTCCTGGCGGGCCCTTGCGCGACCACGAAGACCGCGGTTTCGCCGTCCTCGTCGATCAGCGCGCTGCGCGGAATCACGAGCGCATTGCGGCGCTGGTCGTAGACGATGTCGATGCGGCCGAACATGCCCGGCCGCAGGGGTTCGTTGCCGGACGCGGTGTTGTCGAACACGCAGGTCACGCGGAAGGTGCCACTGGATGCATCGACCACCGGCGCGATGCGCTGGATGGAACCGGCGAATTCGCGGCCCGGCATCGCGTCCACCGCAAGCGTCAACGGCTGTCCCGACTTCAGCATGCCGAGTTCGCGTTCGGGCACATTCAACGTCGCAGTGAGCGGATGCATGTCGACGATGTGGAAGATCGCCTGGTTGGCCTGCACCAGGTTGCCTTGCTTCACCATGCGCCTGGAAATCACGCCGGAAATCGGCGCGACGATGCGTGTCCACGACACCTGCAATTGCGCGCTGCGGGTGGCGGCGGCTTGCGCCTGCATGTCGTACAGGTCCGCTTCGTATTCGGCCTTCGGTATCAGCTGCTTCTCGATGGCCTTGGAAGCCCGCTGATAAGTCGTCTGCGCCTTGCGCAATTGCGCTTCGCTCTGTGCGAGCTGGTTGCTGGCGCTGGAGGGATCGATCAATGCGAGCACCCGCCCGGCCTGTACGTACTGGCCTTCCTCCGCGTCCAGTTTCAACAGCACGCCGGTCGTCTTGGCGACCACGTCCGCCTCGTTCTGGGCCTCCAGCGCCGCGGTGCCGGAATAGCTGGCATTGATCGGCGCGCGCGCCACGGCGGCGACTTCCACCGGCACGCGCGCAGGGGCATCCGCATTCGCCTGCGGGGAGCCGCCACTGCCACAAGCGGACAGCAGCGCGACGGAAAGGACCGGAATGCACCAGCGCAACGGAGTTTTCATGACGGGACTTGGCGGGCAGGTAGACGACATGGTGTTGTAGTTATGTATAACACCAAGCCATTTCCGGAAGCAAGCGCAGGAAGTCATGGATGGATGCCCGGCAAGGGGGAAAAGTTGCAGCGGGACCGCGATACGGCGCGGCACGTCTTGCCTGCCCCGTCGGCCTGCACGTTATAATTTGCGCTTTGTGAGCACGGCAGGCGCCGTGCGGGGAACGTCCTGATGAAGATTCTGGGAACGCTTCGCTCTCTGTCCGCCGCATGCCTGCTCGCCACGCTGGCGGTACCATCGGCCGGTTTCGCCGCTACCGTCGTCGGGAACGCCCAGGCCGGCAAAGACAAGGTTTATACCTGTCATGGCTGCCATGGCGTGCCGGGCTATGAAAACGCCTATCCCAACTACCACGTGCCGCGGATCGCGGGGCAGAACGAGCAATACCTGATCAGCGCGCTGCACGAATATCAGAGCGGCGACCGGACCCATCCGACCATGACCGCGCAAGCCGACAGCCTGTCGGATCAGGATATCGCCGACATCGCGGCGTATCTCGCCAGTTTCGCGAAATAAGAACGACAAGGATCCCCCATGCAGCGCGCACTGACGATTTCATTCCTCATGGCTCTGGCGTTCGCGAGCGCGCCCGCCCTGGCTTCCGGCGACATCGCCGCGGGCAAGCAGAAGTCGGCGACCTGCGCGGCCTGCCACGGTGCGGACGGCAACGCTACCGCCGACGGGCAATATCCGCGTCTCGCCGGCCAGTACGTCGACTACATTGCTCAGGCGTTGCACGAATACAAGGACGGTCAGCGCAAGAATGCGATCATGGTCGGCATGGCCGCGCCGCTCAGCGACGACGACATCGCCAACCTCGCGGCGTACTACGCCTCGCTGCCGGGAAAGCTCAGCGACCTGCACGGCAAGGTGCAGGGCGGCGACTAGCTTGATGGCTCCGACAAATCCATCCTGGATTTGCCAGAGCACGGATTCTTCGCCTCACCTCACCGCGCTGCTGCCTTCGTGTCCCTTGTAATACGGTGAATGCCCGGCCGCGTGGTCGGTGGCGTCGCGTACCGCCGTGATTTCCGGAATGCGCGCGCGCAGGGTTTTCTCGACGCCCTGTTTCAGGGTCACGTCGGCCATGCCGCAGCCTTGGCAGCCGCCGCCGAAACGCAGCACCACGGCGTTATCCGCTTCCACCGATTCCAGCCGCACGCGCCCGCCGTGCGCGGCAAGCCGCGGGTTGATTTCCGCATCCAGCAGGTATTGCACGCGCAACGCGAGCGATGCGTCGGCATCCAGTTCGCTGCCACGCAACTTCGGCGCATGGATCGCCAGTTCGCCGCCTGTCGCGCTGGCGCGATAGTCGATCTGCGCGCCGTCCAGCCACGGCGCGCTCTGCGCATCGACATGCACTTCGAAACCTTCACATTCGACGATCCAGTCGTCGCCGCGCTCGCCCGCTTCGCAGAATTCCAGCTCGCAATCGGCCGCCGGCGAGCCGGGATTGCGTGCACGCATGCGGATGCCAAGGCCTTCGCCACCCTGCGCGGCGATCAATTTGCGGAAATGGGTCTGCGCGCTTTCGCTGATCTGGATCATCGGGAAGAATCGCGATTTCGAATCCGCACCATTCTAGTCCGATTTGAAGCCGCGCCCAAGCACCGGCCTATACTTCGGAATCCCATGCTTCCGGAGAAACATCCATGGATCGCGCCACGCTCGCTTCGCAACATTGCCAGCCGCGCAAAGGCGCGGAACATGCCGTCGATGTCGCACGCGGCCGTGATCTGCTGGCCGCGCTGCCCGGCTGGGAGCTGGCCGACGACGGCAACGCCATCGGCAAAACGTTTCGTTTCGAAGACTTTTACGAAACACTCGGCTTCGTCAATGCGATCGGCTGGATGGCGAACCGGCAGGACCATCATCCCGATCTGGAAGTCGGCTACAACCGCTGCTCGGTGCATTGGTCGACGCATGACGTGGGAGGGCTGTCGATGAACGATTTCATCTGTGCCGCCAAAGTCGATGCCATCGCGGAAGAGTGATCCGCGTTTCGCGATAATCACACCGGCGCGATAATCACACCAGCCGGTCGAGGAGTTTCCGCAGATCGTCCGGCAATGGCGTGTAAAAGCTGTAAGCGCGGCCCCCGAGTTCGAATTCGAAGCGCGCGGCGTGCAGGAACAGGCGTTTCAGCCCCAGGCCGCGAAACCGCTTGTTCACTTCGCGATCGCCATATTTCGGGTCACCCGCCAGCGGATGTCCCGCGTGTGCGGCGTGCACGCGGATCTGGTGCGTGCGTCCGGTGGCGAGCGTGGCCTCGACCAGGCTGGCACCGCGATAGCGCTCGATCTGCTTGAAGAAGGTCAGCGCCGCCTTGCCGTCCTCGTCCACGCGCACCATGCGTTCACCGCCCGCCAGCGCCGACTTGCGCAACGGCGCATTGACATCGAAACGCGCGCGCTTCAGTTCGCCGGTGAGCAGGCAAAGGTACTGCTTGCGCACGTCGCCCTCGCGTATCAGCGCCTGCACGCCGGTCAAGCCGGCACGCGTGCGCGTCAGCACCATCACGCCGGACGTGTCGCGATCGAGCCGGTGCGCGAGCTCGAGGTGCTCGTGCGGGCGCGCAGCACGCAGCAATTCGATCGCGCCGAAGGCGACCCCGCTGCCACCATGGCTGGCGATGCCGGCCGGTTTGTCGATTACCAGAAAATCGCGATCCTCGAAGATCACGCTGTCCGCGACTTCGCGGACCAATCCCGCCGGCGCCGCATCCTCTGATGCCCGGACAGCGGTACGCACCGGCGGCACCCGCAACAGATCTCCCTCCTCGAGCCGCGTGTCGGGCTTGGCGCGCTTGCCGTTGATGCGAACCTGGCCGGTCCGCAACAACCGGTAGACCAGGCTGCGCGGGACGCCCTTCAGCAGTGCGGCAAGGCAGTTGTCGACCCGCTGGCCGGCCCGTTCCGGACCAATAGTCAAAGTCCGGACCTCCGTGAACTGATTGGCCGAAGTCTCGGTCACCATAGGAAAAACCCCTGTCCGCTGCTACACTCGGGTGGCGTTGCGCGGGTTCACGGCCAGCATGGCCCTGCCCGCACCCGCCCGCTGCGCGGGCGAGGATTGCGCCAGCCACTCCTGATCGGGAAGCCGGCTCACCTCCCATCGTAACGGCCGGGATCGGCATCTGCCCACCGTCGCCATGACGGCGCGGGGATGCCGGCAAGGCGTTGGCACTGGACAAACCCGGGGCGGGTAGCCGCCCCGATAACGAACGCCGCGACCGCGGCGCGCGACATCCCGGCCGGCCGCCCTTCCCAGGGCGCCGCCGCGGCGCGCAGCCACGACGCGCGGCATACAAGGATTCAAGACAATGAAACGCATGTTGATCAACGCGACTCAGCGTGAAGAGTTGCGTGTGGCCATCGTGGATGGCCAATCGCTCTACGACCTCGACATCGAGATCCCCTCCAGGGAACAGAAGAAGTCGAACATCTACAAGGGCCGCATCACGCGCGTCGAGCCCTCGCTGGAAGCCTGCTTCGTCGAATACGGCGGCGAGCGCCACGGCTTCCTGCCGCTGAAGGAAATCTCCCGCGAATACTTCACGCCCGGCGCCGACCCCAACAAGGCCGGCATCCGCGAGCTGCTGAAGGAAGGCCAGGAGCTCGTCGTCCAAGTGGAGAAGGAGGAACGCGGCAACAAGGGCGCCGCGCTCACGACCTTCATCTCGCTGGCCGGGCGCTACATGGTGCTGATGCCCAACAGCCCGCGCGCGGGTGGCGTTTCGCGCCGCATCGAAGGCGAAGACCGCCAGGCGCTCAAGGAGGCCATGGATCACCTGCAGGTCCCCGACGAGATGGGCCTGATCGTGCGCACCGCCGGCGTCGGGCGCGACGCGGAAGAACTGCAATGGGATCTCGACTACCTGCTGCAGTTGTGGAAGGCCATTTCGGAAGCCGCCGTCGGCAAACCCGCGCCATTCCTGATCTACCAGGAATCCAAGCTGATCATCCGCGCGCTGCGCGACTACCTGCGTGGCGACATCGGCGAGATCCTGCTCGACGAGCCGGCGCTGTACGAGGATGCGCGCGACTTCATGCAGCAGGTGATGCCCAACAACCTGCGCAAGCTCAAGCTGTACGACGAAACCACGCCGCTGTTCACGCGCTTCCAGATCGAGACCCAGATCGAGAATGCGTACGAACGCACCGTGCGCCTGCCCTCCGGCGGTTCGATCGTGATCGACCAGACCGAGGCATTGACCGCGATCGACATCAACTCCTCGCGCGCCACCAAGGGCGGCGACATCGAGGAGACCGCTTTCAACACCAACTGCGAGGCGGCGGTGGAGATCGCGCGGCAACTGCGCATCCGCGACGCCGGCGGCCTCATCGTGATCGACTTCATCGACATGGAGTCGCAGCGCCACCAGCGCGATGTCGAGGAAAAACTGAAGAACGCGCTGAAGCTCGATCGTGCGCGCGTGCAGGTCGGCCGCATTTCGCGCTTCGGCCTGCTGGAAATGTCGCGCCAGCGCCTGCGTCCCAGCCTGGGCGAATCCACCCAGATCGTCTGCCCGCGTTGCGACGGCCACGGCCGCATCCGCGGCGTCGAGTCGTTGTCGTTGTCCGCGTTGCGTCTGCTGGAAGAGCACGCGATGAAAGAAAACACCGGCCAGGTGCTGGTGCAGGCGCCGGCCTCCGTCGCCAACTTCCTGCTCAACGAGAAACGCGCCAGCGTGGTCGAGATCGAACTGCGCCACAAGGTGCACGTCGTGATCGTGTCCGACGAGCATCTGGAAACACCACACTTGGAAATCACGCGCATCCGCGAAAGCGAGATGGGCGAGCACGCCAAGCCGAGCTACGAGCGGATGACACCGAAAGTCGAAACGCCGCTGCCGAAGGTCGGCCAGATCGAAACTCAGGGCGAGCAACCCGCGGTCAGTGGCGTCAAACCGGCGACGCCCATGCCGATGCGCGAGGAGTTTCCATCGCAAGTCGCTGCGGCGGCTCCTGCAACCATGCCCGCGAACGGCGGCCTGATTTCCCGCCTGTTCGGATGGTTCCGCAACGAACCCGCCAAACCGCAGATCTCGCGTGCGCCGAATCCGCCGCCGCGCGCCAGCGAGCGTTCGTCCGCATCGCCGCGCAGCGAGTCGCGTCAGCAACCGCAGCGTTCGGGGCAGCGCGGGCGCGAGAGTGCACGTCCGCAACAACGCCCGCAGCAACGCCCACCGGCAGCGCAGTCACAAGGCAAGCCGCGTCAGGAAGCGCGCCCGCCCCAGCAACAGAACGAGCGCAAGGCCGTGCGGGAACCGGAAAAGAAGCAGGTCGCGCCGGCGAAACCCGCGACGCCGCCAGCGACGGAAACACGGCGAACACCAGTCGCTGCGCCTCCCGCACCTTCCGCGCCCGCGATGGCACCGCAACCGGTGACGACGGCCAAGGCGGAGCCCGTGGAAAAGATCACCATGGCAACCGGCGCACCGGCTACCGATCCCGCAACGCATGCGGAAGCGGACGGCGCCCCGGCACGCCGTCGCCGCGGTCGTCGCGGCGGACGCCGGCGCAAACGCAATGAATCGCAGTCGTCCGCGATGACTTCCACTCCGGAAAATCCGGCACGCGACGTCGACGATGAAGATGCCGAGCGGGCGTCGCCTCGGCGCAAATCCGCGCCCGGGTCCGGCGACGACATTCCCGCCGGTGTTCCGGCTCCGATGCCGATGCCATCGTCGCCATCCGTCGCTGCGCCATTGCCTCCGCCTCCACCGGCAGTCGACAGATCGCAGCCCGTCGTCGCCGCGCCGATGCCTCCGGTCGAGCCCTCGCATCCGTCGTTCCAGACCGCTCCTGTGATGCCTGTGCGTCCCGTGCCCACCGCGCCGGTACCGACCGTCATCGCTCCGGAGCATGCGCCGCAACACAATTCCGGCGTGGTCACGCCGTTCCCCGCGGTGCGGCCGATACCCGCGGCAACGCCATCGCCTGTTCCGGCGAATCCGCAACAGGGCAACCTGTTGCCCGCGCAGCAGCCAAAACCGGTGCAGGCAGAAGCGCCGCCTGCAACAAGGGAAAATTCCGGCATCGAATCGCGCGAGGACTGAAACTCAGGCGCTGTCGGTCCTCGCAGCCGGCGGCATCTGCTTCTGCGCTTCCAGTAAACCGTGCGCACTCAACAGGTGCGCCAGCGCGATGGTGTGCTCGACGTCCAGCTTCTCGAACAGTCGTTGCTTGTAAGTGGAAACGGTCTTGGGACTGAGATGCAGGCGCTCGGCGATCTCGTTGACCGCCGAACCGCGCGCCAGCATCAGCGCCACTTCCAGCTCGCGCGCCGACAGTGCCTCGAGCGGCGACGCTTCGCCGTCCACCGCGGCCAGCGCCATCTGGCGCGCGATCGTCGCATCCAGATAACGCCTGCCCTGCGCGACATTGCGTACCGCGGTCAGCAGCTCGTCCGCCGGGCACGCCTTGGTGAGATATCCGAGGGCACCGGACTGCAGCAGGCGCCGCGGGAAACGCGCATCGTCCACCACCGTGAGGATGATGATGTGCGTCGCCAGATCGGCGCGGCGCACGCGCTCGGTCAGCTCGATGCCGCTCATGCCCGGCATGTGCACGTCGATCAGCGCCACGTCGGGTTTCTGCGCGCGTATCAGGCGCAGGCCATCCTCCGCGCTTCCCGCTTCGCCTATCACTTCGATGTCGGATTGCCCCGACAGGATCAGCCGGAATCCGGCCCGGACCAGTTCATGGTCGTCCACCAGCACGATGCGAATCATGGCGTATTCCCCGTTTCCCCGATGCGAACTTAAAACGTGGAATGTCACGATGCAACCGATGGACAGGCTTCCGGCGCAGCCCTTGACTGGCAACGGACCGGCGTTATCATTGCCAGTTCGCGCGGGAATAGCTCAGTTGGTAGAGCACGACCTTGCCAAGGTCGGGGTCGCGAGTTCGAGTCTCGTTTCCCGCTCCATTGTTTTTGCGCTCATCCATGAGCGCGAGGATCAAAAAGCGGCCATCCATGGCCGCACTTTTCAATAAAAAGCCGCCAAGTACGGCACCTGTCCGGACTCGGCGTCGCCGCATCAGCGCATGTACCAGAAGCATGCCGATGCGCGGCGAGCCATCCCGTCCCTGGCTCGCATTTGCTTCGAACAGACGTTACGTTCATCTTGTTGCGCCATCCGGCCTGGTGGCAGAGTGGTCATGCAGCGGACTGCAAATCCGCGTACGCCGGTTCGATTCCGACCCAGGCCTCCAATCCCCCTACGCTTTGGCGGCGCATCTGCCGCAACGCGAGCACGTCGCCCATGGCGGCGGGCTCGTTGCGTATATGCACGTATACTACACCCATGAAACTCGCCGAAGAGCCGACCGGCCCGCACGCGCGGGGTCGCGATGACTCGCGACGCCTGTTGCTCGCGGCCGATGTCGGGGGCACGCATGCGCGCATCGGGTTGCTCGCGGCACGGCGCAGCGGGCGCTGGCCGGTCGACCTGCTGGCGTATCGCAGCTACGGCTGCGCGGCGTGGCCGGGACTCGCGGAAATCCTCGGCGATTTCATTGCGAATCATTGCGACGGCCACGCCATCGCCGAATGTGCGCTGGCGGCAGCCGGCTACCTGCGCGGCGACGAACTGGTCGCCGAAAACCTGCGCTGGCCGGTGCGGCTGTCGGCTTTGCGCACGCAGGCGAACCTGCAACGCCTCGATGTGCTCAACGACTTCGAAGCGCTGGCCTGCGCGACGCAGTTCCTTTCCGCAAACGACGCCTTCACGCTGATCGAGGGGCGCGCCGAATCCGCACCGACGCTGGTTGTCGGCCCCGGCACTGGCCTGGGTTGCGCCCTGCTGCTGCCCGGCAGCGACGGCGCAATGGTAATGGCGACCGAAGCCGGGCACGTGGCGCTGGCGCCCGGCGACGAACGCGAGTGCGATGTGTTGCGCGTGCTCGCTCGCGGCCGCGATTACGTACCGACGGGCCATGCGCTGTCCGGTCCGGGCATCGTCAATCTTTATCGCGCGCTGGCGGAAATCGATGGCCTGCCGGTCATGCATGCGCAACCCGCGCAAATAAGCGCAGCGGCGTTGCGCGGGGACGATGCGCTGGCGGCTGAAGCGTTGCGCCTGTTTTGCGCGATGCTCGGCGCCTTCGTCGGCGATCTCGCCGTGCTGTGCAAGGCGGGTGGCGGGGTCTGGCTGGCCGGCGGCATCCTGCCTTCGATCCGCGATTTCCTCGTCGCCAGCGAATTCCGCGCGCGCTTCTTCAACAAGGGCGTGATGCGCGAATTCCTCTCCGGCGTGCCCGTGCGCCTGATCGAGCACGGGCAACTCGGCGTGATCGGCGCGGCGTGCCTGCATCTGCGGGCACGCCGCGAAGCCGCCTGACGCTCAGGTCCGCTGCAACTGCGATTCCGCCGACTGGCCGAACGCCGGCGGGCGGTCCTTCGGATCCGCGCCGAAAGCCTTGTTGGGCGTCGCGCCCATCTCGAACACCAGCGTGCCGCCCTTCGCCAATTCGGCGTGCGGAATCCAGCTTTTCGTCCACGCCCGGCCATTCCACGTCACTGCCTGGATGTATGGCTTTCCCTTGCCATTGCCATTCGCCTGCACGACCAGTTTTTTCCCGTCGGCCAGCATCACCTCGGCGCGATCAGCCAGCGGGCTGCCGAAGACGTAATTGCCGCTGACCGGATCGACCGCGTACAAACCCAGCGCGCCCAGCACGTACCACGCGCTGATCTGCCCGCAATCCTCGTTGCCGGCGAGGCCGTCCGGCGCCGCGCGGTACATCGTCTCCAGCAGCATGCGCACGCGCGCCTGCGTCTTCCAGTGCGAGCCCGAGTACGCATAAAGGTATGCGACGTGATGGCTGGGCTCGTTGCCGTGCGCGTATTGGCCGACCATGCCGGCGATGTCCGGCGGCGCGTCCGCAGGCAGGTCGGACGACGTGGCGAACAATGCGTCCAGTTTCTGCTCGAAGGCCTGCGGGCTTCCGAACAACTGCATGTACGCGTACAAGTCGTGCTGGTTGAGGAAGGTCGCTTCCCACGCGTTGGACTCGGTGAAGTCGCGCCACTGGTCCGAATGGCCCATCGTGCGCGGATTGAACGGCTCCAGCCATTGTCCGTCGCTGCCGCGCGGACGCACGAAGGCGAGCTTGCGATCGAACACGTTGCGGTAATTGCGCGAGCGCTCGCGCAACGCGCGCGCATCGTCGTGCGCGCCGGCGGCCTCGGCCAGGTGCGAAAGCGCCCAGTCGTCGTAGGCGTATTCCAGCGTCTTGCTTGCCGCTTCGTCGACCTTGTCGCTGGGGATGAAACCTAGCTTGCGGTAATACGCCATGCCGCGGTAGTCGCCATCCATCGCCACCTTGCGGTACACGGGCCACGCCTTGGCGTAGTCGATGCCGCTGAAGCCTTTCGCGTGTGCCTCGGCCAGCACCACCACCGAGTGGTAACCGATCATGCAGTAGGTTTCCACGCCCTGCAGCGGCCACACCGGCGGCCCGGCCGGACTCTCCAGCGCCATCCGCACCAGGCCGTCCACCAGGTCCGGCACGCGCTGCGACTGGTACAACGTGTACAACGGATGCAACGCACGATACGTGTCCCACAGCGAATACGTGCTGTAGTTGTGGCGCCCCGCGGGCAACCGGCGGATCGCCAGATCCATGCCGCGATAGCGGCCATCCACGTCGCTGAACAGCGTGGGAGCCACCATGGTGTGGTACAGCGCACTGTAGAAGGTGCGCTTGACGTCATCCGAAGTGCTGTCGAAACGGATGCGCTGCAGCTCGTTCTCCCACTGCGTCGCGGCTTCGTTGCGCACGCGTTCGAAATCCCAGTGCGGAATTTCCGCTTCGAGATTGCGCAGCGCGCCGTCGATATCCACCGCGGAAATGCCGACCTTGACCAGCAATGGCGCTTGCGCTGCCTCATCGAAATGCAGCACGGCCTTCAAATGCGCGCCATTCGCCTGTTCCGTCATGGCCGGCAGCGCATGGTCCTCGTCGTACAACGTCGCCTTCGCGAACGGTCGCGACAGCTTCATCGCGAAGAAGATGTAACGCCCGTTCGCCCACTGGTGCACGCGCCGGCCGCCGACCAGCGTGTCGTTGCCGATCGAACGCAATTCCGCATCGCTGACCTTGCACGGCACCTTGGCGTCGTCGTGGTAGCCGTGCGCGAGATCGACGATGAGATGCGCGTTGCCGGATTTTCCGAAGGTGTAACGATGCAGGCCCGTGCGCGGGCCCGCGGTCAATTCCGCGAGGATGTCGTGGTCGGTCAGTTGCACGCGGTAGTAACCCGGCACCGCATGCTCGGAAGCGACGTCGTAGCGCGAGCGGTAGCCGCGGCCCGGCTTGCCGACCGCATCGGGCGGGATCGATTCGCCACGCGCGGCGCCGTCGTAACGCGAGCGATGGTTTTCGTCCGGCAACCCGCGCGCGCCCGGCTCCAGCAACACTTCGCCCTGTGCCGGCATCACCAGCACGTCCAGCATGTCGCTGGCGCCTGTGCCGGAAAGATGCGTGTGCGAAAAACCCATGATGGAACCGTCGTGCTGGTGATAGCCCGAGCACGCATCCCAGCCGGAGTCGTTGGTGTCCGGCGAGAGCTGCACCATGCCCCACGGCACGGTCGCGCCGGGATAGGTGTGGCCGTGGCCGCCGGCGCCTACGAACACGTCGACGAATTGCGACACGCCCTGCGCAGCCGGCTCCGTCGCAACACCCGGGGTTTGCGCGCCTGCCAGGGCTGCACGCGAATTTCCCCGGCCCAGCAATGTTGCCGCGATCGTGCCCTGCAGGAATCGTCTGCGTGTCACCATGTCGTTGTTCCTCGTCCTGTCATCCTGCGGCGCGCAACAACGCCGGGCGCCGCTGCGCGAGATCGACGATCAGCTCGCCGAACATGGAATTGGCCCAGGCGAACCACACCCGCGTGAAATGCGAAGGATTGTCCTGGTCGAAAGCCTCGTGCATGAAACCCGTGCCCGCATGCGTCGACTTCAGCCATGCCAGGCACTGCGCGATCTCGACGTCGTCTTCGCTGGTCAATGCCCGCACCATGATCGACATCGGCCAGATCATGCGCAAGCCCTCGTGTGGACCGCCGATGCCCTGCGCCGCGCGACCGGCGAAGAACCATGGATTGCGCGCGCTCCACGCCAGTACGCGCGTGCGCCGATAATTCGCGTCGTCGCGCGCGCAGCAACCGAGATAAGGCAAACCCAGCAAGCTCGGCACGTTGGCATCGTCCATGAAGATCCGGTTGCCGTAGCCGTCGACTTCGTACGCCCAGAATGGAGCGCCATCGGCATCACGTATCAGCGCATGACCATGCAGCGCGATTTCCACCTCGTTCGCCAGCGCTTCGCAATCCGCGGCGAAAGCCACATCGTGATGCAAGGCGCGGCCCATCGAGGCGAGTTGGCGCAGCGAAACCACCGCGAACCAGTTGCCGGGCACGAACAACGGCAGCGTGCAGGCATCGTCGGAAGGCCGGAACATCGAGAAGATCAAGCCGACCGGGCGCGCGGGAAATCCGTAGCCGTCCAGCGCCTGGGTTTCCGTGGGCGAGGCCGATTCGCGCTGGAAATGGTAAGGCCCGCGATCCTGCTTGCGCTGCTGCGCACGGAACGTCCGCAAGACCGCGTGCATCGCGGCGCGCCAGTCGTCGTCGAATGGAGCCGCATCGCCGGTCGCACGCCAGTAACCGTGCGCCAGCCGGATCGGCCAGCACAGCGAATCGATTTCCCATTTGCGCTCGCCCACGCCGGGCCGCATGTCGGTGAGATCATGCCGCGCCCACGACAGCGGCGTGCGGTCGCGCGGATCCGCGAGAAAGGCGTTGGCATAGGGATCGATCGCGATGCAACGCACGTGGCGCGCGATCAGTCCGCGATACAACCGGCGCAGCGACTCGTCGCGCGCGGCCAGATGCAGGTACGGCCATACCTGCGCGCTGGAATCGCGCAGCCACATCGCGTCGATGTCGCCGGTGACGATGAAGGTATCCGGCTTGCCGTCGAGCATGCCGACGTGCACGGTGGTATCCAGCGTGTTCGGATAGCAATTGCCGAACAGCCATGCCAGTTCCGGATCGCCGATCTGCGACTGCACGCGTGCAACCTCGGCCTCCACCGCGGCGCTGGCGAACTTGCGTTGTGCAATCGGCAGACGACGGCTGATGAAACGCGTGCTCGTGGTTGCCGCCTTCGCGGAATTCCCCGCGCGCGCGAAAGCCCCGGCCGCCGCCGTGGCGCCCATCCATTTCAGAAATTCGCGGCGATCGGGCATGCGTCGTTCCTTCGCTCAGCGCGGCAAGGGATCGAAGCCGGTGATCGTAAACCCGTCTGCCAGGCCCGTCGCGTCTCCCGGCTGGCCGCCGCCGACGAAAATCCGGTAATGGCCGGCGCGTACCGCGCGCAGGCCCGACGCATCGACCGTGCTCAATTGCCGCGACGAGAGATTGAAAGCAACTCGACGGTTCTCGCCCGCCGCGAGGTGCACACGTGCGAAGCCGACAAGCGCGTGCCGCGCCGCCGACGGCACGTCGGGCGCATCCAGATAGACCTGCACGACCTCGTCGCCCGCGCGCGCGCCGGCATTGCTCACCGTGGCCGACACTTTCAGGTTCGATCCGGCCTTGAGCTTCTTGCCGGACAAAGCGAGTTTCGAGTACCCGAATTGCGTATAGCTCAGGCCGTGGCCGAACGGGTACAGCGGCGTGCCGGCGAAGTAGCGATAAGTGCGGCCACGCATGTCATAGCTTCTAAACGGCGGCAAATCCGCCGTGGAAGCGTAGAACGTCACCGGCAACCTTCCGCCGGGGTCGTCATCGCCGGCCAGCACGCGCGCGATCGCTTCGCCGCCGGCTTCGCCCGGATACCACGCCGCGAGGATCGCATCCGCATGTGCCTTCGCCCAGTCGAGTGCCACCGCGCTGCCCGACATCAGCACCACCACCAGTGGTTTGCCGCTGCGGGCGACGTCTTCCAGCAACGCCCGTTGCGCGGCCGGCAACGCGATGTCCGTGCGGTCGCCGGAATCGAAACCCGGCTCGTCGACGTGCAATTGCTCGCCTTCCACGTCGGGTGACAGGCCGACGAACGCGACGACCGCATCGGCATCACGCGCAGTGCGCCGCGCCTCGGACAATTGCGCCCGTGGCGGCGCCAGCCATTGCAGGCGCACGCCCTCGTCCCTGCCGCTGTGCACGAATTCCAGCCGGATCGCATGCGGCGACGCGTCGTCGAAACGCAGTCGCACGCTTGCGGGCGGCTTGCGACCGTCGCTGTCGATGATTTCCTTGCCGTCCAGGTACAACCGCACCGGATCGTGCCCGCGGCAATCGAAGCAACGATCGACATGCACGACCAGCATGTAGTCGCCCGCGCCCGGCGGGACCAGCTCGCCGGTCCAGCGCACCGCGTAATGCCCGGCGTCGAGGCCGGGAGCCGGCGCCGCACGGTTCCAGTCGAAGTCGACGGTGCGATCGATGCGCGCGATGCTCGGCTTGCCGCCGAAATCGATGCCGGAAAAATATTCGCCCCGCAATCCGGGATGGCCGTCGAAGCGCAGCGCGGTTTCGGGAATCGGAATCGGCACGCCATCGGCGACAGGCGACCCTTGCGCGTAGGCGACGCGGTCCACACCGAAGCGTTGCCGCATTCCCTGCAGCGGCGTCACCGGCGCGGACGCCGTGCCGTGGTAATTGGCTTCCAGCGTTTCCAGCGTATCGGCGTCCGGCCCGACGACGGCAACGCGCAGACCCGCGCGCAGCGGCAACATCGTGTGCGCGTTCTTCAGCAGCACGATCGATTGCAGCGCCGCGTCCAGTGCCAGCGCGCGGTGCGCCGGGCTGTCCACTTGATCCGCGCCGATGCCCGCGTAACGGCCGCCGCCGCCGAGGATGCCGAGACGATAACGTGCCGCGAACAGGCGCGTCACCGCCGCGTCGACCTGCGACTCGTCGACGTAACCCCTGCGCAACGCTTCGTTCAATGCGGCATAAGTGCGGCCGCAATCCAGGTCGGTGCCGGCGCGCAGGGCGGCTGCGGCGGCGCGCGCGGCATCCGGCGCGTAGTGGTGGAATTCCGCGATGTCGCCCACCGCGTCGCAATCGGACACGACATAGCCGCGGAAACCCCAGTCGTCGCGCAGAAGATTCGTCAACAACCACCCGTTCGCGCAGGCCGGCGTCCCGTTGATGGCGTTGTACGAACACATCACCGAGCCGGCATGGCCTTCCGCCAATGCAACGCGGAATGCCGGCAGATAGGTGTCTTCCAGATCGTGGTGGGAGACCCGCGCATCGAAACTGTCGCGCCCGCGCTCCGGGCCGCTGTGCGCCACGAAATGCTTCGGCGTGGCGATCGCGCGCGGGTGCATGGGATCGTCGCCCTGCACGCCGCGGACGAAGGCGACCGCGAGTTGTCCGGTGAGATATGGGTCCTCGCCATAGGTTTCCTGGCCCCTGCCCCAGCGCGGATCGCGGAAGATGTTGATGTTGGGCGACCAGATCGTCAGGCCTTGGTACATGTCGCGGTGCGCGTCCGCGCCGAGCGCGTTGAACTTGGCACGCGCTTCTATGGAGACGACTTCCCCGACTTGCCGCAACAATGCCGGATTCCAGCTAGCCGCCAGCCCGATCGCCTGCGGGAACACCGTCGCGTATCCGGCGCGCGCGAATCCGTGCAGGCCTTCGTTCCACCAGTTGTAGGCCGGCACGCCGAGGCGCGGAATCGCCGGCGCGGCGTTCTGCAGTTGCGCGATTTTTTCCGCCGGCGTCATGCGCGCGACCAGCGCGCGTGCGCGTGCTTCCGCGTCGTCCGGGGCTGCGAAACCCGACAGCGGCAGCAACGCCAGGCAAGCGAACAGCATCACGCGCAGTCTCATGGCGTGCTTCCACTCATGGCGTCGGCGAGATCCTGCAGCTTCAGGCTGCCGCGCAAATCATCGAGCGAATTCCTGCTTCGCACGCTCACCGCAAGCTTTTCTCCGGGCAACCAGTCGAAAATGTCGTCCGACAATACGACATTCGGATGGCAACGCTGCGAACTGGCGTTTCATGACGCAAGCTCTTTCGAGATGTCCGTCACCGCGGCGCGTAGCCGCTCGATCGCACGCCTGATCGTGACCTGCACCGGGCGCCGCTCCACGAACGGGATGGTCAGCGCGCCGACGGCATGGCCGTGCTGCATGATCGGCGCGGACAGGTCGGTCACGCCGTCCACCGCTGCGCTCGCCAGCGAAGCGTAGCCCAGCGCGCGGATGCGATCGGCCTGCTCGACGAAGCGCTTGCGCGAATAGCGCGTGCCGGAATCGCTCAGCACCTGCAGCCATTGCCGGCGCACATCCGGGCTCTGGAACGCGAACAGCACGGTGCCGGACGTGGAATGCGCCAGCGAACGACGATGTCCCACGCGCACCACGAAGCCCACGTCGCCGGGCGTATCCACGCGCGCGATCACCACCATCTGCTCGCCCGACACCACCACCAGGTGGCAAGGTTGCTGCGTTTCGTTCGCCAACCGGTGCATCACGGGCAGCGCGGCCTCGCCCAGCGACTTGATCGGCGGCCGCTCCATGCCGAGCATGAACAGGCGGTTGGTCAACGTGTAGCCGGAATCGTTCTCGCGTGCGATATAGCCGCGTTCCTCCAGCACCTGCAGCATGCGGAATATCTCGCCCTTGGAGTAGCCGATGGCCGTCGCGATCGCGGTCATGTTGAGCGGGCCGGCGGTTCGCGCCAGCAGTTCCAGGATGTCCAGGCCCTTGTCCAGGGCGGGGGCTCGGTATTTCGGGGCCTTGCTCATCGGGACGCTCCTGGAAGCGGAACAGGTATTTCATTGACAAATCGAGATGTGTATCCATCACCGATCAAGACGAGCGGCTGCGGTGCCGTTGTTGTCAAAGACCGCGCGTTGGCGAGCCTGGGGCATGAGTGAACGGCGCGAGCAACGCTTTCTACATGCCGCAATCCCGTTTTTTTCAAGTGATTTGAATCAGGTCGATGATGCACCGGAGACGAATTCCAGACACCTCATCGGCAGCATTGCATCGAATCCATGCCTCGTTGGCCGTCAAGCTTTCACTGCATCCTGCGCATCGCTCCATGACGTCGCAGCATCTTCGCGACATGATGAAATACAAATTTCATCGGCGGAGGATAACTGCATATACGTAACGGCGATGTATCTCCCGTGCCCTGCCATGGCATGATCCGCGCGCGGCGTCCGGCCGCCAGCGGGGAGAAAACCATGGGCGATCGCCGGCAGTTCCTCAAGACCGCGGCGCTGGCCGCCTCTGCCGCCGCGCTGCCGGCGCAACGGTCGCATGCAGGCAATGCCGCGGCCCCGTCCGGCGCCCGGGTGGCATCGACCTGGGATTTCGGCGTTGCAGCCAACCAGGCGGCATGGGCGATCCTCGGGAACGGCGGCCATGCGCTCGATGCGGTGGAAGCCGGCGCGCGCGTGCCGGAAGCGGACCTGAAAAACCACAGCGTCGGCCGCGCCGGGTATCCGGATCGCGACGGCAAGGTCACGCTGGACGCCAGCATCATGGACGCCGAAGGAAACTGCGGCGGGGTGGCGGCGCTGGAACACATTGCGCACCCGATTTCGGTGGCGCGGCTGGTGATGGAGCGCACGCCGCATGTGTTGCTGGCCGGCGACGGCGCGCTGGAATTCGCCATGCAGCAGGGTTTCCCGAGAGAAGAGTTGTTGACGCCGGAATCCGACAAGGCCTGGCACGAGTGGCTGAAGAGTTCGCACTACCAGCCCGTCGCCAACAGCGAGATGCGCGATTACGGCCTCGGCACGCCCGGCGGCAAGAACAATCACGACACGCTGGGCATGCTCGCGATCGATGCGCAGGGTCGCCTCGCCGGCGCCTGTACCACCAGCGGCATGGCGTGGAAGCTGCACGGGCGCGTGGGCGATTCGCCGATCATCGGGGCGGGCCTGTATGTCGACGGCAAGATCGGCGCGGCCACCTCCACCGGCGTGGGCGAAGAGGTGATCCGCAACGCCGGCAGTTTCCTCGTCGTCGAACTGATGCGCCAGGGCCATTCGCCGCAGGACGCATGCCGCGAAGCCGTGCAACGCATCATCGACAAGAAACCGCAGACCGCGAAGGACATCCAGGTCGGCTTCCTCGCCATGAACACGCACGGCGAAGTCGGCGCATGGGCGATCCAGTCCGGCTTCAGTTACGCGGTCTGCGACGCCGGAGACCGGAAAACCCTGCTGCCCTCGAAGAGTTTCTACAAGGCATGAATGCCACGCTCGAAATCGCGGCCAATTCGGTCGCCTCCGCGCTCGCCGCACAGGCCGGCGGCGCCACGCGCGTGGAACTGTGCAATGCGCTGGAACTCGGCGGCCTCACGCCGGCGCGCGCCAGCATCGCGCTGGCGCGCGAACGCCTGCAGGTCCCGCTGTACGTCCTGATCCGCCCGCGCGCGGGGCACTTCGTCTACGACGAACTCGAAACCGAGGTCATGCTGGACGGCATCCACACCTGCGTGCTGCTGGATTGCGACGGCGTGGTGATCGGCGCGCTCGACGCCGACGGCAACGTGGACAGCGCGCGCTGCCGGATGCTGATCGATGCCGCGGGCAAACTGGGCGTGACTTTCCACCGCGCATTCGATTGCACGCGCGATCCCGCGCAGGCGCTGGAGGACATCATCGCGCTGGGCTGCGAGCGCGTGCTCACTTCCGGGCAACGCACGAGTGCCGCGGAAGGCGCGCCGCTGATCCGGCAGCTCGTCGAACAGGCGCACGGACGCGTCGGCGTGATGGCCGGGGCCGGCATCAACGCCGGCAACATCGCGGCCGTGGCGGCGGCCACCGGCGCGCGCGAATTCCATGCTTCCGCCAAACGCCTGCTGCCGGGCGCTGCGCCGCATCCGCACGGGCTGGACGACATGACCCGCGGCGAATGGCGCAGCGACGCGCAGGAAATCCGCGCGATGATGCAGGCATTGCAATCGCCCGAATCGGCCGAACCGAGGGAGTACGCACGATGAACCCGATGCAAGGCAATCACGGCTCCGGCGCGTCATCCGACGCGCACGCGACCAGCAACCGCGTCGCGATGGCGGTGATGAGCACGATCTTCTTCATGTGGGGCTTCATCACCGTCCTCAACGACGTGCTGATCCCGCACCTGAAGTCGCTGTTCACGCTGAACTACGCGCAGGTGATGCTGGTGCAGTTCACTTTCTTCGGCGCGTACTTCGTGATGTCGCTGCCCTCGGGGAAAGTGGTGGCGCATTTCGGCTATCGCACCAGCATCATCACCGGCCTGATCGTCACCGGCATCGGCGCGCTGCTGTTCATCCCGGCGGCTCGGGGGCAGTCCTATCCGCTGTTCCTCACCGCCTTCTTCGTGCTGGCCAGCGGCATCACCCTGCTGCAGGTCGCCGCGAATCCGTACGTGAGCCTGCTCGGTCCGCCGCAACTCGCCTCCAGCCGCCTGAATCTGGTGCAGGCGTTGAATTCCCTCGGCACCACCATCGGGCCGAAACTCGGCGGCCTGCTGATTCTTTCCAGCGCGGTGCTGGGCGCGAGTGAATTGGCGAAACTCGCGCCGGCCGCGCAGGACGCCTACCGCCTGCAGCAGGCGCAGATGGTGCAGTGGCCGTACATCGGCATCGCCGTGCTGCTGTTCGTGCTGGCGGTCGTGGTATGGCTGTTCCACATGCCGCGCCTGCAGGGCGAAGGCGCCGACGACGCGCAACACCGCTTCGCCGATGCGCTCGCGCATCGCCGCGTCTGGTTCGGCATGGCCGCGATCTTCGTGTACGTCGGTGCGGAAGTGTCGATCGGCAGTTTCATGATCAATTACCTCTCGCTGCCGCAGATCGGCGACATGACGCCCGCGCGCGCGGCCGGCTACGTCTCGCTGTACTGGGGCGGCGCGATGATCGGGCGCTTCGTGGGCTCCGCGCTGCTGACGCGCGTGGACACGCGCCCGCTGCTGGCATTGTTCGCTGCCGTCGCGGGCGCGCTGGTGCTGAGCACCATGCTGACGAGCGGCCACATCGCGATGGGGAGCGTGGTCGCGATCGGCCTGTTCAACTCGATCATGTTCCCGAGCATCTTCACGCTGGGCATCGAGAAGTTCGGCGCGCTCACCGGCAAGGTGTCCAGCCTGCTGGTGATGGCGATCGTCGGCGGCGCGGTGGTGCCGCTGCTGCAGGGCGCGCTGGCCGACCGCATCGGTCTGCAGCACGCCTACATCCTGCCGCTGCTCTGCTACGCCTACATCGTCTATTACGGCCTGCGCGGATCGCGCGTGGAAGGCGCCGCGTAGTCGACGGAACATCGAGGGAGTCGCTTGCCCGCCGTCATTGCGACATTCCTGGCATGACGACCCCTGCCGATGGTCACGGCGAAAACGCGCCGGCATCGCACTAGCATCGGTTGCAGTTCTGATGCGGTAAGGAGCGGGTCATGCGCATGCAAATCCTGTGGACGGCGATGTTGCTCGGCGGCGCTTCGTCGATGTCCGCGCAGATCGCGCACGCCGACCCCGCGCCACCCGCGCTGCGCAACGAGATCGTCTCGCTCTCGCAACAGTTGATGGATGCCATCGGCGAAGGCCGCAAGGACGTGTGGCAGAAGAACGTCGCCGACGATGCTTTCATCGTCGACGAATTCGGACGACGCCAGGGCAAGCGGGACATCGTGGACAGCCTGCGCCCGTTCCCGCCGGGTTTTTCCGGCAGCATCCAGATCCGCGATGCGCGGGTGAGCGCCTACGGCGACACCGCGGTGATCGAATGCGAGGAGTACGAACAGGAAACCGTGTTCGACCAGAAACTGGTGGTGCGCTACATCGACACCAACACTTTCGTGCGGCGCGACGGCACGTGGAAACTGGTCGCGATGGAAGACGTGACGCTGCCCACGCCGCCGCCGAAACTGGCGGTCGCCGGATTGCATCTGGCCGACTACGCAGGCACCTACCGCTATGCGCCCGAGCGCGCATGGACCTTCGCCGTGCAGGGCGACGCGCTGTCGTTCACCACCAAACCCGGGCGCCCGGCCGTCGCGGTCAAGCCGATCGCGAAAGACGTGTTCATGGAAGACAACGATGAAAGGAACCTCCTGATCTTCCGCCGCGCCGCCGCCGGAAAAGTCACCGCGCTGATCGAACGACGCAAGTTCAATGACCTCGTGCTGCAGCGCGCGCCCTGACGCCTCTCGCGTCCGCGCCGGGGACAACCCGCACGCCGTCCCGCTGCGGCACAATAGCCACAGGCCCGGGTGGCGAAACTGGTATACGCAAGGGACTTAAAATCCCTCGGCCGCAAGGCCATGCGGGTTCGACCCCCGCCCCGGGCACGAGTCTCGCCCCGAGCCTGATGGCCGCTGCGTCGAATGCGCCAAGTACTAAGCAACCGCGTTTTCCAGTGCACGTTCCGGTAAAGGAACAGGCGACGATCATCACTGTCAGAGCAACGATCATGGATGAACAAGCAATCCGCAACGCCATCACGGAGTGGGATGCGCGCGGTGTTTTGGTCTTCCCCGCGTTCTACAGCGATTCGGAGATCGATGCAGTGCTTGCCGACTATCAGGCAGCGTGGCGCGAAGGGCGCGCCGGCATCACGGTAGACGACATGGACACCGGTCGACGGATGCGATTGCGCGACGTTTCCACGGCCGCACGCGAATCTCACCGCTTCAAAGTCAACGATCTATACCTGGAACAGCCATCCGTTCGCCACCTTGCCTTGAATGAACGCCTGATTCCCTTGCTGCAGCGCCTGCTGGGCGAGCGGCCGGCGCTGTGCAATTCGCTCAGCCTGGAATACGGCACCGAGCAACCCGACCACGTCGATTCACTGTACATGACGCCAAACACGCCCGCGCATCTCGCGGCGGTGTGGGTGGCGTTGGAGGATTGCTCGCCGGAATCCGGCTTGCTGCGGTATTGGCCTGGCAGTCACAGGATCGCCCCTTACATTTTTTCTAATGGGGAACGCCACTGCGTGCCCGGGGAGATGGGCGACTGGGGCAGTTACATGGAGGCCCGGTTGCACGAGCACCAACTGCACTGCGAACTTTTCCAGGGCAACAAAGGCGACGTTTTCATCTGGAACGCGCAATTGCTCCATGGAGGCAGCCCCATCACGGGACGAGGGCACACACGTCGCAGCATCGTGTTCCACTACTTCTCGGAATCCGATTGCCGGGCGATGGGATCGCACTTGATACCCGACTCCGGCGGGTTCTGGATCAAGCGCCCTCCACAACCGATTCCGGGCAGTCTCAATGCATGGATGCGCAACCGTGCAGGCAGGACGGCCCGCCACTTGCGCAGATGGTTCGCGGGCAAAAACAACGGCGATATTTCGAGATAAGGCGGCAGGGACACTCGACTTCGCGCGCGATTGACAATCGTCCCTGTTCAAGACTTCCTCACCCGCTTTTTCGCGGTCTTCTTGGTCGATTTTGCGCGCACAGGTTTTGCGGCGCGTTTCTTCCTGCCGCCGGCCTTGATGCGCGATTCGATCACCTTGGTCAAGCGTTCGCAGAAGTCGTGTCGCCGCGGTTTTCCTGCGGATCATTTCTTGCCAACCTTCTTCCGCACGGCGCCCTTCCTGCCGCTGCCGGATTGCTTGCCGCCCTTGTCCTGCTTGTTGACCGTGCGCCACGCGCGCTCCTCGGATTCTTTCCTGGAGACGCCCTTTTCCTCGTAGCCTTTCTCGATATGCTCCGCCTTGCGCTTCTGCTTGTCGGTAACTGGACTTGTCGCCGCGTGGCATGGTTGTTCCTCCGTCGGATACATCAATGGCGATCTGAACCCCGCGAAGGTCATGCGGACGTGAACGCGACGCCTTATGCTTGAACGACGATGGAACACGGCAGCGCGATCCTGCTCCAGATTTTCCTGATCTTCGTCGCCGCGCAACTCGGCGGGGCGCTGGCGCGGCTCGTGCGCCTGCCCGCCGTGGTCGGCGAAATCGTCGCGGGCTGCCTGATCGGGCCTTCGCTGCTCGGCTGGATTGCGCCGAACGAGCCGCTGGAGGATCTCTCGCAGATAGGCGTGGTGTTGCTGCTGTTCGCGGTGGGACTGGAAACGCGCTTCGACGATCTGAAGCGCGTGGCCGGCAGCGCCACCGCCGTCGCCGTGCTCGGCGTGCTGATCCCGTTCGCGTGCGGCACGCTGTGGGCGCATTCCATCGATCCGGACTGGCCGCGTTCGCTGTTCATCGCCGCGGCCTTCGTCGCCACCTCGGCCGGCATCACTGCGCGCGTGCTGAAACAACTCGGCGTGCTGCAACACGTCGAAAGCCGCGTGATCCTCGGCGCGGCGGTGCTGGACGACATCCTCGCGATGCTGTTGCTCGGCGTGGTGACGGGCGTGCAATCCGCGGGCGCCTTGCGCGCCGGCAGCCTGATCGCGGTACTGGCGGAAGCCATCGGCTTCGTGCTGGTGGTCGGGCTGGTGGGCACGCGCGTCATGCGCCGCGCGTCGTCGTGGCTGGATCGTCCTTCCGATTCCTCGCTGCCGCTCGCGCTGGTGCTGGCGCTTTGCCTCGGCCTCGCATGGCTGGCCACGCAATTCGGCCTGGCCGCGATCATCGGCGCCTTCCTCGCCGGCATGATCGCGTCGGAAAGCCGCCAGCGCGAACGCCTGGAAGAACAGACGCGCCCGTTGCTGACGCTGCTCACGCCGTTTTTCTTCGTGCTCACCGGCGCCAAGGTGGAGCTCGTGCAATTGGCGAATCGCGAATCGCTGGAGTGGCTGCTCACCGCGACCGTGCTGGCCCTGCTGACCAAGCTGGCCGGCGGCTGGCTCGGTGCGCTGAAGCTCGGTCCGCGAGGCGCGCTGCGCGTCGGCGTGGGCATGGTGCCGCGCGGCGAAGTCGGGGTGGTGGTCGCCGCGCTGGGGCTCGCGGCCGGCGTTTTCGATCAGCGCATGTACGCCGTGCTGGTCGCCATGTCGCTGCTGACTTCGATCATCGCGCCGCCGATTCTCGCGCTGCTGTTCGCCGGACGCGCGCGGAATGCGCCTTGACCGCGTGAAGCGCGCGCGGATCAGCGCGCGACCACGCTTGAATCATGCGACTTCAACAGCGGCGTGACGATCCGTTCCAGCCGTTCGCGCGTCCAGACCGGGTTCGGGTCCTTCCAGCCGTTGTCCGCAAGCCGTCCCGCGCGGTCGATCGTGAAGTTCACGGGCAGGTGCCAGATGCGGCCATACCCCGGCACATGCGGATCGCCGAGCAGCCCGACGGGAAAATCCAGTTGCGCGGCGACTGCGCGAACCTGCGGCAAGCGATCCGGCGTATCGAGGCTGAAACCCAGCACGACCAGTCCGTCGCGCGCGTGGCGCTTCGCGTAATCCGACAGCAGCGGCAACTCCTCGCGGCAGGGCGCGCACCACGTCGCCCAGAAGGTGAGGATCACCACCTTGCCGCGCAATGCGCCAAGTTCGTAATGGCGTCCATCCAGCGCGGTCAGCGCGATCGGCGGCGCCGATGCACCCACCACCAGATCGTTGCCCGCGCGCGCGAAGGCGTTGCCGCCGATGCACAGCGCGAATGCCGCCAGCCACGGAAGAACAAGGCGCGTCATGCGATCAGAACGCCAGGCTCACGCCGAGCGTCGCGGCCCAGTGCGGGAACAACTGATAGCCGTCCAGACGGCTGTACACCGGCACCTGCACGAAGCCGTAGGCCTGCAGATTGTGTCGCAGGCTGACGCTGATGCCGGGGCTGAGATACGCCACCGTGCCGGCGCTGGACGCGCGATCCGCCAGCGCGCCCTGGTCGGCGCGCTTGTCGAGCAGGTTGAGCTGCAATTGCGGCACCCAGTTCGCGTGTGCTTCATAGCGCAGCCCGACATTCAGCAGGAATTGGTTGCCCGGGCGATAGTCGAGGCCCGGCGCATCCATGCGATGCGCGACGGCGGCCTGGAATTGTCCGTTGGCGAAGGCGTCGAAATTCTGGCTGACCGGCTGGAACCAGTACGCGCCGACGATGGCGTCCGCGCTGCCGGTGCCGGCCTGCAGGCTGCTGTCCAATGCTTCGCCGCGCATCGGCCCGCTGTCGAACAGCACCGGGTTGCCGCTGAACGCGCCGTCCTCGTTCTCGCCACCGTATCGCCCGGTCGGCAATTTCACGCCGACGACCACGCCGAAATTGCGCGTCGGCAGGAAACCCTGGTAGTTCGCCAGCAACTTGATGTCGCCCAGGCCGGACACATGCGCGCCGCTGATGTTGGACGCGGCGACATCGCCGGGCTCGAACGGCGCGGCGAACTCGCCGAAGGTGGTGTGATCGCGACGCACCACCGGCGCGATCAGCGAAAACCCCCAGTCCGCGTCCGGATGCCAGCTCACCGAAAGATTCGCATAGCGATTGTAGGTGTCGCGCTCGATTTCGCTGGCGTCCGCGGAAGGATCGGCCGGACGGTCCACCACGTCCTGCGGCGAGGCGCCGCTGTCGCCATGGCGCAACTGGTCCTGGTCCAGCCACACGTATTCGAGGTTGACGCGCCAGCCTTCCTGGGCGGAGTAGCCCGTTGCGGCATCCGTGCTGAGCGCGCAACCGCAGGTCGCGCAGGCCTGCGCCGCCAGCGGCATCCACGGCAGCAATAACGCCATCATCCAGCGAGTCATCGGTTTCGATTGCATGTCGAATCCCTGCAAATCCGAAAAGGATAACGACATGTCGCCCAGCCGCCGATGCGGCAAATTGCCGCAGTGGGCTCAGCGACGTTCGGATACCGGGCGTTTCTCGAGCTTGCGCTGCAAGGTGCGCCGATGCATGCCCATGCAGCGTGCCGCCTCCGAAATATTGCCGCCGCAATCGGCCAGCACGCGCTGGATGTGTTCCCACTCCATGCGCCGCGGCGACAGCGGCGGCGGCGCGGCGGACTCGTCGGGTGCTTGCGCGCGAGCGTTGCGCAGCGCGTGCCATACCGCATCGGCATCGACCGGTTTGGCGAGGTAGTCGTGCGCACCCAGTTTGATCGCGTGCACCGCGGTCGCGATCGACGCATATCCGGTCAGTAGCAGGATGCGCATGCCGGGCGACGATGCAAGTAACGAGGGGATCAGCGCCAGTCCGCTATCTTCACCCAGACGCAGGTCGAGCACGCAGTAATCGAACGCGCCGCCAGCGCAAGCCACGCGCGCAGCGCCGGCATCTGCAGCGACCGTAACCTCGAGCCCGCGCGCGCGCAACGCGCGCTGCAACACGCGCGCGAACACTGTGTCGTCGTCCACCAGCAGCAGTCGGGACGCCGCCATCTCAGCGCGCTGCCTTGATCGCCGCCAGCGGCACGCTGAACTCGATCGCCGAACCCGCAGCGGTGGCGAATGCGCGCAGTTCTCCGTGCAATCGCTCGGCGGTCGCGCGCGCCAGCAGCAAGCCCAAGCCAAGGCCATCGGATTTGCTGCTGTCCTGCAGCACGACTTCCCAGATTCGCGGCGGCAGGCCCTCGCCGCTGTCGTTGACCGTCAGCTTGAGCGCTTCGTGTTCGATACGCCCGGCGAAGATGATGCGATTGCTACCGGCCTGCAAGGTGGCGTCCGCAGCGTTGTGCAGCAGATTGAGCACCGCGTGCGCCATATCCAATTCGAAGTTCATTCGCACAGGCGCATGGGAGGGGTCGAGCGCAAGTTCCAGCGTCACTTCCGGCCGCAATAGTCGGAAACGCTGCGCGCAATCGTCGACGAAGTCCTCCAGCGTTGCCGAATGGGGCCGCGCCTGCAACTGTTCGCGCCCGGTGGCGACCATGTCGCGCAGCACCACGCGACAACGCTCGACTTCTCCCGCCAGCAGCGCCAAGTCATCGCGCAGGTCGGCATCCGACGGCCGCTCGCGCAGCAGCTCCGCGACCAGCACGCGCATGCTCGACAACGGTGTGTTCATTTCGTGCGCGACGCCCGCGGCCTGGGTGGCGATTGCAAGAATGCCCTGGTCGCGCAGTGCGCGTTCGCGCGCTTCGCGAATGGCGGAGTCCTGGCGGCGCAGTGCTTCCGAGAGGCGCCCGACGAACGTCGCCAGTAGCAGCGCCGCCAGCGCGAAATTCACTGCCATGCCGGTAAGGTGCAGCGCAAAGCCGGCGTCGTGCATCAAATGCATGCCCGGCAGCGGCACATACCAGCGCATCAACGCGAGATAGATCGCGCACGCGAGCATGGCGATCACGGCGACGAATCGCCAGGACAGCGCCGCCGCCGTCAGCGCGATCGGCACAAGCAACAGCGTGATGAAGGGATTGCTGGCGCCGCCCGCGAAGAACAGCAGCCACCCCAGCGACAGGATGTCGAAGGCGGCATACGCGGCCGCTTCGGTTTCGCCTACCGGCCACGGCTGTCGCAGGCGCAGCAGGACCGCCGCCGCGACGCAGGCGGACACGGCCACCGCACCGAACAGCGGTGCGTGCGGCAGCGGCATGCGCCAATGCGACGACACCACGGCGATCGCGAAGCTCTGCCCCGCCACCGCGAGCACGCGCATCCACGCAAGCACGGAGGCAAGCGCGCGCGCGTCGAAACGGAAGATGTCGGACCTCGGGATCATGGCAAGCCGCGCGGCGAAGACCCGATAGCGTAGCGGCGATGGACGGCCGATAAAACCTGCGCGCGCCAGTCGGCGTCCTCGCTGATCTCAGGCCTGCGGCGGACCGGGTGGCCCCGCATCCATGCGCAACGCCGGCCACGCCGCGCGCAGGTAGGCGAGCCCGGACCAGATGGTCAGCACCGCCGCGACCACCAGCAGTGCCTCGCCGATGTGGTAGGCGTCCAGCGCTTCGCGAATGTGATAGACGTCCACCGGGCGCGAATGCGGCGCCTTGTGTTCGAGCAGCAACACCAGCAGGGCGATCAATTGCATCACCGTTTTGAACTTGCCGAGCCACTGCACCTTGACGCGCGAACGCTCGCCCACGATTGCCATCCATTCGCGCAACGCGGAGACGGCGATTTCGCGGCCGACGATCACCGCGGCGGTGATCGCCAACAGCACGGTCGGATGCGATTGCACCAGCAGGCACAGCGTGACCGCCACCATCAGCTTGTCGGCCACCGGATCGAGGAACGCGCCGAACGCCGAAGATTGGTTGAAACGACGCGCCAGCCAACCATCCAGCCAGTCGGTCACGCTGGCCAGCAGGAACACCAGCGCAGCGAGCAATCCGGAAAGCTGCAGCGGCGCATAGAACGCCGCGACCATCACCGGCAGCAGCGCGATGCGGAACAGGGTCAGGGCGTTCGGCAGGTTGATCCGCACGCAGGCTCCTCGCGGGGAATGCGCAAGTCTCGCACGACCGCGTACCGCGCGTCAGCCCGCGCGCCGGATTTCATCCGTGCAGGAAGGCGTAAATGCGTTCCGCCAGCGCACGATTGATGCCGCGCACGCGGCTGATTTCCTCCACGCCCGCGGCGGTCAGGCCCGCGTGCCCGCCGAAAGCTTTCAGCAGCGCCGCGCGTCGATGCGCACCGATGCCGGGAATGTCTTCCAGCACGCCATGCTCGCGCACGGCTTCGCGGCGGCGACGATGGCCGGTGATGGCGAAGCGGTGCGCCTCGTCGCGCACGGCGTCGATCAGGTGCAGCGCCGGCGAAGACGGGCCAGGATTGATCGACTTGCCGCTCGCGGCCAGGACCAGTGTTTCCTCGCCGACGCGGCGCGAAGGTCCCTTGGCGACGCCGACCACTTCGATGCCTTCGATGCCGAGCTCGCGCAACACGTCCAGCGCCTGCGCGACCTGGCCCTTGCCGCCGTCGACCAGCAGCAGGTCGGGTTTCGCACCCTCGCCCGCCGCCACGGATTTCAACCGTCGCGTCAACGCCTGCCGCATCGCCGCGTAATCGTCGCCACCGGTGATGCCGCGGATGTTGAAGCGGCGATACTGGTTCTTGACAGGCCCCTCCGGCCCGAACACCACGCAGGAGGCGACCGTCTCCTCGCCGCGCGTATGGCTGATGTCGAAGCATTCGATGCGTTGCGGCGTTTCCGGCAATTGCAGCAGTTCGCGCAGCGCCTCGAAACGCGCGTGCAGGGCCTGGCGATCCGACAGGCGCTGCAGCAGCGCGGCTTCGGCGTTGCGCGCGGCCAGTTCGACGAAGCGCGCGCGTTCGCCGCGCACCCGCCACTTGATCGCCACCGCGTGCCCCGACTGCTGCGTCAGCACTTCGCCCAGCAACGCCGCGTCCGGAATTTCCCGTTCGAGGATCACTTCCTCGGGTACCGGGCGCTCGAGGTAATACTGCGCGATGAATTGGGCGACGACGTCCGCAAGCTCCGCGTCGATCGGCAGCTTCGGAAAGAAATCGCGCGAACCGAGGCTCACGCCGTTGCGGAAATACAGCAGCGACACGCAGGCGATGCCGGCCTCGATCCGGCATGCCAGCACGTCCATGTCGGCGCGCGCGCCCTGCACGTAGCTTTGCGCCTGCATGCCGCGCAAGGTGGCGACCTGGTCGCGCAGGCGTGCCGCGCGTTCGAATTCCAGCGCCGCGCTGGCGCGCTCCATCTCCGCGGCCAGTTCATCGATCACCGTGCTGCTGCGGTCTTCGAGGAACATCAACGCATGGCGCACGTCGCGCTGATAGTCCTCTGCATCGATGTATCCCACGCACGGCGCGGTGCAGCGGCCGATCTGGTATTGCAGGCACGGGCGCGAGCGGTTGCGGAAGAAACTGTCCTCGCACTGACGGACCTTGAACAGCTTCTGCATCAGCGAAAGCGACTCCCGCACCGCGAACGCGCCGGGATACGGCCCGAAATAGCGGCCCCTGGCGTCGCGCGCGCCGCGATGGAAGGCCATGCGCGGGAAATCCTCGCCCTGCGACAGGAAGATGTACGGATAACTCTTGTCGTCGCGCAACCTGATGTTGTAGCGCGGCTTCAGCGACTTAATCAGTTGCGATTCGAGCAGCAGCGCCTCGCCTTCCGTGCGGGTCACGGTGATCTCGACGCGCGCGATCTGCGCGATCATCGCGGCGATGCGCGGTTCCATGCGCGGCTTGAGGAAATAACTCCCGACGCGCTTCTTCAGGTTCGCCGCCTTGCCGACGTACAGCAATGCGCCGCCGGCGTCGATCATGCGGTAGACACCGGGCGAAGTGGTCAGGGTGCGGACGTAGGCCTTGCCGTCGAAGGCCGCTTGCGTTGCCATGCCGCGATTCTACGCGACGGGCCTACTCGCCGATCGGAATGCGCTCGACTTCGCCGCGCACCGGGTTCACGCGCAGGATTTCGTGCGCGTTGCGGTCCGCGACCCACAAGGCGCCGGCGCCGAACGACAGGCCCTGCGGTTCGTGCAGACGCCATTGCAACGGCAGCGTGGCCGTTTCGCCGGTATGCACGTTCACCACGCAAATGCGGTTGTTGAAACTGTCGGCGACATAGGCGGACATGCCGTCCACGGCGATCCCGCAGGGATGCGCGAAGCGCGCCTGCCTGCCGGGGCCATCGAGGTTGCCGAAGTCGTACGGCGCGCCGCCCGCGAGCGTGCCGAGCGCGAAGTCGGACAATCGCAACTGGCGAATGGCGTTGCCCGCCGCATCCGCGATCAGCAACGTGCCGGGAATTGCGGCCAGTGCGGACGGTTGCGCCAGGCGTGCTTCGGGTCCGCCGCCATCGCGCACGCCGCAGCGGCCATTGCCGGCCAGTTTTTCCAGCGTGAGCGCGCGCAGGTCGAGGCACCAGATCTGGTGCTGGCCCGCCAGCGCGATGTAGACGCGGTCGTCCGCCACCGCCAGTGCGGTGGGTGCGCTCACCGAGACCGGCTTGCCGATCGGATGCGGGCTTTCGTATCCGCAGGCACCGCTGCCGAGCAACGTTTCCACTGCGCCGCTCAGCAGGCGGATGCGCCGCACGCAATGATTGCCGGTATCGGCCACGTACAACGCGTCGGCGGTGATCGCCAGGCCCTGCGGCGCGTTGAAACCGACATCGGCGCTGTCGCCATCCCAGTAACCAGCGTTGCCGCAACCGAACTGGCGCAGGATCCGTCCCGAATGCGTGCATTCGAGGATACGGTGATGGCCGGTGTCGCTGACGTAAAGCTTGCCCGCGGTGGCGAGCGCGTGCACGGGAAATCGCAGCGGCATGCGCGGCTCGCTGCGGAACGCTTCGACCTCGTGCGCTTCGGCTTGCGGCTGGCGCGTCGTCGCGTTTTCCAGCAGCGCGGCGATGGTGTCGTCGATGCGCCGCAACGCGGCCTCGCCCACGAACCGCCCGACCGGCCGGCCTTCGGCGTCGATCAACACCGCGGTGGGCCACGCGTCGATGCCGTATTGCTGCCATGCGCGCCACTGCGCGTCGTTGCCCACCGGATGCCGCATCTGGTTGCGGTTGGCCGCCTTCAGCACCGCCTCGTTGGGCTGCTGCGCCGGATATTTCGGCGTGTGCACGCTCAGCACCGCCAATCGACCCTGGTATTTGTTCTCAAGTTGCCGCAAGCCTGCCAGCATGTTGATGCAGTTGACGCAGTCGTAGCTCCAGAACCACAGCAGAACCACGCGGCCGCGCAACGCGCGCAGGCTGCCCGGTTCGCGCGCGTTGACCCACTCGAGGTCCGCCGGGAAATCCGGCAGGTCCGCGGAATCGGCGTGGGCGACTTCAAGATTCATGCATGGCTCCGCGCCAGCGCGGCCTGCGCGGCGACAAGATCGGCGTCGGTGTCGATGCCGGGAGGAAACGATTCGGGCGCGATTCTGACGGAAATGGCGAAGCCGTGCTCCAGCGCGCGCAATTGTTCCAGCGATTCCGCGCGTTCCAGCGGCGTGGCGACGAGCCCGGAGAAGGTTTTCAGGAACCCGGCGCGATAGGCGTAGATGCCGATGTGCCGCAGGAACGGCACGCCGGACGGCAGCGCATCACGACCCTGCGCGAAGGCATCGCGCGCCCACGGCAGCGGCGCGCGCGAGAAATACAATGCGCGGCCGCGCGCATCGCACGCGACTTTCACAACGTTCGGATCGAACAACTGCGCCGCGTTTTCGACCGGCGTCGCCAGCGTCGCCATCGGCGCGTCGTCTTCCGCCAGCGCGCGCGCGACCTCGCGGATGCCGGAGGCCGGCGCGAACGGTTCATCGCCCTGCAGATTGACCACGACGGCGGCATCCGGCCAACCGAGTTTCGCCGCGCATTCGGCCAGGCGGTCGCTGCCGGAAACATGGTCGTCGCGGGTCATGCAGACATCCACCGCGGTGCCATCCAGCGCCTGCGCAATGCGCGCGTCATCGGTCGCCACCACCACGCGGTGCGCGCCGGCCTCGAGCGCGCGCCGGGCGACGTGTTCGACGAGCGTGCATTCGCCGAGCATGCGCAACGGCTTGCCCGGCAGCCGCGTGGAACCGAAGCGCGCGGGAATCGCGACGATGAAAGGCGGCAAGTCTTGGGCGTTCGGCATCGGCACGCAGACTAGCCGAGCGCGCCGGCTGCAACAACGCCGACAGCGTCGCCGGAAAGCGAACAATTGTGTTGTGCCGGCGACCCCGGCGCATGGCGGCGGAAAACCGGAAGGATCAATCCCGATCCACCGCGCGCGCCGGCCGTGGACGCCGCGCCAGCTCGCCGCCGCAATTCGGGCAAACGTACGCCATCTCGTCGCTGCAGTCCGCACAGAACGTGCATTCGAACGTGCAGATGTAGGCCTCGCCCTCTTTCGCGGTCGGCGCCCGGCAGCGTTCGCATTCGGTGCGCATTTCCAGTGCCACTTCGTTTCCTCAAGAGCCGGCGTCTGTAGAGAACTTATCTTTGAACAACCACATGGACAGCCTCGTTCCCAGATATGTGCCTATCGCGATAGTCAAGAAGAACAAGAACGCCATACTGTGTGAGCCAATCAATACCGTATAGATCGCCATGGAAAGAGCAAGCACGCCGAGCATCCATGCTTCAAAGTGAAAGATTTGAATCGGTTGCCTGTAGTCGTAAAAATTCGAAAACAAGGACGGCTTCTGCCACTTATCAGCTGAATATGGATTCAAATACTGAATGAAAATCACGAATACGATTCCGAACACGCAAAACCCCGCCAAGAGCAGGATTGATTTGATCGATACCCCATATTTGTCAAAATCCGCATGTCCAAGGTTATATAGATATGGCGCAGAACATGCCGTTGCCACCAGTATCACTAGCCGCACGAACAACCAAAACTTGTTTGCCGGTCTGAGTGCGGATGTCATTGGGCATCGAGCCTTGGTCGATACTTCTTCGCCACGTAGTCCTCGACGATGCCGACGAATTCGTGCGCGATGTTTTCGCCGCGCAAGGTCATCGCCTTCTTGCCGTCGATGAACACCGGCGCGGCGGGCGCCTCGCCGGTGCCGGGCAGCGAAATGCCGATGTCGGCGTGGCGCGATTCGCCGGGGCCGTTGACCACGCAGCCCATCACCGCCAGCGTCAGGTTTTCCACGCCGTCGTATTTAAGGCGCCACTCCGGCATCTTCGCGCGCACGTGGTCCTGCACGACCTTGGCGAGTTCCTGGAAGAATTCCGAGGTGGTGCGTCCGCAACCGGGGCAGGCCGTCACCAGCGGCGTGAAGGCGCGCAGGCCCATGGTCTGCAGCAGTTCCTGCGCGACGATCACCTCGCGCGTGCGCGATTCGCCGGGCTCCGGCGTCAGCGAGATGCGGATGGTGTCTCCGACGCCTTCCTGCAGCAACACGGCGAGCGCGGCGCTGGACGCGACGATGCCCTTCGACCCCATGCCGGCTTCGGTGAGACCGAGGTGCAGCGCGTAGTCGCAGCGCGCGGCGAGGTCGCGGTACACCGCGATCAGTTCCTGCACGCCGGACACCTTGCACGAGAGGATGATGCGATCACGCGCCATGCCGAGTTCTTCGGCGCGCGCGGCTGAATCCAGCGCGGAGCGGATCAGCGCCTCGCGGCCGACGCGCGCGGCGTCCCACGGCGTGCTGCGCGCGTGGTTCTCGTCCATCAACGCCGCCAGCAGCGACTGGTCGAGCGAACCCCAGTTGACGCCGATGCGCACGGGCTTGCCGTGGCGCAGCGCGATGTCGATGATGTCGGCGAATTGCGTGTCGCGCTTCTTGCCGAAGCCGACATTGCCGGGGTTGATGCGGTATTTAGCCAGCGCCTCGGCGGCGGCGGGCTCGTCGCGCAGCAGTTGATGGCCGTTGTAGTGGAAGTCGCCGATCAGCGGCGCGTCCACGCCCATCATGTCCAGGCGTTCGCGGATCTTCGGCACCGCCGCGGCAGCGGCCGGCGTGTTGACCGTGATGCGCACCAGCTCCGATCCCGCGCGCGCCAGTTCCGCCACCTGCTTCGCGGTCGCGACCGCGTCGGCGGTGTCGGTGTTGGTCATCGACTGCACCACGATCGGCGCGTCGCCGCCGACCTGCACGCGACCGATGCGCACGCCGACGCTGACGCGGCGCATCGGTGAAAACGCGGCGTCGTTCATGATTCCCCGCCGTCCGATCCCTTGTCTTCCACCACTTCCGCAACCTCGGCCATCTTCGTTTCCGCGAGGCTGACCCGGTAATAGGTGGCGCTGAGTTCCTCGACCGCAGCAACGGCATACGTGTGCACGCCGGCCCGTGAGGCCCAGTCGGTCGGATCGGCCGGCGTGGTGACTTCCACTTCAGACGCCAGCGTGTCGAACAGGTGCGCGACCAGCAGCGAGGGCAGCGCGGCATCGCTGCGATCCGGGATCAGCACCGCGCGCTGCGGCGCGTGCATTTCGTCGTCCGCGCCGACCGCGAGGCGCACGCCCGCGGCGCGCGCGCGGCGCGCCAGCAGCTCGACGCCTGCGTAGATGCCGTCATCGCCGGTGCGCAGCCAGCGGATCAGGCCCGCCATCCAGTCCTGCGGATCGCCGGGCTCCGCCGTCGGCGCCAGGCCGATCACTTCGCCCACGCGGATGCGCAAGGCGCCGTCGGCGCGCAATTGCAGGCGATAACCGCCGAGGCTCTGGTCGAGCACGTGGCCGCTCAGCACTTGCGGTCGCGTGTTGTCGGTGCCGCTGGTCCACGCAGCGGCGTGTTCGCGCGAACTCAACGTGATCGCGCCGCCGCGCAGGCCTTGCATGAAGGCGCCGAAATCCGCATTGCCGGCCAGCATGTAGTGCAAGGCGTGCAAGCCGATTACCGCGTCCAGTGCATGCCCCGCCTCCACCCGCACGAAACCTCGTTCCGCGGCACCCGTCCAGCTGGAACGCAGGCGATGCAGGAATGCGATCGAGGCGTCGATGCCGGGCGCGCCGCGCTGGCGGAAACTGAGGTGGCCGGTGCCCGGCGGTTGCAGCGCGGCGTGTTCCTCCAGGAATCGCTTCAACGACGCGAGGTCCAGGGAAAGGATCCCGCCGCTGGCGATTGCGCGTTCTTCCGGCACGTAGCCCGGGCCTTCATCGCTGTTCTCGTCCACGGCGATGCCCGCGCCACCGTGTCGCATCGGCGCGCAATGCGGTGCGAAGGCGCGCGTCAACAGCCAGGCATCGCGCAGCTCCTTCGGCGAAAAACGGTAGGGATTGGAAAGCGCCAGCAACAGCGCATGCGTGTAGGCCTGGTTGGCGTCGAGCTCCGCGCCGTCCGGCAGCGGATCGGCGACCGGCTTGTCGGCCACGCCGATGTCCTCGGCGAAGGCGTGCAGCGCATGCGCGCGTCGCCACATGCCCGCCGGCGGGGTACGGTACAGCCGGTAACACCATTGCAACACGATGCCGAGGTGATGCAACGCCCGCACCGCGGCGGTGGCCGCGGCCTTGCCCTTGAACATCGGTAGCTTGCCGTCCGGCGCGCACAGCTCGTACAGCGCAAGGGTGTAATTCAATGCCAGCGCGCGATGGAATCCGCTGGCGGTTTCCACCAGCCGTTCCTTGGCCGGCGGCATCGGATGCGATTCCACGCCCAGTTGCTGTTCGATGCCTTCGCACAAACCGATCACCGGCACGCGGATGGCTTCCAGCGCGTCCACGCGCTCGCCGCCGGACCAGCGCGTGGCCAGCATCTGTTCCAGCAGGTCGGAGATGTCGCGCGCCGACTGCGAAGGATTCGCCAGTGGCAGGTGCGTGACCAGTTCGCGCACCGCGCGCGCGTTCGACGGCCGCCCGCGGTCCGGCTCGGAACGCTGCGGCAATCCCTCGATCAGGCGCGCATGGCTGTCTTGCATCACGTCCTCTTGGCCGCGCATGGCATGCCGTCGCTAGTCTAGCGGTTACGCCCCGTTGGCGCTTTGGGCGCGCCGTGCCTAGACTCCATGGATGCCAGGCACGACCAGCACGCCCGACTTCCGGTCCCTCGCCGAGCAGGCGCTCTCGCGCGCCGCGGGTGCGCCATTGACCAGCGGCAACGCGATCGAATTGTTGATCGACGCGCGCGCGCATTTCGACGCGTGGCTGGCCGCGATCAGGGATGCGCGGCAGTACGTGCTGCTCGCCAACTACATCATCCGCGCCGACGACATCGGGCAGGCGTTCCTCGACGCGCTGTGCGAACGCGCGCGCGCGGGCGTGAAGGTCTATCTTTCGCGTGACTGGATGGGCTGCCTCGGCCAGTGCAGCGATGCCTTCTGGCAACCGCTGCGCGAGGCCGGCGGCGAAACGCGCGTGTGGAATCCGTTCGACCCGCTCAGCCCGTTCGGCTGGATCAACCGCGACCATCGCAAATTGCTGAGCGTCGATGGCCGGCTCGCCTTCGTTTCCGGCGTCTGCCTCAGCGGCAAGTGGCTGGGCGACGCGCAGCGCGGCATTCCGCCATGGCGAGACACCGGCGTGGCGCTGCGCGGACCCGGCGTCGGCGAAGTCGAGACGGCCTTCGCGCAGACATGGGCCACGCTCGGCGATCCGCTGCCCGACGGTTTGCTGGTGCCCTCCGACGCGAACGCGGGTGCCGCCGACCTGCGCGTGATCCCCGCGCACCCCGGCAGTCCCGGCACCTATCGGCTGGACCAATTGGTGGCCGCGCTCGCGCACGAACGCCTGTGGCTGACCGATGCCTATTTCGTCGGCGTGGCGCCCTACGTGCGTGCGCTGCAGAACGCGGCCGCCGACGGCGTGGACGTGCGCCTGCTGGTGCCAGGTTCCTCGGACATCCCCGCGGTCGCGGCGATGTCGCGCGGCGGCTATCGCCCGTTGCTCATGGCCGGCGTGCGCGTGTTCGAATGGAACGGCTCGATGCTGCACGCCAAGACCGCGATCGCCGACTCGCGCTGGGCGCGCGTGGGCTCCACCAATCTCAATATCGCGAGCTGGCTCGGCAATTGCGAAATCGACGTTGCGGTCGAAAACGGGGACTTCGCCGCACGACTCGCCGCGCAATACGAAAGCGACTTGCAGAACGCCACCGAGATCGTGCTTTCGCACTCGCGCATCCGTCGCGATCCCAGGGCGGTGCCGCGCCCGCGGGAACCGCGCGGACGGCCGGGCGCGCGCGGCAGCGCGGGACGCGGCGCGGCCAGCGCGATCCGCCTGGCCAACTCGGTCGGCACGGCATTCCGCAGCCATCGCGTGCTCGATGACGACGTGACCGGTTCGCTGGTCGGCGGCACGCTGCTCTTGCTGGGGCTCGCAGCAATTGCGGCGCTGTGGCCGCGAGTGATCGCGTGGCCGCTCGGGTTGCTCGCACTGTGGCTGGCGGTCGCGCTGGCAGCGCGCGCCTGGAAAAACACGCGCACGCCATCGCGCAAGAACGGCGCGCCGCCATGAACGAGGTCGTCGAACCCCGGGAACGCGAGATCCTCACGCCCTCGATGCTCAACGGCCTGGTGCGCGAGCTGATCGAAGGCGCGTTGCCGCTGGTGTGGATCGAGGGCGAGTTGTCGAACGTCGCGCGGCCGGCCTCCGGACACCTGTATTTCACGCTCAAGGACGCGGCAGCACAGGTACGTTGCGCGATGTTCAAGCCGCGCAGCACATGGCTGCGTTTCCGTCCCGCGGACGGTGCGCACGTGCTGGCGCGCGCGCGCGTCAGCCTGTACGAGGCGCGCGGCGAATTCCAGCTCGTCGTCGAACACATGGAGGAAGCCGGCGAAGGCGCGTTGCGGCGCGCGTTCGAACTGCTGAAGGCGAAGTTGCAGGCGGAAGGCCTCTTCGACGCGCAGCGCAAGCGCGCGCTGCCGCGATGGCCGCGCCGGATCGGCGTGATCACCTCGCCCAGCGGCGCCGCGGTGCGCGACGTGCTGGCGGTCGCGCGGCGGCGGTTCGCGCTGAGCGAAATCGAAATCCTGCCGGTGCCGGTGCAGGGACGCGAGGCGCCCGTCGCCATCGTCGCAATGCTGCAGGCCGCGTCGCGCAGCGGACGCCATGACGTGCTGCTGCTGACGCGCGGCGGCGGCTCGCTGGAAGACCTGATGGCCTTCAACGACGAAGCCGTGGCGCGTGCGGTCGCGGCCAGCACGGTTCCGGTGGTCAGTGCGGTCGGCCACGAAATCGATTTTTCCATCACCGATTTCGTCGCCGACCTGCGCGCGGCCACGCCATCGGCGGCCGCGGAATTGCTGTTGCCGGACACGCAGGCGCTGATGGATGCGTTGGCGGCACAGCGCGCGCGCCTGGAAAACACGTGGCGGCATCGCCAGCAATCGCGCATGCAACGGCTGGATCACCTGCAGGCGCGACTGGCTGCACGGCATCCGCAGCAACGGCTGCTGCACGGGCGCGAACGACTCGCTGCCCTGCACGGGCGCATGCAGCGCGGCACCATCGCGGACGTGCAGGCGGTGCGCACGCGACTGGCGCACCTGCACGCGCGCCTGCGCAACACGCATCCGTCGCGCCGGCTGCCGCAACTCGCGCGCGACACGGCGCGGCTGCGGCAACAATTGCAGGGCGCATGGGCGCAGTCGGCGCAACGCGATGCGCAGCGCGTGGCCACGCTCGCACGTGCGCTTCAAGCCATCAGCCCGCTGGCCACGCTGGAACGCGGTTATGCGATCCTGTTCGACGAAAAGGGGCAGGCCTTGCGTTCCGCACGCGACGTATCGCCGGGAACCGAACTGACCGCGCGCCTGCACGACGGCGACTTGCCGCTGCGCGTGCGCGACCCGCACACGGACGGTTAACGCGGGACGGCCTAGGCTTGCCGTTTCCTCCGCATCACGGAGTCCGCCGTGCCCCGCACTTCCGTTTCGCGCGCGCCAAGATTCGCCGCGCGCTATCCGCTGTACCTCGCCAACGAGGCCCTGCAGCCGAACGCCGGGCTGGAAGTGCGCGACAAGTATTCCGGCGCGATCGCCACGCGCGTGGCATTGGCCGATGCGGAAACGATCGAACGCGCCATCGCGGCAGCAGCGAAGGCCGCCGCGCCGATGGCAGCGATGAAACCGTACCGGCGCAGCGCGGTGCTGGAACATTGCGTCGCGCGTTTTTCCGAACGCCGCGACGAGCTCGCTTACGCACTGTGCGTGGAAGCCGGCAAGCCGATCAGGGATTCGCAAGGCGAAGTCGCGCGGCTGATCGACACCTTCCGCATCGCGGCCGACGAATCGCTGCGCATCAACGGCGAAATCGTCAACCTGGAAATCTCCGAGCGCACCCGAAACTACCGCGGTTTCGTCAAGCGCGTGCCGCTCGGACCATGCTCCTTCATCACGCCGTTCAACTTCCCGTTGAACCTGGTCGCGCACAAGGTCGCGCCGGCGATCGCCGCGGGTTGCCCGTTCGTGCTGAAGCCTTCCGAGAAGACGCCGGTCGGCGCGCTGATCATCGGCGGCGTGCTGGCGGAAACCGACTTGCCGAAAGGCGCGTTCTCGATCCTGCCTTGCGCCATCGAGGACGCCGGCCCGTTCGTCGAGGACGAACGCCTGAAACTGCTGTCGTTCACCGGCGGCCAGGTTGGCTGGCAACTCAAGGCGCGCGCGGGCCGCAAGAAAGTCGTGCTGGAACTGGGCGGCAATGCCGCATGCATCGTCGATGCGGACCAGCGCGATCGCCTGGACTTCGTGATCGAACGGCTGATTTCCGGCAGCTTCTACCAGTCGGGCCAGAGCTGCATCAAGGTGCAGCGCATCCTCGTGCATGCCTCGCTCCACGACGAAGTGAAACGCCGCTTCGTCGCGGCGACGAAGAAACTCAAGGCCGGCGATCCGAAAAACCCGGACACTTTCCTCGGCCCGATGATCGACGAAGCCGCGGCGAAACGGCTGGAAGGCTGGATCGTCGAGGCGAAGAAAGCCGGCGCAAAAATCCTCTGCGGTGGCGGCCGCGAGGGCAACATGCTGCAAGCGACGGTGCTCGAGCACGTGCCGCGCAAGGCGAAGATCGAGCGCCTGGAAGCATTCGGCCCTGTCACGCTGCTGGCGAAGTTCGACGACTTCGACGAAGCGCTGCGGATCGTCAATGATTCGGATTACGGGCTGCAGGCCGGCGTGTTCACCAACGATCTCGCCCATGCGATGCAGGCATGGGACACGCTGGCGGAAGGCGGCGTGGTGGTCGGCGACATACCCAGCTTCCGCGTCGACAACATGCCTTACGGCGGCACGAAGTTTTCGGGCCTCGGCCGCGAAGGCGTGCGCTACGCGATCGAGGACATGACCGAACGACGCCTCCTGGTGATCCGCGACCGGGACTAATCCCCGTCGTCGACCATGTCGCGCTTGCCGGGAAGGCGCGCCGCGAAACGCCACGCCTCGCCGGCGCGGTGCGCGCCATGCAAGGCGCGACTGGCGGCGAGCAGCAGGGACTCCGCATCGCGTCCGTCGTCCGGAAAACTGGCGATGCCGATGCGCAGGCCGAGCTGGACGCGCGCGCCTTCCACGCCGCAGGGCTGCGCGAGACCGTCGACCAGGCGCTGTGCGATCGAAGCTCCCGCGGTGGGCGGGAACACGTCGATGCCACGCGTGACCACGGTGAATTCGTGCAGGGCACTGCGTGCCAGCAGTTCGTCCGCGCGCACCCGACGCTGCAGGCGCTCCGCCACGACGCGCGATACGGCGGAGAGCAGGGTCCCGTCCTGCAGCTGATCGAATCCGTCGAGCTGCAATCGCAACAGCAGGCAGCGCTGGTCGCGGCGTCGGATCGATTCCAGCGCGCCGGCGATCCGCCGCAACAGCGCCGCATGCACCTGCGGGCGCGCCGCAGGTGCCTCGCGCGCGGCGTCATCTTGCGAGGCGTTCAACCAGCGCACGCGTGCGCTTCCCCGTTGCACGACGCAAACGGGCGGCGACGGATATCCGGGCGCACTGCGCCGCCGTCGGGCAACGGCTCGGGCCCGGTCAAGACAGTGGCGTCACGGCGGCGGCCTGCGCACCTTTCGCGCCCTGCACGACCTCGAAACTGACGCGCTGACCTTGCTGCAGGCTGCGGAATCCCTGTGCGTTGATCGCCGAAAAATGCACGAAAACATCTTCCCCGCCGTCTTCGGGCGCGATGAACCCGAACCCCTTGGCGTCGTTGAACCACTTGACCGTACCGGTGGACATTGGCGAAACCTCGATGCGAGAGACGAGCGCTGCAAGGCTTCGCGGTTGTCGTCCTGACGGCGCGGCGCGGATCCGCAACGATCGCACCCGCCGGTTGTCCCGGTGCCGCTCCCCGCGCGCCCCAGCGCGGGCCGAGTATCGCCAAGGGGCAGCGCGCGATCAAGCGCCGCGTGGACGGAATGTGCGGATTCGCACGTGCCTCAATCGCCCAGCAGGGCGGCGACGATGCGGGGCACCCATGCGGTCGCGGCGGCAAGGTGCGAGTGGATTTCCTCGAGGCTGATCTGGCTGGCCTGCGGGTCGCAGCCGGCGGCCCAGTTGGCGACCAGCGCGAGGCACGCATACGGCACGCCCAGCTCGCGCGCCAGCGCGGCTTCCGGCATGCCGGTCATGCCGACCAGGTCGCAGCCGTCGCGGCGCAGGCGTGCGATCTCCGCGCGGGTTTCCAGACGCGGTCCCTGCGTGGCGCCGTAGCAACCCCCATCGACCACCGGCACATCCGCGCGCCGCGCCGCAGCCAGCAGCGCGCCGCGCAGCCCGGCGTCGTAGGGTTCGCTGAAGTCGATGTGCAATACCGGTTCGCCTTCGGCATCGCAGAAACTGCCGGCGCGACCGTGGGTGTAATCGATCAGCTGGTCCGGCAGCACGATCGCGCGCGGCCCCATGTCGGCGCGGATGCCGCCCACCGCATTGATACCCACGATGCGGTGTGCGCCCAGTTCTTGCAGCGCGGCGATGTTGGCGCGGTAATTGATGCGGTGCGGCGCGATGGTGTGCCCCTCGCCGTGCCGCGCCAGGAACGCCACGCGCCGGCCGCGGAGATCGCCGCTGACGATCGGCGCGGACGGCGCGCCCCAGCGCGTCGCGACTTCGTGCCGCGTGACATCGGCGAGCTCCGGGAACGCATACAGCCCGGTGCCGCCGATGATGGCCAGATCGATTCCCTGCATGTCAGCCTTCGCGCAATGCGTAGATGCCGGGCAGGTTCCTGCCCCGCTCGTGATAATCCATGCCGTACCCGAACACGTAGCGGTCCGGCACCTGCACACCGACGAAATCCGCGACAAGGCCCGGCACGCGCCGGTCATGGCGCTTCTCGCACAACACCGCGATCAATACACGACGCGCGCCTTCAGCCAGGCAAGCGTCGCGCAACGCCGTCAGCGTATTGCCTTCGTCGAGGATGTCGTCGGCCAGGATCACGCTGCGGTCGCGCATCGGCGCTTCGGGGCGTCGCCGCCATTGCAGCTGGCCGCCCTGCGTGCCGCCGCGGTAACGCGTGGCGTGCACGTAGTCGAACTGCAGGTCGCTTCCGATCGACAACGCCAACTGGCCGGCGAAGATCAACCCGCCGTGCATCACTGTCAGGAACAGGGCGCGCTCGCCATCGAGCGTGCGCGTGAGCTGCCCGCCCATGCGCGCGACCGCGGCCTCGAGCACCGTGCGGTCGTGGACCAGTTCCGCCGACTCCAATGCTTGCGCGAGATGATGTTCCGTCATGCCACGCGTTCCGCGCCGACGGATAGTTCGAGCTTGCGCGTCGAAGCGATGGCCGCCCGGTGCTGCGGATTGTCGATCAGCGATTGCCAGTCTCCGGCCGCCGCACCGCACAGCGCGGCGACGCGATCGGGTTCGCAGGGCGCGCGTCCGCGCACCGCGACGATCGTTTCGTCCACCAGCCTGGGCGCGCACACCAGGACGAGATCGCAACCGGCGTCCAGGTGGGCGTCGGCGCGCGCGCCGACGCCACCCGCCGATTCCGCCGCGGCCATGCCGATGTCGTCGCTGAAAACCAGGCCGCGGAAACCGTATTCGCCGCGCAGGATGTCGCGGATCCACACCTTCGAATAACCGGCCGGCTCCGCGTCGATCGCGGGGTAGGTGACATGCGCCAGCATAACGGCTTCGGCGCCGGCGGCGAAACCGTCCGCGAACGGGGCCAGGTCGCTGCCTCGCAACGCCTGCAGGTCGCGCGGATCGCGCGCCGCTTCCACGTGCGTGTCTTCAAGCACCGTGCCGTGTCCGGGGAAATGCTTGAGCGTGCCCGCCATGCCGGCCGAACGCATGCCGCGCAGATACGCCATGCCGATTTCGCCGACCACGCCCGGATCGGCGTGGAAGGCGCGTTCGCCGATGACCCGGTTGCCGCGTTTCAGGTCCAGCACGGGCGCGAACGAAAGATCGACGTCGCACGCGCGCAGCTCGCTGGCCATCAACCATGCATGCGTTTCCGCCGCGCGCACCGCGGCGGCGGGATCGCGGTCGTGCAGCGCGCCGATGCGCGCCAGCGGCGGCAACCGCGTGAACCCGTCGCTCTTGAAGCGCTGCACCGGGCCACCTTCCTGGTCGACGCAGATCGGGAACGGATCGTCACGCAGCGCGCGGATTTCGGCGATCAGTTCATCGAGCTGCGCGCGCGACGCGAAATTGCGCGAGAACAGGATCGCACCGCTGACTTCCGGTGCGGACAGCCGTTCCTCGTCGCGCGCGGAGAGTTGCAGGCCTTCGAGTCCGATCACCAGCATGGGCGGATTCCGTGCAAGAGGGTCGCATCATGCCGCATCGCGCCGCCGCTTGCACTCATGCCGCGCGTTCGAACAACGCGATCGACTCCACATGCGCGGTATGCGGAAACATGTCCATCACGCCCGCGCAACGCAACGCGAAACCGTGACGGTGCACCAGCGTGCCGGCGTCGCGTGCCAGCGATCCCGGATGGCACGACACGTACACCACGCGACGCACCGATTTGGCCGGAAGATGTTCCAGCAGGGCCGCGGCGCCGGTGCGCGGTGGATCGAGCAGCCACTTGTCGCGCGGCGCGCGCGCCCATGCCGCGCCGCGCGGATCCAGCGAGAGGTCGCCGACCTGAAATTCCGCGTTCGACAGGCCATTGCGCACCGCATTGGCGCGCGCGCGTTCGATCAGGCCGGCGTCGCCTTCCACGCCGCATACGTCGCCCGCGCGCCGCGCGATCGGAAGCGAGAAATTGCCCAAGCCGCAAAACAGGTCGAGCACGCGATCCGCCGGTTGCGGGTCAAGCAATGCGAGGGCATGCGCGATCATGCGCTCATTCAAGCGCGCGTTGACCTGCACGAAATCCAGCGGCAGGAAATCGAGATCCAGGTCGTACTCGCGCAACGCATAGTGCAGGCGCACCTGTTCGGCGAGCGCGTGCACGCTGTCGACGCCGCCGGGTTGCAGCAGGATGGCGAAACCGTGTTCCTTGCCGAAAGCCGCGAGTTTCCCGAGATCGGAGGCCGATAGCGGTTGCAGGTGCCGGAACACCAGCGCGCGCGCATCGTCGCCCGCGGAAAACTCGATCTGCGGGATCGCCGCCGCGCCCTCCATCGCGTTCAGCAATTCGCCGAGGGCGCCCAGCTTTTCGCCGAGCGACGGATCCAGCACTTCGCAACGCGACAGGTCCGCCACGAAGCGTGAATCGCGTTCGCGGAAGCCCACCAATGTCCGGCCTTTCTTCGGCACGAGCTTCGCCGACAGGCGCGCGCGCCGGCGATAGCCCCACGGCTCGGCCGTCAACGCCGGCAACCAGTGGCGCGGCTCGACCTTGCCTATGCGCGCGAAATTTTCCGCCAGCACGCGTTGCTTGGCGACGATCTGCGCCACCGGCGCCAGATGCTGCAGCGCGCAGCCGCCGCAGGTGCCGTAATGCGGGCAACGCGGCGGCACGCGATCGGGCGACGCCTGCAATACTTCGATGCATTGCGCTTCGTCGAATTGCCGGTGCCTGCGCAGCACGCGCGCGCGCACGCGTTCGCCCGGCAAGGCATCGGCCACGAACACGGCCTTGCCGGCCACGCGCGCGACGCCGCGGCCATCGTGGCTGAGGTCGGTGATGTCGATTTCGAATTCGGCGTTTCGCATCGGGAAAAACAAAGCCCGGATCAGAGTCCGGGCTTCGTCATTATACGAGACGCGCCTGCGCGGATCGCGCGGCGATGCGCACCGCGGTCATTTCCTGCGCCAGGCACCCGAGGCATCCTGGTAATACCAACCCGCGTGCGCGCGGTCGATCCACTGTTTTGCGAAGATCTGCCGGATCTGCTTTTCCCACTCGGGATGTCCGTTGCCGACGGCGATCTGCTGGTACAGCGCGGCGCGATCGCGGTTTTCATCCGCCACCGCGGAATTCATCTGCGCGCGTTGCGCGAGCGGCGCCTTGGCGGCGTCGTGCACGGCCATCATGCCGTCGCTGGTGTAGCCGACCGCGCCGGAATCCAGCAAGCCCTGCAGCGTGCCTTCGTAGCGCGCGCGCATGCGCGACTGGATCGCCTCGATCTGCGGCGTGTGGATGTTGATGTCGGGCTGGCTCTCGGCGGCGGAGGCGGCCGGGACCAGCGCATCCAGCACGCGCGCCGCCAGCGGCACGCCGCGACCGCCGCCGGACGGATTCGATGACGCGGGCTGTTGCGGCGCCGAGGAAGCCGGCGCCGGCGACGCGGCATCCGGGCCGATCACGTTGCTGATGATCTTGTCCGCGGCTGCCTGCGCGGCGGCGGCCGGGAAATAGACATTGATGGTGACGCAGCCGGCGAGCAGCGCGAACAATGTGGTCAGCGTGAATTTGCGCATCTCGTTCTCCGTCATGCGCATCCTGCGCCTGGAAGCGGCCAACCCTGCCGCATTTTCAAAAAACGTCCTTCGGTTTACTTGATCACCGGCCCATTGCCTTCGGTGGCCGCCTTGAGGCGATCCACCAGCGTGTTCCAGTCGACCTGGCGTTCGTGGCCGATCACGGAAATGTGCGGCAGGCCGCTGCCGTCGACGATAGTGTAGCCCGCCTGCGCGTCATTGCCGGCCGGTTCCAGCCCGCCCATCGTGCACACTTCCGAGCGCAGCACGCAGCTCAGCCCGATGCGCGAATAACCGAAGGTCTTGAACAGGTTCAATGCGAGGCCCTGGATGCCGGCGGCGATGCCGCCACCGCCCACCGAAGTCAGGCTTTTCAGTGCGCGCTGGCTGATGCGTCCGCCGGCGTCGGCGTGCAAATCCGCGTCGAACGCCACCGGTTGCCAGTCCACCAGTTTCAGGCCGTGGATGGCGCCGTCGAGTTTGCCGGTGATCGAGCCGAAGTCGAACACGCCCGTCAATCCCGCGAGATCGAGTTGGCGCAGGTCGATGTCGGCGCTCAGCACCGGCGCCACGCCGAACGGTTGCTGCAGCGACAGGCTCGTCACATCGACGAAGCCATCGAACACGTTCATCGACAGGCCGCCCTCGAATGCAATGCGGTCGCCGTCGTAGCTCAACGCCGGCACCGCACCGCCCAGCGTGCCGCCGAATTGCGGCCAGCCGAACACCTTGCACAACGCGCCGACGTCGATGCCGGTGACCGCGAACGCGGCATTGACGCGATCCTGCTTGTCCGCGGCCGGCCGCCAGACCAGTTGCTGCAGGGACAACTCGCCGTTCAACAACGATGCCTGTGCCGGCGCCACCAGCGTGAGCGCCCCGCCGTCGCTGCGGAACTGCAGGCGCGTCGCACCGAACGGCAACTTGTAGAACGCCAGCGATTGCCATGACAGCGTGCTCGCCGGACGCGTCGCGCTCGCGTCCCAGTCCAGATCGCCGTCCAGGCCGTGCAGCGCGAGCCTTCCGGCCGCGTCGTCCACGCTCAGACGCTGCGCATGCAACGCGAATCGGGAAGGAACGCCGTTCGCCAACGCGATCGATCCGGAAAGCGCGCCGTCGGTGTCCAGATCCTTCCAGCCCAACGTCGCCAGCCACGCGCTGCCGTAACGCGCATACGCCTGCGGCAACTGCGCCTCGAAACGGTCGAGCTGCAAGGTTGTGAGCGTGTCGTCGGCATCGAACGCCAATTTGCCCCCGAGGTTCAACGCATCGCCGTCGTCGAAGTGCAGCGCATCGATGGCGATGCCGCGCGCACCGAAATCCGCCGACAGTTGCAGTTGCGCCGCGTGCGCCGGCAACTGCGCGTACAACGGCCCCAGCAGCACCTGCCCGCCATCGAGGCTGCCATCGAAAGAGAAATGCGTATCCGGCGAACCCGTGTCCAGCGAAAAAGTGCCACGCGCGGCAAGCTGCTGCGCGGCCAGCGTGCCGGATTGCGAATCCACGCCGGCGCCGGCGATGCCGACACGGCCCGAAAGCCTGGCGCCTTCGGGCGGCAGGTCCAGCGCGATCTCGCCATCCAGCGTGCCGGCGGTGAGCCGGCCGCCCTTCCACGCCGCCGCCAGCGCACCCTGCAGCCATGCGAGCGGAAGCCCTTTCAGGCTCAATTGCCAATGACTGGGCTGGTCCAGCGGCATCAGCATGCGCAGCGCGCCGTTGCGTTGATCAAGCCTCGCGTCCAGCGAGCCCGCATCCGTGTCGATCAGCATCTGCACGTTCGCCGCGGTGAAGGCGCCACCAGGCGCGCGCTTCAACGCCAACGTGCCGTCCAGTCGCCACTGGCTGCCGTTGTCGCGTTCGGGAACACCCGACAAAGCCAAGGCGACGTTCTTCCATCCGAGTGCAGGCACCGACACGCGCTCGGCGCGCAGCTGCAGCAGCGGGCGGCCATCCGCACCGGGCGCGAGACTGAGCTGCACGCCGCTCAACGTGGCGCCGGGCAGTTCCAGTGTGTCCGCCTGCATGCGGATCGCCGCATGCGCGGTGGCGCACGCGACCAGCCACAAAGACGCGAAGACCACCGCGGCGAACGGGACAGCCTGGGTTGCGGGCCGGTGCATGATCGGCGATTGTGCCGGCCGGGATTGAATGCCGGTTAACGCAACCGTATGGCACGAGCCGCCCCTCCGCATATCCTGCTGGCCGAAGACGACCCCGTCAGCCGCGTGTTCCTGACGGAAACCCTGCGGCAGCTCGGATGCTCGGTCTTGCCGGTGGCCGATGGCGCGGAAGCGCTGGATGCCGCGCGGAGCGAGCGTTTCGATCTGCTGGTGCTGGATCGTTCGCTGCCCCGCATGGCGGGTGACCAAGTCCTTCTGGTCTTGCGCGAAGACGCCACCGCCGCATCCCGCGATGCCCCCGCGATCGCGGCCACCGCGGATCCGGAAGCGGCAATCCACGCGCAATTGCGCGCGGCGGGCTTCGCCGGCGTGTTGGTGAAACCGCTGGACGCGACATCCCTGCGCAAGGCGCTGGCCGGATTCGGTCTGCCGGCCGGAACGGCCGCGACCGGCGTGCTCGACGACGACGCCGGACTGGCCGCGAGCGGCAACGCGGCGACGCTGGCGGCGCTGCGCGGATTGTTCGCGGTGGAACTGCAAACACTGCAAGGCGAATTCGAAGGGCTGCGCCTCGACCACGACGCACTGCGGGGACGCCTGCATCGCCTGCGCGCGGCTTGCGGATTTTGTGGCGCAATGGCCCTGCAACATGCCTCGGTCGATTTGTCGGATGCGTTGCAGGCCGCCGAGCAGGAGCACATCGTCGAATGCGGGGTAGCTTTCCGTCGGACCCTGGCAACGACGCTGCGGGCGTTACGCCAGAACGCTGCCGGCTGACGCAAGTCGGGCGCGAGCAGCGCTGCGGGAGAAACCGCGCTTCGACTATTTCCCGTGGGTCGTCTTGGCAAGGATGCGCCACGCACGCAACTCGCCGTGGCCGAGATGCACGCGGATCACGCCACGCAACATGCGACGCAATGCGGCAAGATCGCCCGGTTGCGGCAGCTCGTCGCGGTGCAACGCGAACAATGCCGCGCCGCGGATGCGCGGGCCGGTCGATTGCGCGTCCGCGGGCACCGCGCCATGTTCCGGCACGTACACGTACTCCGCCTCCGCCGAAAGTGGTGTGCCGGATGCGTCGCGATCGAGCAGCAATCCGTAACCCAGTTCCGCCAGCAAGTCGCGCTCGAATCGGCGCAGCGTCCACGCCAGCGATGCGGTCGCCGCCAGTTCCTGCAGCAACGAGTCATAACGTTCGAACAATCCAGGATGCGGATCGTGGCGCGCGGTCAATCGCACCAGCAGCTCGTTGACGTACAGCCCCGAGAACAGTGTCTCGCCGCTGAAGCGACCGGCCACGACATCGACTTCCGCCGCACGCAGGTTCGGCAATTCCCCGCTGCCAGCCCAATCCAGAGCCAGCAACTGGAAGGGTTCCAGCGAGGCGCGCGGGATGCGGGCACGCGGCGTGCGCACACCGCGCGCGAGCAGACCGACGCGACCGTGGTCGCGACTGAAGGCTTCCAGCAACAAGCTCGTCTCGCGCCAGGCACGCACATGCAGGATGTAGCCGGGCTGGTTCTCGACACGCATGGTTGCGCAGGGCTCGTCGGGTTCGCCGATTGTCGCCGCGCGATCGTTCCGGGCAAAGCGGCGCGCGATTTCCGCGCGCTAGTCGTAGCCGAACCGCTTCAGCGCCGCCTCGTCGTCCGACCAGCCTTCGCGAACTTTCACCCACAACCGCAGGTAGGCGCGCCGCCCCAGCAATGCCTCGATGTTGCGGCGCGCAGCGCTGCCGATCTTCTTCAGGCGTTCGCCACCGGCGCCGATCACGATCGCCTTCTGGCCTTCACGCTCCACCCATATCAGTGCGGCGATTTCCGCGAGACCATCATCGCGATCCTTGAACGATTCGATTTCCACGGTGGTGGCGTACGGCAGTTCTTCGCCGAGCTGGCGCATCAGCTGCTCGCGCACCAGTTCCGCGACCAGGAAGCGTTCGCTGCGGTCGGTAAAGCTGTCCGGATCATGCAGCGCCTCGCGTACTGGCAGGCGCGCGAGGATGCCGCGCTCCAGTTCCGCGACGCCTTCACCGCGTTGCGCACTCAGCCAGAACACTTCCTCGTACGCATGGCGGGCGCAGAGCTGCTCGACGAACGGCAACAGCGCAGCCTTGTCGCGAACACGGTCCAACTTGTTCAATGCCAGCAGACGCGCCGCGGGCACGGATTCGAGCGCGGCATGCACCGCTTCGTCCTCGTCGTTCCATTGGCCGGCCTCGATCACCTGCACCACCACGTCCGCTTCGGCGAGCGCGGCGTGCACCGCGCGATTGAGGCTGCGGTTCATCGCGCGCCGGGCCTGCGCGTGCATGCCGGGCGTGTCGAGATAGAGGATCTGTCCTTCCGGCTTCGTCACCACGCCGAGGATGCGATGGCGCGTGGTGTGCGGACGCGGCGTGACGATCGACACGCGTTCGCCCACCAGCGCGTTCAGGAGCGTGGACTTGCCGACGTTCGGGCGACCGACCAACGCCGCCGTGCCGCAGCGGAATGCGAAGTCAGCCGGCATCGCGTTGCCGTTCGTTGCCCGCTTCCGCCAATGCTTCCAGCGCCGATTCCGCGGCCGCCTGTTCGGCCGCCCGGCGGCTGCCGCCGCGACCTTCGAAACGCGCGGATTGCGGTTCGTCCAGCACGCAGGCGACTTCGAAAGTGCGCGCATGTTCCTCGCCGTGCGCCGCCAGCAATTCATATTGCGGCAACGGCCGGCCTTGCGCCTGCAACCATTCCTGCAGGCGCGTCTTGGCATCCTTGACCGGGCTGCCGGCGGATTCCGCCGCTTCCCGGAACATCGCGCGCAGCCATGTCCGGCAAGCATCGAAACCGCCGTCGAGGTAGACCGCCGCCACCAGCGCCTCGAAGGCATCGGCGAGGATCGAATCGCGGCGGAAGCCGCCGCTTTTCAGTTCGCCCGGGCCGAGCAACAGGTCGTCGCCCAGCCCGAGGGCACGCGCGCGTTCCGCCAATGCCGCGCCACTGACAAGTTGCGCGCGCAGGCGGGTCAATTCGCCTTCGTCCGCGCGCGGGCGGGCATCGAACAACAATTCGGCGACGGCCAGGTTCACCAGCGCGTCGCCGAGGAATTCCAGTCGCTCGTTGTTGGGTCTGCCGGTGCTGCGATGCGTCAGCGCCAGCCGCAGCAATCCGGGATCGCGGAAGGAATAGCCGGCTCTCACGACCCGTCGTTGTTGCTCGACAGCGGCACCGTCTTGTCGAAGTGCAGCAGGAAATCGATGTTGTAGAGGAACGGGATGTCCTTGTCGTACTTCACCTGCAGGGTGCCGCCGCCGGGGCCGTTCTTGATGTGCACGTTCTGCGCCGAGAAGGTGCTGTCATCCACGTACTGGAAGCTGCCCTTGAAGGCCAGTTCCTGCTGGATCTGCTCCGGCGTCTTGGTGGCCAGGTCCGGCTCCGAAGCCAATTGCTTCATCGCCTTCACGACACCCATGTATTCGGAATAGGCCGGCACCAGCTTCATCGCCATGTAGATGAAGAACCCGACGATGGCGAGTACGAACACGAACCCGATCAGCGTAATCCCTTGCTGCCTTTTCATTGACATTCCCCTGCGTCTCGGCCGACGGCGCGGAGTCTAGCAGCACCTTTCTGGGATGGAATGCAGCGGGTGCTCAGGTCGGGGCGGAAGACGGAGCAGCCGGCGCTACGGAGCGACCTCGGCAATCTTTCATCGGCAAGGCGCCGCGTCCGGTGGGAACAACATACACAGGCCACTTCTTTTTTAATTCCCTGACGACCAAGTCGGCGAATCGATGCGCTTCTGCGGGGTTCGACCCATCAAAGAAGCCCAAAAGGACCTCATATCTGGACAGACCCGAATTGGAAGCAAGCCAACCCACGCCATCTTTACGCACTGCACCAGTCATGACCATAGGATACTCTTGTTTGATCTTCAGATCGATCGACTCCTCTTGAGAAGCAGCGCTGTTATCCACAAACCCTATGTTGTGTGCCTGCGAAATTGATCTCATCGTGTCTTTGAATAGGGCAACGTTTTGCTCGTTGCCGAGGCATATTTGAACTGAGAGGAATGCCGATTTGCCGGCGCATCCTGAGAGCATGCAAAGCAAGAAAATCAGAACAGTCGACGCTGCGCACGATCTGATATTCATCGCGACACTCCCATGTCAGCAACCGTGAGCACGAAGAGCCTGGAACAACAAACTAATGCAGCACGGTCCCGATCCGCTTCAGGTCGGCGAGGCTGAACCAGATCAGGAACGCCCTGCCGCGCAGGTCGGCTTCCGGCACCGTCCCCCAGAAGCGGCTGTCGGAGCTGTTGTCGCGGTTGTCGCCCATCGCGAAGTAATAGCCCTGCGGCACCACCCAGGAGCCTTCGGCGCGCGGGTCGCGCCGGTACGCCGGCAACACGATGATGCGATGGTCGACCTTGCCGAGATGCTCGATGCGTTCGACCCCGCCGGCCTGCGCGGTGCGCACGCTTTCGGGGTCGGTATCCGTGATCGGCCCAAGCTCGCTCTGTGGCATCGGCTTGCCGTTCACGAGCACCTGTTCGCCACGCACCGTGATGGTGTCGCCCGGCAGGCCGATGATGCGCTTGATGTAATCCTCTTTCGGATCCGGCGGGTACTTGAACACCACGATGTCGCCGCGCTTGGGCTCGCCGATATCGAGAATCTTGGTATCGGTCACCGGCAGGCGCAGGCCGTAGGCGAACTTGTTGACCAGCACGAAATCCCCCACCAGCAGGGTCGGCATCATCGAACCGGAAGGAATGCGGAACGGCTCGATCAGGAAGGTGCGGAACAGCAGCACCGCCAGGATCACCGGGAAGAACGAGCGCGCATAATCCACCAGCAGCGGTTCGTGCGGTTTCTCGCCGGCGGCCGTGGCGCGCTCGATGCGCCGATGCTGGAACAGCAACCGGTCCAGCGCCCAAACGATGCCGAACGCCGCGGTCATCAGCACCAGCGCCAGCGCGAAGTCGGAAGTGATGTACCACACGTCGAGGCACGCGGCGACGATCGCCACCAGCAGCACCGTTCCCAGCATGTCTCGCTTCATCACATCTCCTTTTGTCCGGGTCACTTGTCCGTCCGCAGTACCGCCAGGAAGGCCTCCTGCGGAATTTCCACGCGACCGACCTGTTTCATGCGCTTCTTGCCTTCCTTCTGCTTCTCCAGCAACTTGCGCTTGCGCGTCGCGTCGCCGCCGTAACACTTCGCCAGCACGTTCTTGCGCAACGCCTTCACCGTGGAGCGCGCGACGATCTGCGCGCCGATCGCGGACTGGATCGCCACGTCGAACATCTGCCGCGGGATCAGTTCGCGCATGCGCTCGACCAGTTCGCGGCCACGGCGCTCGGCCTGCGTACGGTGCACGATCAGGCTCAGCGCGTCCACCCGGTCGCCGTTGATGAGCGTGTCCAGGCGCACGAACGAACCCTCTTCAAAACGCTGGAAGTGGTAATCCATCGAGGCATAGCCGCGCGAAACGGATTTCAGCTTGTCGAAGAAATCCAGCACCACTTCCGCCAGCGGCAATTCGTAGCTGATGCGCACCTGGCTGGCGAGGTAATGAATCGAGCGCTGCACGCCGCGCTTCTCCTCGCACAGCGTGATCACGTTGCCTACGTGCTCCGGCGGCGTGAGGATGTCGGCGACGATGATCGGCTCGCGGATCTCCGCGACCTGCGGCGATCCCGGCAACTTGGCCGGATTGTCCAGCAGCATGATCGAACCGTCCGACTTCAACACCTCGTACACCACAGTCGGCGCGGTGGTGACCAGGTTGAGGTCGTATTCGCGCTCCAGCCGTTCCTGCACGATCTCCATGTGCAGCATGCCGAGGAACCCGCAGCGGAAACCGAAGCCCATCGCCTCGGAAGATTCCGGCTCGAAGAACAGCGCCGCATCGTTGAGGCGCAGCTTGTCCAGTGCTTCGCGCAGCGCGGGGAAATCGTCGGCGTTGACCGGAAACAATCCCGCGAACACCCGAGGCTGCATCTGCTGGAAGCCCGGCAATGGCTTCGGCGCCGGATCACCGGCCTGCGTGATGGTGTCGCCCACCGGCGCGCCGTGCACGTCCTTGATCGAGGCGCAAACGAAACCGACTTCGCCAGCACCGAGCTTGTCGAGCTTCTTGCGCTTGGGCGTGAACACGCCGACTTCCAGCACTTCGTGCGCGCGGCCGGTGGACATCACCAGCAGCCTGTCGCGCGGCTTGATTTCGCCCTGCATCACGCGCACGAGCGAGACCACGCCGAGGTAATTGTCGAACCACGAATCGATGATCAGCGCCTGCAGCTTGTCGGTGTCGCGCGGTTTGGGCGGCGGAATGCGCGCCACGATCGCCTCCAGCACTTCGACCACGTTCTCGCCGGTCTTGGCGCTGATCGCCAGCGCGTCGTCGGCGTGGATGCCGATCACTGCCTCGATTTCTTCCTTCACCTTGGGGATGTCGGCCGTGGGCAGGTCGATCTTGTTGAGCACCGGCACCACTTCCAGGCCCATCTCCACCGCGGTGTAGCAGTTGGCAACCGATTGCGCTTCCACGCCCTGCGCGGCGTCCACCACCAGCAACGCGCCTTCGCAGGCCGCCAGCGAACGCGAAACCTCGTATGAGAAATCCACGTGGCCCGGCGTGTCGATGAAGTTCAACTGGTAGGTCTTGCCATCGCGCGCGGTGTACGGCAGCGACACCGACTGCGCCTTGATGGTGATGCCGCGCTCGCGCTCGATCGGATTGTTGTCCAGCACCTGTGCTTCCATCTCGCGCTCGGTCAACCCTCCGCAGATCTGGATGATGCGATCCGCGAGCGTGGACTTGCCGTGGTCGACGTGGGCGATGATGGAGAAGTTGCGGATGAGCTGCATATGCGCGGATGCGACGCGCCTGTGGACGGCGCAAACGCGCGATTATCGCATGACGCTCCCCCTCCCCGCTCGGGGAAAGGGAGCCGGACGGCGCCTACTTCTTCGGGACCGTCACCGCGACGAACTGGCTGGCGCCACCGCGAGACACCAGCAACAACACCGTGTCGCCGGGTTGGACGCCCGCACCGGCGGCCTTGAAGGCTGCGGCGTTGTCTACCGGCTTGTTGCCGACGCGCAGGATCACGTCACCCGGTTGCAGGCCCGCCTGTGCGGCAGCGCCACGCGCGGCGGTGACCGCCACGCCGCCACTGTCCTTGAGGTCCAGTTGCTGACGCATCGCGGGTGTGATGGTCTGCACCGCCAATCCGAGCGCCGAACTGCTGTCGCCGCCGGATGGCCGGCCAGAACGCATCGCCTGCAACGCATCCTTGTCGCGCGGCAGCTCGCCGACCTTGACCTGCACGTTCTGCAACTTGCCATCCCGCGAGATCTGCACCGTGGCCATGGAACCCGGCTGGGTGGCGCCCACCATCGGCGGCAAGTCTGCGGCGTCGTAGACCGGATGGCCGTTGAAGGCAAGGATCACGTCGCCGACCTGGATGCCGGCCTTGTCCGCGCCACTGCCGGGCGTGACGCTGCCGACCAGCGCGCCCCGCACTTCCGTCAGGTGCAGGTTCTTCGCCTTCGCGATGTCCGCGGTGATCTGCTGGATGCCCACGCCCAGCACGCCGCGCGAAACGTACCCCTTGCTCTTGATCTGCTGCGCCGCGTTCATGGCGATGTCGATCGGGATCGAGAACGACACGCCCATGTAGCCGCCGCTGTTGGAGAAGATCTGCGAGTTGATGCCGACCACCTGGCCGTCCAGGTTGAACAGCGGGCCGCCGGAATTGCCGCGGTTGATCGGCACGTCGGTCTGGATGAAGGGCACGTATTGCTGGTCGATCGCGCCGAAGCTGCGGCCCACCGCGCTGACGATGCCCTGCGTCACCGAATTGTCGAAGCCGAACGGGGAACCGATCGCCACCACCCACTGGCCCGGCTTGAGCGAGCGCGAATCACCGATGGTCACGACCGGCAGGTTGCCCGCGTTGATCTTGAGCAACGCGATGTCGTATTGCGGATCCGTGCCGACCACTTTGGCAGGGAGTTCGCGCCGGTCGGTGAGTTTCACCGTCACGCTGTCGGCGTGGTCGACCACGTGGTTGTTGGTGAGGATGTAGCCGTCGGCGGAAATGATGAAACCGGAGCCCATGGATTCCGCGCCCCGGTCCGGACCGTTCCCCGGGGGCTGCAAGGGAATGCCGAAAAAACGCTTGAAGATGTCCGGGATCTGCTGGTCGTCCGGGCCGCCGCTGGAACCGTCATCGTCGCCGGGGCCGCCGTTGTCATCGCCCGGGCCACCGTCGTCATCGGGAATTTCGCTGGCGCGATTGTAGTGCGCCTGCACGTTCACCACGGCCGGCCCGTTGCGCTGCACGATGCCGGTGAAATCGGGAAGATCCGCCGCGCTTGCCGTCAGCGCGATCGAAGAAATGCAAACGAAAAGAAAAACGGCAAACGCCTGCCTCGCACGTGGAAGCATCTCTCGGACTCCTGAATTGAACTGGAAACCTGTCCGCGCATCGCGCCGTGCGATGAACGCGCGGGCGCCGCGCACCCGGCCTGGACGCGATTCCGCGCCGGCACCGGATCAATGCTGCTGCGGCGTCGCTTGCAAGCGCGCGTTCTGCTGCGGCACCAGCAGGATCATGTAAGGCGCGCCGCCGGCATTCTGCTGCGGATCGCGCACCAGCATGGGTGAGGACATTGCCCCCGGCGCATACGCGGCCTGCTGGAGATAACTGCTCGAAAGAACCGGGCTGACCGCGGCCGGTCGGGCAGCCAGGAACGCCGGTTGCCGATCCAGCCATGATGCGGACGCATCGCGGCTCGCGGAGACGGCGGCGATGCTCGACGAGGCGCCACGCGACGCGGCAGCCGAAGTCGGCGCGCGCGCGGAGCGGTTGGAGCCGACGACGACGCTGCCGTCGCTGGAAAGCTGTTGCGGCACGGAAAGAATCAACGCCGCTGCGGCCACGCTGGCGGCGATCGCGCCACCGCCGATGTAATGCGCCCAGTGCCGGCGAGGCTGCGGTTGCGCCTTCACGGCGGCCAGCACCCGCGCGGTGAATGCATCGTCGCCGGAAGCGCCGATGCGCAACGAATCCGCGTGGGGCGAGGACGGCACGCGTTCGGCCATGCATGCGCGGATCAGGTGCCAGCGCGACCACGCGAGCGCCAGTTCCGGATCGCGCTCCATGCGCCGCAGCAGGAAGCGCGCGGAGTCCGCCTCCAGCTCGCCATCCATCAGGGCGGAAAGGTGTTCGCGGCTGTCGCGTTCTTGCATGGTCATCCTCGATCTTCGCTCGACGGTAGCAGCGGGCGCAGCTTGATGTCGATCGCCTCGCGCGCGCGGAAGATCCGCGAACGCACCGTGCCGATCGGGCAACCCATCCTTTCGGCGATTTCCTCGTAGGACAGGCCGTCCACTTCGCGCAGCGTGATCGCCACCCGAAGCTCCTCCGGCAAGGCTTCGACCGTGGCGAACACGGTTTGTTCAATTTCCCGGCGGGCCAGTTCCCGTTCGGGGGTGGCCTCGTCGCGCAAGCGCACGCCCGCGTCCACCTGCACCGCCATGTCGGCGTCGATGTCCCCGGCCGGCGGGCGGCGGCCTTGCGCCACCAGATGGTTCTTGGCGGTGTTCACGGCGATCTTGTAAAGCCAGGTGTAGAACGCGCTTTCGCCTCGGAAGGCCGGCAGCGCCCGCCAGGCGCGCACGAAGGCTTCCTGGGCCACGTCCTCGCATTCGCTCCAGTCGTGTACATAGCGCGAGATCAGCCCCAGGATCTTGTGCCGGTACTTGCGTACCAGCAGGTCGAATGCCTGGCTGTCGCCCTTGCGCACGCGCTCGACGAGCGCCCGATCCGTCTCCACTTCGCCCATCCGGGCCGCACTCCTCCGGCGCCGAATGTCGCGCGCCGCCTATGACCGCGCCCCCGGGCGCAAAGTTCACAAGTTGGGGGCGCGGCGGGCGCGGGTCAAGCGGCGGCTTCGCGCGGGCCCATGGCGGCGAAGAGCTTCTCGCGTTCGCCCAGCATGCTGTCGAACCCGGCGGCGGGCAGCGGGCGGCAAAAAAGGTAGCCCTGCAATTCGTCGCAGCCGTGCTCGCGCAGGAAGTCGTGGTGCTGCTCGTTTTCCACGCCTTCCGCGACCACGCGCCGACCGAGGTTGTGCGCCATGGTCAGGGTCGCGCGCACGATCGCCTCGTCGTCCGGGTCCGTGCCGATGTTGCGGACGAAGCTCTGGTCGATCTTGATGCGATCGGCCGGCAGGCGCTTGATGTAGTCCAGCGAGGACTGGCCGGTGCCGAAGTCGTCGATGGAAATGCCGCAGCCCAGCTCGCGCAGCCCCGAGAGGATTTCCAGCAGGTTGGGCACCGACTTCAGGCTGATGCTCTCGGTGATCTCCAGTTCCAGTGAACGCGGCTCCAGCCCGCTGTCCGCGCATGCCGAGCGCACCAGGTCCCCCAGATTGGGTTGCATCATCTGCAGCGCGGAGAGGTTGACGCCCACGCGCAACGGCAGGCGGTAGCGTTTCTGCCAGCGCGCGCAATCCGCGCAGGCGCGTCGCAACACCCATTCGCCGATCGGCAGGATCAGGCCGGTCTCCTCGGCGATCGGGATGAAAAATGCCGGGCTGATCATGCCCAGCGTCGGGTGCTCCCAACGCACCAGCGCTTCCATGCCGATGATGTCTTCCGAGCGCGCGTCGATCTGCGGCTGGTAGTAGACGCGCAATTCGTCGTTGCTCTCGGCCATGCGCAGGCGAGCTTCCAGCTCGATGCGCTGGCTGTGCTGTTCCTCGGGAACGGTGACGTAGGCCTGGTAATTGTTGCGGCCCATGGCCTTGGCGTTGTACATCGCCACATCGGCACGCTTGACCAGGCTCTCTCCGTCCTTGGCGTCTTCCGGAAAGAAGCCGATGCCCACCGAAGCGGTAATGCGCAGTTCCGAACCGTCTTCCAGCGTCAACGGCGCCTCCATCGCGCGTACCAGTTTGTCGGCGATGCGCAGCACGTCCTCGCGCATCACGATGTGGCGCAGGATCACCGTGAACTCGTCGCCGGCGTAACGCGCCACCGTGTCCGAGGCGCGCACCGCTCCGCGCAACCGTTGCGCCGCCGCCACCAGCACCTGGTCGCCGACGGCGTGTCCGAGCGAATCGTTGATGTTCTTGAAGCGATCGAGGTCGACGAACAACAGCGCGAAAGTTTCGCCCGAACGCTGCGCTTCCAGCAACGTGGTTTCGAGGCGGTCGTTGAACAGCAATCGGTTGGGCAAGCCGGTCAACGCGTCGAGCAATCCGACGGCGCGCCCCTGCGCCTGCACCTGCTGCAGTTCCAGCGTCGCGGAGAATTGCGCGGCCGCGATGTCGAGCGCGTGCCGCACCAGTTCCGGATCGAACGGTGGCGGCTCGCGGCCAGCGCCCAGCAATACGCCGAGCACGTCCTGGCGCCCGTCGCGCAACGGCAGCGCCGCGCAGCACGCGAGTCCGGCGATGCCCGGTGTCGCGGCATCCAGCGACGACTGCGCGTGTGTCAACCGCAACACCCGCTCGCCGCCCGCGGCCATGCGCACCGCCGGTTCGGCCGTCGCATCCAACGCCCCTTGGGCAGGCGGGAGGCGCCCACTCGCAGCGGTGATCTGCAATTGCCGCTCGCCGCCCGCATAGGCCGCGACCGCGGCGTAATCGAAACGCAATGCCGCGGCGAAACGCGCCACGCGCCGCTGCATGGCTCCCTCGCTGTCGTCGGGCAATGCGATCTGCGCGAGCGCGTCCAGCAATTCGCGGCCGTCGCGCAGGCTGCGTGCGTCGTGCACGCTGGTGAAATGCACCAGTCCGTCGCCGCGCTTGAGCAGGCGGGTCACGATCTCGACCGGCCTGCGTCCGCCGTCCGCGCGCCATTGTTCGCATTGCAGGCGCACTTCGCCGTCGCGTTTCAGATGTGTATCGAGGAATGCCCGCTGCGCCGCATCCAGCGCGAACAAATCGTGCAGCGGCGTTCCGATCACCTGTGCGGAACCGAAACCGCTCGCCATCTCGAATGCGGCATTGACTTCCAGAATCGCGCCGCCTTGTGCTTCGGAGAACAACAAACCATCGGCATTGCCGTCGAAACTGCAACGGTAATCATCGTCGAGCGGCTTGCCGCCGCCGTCGGGCGGAGGATCGGCGCCGAGCACCGCCTCGACGCGGGCGCGCGCTTCCAGCACATCCACCGGCGCGCGCAGCCATTCCACCACGCCAGGCGGGCGATGGTGGTAATCCCACGGGGCTGCCTCATCGCCGTGTGCACGCGTGGCACCGAGCAGGCCGATCACCGGCACGCCGTGCAGCTCCGCGCAGAATGCCGCGGACTCCGCGGGCATCGTGCAGAAATCCAGCACCGCCAACCGCGGTGGCGGCGACTCCGCAAGCAGGTTGTGCGCGTGCGCGATATCGCGCCCGCACAAGATCGCGCCGTGCCCCTGGCCGTCCAGCGCATCGAACAACGCCCGGCGATCCTCGCGCCGCGAAGCCACGATCAACACCACGCGCGGGTCCGCGTTCATGCGCGCATCCAGCGGCCATCGCGCAAGCGCGGCCGTGTCGTGGCCGCCATGCCGGGGCTCAGCTCGAAGGCTCCCACGCCGGCCGGCAGTTCGGTCGCGGCGCCAAGCAACACCACGCGCCGCGCGTGCTGGCCGCCAAGGCGCGCGACCTGGCGCAACAGCGGGATCAACGCAGCGTCGAACAGCGGTGGATGTTCCGCGAAGAAATAGATGCCGTAATGCGCGCTCTGGATGACATGTCGCAGCGCCTCGCCGAAACGCCGCGCGCCGGAGACCGGCACCTGCGCATCGCGCAGGCTGCGCAGTCCCGCATCCGCGCTCCACGCGTACAAGGCCTGGCCGGTGCGGATGGCGTGCCGGTGCAGCAGATCGAGCAGCGACGGCACGTCGTCGCAGCGCAATACCACCAGGCTACGCTCGGCTTCGACGATCGTATCCAGCAGCTCGTTGGCAATGGCTGTATCCGTACTTGGCATTGTGGGCACCGGCCTGTCCGCGCGCATTGACCGGCGCGCCGCCTGACCCGGATCATAGCGGCCAGCCCCCTGAGCAATTGCCGATGGAGTTCACACTGCCGGCATTTGCAACAAAACCCGTGCGGAGCAGCGCAAATGTTCGAAGGACTGCGATTCGCCCACTGGAAGCCGTCGTTGCGTGAAGACGGTGTGGTGGTGCTGACGATGGACCGCGCCGGCAGCGCGGTGAATGCCTTGTCGCGCGATCTGCTTGACGAGCTCGACGCCATCGTCGAGCGGATCACGATCGCGCGTCCCACCGGCGTGGTGATCCATTCGGCCAAACCCGCCGGCTTCGCGGTCGGTGCGGACCTGCACGAATTCGCGCAATACGAACGCGAAGGCACCGTGCTGGATGCGATCCAGCGCGGCCAGCGGGTGTTCCAGCGACTGACAGAACTATCGGTGCCGACGGTGGCCGCGATCCACGGCGCGTGCCTCGGCGGCGGCGCCGAGCTGACGCTCGCGTGCAAGACGCGCGTGGCCGCCGACGACCCGGGCACGCGCATCGGCTTGCCGGAAGTGCAACTCGGCCTGCATCCCGGCTGGGGCGGCACCGCGCGACTGCCGCGCCTGATTGGCGCCCCGAAGGCGCTGGCGATGATGTTGACCGGCAAGCCGGCATCCGCGCGCGCCGCGCTGGCCGACGGCCTGGTCGACCGCTTGGTGGAACCGGCGGCATTGCTCGACGCGGCCATCGCCTGCGTGCGCAAGCCACCGGCGCACCGATTCGATCAGCGTGCGCTGGCATGGCTCACCAACCTCTGGCCAGTGCGCCAGATCCTGGCGCCACTGGTGCGTCGGCAAACCGTTGCCAAGGCGAACCCGAAACACTACCCCGCGCCGTTCGCGCTGATCGAAGTGTGGCGTCGCGGCGGCAGCGACATCGCGCAACGGCTGCGGCTGGAAGCGTATTCGATGGCGAAGCTCGCCGCCACGCCAACTGCGCACAACCTGATCCGCATCTTTTTCCTGCGCGAACGCCTGCGCGGGCTTGCCGGTGATGTTGCACACGGCATCCGCCACGTACACGTCACTGGCGCGGGCGTGATGGGCGGCGACATCGCCGCCTGGTGCGCGCTGCGCGGGTTCGAGGTTTCACTGCAGGATCGCGCGATGGAATTCGTGCAACCCACGCTGGATCGCGCGCGCAAATTGTTCGAGAAGAAACTGAAGACGCCGCAACGCATCGCCGAAGCGACTTTGCGACTGCATGCGGATATCGAAGGCACGCAGATCAAGGATTCGCAACTCGCGATCGAGGCGATCTTCGAGGACGCGCAGGCCAAGGAAGCGCTGTACGCGCAGATCGAAGCCAAACTCGCGGACGACGCCCTGCTTGCCAGCAATACTTCCAGCATTCCGCTGGACGAACTGCGCCGCGCGCTGAAATGTCCGCAACGATTCCTCGGCCTGCACTTCTTCAATCCTGTCGCACAGATGCCATTGGTGGAAGTCGTGCAACACGCTGCGCTCGATCCGCAAAGCGGGAAACGCGCGCTGGCTTTCGTCAAGGCAATCGGCAAATTGCCGGTGCCGGTCAAGGGCACGCCGGGTTTCCTGGTCAACCGCATCCTGATGCCGTATCTGCTGGAAGCCATGCGCATGCATTCGGAAGGCGTGCCGGGTTCGGTGCTCGACAAACTGGCGAAGCAGTTCGGCATGCCGATGGGGCCGATCGAACTGGCCGACACGATCGGGCTGGATGTCGCGTTGTCGGTCGGGAAGGAACTGGCGCCATTCCTCGGATTGACGCTGCCGGAAGGCATCGAGGGGAAAGTGTCGTCAAGCAAGCGCGGCAAGAAGGACGGCGAAGGCTTCTATGTCTGGCGCGACGGCAGCCCGCAAAAGCCGGAAGTGCCGCGCGACTACCGTGCGCCCGAGGACACGCAGGACCGCATGATCCTGCCGATGCTCAACGAATCCGTGGCATGCCTTGCGGAAGGCGTCGTGGCGGATGCCGACCTGCTGGACGCCGGCGTGATCTTCGGCACCGGCTTCGCGCCCTTCCGTGGCGGCCCGATCGAATACATCCGCAGCGAAGGCGCGGAGAAATTGCGCGCACGACTGGAAGCGCTGGCAACGCGTTACGGCGACCGTTTCAAACCGAAGGAAGGATGGGAGTCGCCGGTACTGCGTCTCGCACCATCCCGTTGACGCGATCTACCACATCAAGTCATCCGGCACCCCATCGTCTGCGATGTTCGCCGGCGCGTCCGGGTCGACCAGCAATGCCACCGATTCGTCCGCGATCGCGCGCGCCTTGAGCGCGGTCTCGCGCGCGACCAGCAGGAAGCGGCCGCCCTGCACCACCACGCCGAGCTCGCCCTTGTTGAGCGCGGCGAGTTGCGCGGCATCGACGTGGATCCTGCGGATCTTGCCGGCGTGTTCGAAATGACGGACGCATTCCGCATCCGCCGCGATCGCGACGATGTTGCCGGACAGCAGTTCCTGCAGTTTCCGCTTGCGCTCGCGGCGTTCCTGCGCCTGCCGCTGCGCCTCGCGTTCCGCACGTGCGCGCTCGGTCTTTTCCGCTTGCGCGCGCACCGCATAGGCACGCGCGAGGTCGAATTCCTCGTTGCGCGGCTTCTTCCGCAACGGGTGTTGCGACGGTGGCTGCGCGGCCTTGCGATCGTTGCCGCCCTGCTCGCGCGAAGCGGGAGCGCGCGGCTTGTCCACGCTCGCGGGCGCGAAGCCGGCTTTCAGGAGTTGGTCACGCAGCGAATCGCTCACGGCGACGATCTTCCATCCATGCGTCCATCAATAATGCGGCGGCGGCGGTTCCCGATGCACGTCGTCGCCCAGGTCCGTGCGGATCGTGGCCAGCTCCACGCGTAACTGCGCCAGCGTGCGTTCGATCGCCAGCATGCGCTGCGCGGTTTCGGCTTCGGCGACGCTCAGGCCCGCGAGCGCGTCGTCGAGGAACGCGAGGCGCGCTTCCAGTTCGTTGAGACGTTCCTCGGAAGAACCGCTCATGCACGTGCCTCGCCGGTATGTCCCGCGACGCTGCGGCCGCGGCCGACGCCATAGTACGCAATGCCCGCGGCTTCGATCGTCGCTGGATCGTAGAGATTGCGCCCATCGAACAACACCGGCGTGCGCAACGCGGCGCGGATGCGGTCGAGGTCCGGACTGCGGAACGCCTTCCACTCGGTGACGATCGCGAGGGCGTCGGCGCTTTCCAGCGCCGCGTAGGGATCGTCGCACAACACCAGATCGTCGCGTGCGCCATAGAGGCGCGCGGTTTCCCCGCGCGCTTCCGGATCGAACGCCCGCACTTTCGCCCCGGCCCGCCACAACGCTTCCATCAGCGTGCGACTGGGCGCCTCGCGCATGTCGTCGGTATTGGGCTTGAACGCCAGCCCCCACAGCGCGATGGTCTTGCCGGAGAGGTCTCCATCGAAATGACGCGAGATCAGGTCGAACAGTTTTTGCTTCTGGGCGAGGTTGACCTGCTCGACTGCCTGCAGAAGCCGCGCCGGATAGTCGTGCATGCGTGCGATGCGTTCCAGTGCCTGCACGTCCTTGGGAAAGCATGAACCTCCGTAGCCCGCGCCGGGATAGATGAAGTGGTAGCCGATGCGCGGGTCGGCACCGATGCCCTGCCGCACCAGTTCGACGTCCGCGCCGACGCGCTCGGCGATATTGGCGATCTCGTTCATGAAACTGATCTTGGTAGCCAGCATGGCGTTGGCCGCGTACTTGGTCAGTTCCGCGGAACGCTCGTCCATCAGCACGATGCGCGAATGGTTGCGATTGAACGGCGCATACAGCTTGGTCAACGCCGCCACCGCGCGCGCGCCGGACGCGCCGATGATGATGCGATCCGGTCGCATGCAATCGTTGACCGCATCGCCCTCCTTCAGGAATTCGGGATTGGAAGCGACCTCGAATTCGATCTGCGCGCCACGCGCGGCCAATGCGCCGCCGATTTCCGCGCGCACGCGGTCGGCGGTGCCGACCGGCACCGTGGACTTGTTGACGACCACCTTCGGTGCAGCGATGTGTTCACCGATGCTGCGCGCAACGGCGAGCACGTAGGAAAGATCGGCGCTGCCGTCTTCGTCGGGCGGCGTGCCCACCGCGATGAACAGGACGTCGCCGTGCGCGATGCCCGACGCCGCGTCGGTCGAAAACTGCAACCGGCCCGCATCGTGGTTGCGGCGCACCAGCGGCTCCAGACCGGGTTCGAAGATCGGGATTTCGCCGCGTTCCAGTCGCGCCACCTTGCCGGCATCGACGTCGATGCACAACACTTGGTTGCCCATCTCTGCCAGGCAGGTGCCAGTGACGAGTCCCACGTAGCCGGTGCCGAAGATGGTGACTTTCATGCGCGCGCGCTGCCAACCCGCGGAAACATCGGATTGTAGCGAGCGGGCGCAAGCCGCGCATGGAGACAAAAAAAACGCGGCCCGAAGGCCGCGCTTTTCATCATGCGAATTTCGATCGGACGGTTATTTGCCGATCTTCACCAGCGTGACGTCGAAGATCAGCGTCGCGTTGGGCGGCATCCCACCGCGCGGCTGTGATCCATAGGCAATGTTCGGCGGGATCACGAACTTGTAGTGGCTTCCGACGTTCATCATCATCAGGCCTTCGCGGAAGCCAGGGAACACTTCGCTCAGGGAAATCGACGCGGGACCGCTACCGTGCTTGGCGGAGGAATCGAACTCCTGGCCGTTGACGAACGTGCCGGTGTAGTTGATCTGCACCGTATCGCTCGCCGCCGGATGCGCACCGCTACCCTGCGAGATCACCTGATATTGCAAGCCGTCTGCCGTCACCTTCACGCCCGGCTGCGTCTTGTTCTTGGCGAGATAGGCGTCGCCCTGCTGTTTCTGTTCGGCGCCGATCTTGGCGACCATCTGTTCACCGCGCGCCTTCATCTGCTGGCCGAAAGCCTGTGCGACGCTTTGCATCTGGGTGTCGCTCATCGAGGGCTTCTGGCCCTGCAGCGCGCGCGTCACGGCCTGGCCAACGGCCTGTGGATCGATCATATCCGTCGCCCAAGCCGGAAACTGGCCTGCCAGTTCGAAACCCACCACTTCGCTCGCCTGAGCCTTGGTGACCGTGGCGGCAGGAGCGACCGTTTGCGTTTGCGCCTGAGCGGCGGCGGCGCCAGCGACACCCAAGGCAGCGAACAACGCAGCCGCGGTGAGCGTGGGACGCAATGCTTGCTTCATCGGAAAATCCTCTGTTTGGGTTGACCGGCGCTGCCGGACGAATAGGCCGTAGGTCGGCCCAAGCTGTCCATTGTGGGGCGCGCGTGCCCGCTTGGCAACGCGCCACGCTGTGACCGTACAGGTTCCGCTTGGTTTCATCGATATAGGCAAAGTCCTTACAGGGCCTCAGGGGCGTGACTGATGGCAGGGTTCGTGGCAATTGCTTGACAATGGTATTTATGGTGTTATAGTTAACTACAACACTACTAAACACGGTCACCCAAGGAGACCGCCATGAACGCCAGCAAGCCCCTGATCTTCGCCGCTTCCCTGCTCATCGCCAGCGCCGGCATCGCGGGCATCCGTGCCTACGCAAACGCTTCGGTCGGCAATGTGCTGCCGGCCGCCGTAGGCAGCCAGGTGCAGCCGATCCAGACGCTGCCGACCGTCGAAGTACGCCCCACCCGCGCCCAAATGGATGAAATTTCCGGCAAGTCCGGCAGCAGCAGTGCGAGCGTCCATGGTTCCACCGCACTGGGCGGCGCCGACTTCGACATGCCCTACTATTCGTTTGCCGCCAAGTCGGTGATCGGCAACTGAACCTGTGCGCACTTCGCCGTGGCCGCCTCTTCCGCTGCTGGCAAGGATCTTTTCATGAGCATCACATGGAACGACAACGTCCCGATCTATCGCCAGCTGCGCGATCGCGTGGTGGCGATGATCCTGGACGGCGTCCTCAACGAGGGCGATCCCTTGCCTTCGGTCCGCCAGGTCGCTGCCGACTACCAGATCAACCCGCTGACGGTTTCCAAGTCCTACCAGGAACTGGTCGACGAACAACTGGTGGAAAAACGGCGCGGCCTGGGCATGTTCGTCAACCAGGGCGCACGCGACGTGCTGTTGAAATCCGAGCGCGAACGCTTTTTGCGCGAGGAGTGGCCGGCGCTCGCCGCGCGCATCAAGCGCATGGGACTGGACGTGGAACGGTTGCTTTCGCAGATCGACAAGCCAAACGACAAGAGGAAATCCTGATGAGCGCGATCAGCCAGAATGCGGCGATCGATGAAGGGCGCGTCGCGCAGAATGCGCAGGGCACGGTCATCCGCGCCGTCGGCCTCAGCAAGCGCTATGGCAACAGCGTCGCGCTCGATCACGCGAGCTTCGACGTGCCCGCGGGACACATCGTCGGCCTGATCGGTCCCAATGGCGCGGGCAAGACCACCGCGCTGAAGGCCATCCTCGGGCTTACCGACTTCGAGGGCGACCTGTCCGTGCTGGGCCTGGATCCGCGCAAGCAGCGGCCCGCGCTGATGCAGCAGGTTTGTTTCATCGCCGACGTGGCCACGCTGCCGCGCTGGATAAGCGTTCGCGAGGCCATCGATTTCGTCGCCGGCGTGCACCCGCGTTTCGACCGTGCCAAGTGCGAGCGCTTCCTGGCACGCACCAAGCTGCAGCCGGAGCAACGCGTGAAGCAGATGTCCAAGGGCATGATCGTGCAGTTGCATCTCGCCATCGTGATGGCGATCGATGCGCGCCTGCTGGTGCTGGACGAACCCACGCTCGGCTTGGACATCCTCTACCGCAAGCAGTTCTACCAGAGCCTGCTGGAGGATTACTTCGACGAGAACAAGACCATCCTCGTGACCACGCACCAGGTCGAGGAAATCGAGCACATCCTCACCGACCTGATGTTCATCCGCGACGGCAAGGTGGTGCTGGACACGCCGATGGAAGCGCTGGGCGGGCGTTTCGCCGAGGTGATGGTGAACGCGGACCGGGTGGAGGCTGCGCGCGCGCTCAAGCCCATCGACGAACGCCAGGTTTTCGGCAAGAGCATCCTGCTGTTCGATGGCGTGCCGCGCGCGCGACTGGAAGAGCTGGGCGAGGTGCGGCGCCCGACCGTCGCCGACCTGTTCGTCGCCACCATGAAAGGGACCTACGCATGAACGCGCTGTCGAAATCCACCTTTGCATGGCTGCTCAAGCGCGAATACTGGGAATCCAAGCGCGGTTTCCTGTGGGCACCGTTCTGGGCCGCCGCGGTGCTGGTGATCATCACCGTGCTGGGCATGATCGCGGGCGAAGTGTTGAATGCGCGCAACAGCGATACCCATGTGCAGATGGGCATGTCGCTGGACGACCTGCTCAAGAGCGCAGTCGCGCACGACATCGGCCAAGTGGTCCACGGGCTGGACGCAAGCATGACGGCGGTGGCCATCCTGGTGGCGATCGTGCTCAGCTTCGTGCTGTTTTTCTACTTGCTGGGCGCGCTCTACGACGATCGCCGCGACCGCAGCCTGCTGTTCTGGAAGTCGCTGCCGGTCTCGGATACGGCCACGGTGATCTCCAAGGCTGTCGCGGCGATGATCGTGGCACCGTTGATCGCGATCGTGATCGCGCTCGCAGGCTACCTCGCGCTGCAGGTGGTCGTCAGTTTCTGGCTGATGTTCCATGGCGTGAATCCTTTCCCGGTGCTGTGGGCGCACATCGAACCTTTCAACCTCTGGTTGCATTTGCTGGCGACCATCCCGGTCAATGCGATCTGGGCGTTGCCGACGGTAGGCTGGTTGCTGTTCTGCTCCGCGGCGGCACGCAGCAAGCCGTTCCTCTGGGCGGTGATGATCCCGGTGATCGCGGGCGTGCTGAATCTCTGGATCGGCCTGCTCGGCGCACCGCACATCGACAACAGTTTCTACTGGCGGCACCTCTTCGGTGGCGCGTTGCTCGGGCTGATCCCGGGTGGCTGGATCGCGCCGAACCTTCGCGACATGCACCCCGTCGACCAGGGAAACATCGTGCAGAGTGTCCTCGGTTTCGACTCGATGGTCCGCGCGCTGGCGATGCCGGAAATGTGGATCGGCGCCGTCGCGGGTGTTGCGCTGATCGCCGCCGCGATCTGGTTCCGCCGCTGGCGGGACGAAGCCTGAGAATTCCCGGGAGACCCTCATGAACAAGAAATCCGTGTTGCTTGCGTTGCTGCTGGTGCCCGCGCTGGGGGCGTGCTCGGACAACGGCACGCAATCCAGCGTCAATTACCACATCAATGGCAAGCTACATGTCGACTTCGACAAATCCGGCTTGTTGTTGAGCGCGGACGGCAAGCCGGATGCGCACATAGCCGCCGACGGCACGCTGAGCATCGGCGACCAGCCCGTGTCGTTGACGCCCGACCAGCGCGCGCTGACGCAACGCTTCTATGCAGAAGCGATGCACGTGCGCGACGACGGCATCGCCACCGGCAAGGCCGGCGCGGCGCTGGCGGGTCATGCCGTCGGTACCGTGATCGGCGACCTGTTCTCCGGCCAGTCCGACAAGATCGACCACGACATGGACGGACAGAGCAAGACGGTGGAAACCGCAGCGCTGCACCTGTGCGGCGACATCCAGCAATTGCGCGACACCCAGAAGGAAATCGGTGCCCGGGTCGCGGCATTCCAGCCGTACGCGGCATTCAAGGGCGAAGTCCACTGCAACGCCTGACGCAAGCATCCCGCCGCGATCGCGTCCGATGTCGGCGCGACCGCGGTCAATGCACCACGCCGATCACCTCGTAGAGGTTGCCGTCGACCTTCTGCAATCCGCCCTGCCCGAGATCGATCCTGCCCTTCAACCAGTACCGCGCCATGTCGTTGCCTTCGCGCCGCACCATCACGATCGCCTTCTGGCCGAGCAGCAGGCGGTCGGCCGGCAGCAAGGCCCCCGGCCAGATCGTCGCAGCGATCGCTTGGCCGTTGTTGCAGAGCTGCTGCAATCGCGCGCGTTCCGCCGATCCCGCCGCGGGTACTTCCGCATTCACGACGCGATGCAGTTCCGCCGCGGATATTCGGTGCGAGACCGGCGCCTGCGGGTTGATCGACGCGTTCACCCGATAGCGCCCGCCAGGTTCCGGGACGAACTGGACGCGCTGCAAATCGACCGGACCCTCCAGCCAGAAGAATTCGCGCGACAGGCCGGACAGTCGCACCACCGCCAGCACGTCGCCATCGCGGTAAACCTCGTCGCCGGCTTCCAGCCCGGACTCCTGCAGGTTGCCGTTGGCAACGCGACCTTCGTTGAGCGATTCGAGCAGACGTTGCCGCGATGCCAGTTGGTCGCGTGTCGCCGGCAAAGGCGGCACGACAGAATCGGCCGCAAGCGTAGGAATCGGCACCGCACGTGGCGCCTGCGCCACCTGGGGAATCACGCTCAATTGCGGCGCATCGCCATGCGCGGGCGGGAGTCGCGTGCCGTTGCTCGCGGCCTGCTGCGCCGGCGCGGCACCCGCGAGGAGCCACGCGCTCCACGCAAGATATTTCAGGAGCCTGCGCGCGCGCATCGTCGCCTCTCGAAAAAAATCCTCGCGCGCAGCATGCCGCGAGGCGCATTGCCCGGCAGTGCCGCAAGTCATGCGAAGCGGGGCAGCACGCGCATTGCGCGCCGATCGATCAATCGCCGTGGATGCCGCCCTTGGTCAATGCAACGGGATCGAGCAGCTTCTTCAGCTCCGCCTTCGACAAACCCGTCGTTTCGAGCGCCACGTCCATGATCGGACGCTTTTCCTTGTACGCCTTCTTCGCGGTCGCGGCGCCTTTCTCGTAACCGATCACCGGGTTCAACGCGGTGACCAGGATCGGGTTCAGTTCAAGCGCCTCATCGACGCGAGCCTTGTTGACCTTGAATCCCGCGATGGCCTTGTCGGCGAGCAGGCGCGAGGCATTGGCGAGGATCACGATCGACTGCAGCAGGTTGTACGCGATCACCGGCAGCATCACGTTCAACTGGAAGTTTCCGGCCTGGCCGCCGATGGTGATCGTGGTGTCGTTGCCGATCACCTGCGCGCACACCATGGTCATCGCCTCGGGAATCACCGGATTGACCTTGCCAGGCATGATCGACGAACCCGGCTGCAGCGCGGGAAGTTCGATTTCTCCGAGGCCGGCCAGCGGGCCGGAATTCATCCAGCGCAGGTCGTTGGAAATCTTCATCAGCGAGCACGCCAGCGTCTTCAACTGGCCAGACAGTTCCACCGCGGCGTCCATGGATGCCATGCCTTCGAAGAAATTGTCCATCGAGGCGAATTTCACATTCGTCGCCTTCGACAATTCGGTGCAGAACGCCTTGGCGAATTTCGGATCGGCGTTGATGCCGGTGCCGACCGCGGTGCCGCCCTGCGGCAGGCGGCGCATGCGCTTGCCGGCATCCTCGATGCGCGCGACGCCCGACGCGACCTGCGCGGACCAGCCCGAGAGTTCCTGCCCGAACGTCACCGGCATCGCATCCATCAAATGGGTACGACCGGTCTTGGCGACGTTCCTCAATTCACGCGCGCGCTTGTCGATGGCCTTCTGCAGGTGCTTCAGTGCGGGCAGCAGTTGCTCGTGCACCGCCAGCGAGGCACTGACGTGGATCGCGGTCGGGATCACGTCGTTCGAGCTTTGCCCGTAATTCACGTGATCGTTGGGATGGATCTTGGCCTTCGAATCGCGCGTCGCGACGTGCGCGATCACCTCGTTGGCATTCATGTTCGAAGACGTGCCGGAGCCTGTCTGGAAAATGTCGATCGGGAAATGCGCGTCGAACTCGCCCACCGCCACCCGCTGCGCGGCCTTGCGGATCGCGGCGGCTTGCGTGGATTTCAGGTGGCCGAGTTTGAGGTTCGCATCGGCAGCCGCGACCTTGATCAATCCCAACGCGCGGATGAAGTCGCGCGGCAGCGCCAGGCCCGAAATCGGGAAGTTGTCCACGGCGCGCTGGGTCTGCGCGCCCCACAGCGCGTCGGCAGGCACTTTCAGCTCGCCCATGCTGTCGTGTTCGGTGCGGAAGCTCGGCATTGCGGGAAATCCATGCGGGAAAGCCGCTCATTATAACGAGCACCCGCCGTTACAATGGCCGCTTCGCGACGCCACGGATCCGCCGCCATGCAACTCGACTCCCTGACCGCCCTCTCGCCGCTGGATGGCCGCTACGCCGCGAAGGTCGACGCGTTGCGCCCGATCTTCAGCGAATACGGCCTGATGCACCGGCGCGTGGCGGTGGAAATCGCGTGGCTGATTGCACTGTCCGACGAGCCCGGCATCGCGGAACTGCCGCCCTTCCCTGCCGCCGCGCGCGCGGCGCTGCAAAAGATCGCCGACGACTTCTCGGTCGCCGATGCGCAGCGCATCAAGCAGATCGAGACCACCACGAACCACGACGTCAAGGCGGTCGAATATTTCATCAAGGAGCGGATCGGCGACGACGCTGCGCTGAAACAGGCGAAGGAATTCGTGCACTTCGCCTGCACGTCCGAGGACATCAACAATCTTTCCTACGCGCTGATGTTGCGCGACGCACGCGAGCACGTATTGCTGCCGGAACTCGACAAGACGACCGCGAAACTGCGCGAGCTCGCGTACGCCCACGCCGACCTGCCCATGCTTTCGCGCACCCACGGCCAGACCGCATCGCCCACCACGCTGGGCAAGGAAATGGCCAACGTCGTGGCGAGATTGCAGCGACAGCGTGCGCAGCTCTCGGCGATCGAGATTCCCGGCAAGATCAACGGCGCGGTCGGCAATTTCAACGCGCACGCAATCGCGTATCCCGAGATCGGCTGGCGCGCGTTTTCGCGGCGGTTCGTGGAATCGCTGGGCCTGCAATGGCAGGCGTACACCACCCAGATCGAACCGCACGACGGCGTCGCCGAATTTTGCGACGCGCAACGCCGCATCGACACGATCCTGATCGATCTCGCGCGCGACGTGTGGGGCTACATTTCGCTCGGCTATTTCAGGCAGCGCCTGAAACAGGGCGAGGTCGGCTCCTCGACCATGCCGCACAAGGTCAACCCGATCGACTTCGAGAACGCCGAGGGCAATTTCGGCGTCGCCAACGCGCTGCTCGGGCATTTCAGCGAGAAGCTTCCGATCAGCCGCTGGCAGCGCGACCTCACCGATTCCACCACGCTGCGCGCGCTGGGCGAAGCCTTCGGCCATGCACTGATCGGTTTCGCTTCACTGGAGAAAGGGCTCGGCAAACTGGAAGTCAACGCCGATCGCATCGCTGCCGACCTCGATGCAAGTTGGGAAGTGTTGGCCGAAGCGATCCAGACGGTGATGCGTCGCCACGGCCTGCCGGAGCCCTACGAACAGTTGAAGGCGCTGACGCGCGGCAAGGGCATCACCCGCGAGACGTTGCAAACTTTCATCGGCTCGCTCGCTCTGCCCGACGCAGACAAGCAAAGGCTGCTTGCCTTGACACCGTCCACCTACACCAGTCTTGCCGCCGAACTCGCGCGCGACATCTGATTGGCACCATGGCCACCGTTGCGCCCGCCTCACGCCTCACCGAAACCGGCATCCGCCGCCGGCTCCTGATACGCCAGATACTGGTGTTCGGCGGCATCACTGCGGCCATCTGCACGGCCAATGTGTTTTCCGAACTGACCGACTACGCTCGCGACGGCGTGCAACTGGCCTGGTGGAAACCGGCGCTGTGGGAATACTCCAGCGCGGTGTTGATCTGGGCGCTGATCCCCGCGATCGCGTGGCTGTACCGGCGTGCACCGATCACCGCGCGCACTTGGCGTTGGGTCGTGCCGCTGCATCTTGTTGCCACGCCGGTATTTTCGTTGATCCATGTCGGCGGCATGGTGCTGCTGCGCAAGCTCGGTTACGTACTGATGCACGCGCATTACGATTTCGGCGCGTGGTGGCCGGACTGGTTTTACGAATATCGCAAGGACGTCGTCACCTATGCGCTCATCCTCATGGGCCTGCAGGCGTTCCGCACCTATCGATTGTGGCTGGAGAGCCAGATCGCGGCACCGTCCATGCCCGCGGAAGCGCCGCCGGCAACCAGCGCACCATTCGTACCGGAGTCCGCGCCGTTGGAGCGCCTGGTGGTGAAAAAGCTCAACCGTGAATTCATCCTCAACGCGTCCGACATCGACCGCATCGACGCCAACGGCAATTACGTGACCATTTACGCGCAGGGCAGTGAATGGCCGCTGCGCGAGTCGATGGCGACGCTGGAACGCAGGCTCGACCCCGCGCGCTTCGCACGCGTGCACCGCGGCCACATCGTGAACCTGGATCGCATCCGCGAAATCCAGCCCTGGGACAGCGGCGACTACCGGATCAAGCTGGCCGACGGCAGCTTCGTGAATTTCAGCCGCCGCTACCGCAGCCGCCTGCCGCAGTTGTTCAATTGATTCGCGGCGCAGACCGCGCCGCTCGTCACCGACCTGCGCCGCTTGCCACTTTTCGCCTTGCCGGCACGCCGCGCACCGCCTAACTTCCAGGCTGTCTTGATCGGGAGTCGCGCAATGCGCATGTTGACTTCGGGGTGCACGGTTTTGGGACTGGCCGTCCTTCTCGCCGGCTGCAGCCGTTACACGCCACCACCGCCCGCACCGGACGCCGGCTGGGCACATTACGGCAACGACGCGGGAGGCTCGCGCTACTCGACGGCGGCGCAGATCACGCCCGCGAACGTGAAACACCTGAAAGTCGCCTGGACCTTCCGCAGCGGCGAGGATGGCGCGGGCTTCCCCGGCGACGAGTGGACGAGCCACATGACGTGGGAAGCGACGCCGATCCTCCATGACGGCACGCTTTATTTCACGACCAGCGAAACCAACGTGCTGGCGGTGGACGCGACAACCGGAAAATTGCGTTGGCGCCACGACTCGCACGTCCCGAAACTCTGGTACTCCGATGCAGCTTCGCGCGGCGTCACGCTGTGGGTCGATCCGCAATCGGCCGCGGACGCGCCCTGCCACGCACGCATCTTCGCGCCGACGCTCGACAGCCGCCTTCTGGCGCTGGACGCGAAGACCGGAAAACTTTGCCAGGACTTCGCCGACCATGGCGTGCTGGACCTGTCGCAGGGCATCCACTCCACCTACAAACCCGGCGACAAGTACCGCAACTACCTGGTCACCTCGCCGCCGGTAATTTTGGATGACAAGGTGATCTTCGGGTCGTCCGTGGGTGACAACCGCGGCGTGGAACTGGAACATGGCACCGTGCGTGCCTACGACGCGCGCACGGGCAAGTTCGTGTGGGACTGGGATCCGATTCCGCGCGATTCTTCCAATCCGGTGTACGCGCAATGGACGCCGCAGGCGGCGGTCATCACGGGCGCCGCCAATGCCTGGGCGCCGCTGTCGGTGGACGCGCAACGGCACCTGGTGTTCGTGCCGACCGGTTCGTCGAGCCCGGATTTCTTCGGCGGCGAACGTCCCGGCGATGGCCGCTGGGCCAATTCCGTGGTGGCGCTGGATGACGACACCGGCAAGCTGGCGTGGGCTTACCAACTCGTGCACCACGACGTGTGGGATTACGACAATGCCGCGCAACCGTCGCTGGTCACCTTGCAGCACGATGGCCGCACGATTCCGGCGGTGATCCAGCCGACCAAGACCGGCATGCTGTTCACCTTCGATCGCGAGACCGGCAAGCCGGTTTTCCCGATCGTCGAGAAGCCGGTGCCGCAGGACGGCGTGCCTGGCGAAGTGTTGTCGAAGACGCAGCCGTTTCCCACCGCGCCCGAACCGCTGGTGCGGCAGGGCCCGGTGACGAAGGATGATCTCGCGCATGTCTCGTTCGGCTGTCACCTCGAGCGCTACAAATCCGAAGGCATCTTCACGCCGCCCAGCGTGCAGGGCAGCATCGAGCAACCCGGCTACGCGGGCGGCGTCGAATGGGGCGGGCTGGCGTTCGATCCGGTTCATCAGGTCGCCGTGGTGAACACCAACGACTTGCCGATGCTGGTGGCGTTGGTGCCGCGCGACCAGCTGATGACGCAGGAAATGTCGAAGCAGTACAAAGGCTGGGATTTCTCCGAGATGACCGGAACGCCTTACGGCATGCGCCGCAGGGCGTTCACTTCGTCGTGGGGGACGCCGTGCGTCAAGCCGCCCTGGGGCGAGCTGAGCGCGATCGACATGCGCAGCGGCAAACGCCTGTGGCAGGTGCCGCTGGGCAACGCGGTGCTCAATCACTGGAACCTCGGCGTGCCCGGCATGGGCGGACCGATCGTCACCGCGTCCGGATTGGTCTTCGTCGCCTCGACGATGGACGGCGACATCCGCGCCTTCGACGAGCACGGTGGCAAGCTGCTTTGGCAGTACAAGTTGCCCGCCGGCGGACAGGCGACGCCGATGACCTACTCGATCGGTGGCCGGCAATACCTGGTGATCGTTGCGGGCGGGCATGGCGGCCTGAACACGACGCGCGGCGACTACGTCATCGCGTTCGCGCTACCGAAGTAGGCGACGCAACCGGCGCGGGCTAGTGCCCGCGCCGGTTAACATGGGACATGCCCGCAACCCGACAAGACTTGCCCCTCGAAATCGGCGCGAACGCGCGCCATCGCCTCGGGATGCCGCCCGCGCGTTTCCTGCGTGACTATTGGCAGAAGCGCCCACTGCTGATCCGCCACGCTTTCCCGGATTTCACGCCGCCGCTGTCACCCGACGACCTGGCCGGGCTCGCGTGCATGGATGGCGCGCTGGCGCGGATCGTATTGCACGATGCGAAGCGCGATCGCTGGACGTTGCGCAGCGGCCCGTTCGACGACGCGGCATTCGCCAAGCTTCCGAAGTCGCGCTGGACGGTGCTGGTGCAGGACGTCGACAAGTGGGACGCCGACACGGCCGCGTTGCTCGCACCGTTCGATTTCATCCCGAGCTGGCGCATCGATGACGTGATGATCAGTTACGCCGTCGACGGCGGCGGCGTCGGCGCGCACGTCGACCAATACGACGTGTTCCTCTTGCAGGGCATGGGACAACGCCGCTGGTCCATCGACACGCGCCCGAATCCGCCGAACGCATTCCGCGAAGACGTGGAATTGAAACTGTTGCGCGAATTCAACCCGACGCACACGTGGACGCTGGGCCCCGGCGACATGCTCTACCTGCCGCCGGGCGTCCCGCACGACGGCGTGGCGGTCGGCGAATGCATGACGTTCTCCATCGGCATGCGCGCGCCATCGAAGGCGGAACTGCTGGTCGTGCTCGCCGAGCAGGTCGCAACCGCATTGCCCGACTCGCAGCGCTACGCTGATTCGGGTCTGCGACCCGCCACCGCCACGGGCGAAATCGATGCCGCCGCGTTGCGGCGAGCACGCGACGCGCTCGAACCCGTTGCGCGGATGCTCGATCCGCAAGCCTTCGCGGATTTCTTCGGCCGCTTCGTCACCGCTTATCGCGGTGTCGGGAAAACGGCTGCGCGCAAGCGCGCGGTGCGCCCCGCGGCGCTGGACGAAGCGCTCGCACGCAGCCGGTTCCACCGCAATCCGTGGAGCCGTTGTGCGTGGCGACGTGCGAAACGGGGCGCCATGTTGTACGTTGCCGGCGAGCAATATGCCTGCGCGCTCGTCTGGGCGCGCGCGCTGTGCGGCGATGCCGCGACGGAGGGCGCGCGGCTCGCGGCGCTGCCGGCGCGACGCGAAGGCGTGACGCTGTTGGCGGAATTGATCAACGCGGGACATCTGGTCTGGAAACATCGCTAGACCTGTCTACAATCCGTGCGTCATGGACATGCTTATGATCCGCGACGACTTTTCCATCGAAACCGCAGACTGGGGCAACGATCGCGACCGCAGCGCCTTGTGCGCGGTGCGCGAAGAAGTGTTCGTGCGCGAGCAACGCGTACCGCCCGAGATGGAACAGGACGAGGACGACCCGCGCAGCTCGCACGTGCTGGCGCGGGCGCGCGACGGCGCGGCGATCGGTACCGGCCGGCTCGCCCCGCACGGGCAGATTGGACGCATCGCGGTGCTGCCCGACTGGCGCGGCAACGGCGTGGGCGCGGCCCTGCTGCGCACGTTGCTGGAACAGGCGCGCGCGCGCGGATTGCCGGAAGTCCATCTGCACGCGCAGTCGGATGCCGCCGATTTCTACCGGACATTCGGTTTCGCGGCGAGCGGCGAGGATTTCATGGAGGCAGGCATTCCGCACCGGCCGATGCACCTGTCGCTGGATGCCGTACCCGCGCCGCCACGCAGTCCGCAGGCGCGCCCGCAGGCGCGCGCCTTGAACGTGCAGACACGCGAACAATTGATCGAGGCGACGCTGGAGATCCTGCGCGATACGCGCCACGAGCTGCGCATCCTGGTGGAAGAGCTCGACCCGGTGCTGCTCAACGATTCGGCCTGCCTGGTGGAATTGCGCCGCATCGCGATTTCCGGGCGCGGCGCATCCATCCGCGTGATCGCGCAGAGCATCGAGCGCGCGCAGCGCGAAGGCAACCGCATGCTCGACCTGGCGCAACGGCTTCCTTCGATCATCCAGTTCCGCCGGCCGGTCGAGGAAATGGACCGCGACTACCTTTCGGCATTCCTGTGCAGCGACAACTGCGGCTATTTGTTCCGTCCGGTCGCGCGGCGGATGGAAAGTGTCGGCTCCACCTGCGCGCCGGGCCGCGCCGTGCAACTGCAGACCTTGTTCGACCAGGTATGGGAACGCTCCGAATCCTTCAGCGAGCCGCGCCCGTTGGGCATTTAGATCTCATGCTCCTGTTGAAAAGTGCGGGCACGGATGGTCGCTTCTGGCGCTTCACCCGGCGCGGAACGGAGAACCTTCGGACGACGGGTGCGCGGCGATCATGGACGATCGCTTGAACATGCCGCAGCGCAGCACCAACCCGGTATAATTGGAGGTCGGCCACGACGGTCGGCGGGAGTGCGGAATTGCTTCCGCATCCAAGCAAGGTGATGGCGTGAGCGACAGCGACAACCGGTTGCGGCAATTGTCGCCGCAGCAATTCCTGGAATCCTCCCAGCTCGGCGGCGGCAGCGCCGCCTACGTGGAGCAGCTTTACGACGCGTGGCTGCGCGATCCGGGCGCGGTGCCGCAGGAATGGCGCGGTTATTTCGAGGGCTTCAAGGGCCGCGGCGACGTGCCGCATGCCGATGCGATCGCGCGCATCGAACGCGCGCAGAAGCTCAACGGCCACGCGCGCATCGTGCCGGTGGACGAAGCGCACGCGCGCAAGCAGGCCGGCGTGCTGCGCCTGCTCACCGCCTATCGCTCGCGCGGACACCTCGCCGCCGACCTCGATCCGCTGGCGATCGCGTTCAAGCCACCGGCACCGGACCTGGAACTGGCTTTCCACGGCCTCTCTGACGCCGACCTAGATTCCGAGTTCGAAGCCGGCAGCTTCGCCGGCGGCGGCCAGCGCATGACCCTGCGCGCCTTGCGCAAACGCCTTCGCAACACGTATGCGCGGACCATCGGCGCTGAGTTCATGCACATCAGCGACGTGGTCCAGCGGCAATGGCTGTCCATGCGACTGGAACAAGCCAGCGGCAATCCCGGCCTCGATGACGACGAGCGCCGCCGCGTGCTGCACAAGTTGACCGCGGCGGAAGGGCTGGAGCGTTATCTCCACACCAAGTACGTCGGCCAGAAACGCTTCTCGCTGGAAGGCGGCGATTCGCTGATCCCGCTGCTGGACGACCTGATCCGCCGCGCGGCCGGCGCCGGCGTGCGTGAGCTGGTGATCGGCATGGCGCACCGCGGCCGCCTCAACGTGCTGGTCAACACGCTGGGCAAGCCGCCGCAGAAGCTGTTCGAGGAATTCGAGGGCAAGTTCGACCATCCGGACGATCCCGCGCATTCCGGCGACGTGAAGTACCACATGGGTTTCTCCGCCGACATCGCCACGCCCGGCGGCGACATCCACCTGGCGCTGGCGTTCAATCCCTCGCACCTGGAAATCGTCAATCCGGTGGTCGCGGGTTCGGTGCGCGCGCGCCAGATCCGCGCGCACGACGGCTCGCGCGAACACATGCTGCCGATCCTGGTGCACGGCGACGCCGCGCTGTCCGGCCAAGGCGTCAACATGGAGTTGTTCAACATGTCGCAAACGCGCGGCTTCGGCGTCGGCGGCACCGTGCACGTCGTGATCAACAACCAGATCGGCTTCACCACGCCCGCAAACGAGGGCCGCAGCACGCTGTATTGCACCGATGTGGCCAAGATGGTCAACGCGCCGGTGCTGCACGTGAACGGCGACGATCCGGAAGCGGTGCTGCAGTGCGCGCGCCTCGCCTTCGATTTCCGCCGCCAGTTCCACAAGGACGTGGTGATCGACCTGGTCTGCTATCGCCGCCACGGCCACAACGAGGCCGACGAGCCCTCGGCCACGCAGCCGGTGATGTACGCGACGATCAAGCAACTGCCGACCACGCGCGAGTTGTACGCGCGGCGCCTGGCCGGCGCCGGACTGGTCGGCGCGGACGACGCGGCCAAGGCCGCGGACAGTTATCGCGCGCAGCTCGAAGCCGGCAAACCGGTCACCGAACTCGCGGAAAGCAGCGTGCAGAAGTCGCCGGTCGACTGGAACCGCCACGTGCACGGGCTGCTGTCGCAGGCGGTCGCCACCGGCATCGAACGCAAGAAGCTGGATGCGCTGGCGCAGCAGATCCTCACGCTGCCCGGCGACGTCACGCTGCAATCACGCGTGGCCAAGATCTACGACGACCGCCGCAAGATGGCCGCGGGCGAGCTGCCGCTGGACTGGGGCTACGCCGAGAACGCGGCTTACGCGACGCTGGTCGCGCAGCATCATGGGCTGCGCCTGGTCGGACAGGATGTCGGTCGCGGCACCTTCTTCCATCGCCACGCCGAACTGCACGACCAGAAGACCGGGAACGTGTACACGCCGCTGCGACACCTCGATCCGGAAATGTCGGTGGAGATCATCGACTCGCTGCTCTCGGAAGAAGCGGTGATGGGGTTCGAATACGGCTACGCCACTACCGACCCCGACACGCTGGTGCTGTGGGAAGCGCAGTTCGGCGACTTCGCCAACGGCGCGCAGGTCGTCGTCGACCAGTTCATCTCCTCCGGCGAGGCCAAGTGGGGCCGTCAGTGCGGGCTGGTGCTGTTGCTGCCGCACGGTTACGAGGGCCAGGGTCCGGAGCATTCCTCCGCACGGCTGGAGCGCTATCTGCAGTTGTGCGCGCTGGACAACATGCAGGTGTGCGTGCCGACCACGCCCGCGCAGATGTTCCACATGCTGCGCCGGCAAGTGTTGCGCGACTGCCGCAAGCCGCTGGTGGTGATGACGCCGAAATCGCTGTTGCGCCACAAGCTGGCGATTTCGTCGCTGGATGATCTTGCCAATGGCACCTTCCAGTTGGTGATCCCGGATTCGCGCATCAAGCAGCCGAAGCAGGTGAAACGCGTCGTGCTGTGCTCGGGCAAGGTCTATTACGATCTGTTCGAGGCCGCCGAGAGACGCAAGCTCGGCGACGTCGCGCTGATCCGCGTCGAGCAGTTGTATCCGTTCCCGCGCCAGGAAGTCAGCGAACAGCTCGCGCTTTACCCGTCCGCGCACGAAGTGATCTGGTGCCAGGAAGAACCGATGAACCAGGGCGCCTGGTTCCAGATCCGCCACCACCTGCAGGCCAGCATCGGCGCCGACCACGGATTGCATTACGCCGGCCGCGCGCGCTCGCCCGCGCCTGCCTGCGGCCACTACGACACCCACGTCGCCGAACAGAATGCGTTGGTGCTGCAGGCGCTGGTCGATCCGGCCGGCGACGACCACTCGCTCGAATAATCGCTCCTCGAACAATCGCGATCTTTCCGAAAAGGAAACTCTCCATGCCGATCGAAGTCAAAGTTCCCGTGCTGCCCGAGTCGGTCTCCGACGCGACCATCGCGAGCTGGCACAAGAATCCCGGTGACGCGGTCAGGCGCGACGAGAACCTGGTCGACCTGGAAACCGACAAGGTGGTGCTGGAAGTGCCGGCGCCCGCCGACGGCGTGCTGAAGGAAATCCGCGCCAAACAGGGCGACACCGTCGGCAGCCAGGACGTGATCGCAGTGATCGAGGAAGGTGCCGCGGCAAAGGCCGCTCCGGCCGAAGCGCGCAAGGAAGAACCGAAGAAAGTCGAGCAGAAAGTCCCCGAGAAACCGCAGGCGCCAGCGAAGGGCGTGGAAGAACTTTCGCCTGCCGCGCGCCGCGTCGCCACCGAGGAAAAGATCGATCCCGCGAATGTCGCCGGCACGGGGCTCGGCGGCCGCGTGACCAAGGAGGATCTGGTCAACTACTCGAAGGGCGATACCACCAAACCCGCGCCGCCCATGCCCGCGCCGCGCCCCGTCGCAGCTTCCGGCGGCCGCGCCGAGGAACGCGTGGCGATGACGCGCATGCGCTCGCGCATCGCGGAGCGCTTGATGCAATCGAAGAATTCGATCGCGATGCTGACCTCGTTCAACGAGATCAACCTCTCGAAAGTCGTCGCGATGCGCAAGCAGCTCGGCGAACAGTTCGAGAAGACCCACGGCGTCAAGATCGGCTTCATGAGCTTTTTCGTCAAGGCGACCTGCGAGGCGCTGAAGCGGTACCCGATCGTCAACGCGTCCGTCGACGGCAACGACGTGATCTACCACGGCTACCAGGACATCTCGGTGGCGGTTTCCACCGACAAGGGCCTGGTGACGCCGGTGCTGCGCGATGCGCAATCGATGAGTTTCGCCGACATCGAAAAGACCATTGGCGATTTCGCCCGGCGCTCGCGCGAAGGCGGCCTGACCCTGGAGGAACTGCAGGGCGGCACTTTCACCATCACCAATGGCGGCACGTTCGGCTCGCTGTTTTCCACGCCGATCGTCAACCCGCCGCAAAGCGCGATCCTCGGCATGCACACCATCAAGGAGCGCGCCGTGGTCGAGAACGGCCAGGTGGTCGCCGCGCCGATGATGTACGTCGCGATCAGCTACGACCACCGCATCATCGACGGCAAGGACGCGGTGCTGTTCCTCGTCGACATCAAGAACCAGCTGGAAAACCCGCAGCGCATGTTGCTCGGCCTGTAATCACGAGGAAGCATCCATGAGCGAGCAACAGAAATTCGACCTCATCGTGATCGGCGGCGGCCCCGCCGGTTACCACGCGGCGATCCGCGCGGCACAGCTCGGCCTCGTCGTCGCCTGCATCGACGCGTTTCCCGGCAAGGACGGCAAGCAGGCGCTCGGGGGCACCTGCCTCAACGTCGGCTGCATTCCGTCCAAGGCGCTGCTGGATTCGTCCAAGCAGTTCTGGAACCTCAACCACAGCTTCGACGTGCACGGCATCGCGACGAAAGGCGCGAGCATCGACATCGCCACGATGGTCGGCCGCAAGGACAAGATCGTCAAGCAGTTCACCGGCGGCGTGGCGATGCTGTTCAAGTCCAACAAGATCACGCCGTTCTTCGGCACCGGCAAGTTGCTGAAGGGCAACCAGGTCGAGATCACCGGCGCGGACGGTTCGAAGCAGGTCATCGGCGCCGCCAACGTGGTGATCGCCACCGGCTCCGCGCCGATCGAGCTGCCGTTCGCGAAGTTCGACGGCAAATACATCGTCGACAACGCCGGCGCGCTGGATTTCGACGCGGTGCCCAAGCGCCTCGGCGTGATCGGCGCGGGCGTGATCGGGCTGGAACTCGGTTCGGTGTGGAAGCGCCTCGGCGCGCAGGTCACCATCCTCGAAGCGCTGCCGGATTTCCTCGGCACCGCGGATGCGGACATCGCCAAGGCCGCCGCGCGCGAGTTCAAGAAGCAGGAGCTGGACATCAAGCTCGGGGCGAAAGTAAGCAAGGCCGAAGTGAAGAAGAATGCGGTGGATGTCACCTACACCGACAAGGACGGCGAACATTCGCTCACCGTCGACAAGCTGCTGGTGGCGGTCGGCCGCCGCGCCTACACCGATGGCGTGCTCGGTGACGGCACCGGCGTGAAAACCGACGAGCGCGGCCGCGTCATCGTGGACGAACATTGCTGGACCGGCGTCGACGGGGTGTGGGCCATCGGCGATTGCGTGCGCGGCGCGATGCTGGCGCACAAGGGTTTCGAGGAAGGCATGATGGTCGCGGAACTGATCGCCGGCCGCGCCGGCCATTGCGACTACGACCTGATCCCGTGGGTGATCTACACCGAACCGGAAATCGCCTGGGTCGGCAAGACCGAAGCGCAGTGCAAGGCCGAGAACATCCCATACAAGGTCGGCAGCTTCCCGTTCGCGGCGATCGGCCGCGCGGTGGCGATGAACGAGCCCGCCGGCATGGTCAAGATGATCGCGCACGCGGAAACCGACCGCATCCTCGGCGTGCACATGGTCGGCGCCTGCGTCTCGGAACTGGTCGCGGAAGCCGTGGTGGCGATGGCGTTCAAGGGTTCCTCGGAAGACCTCGCGCGCATCGTGCACGCACATCCCACGCTGTCCGAAGCCGTGCACGAAGCCGCGCTGGCAGTGGACAAGCGGGCGATACACAAGGCGAATTGATCCCGGACTCGCGCGGTGAACATCCAGTTCCTGCTCAAGATCGCCATTACCGTCTTCACAGTATTGGCGGCCTCGTTTCTGGCGAAACGCCATGGCTGGCTCGGCGCACTGGTCGCATCGTTGCCGCTCACTTCATTCCTTGTTCTGGTCTGGCTCTACGCGGACACCAGGGACAGCCGCCAGGTCGCCAATCTGTCGATGGACATTTTCTGGTTCGTGCTGGGCGGCCTGCCGTTCTTTCTCGCGCTCACGGGGACGCTGCGGCAAGGATGGTCCATCGGACTTGCCTTCGCGGCTGCCATTGCCGCGGGTTTCATCGGCGTGACACTGGTGCAATGGATGCTCGTGACCTTCACATCACGGAGTTGATTTGAGCGAGCCCTCCCCCATCCGCAATGTTTCCGACACCGCGCTGTGGATGGCGATCTACCGCGCGATGGAGAGCGAGCGGCCGGATGCGATCTTCCACGATTCGCATGCACGCAGGCTGGGCGGGGAGCGCGGCCAGTCGATCGTGGATTCCATGCCGCGCGGCGCGGCGACCGTGTGGCCGATGGTGGTGCGCACCGCGGTGATGGACGAGATCGTGATGCGCTGCGTGCGCGCCGGCGTTCGCACCGTGTTGAACCTCGCCGCCGGGCTGGACGCACGGCCTTGGCGGCTCGACCTGCCGCCTTCGCTGCGCTGGCTGCACGTCGACCTGCCGGAGATGAACGAGTATTTCCGTTCGAGGATGGATGGCGAAGCACCGCGTTGCGATGTGCAGTTCATCGCCGCGGATTTGCGCGAGGCCGGCGCACGCAGCGAAGCGTTCGCGCAAGCCGCCATGCGCGGCACCATCCTGGTCATCACGGAAGGCCTGCTGGTCTATCTGACGCCGGAACAGGTCGCCGACCTGGCGCGCGATCTCCACGATATCGTGCATGCGAAATGGTGGCTCACCGATCTGGCATCGCCGATGCTGCGCAAACTCATGGAGCGCCTGCACTGGCTGAACAAATTGCAGCAGAGCAATGCGCCGATGCAATTCTTCCCCGAACAGGGCACCGCGTTCTTCGAACCCTGCGGCTGGCGCGAGGCGGAATTCCATTCGATCTGGGACGAGTCGTTCCGCCTGGGGCGCGTCATGCGGGGCGCGCAGTTCTTCCGCCTGCTGTCGAAATTGCAGCCCAAGCACAAACAGCAAACCGGGCGGCGCATGTCCGGCATCGTGCTGCTGGAATCCGTCGTCGCGCCGGGGAATTGACGCATGCGGCTGTGGAGCCTGCATCCGCGTTACCTCGACGCCCGCGGGCTTGTCGCTTTGTGGCGCGAAGCGTTGCTCGCGCAGGCCGTGCTGGGCGGTGAAACGCGCGGCTACCGGCATCACCCGCAACTCGAACGTTTCCGCATGCAGCGGGATCCCGCCGCCGCCATCGCTACATACCTGGCGCACGTGCAGGCCGAAGCCACGCGACGCGGTTACGGATTCGATCGCGGCAAAATCGGCGAACGCCGGCAGCGCACACCGATCGCCGTGACGCGTGGCCAGCTCGATCACGAATGGCGGCACCTGCGCGCGAAGCTCGCCGTGCGCGACCGCGAGCGGCTGGCGGCATTGACAAGCATCGTGCGCCCGCGCGCGCATCCGGGCTTCCGCGTGATTGCGGGTAATATCGAACCTTGGGAACGGCCCTGAAAGGAGACGCGCCATGACCACCGGGTTTCGCGCCTTCCGCATCCGCAACGACGACACAGGTTATCGCGCCGGCATCGAGACGATGCGCGCGGATGAACTCTCGCCCGGCGAAGTGCTGGTCAAGGCCGCGTACTCCTCGGTCAACTACAAGGACGCGCTGGCCGGTACCGGCAAGGGCAAGATCCTGCGCGCGTTCCCGTTGAACGGCGGCATCGACGTGGCCGGACACGTGGTCGAATCGCGCGACCCGCAATTCCGCGAGGGCGACGCGGTACTGTGCACGGGTTGCGGCCTGTCGGAAACGCGCGACGGCGGCTACGCGGAATACGTGCGTCTGGAATCGCGCTGGACGATCCCGCTGCCGCCGGGGCTGTCGCTGCGCGAAAGCATGATCCTCGGCACCGCGGGCTTCACCGCGGGCCTCGCCCTGCTGCGCATGCGCGACAACCGCCAGCAGCCGGCACTCGGCCCGATCGCGATCACCGGCGCCACCGGCGGCGTGGGCATGCTGGCGACCGACATCTTCGCGCGCGCGGGTTTCGAGGTGCACGCGATCAGCGGCAAGGCCGACCGCGCGGCATTCCTGGAAGGAATCGGCGCGACGAAGGTGCTGGACCGCCACGACCTGCAGCTCGGCAACCGTCCGCTGGAATCCACGCGCTTCGGCGGCGCACTCGACAACGTCGGCGGCCCGGTGCTGGCGCAACTGTTGGCCTGCACCGCGCCGTACGGCAATGTCGCGAGCGTGGGGCTGGCCGCGGACAGTCGCATCGACGCGACCGTGATGCCCTTCATCATCCGCGGCGTCAGTTTGCTGGGCATCGCCTCCGCCGGCACCGCGCGCGACCTGCGCGAACAGGTCTGGCAGCACCTCGCGTCGGACTGGAAGCCCGCGCACCTCGACACGATCTGCACCCGCGAGGCGACGCTGGAAGAACTTCCGAACGTGTTCGGCCACATGCTGAACGGCGGTTCCTTCGGCCGCACGCTCGTAAGACTCGCCTGATGCAGAACCATGATCTGGCAGGCATAGCACTTTCCACCCGGCTTCCCTAGAATGCCGCCAACACTAGGCGGGGCCTTGCGGGGAACACCATGGCGCGCATCCTGATCGTGGACGATTCGCCGTCGCAGTTGCTCGGCCTGAAGCGGCTGGTGGAAAAACTCGGCCATGAAACCCTCACCGCCGAAGACGGCGCCGCCGGCGTGGAAGCGACCAAGCGCGAAATGCCGGACCTGGTGCTGATGGACGTGGTGATGCCGAACCTCAACGGTTTCCAGGCGACGCGCGCGATCTCGAAGGACGCCGCCACCGCGCACATCCCGGTGATCCTGGTGACCACCAAGGATCAGGACACCGACCGCGTCTGGGGCATGCGCCAGGGCGCCAAGGCCTACGTCACCAAGCCCGTGAACGAAGCGGAATTGACCAAGGCGCTGGGCGACGCGCTCGCCAAGTGATGCACACTTGTTACACGTGCCGCGTCAGCGGCGCGGATCGAAATCCTTGAACGCTTTTTCGAACGCCGCATAGGCGGCGCGCGCGGTGTCGTCGCCCGCAGGCGGCGTCTGGATCGTCAGGATGACGATCTGGTCGCCGGGCGCGCTGCCCGGCATGCCGCGGCCCTTCAACCGCAATTTCCCGCCGCTGCGCGATCCGGCGGGGATGCGCAATTCGACGTTGCCGCCCAGCGTCGGCACGGAGACCCTGGCGCCGAGCGCGGCTTCCCATGGCGCGATCGCGACTTCCACCAGCACGTCGCGGCCTTCGAGATGAAACCGCGCATCGTCGCGCACGTCCACTTCCAGCAGCAGGTTGCCGGCGTGGCCGCCCTGCATGCCGGGTTCGCCCTGCCCCGTCAGGCGGATCGTGCTCCCCGGAAGAATGCCCGCGGGAATGTTCACTTCCAGCGTGCGGTCGCCGTGCGCATCGCGCATGCTCAGGCGCTGCTTGCCGCCGGTATAAGCGGTGTGCAGATCAATGGTCACGCCGGCGCGCACGTCGCGCCCGCGTATCGGTCCGCGCTGGGCGCGCGCGCTGCCTGCGCCGCGGCCGAACAGCGACTCGAAAAAGTCGCTGAAGCTGCCGGCATCGCCTTCGTCGAAATCGCCGAAATGAACGCCGCCTTGGTGCTGCGCCCAGTCCGGCGGTGGCCGGAACTGGTCGCCGCCGCGATAGCCGCCTGCGCGCAACTGGTCGTAGGCCGCGCGTTTTTGCTTGTCGCTCAGGACTTCGTTCGCCTCGTTGGCCGCCTTGAATTTTTCCTCGGCGCCGGCGTCCTTGTTCTTGTCCGGATGGTATTTGCGCGCGAGTTTGCGATAGGCCGTCTTGATTTCGGCCTCGCTGGCGTCGGGCTTGACCCCGAGGATGTCGTAGTAGTCCTTGAATTCCATCTATCGGCCCTCTGCATGGGCTGCTGCGCGCAGAGCGCGCTGACGGTGCTCGCAGCCGCACATACTAACGTGTATGCCCCGGCTCCTCCGCTCCGGCAACGCACGATCCGTCTTCGTTCGCGACGCTTGTGCGGAAGCGGCCCACGGAAAAGCCCGCAGCGAGAAACTCGCCGCGGGCTCCGCTGCCTGCAATCTGACGAATTACTCCGCCTGGATGTCGATCTTGCGCGGAGTGGTTTCCGGCTTCTTGGGGATCGCGATTTCCAGCACTCCGTGGCGGCCCTTGGCGCTGATGCCGCTCGCATCGGCGCTGTCCGGCAGCGCAAAGCGGCGATGGAACACGCCGCGCGACCGCTCGACTCGGGTGTAGTTCTGCCCTTCCGTCTTGCTCTCGGACTTGCGCTCGCCGCGGATCGACAGAATGCCCTTGTCCATGTGGACCTCGATGTCCTTGGGGTCGACGCCCGGGATGTCGGCCTCGATCACGAAACGCCTGTCTTCCTCGCGGATGTCCACGCGCGGCGCCCATTCGCTGGTTACCACGTCGGACTGGTCGCCGGCATCGTTGTCAAAGAAGCGGTTCAGCATCTGGCGAAATTCGTTGTTGGCGGGATATCCGCCGAAATGGCGATAACGGTTCATCGGGTTCATGGCGAAGCCTCTCATGTCTGGGTCGGCCACTGCGGGCCGCATGGCGGCTATCTAGGGCCGCATCCGCCGGTTTCAAGCCCTCGTGAAAACGCGTGGCCGGTTACTATGCCTCCTTTGAAGAGACTTGCGGAGCGCAGCGGCTCCGCGAATACCACAGGAGCAAAAAATGACCATCCAAGTTGGCGACCGAATCCCCGCAGCCACCCTCAACCTGATCAACGACGGCGTGCAGAGCATCGGCACGGACGAAATCTTCAAGGGCAAGAAAGTCGTGCTGTTCTCGGTGCCCGGCGCGTTCACGCCGACCTGTTCGGAAAAGCACCTGCCCGGCTACGTCGGGCACTACGAGGAATTCAAAAAGCGCGGCATCGACGTCGCTTGCATGTCGGTCAACGACGCTTTCGTGATGAAAGCCTGGGCCGAACACCGCGGCGTGCCGCAGGGCCTGCTGATGCTGGCCGACGGCAACGGCGACTTCGCCAAGGCCATGGGCCTGGAAATGGACGCCAGCAAGTTCGGCATGGGCCTGCGCGCCAAGCGCTTCGCCCTCTACGCCGAAGACGGCGTGATCAAGGTATTGCAGGTCGAGGCCCCGGGAGAATTCCGCGTGTCCAGCGCAGAGGCGATGCTGGCGGCGATTTGAGGCACCCCGATCCACGCAACTCCGGAGGCATCACTGGGAAATGATCTGGAGACTCGAATGCAGACACTGGCGACCTATAGTGAACAGCGCCTCGAAGGCTCTCGCACTTTTGAGCTTTTTCAAGATCGAGTAGTAATCAAAGGCAAACAATATCTTGGCAGCGAATTCGAGAGCACCGTTATGCTGGAGATACTTCAGCCCACGGTAAATTCCGTTCGTCGTCGCAGCAAAGGCTTTCCACAGGGCATTGCGATGATGTTTGCTGCATGTGTACTGCTTCAGAGCGGACTGGTTGCACCATCCTCATATTTTGGTGGGCTAGTGATTGTGCTTGGAATCGCGGGGTTTCTTCTTGCCGTGTTCACCTTACGAAAAATCGAGTGGCCAGTTTCATATCCAAAGCGGGCGTGCTCAGTCTTGCAATTGCTCGTGCTGGCAAGGACAAAATGACATTCGATTCGTTCATCCAGCAAATAGTCAATCGGATAAACACGATTTCCATTTCACCGAAACAATAGGCTATAAGCCCAAGGCTTTGTTGTGCCACAGTTGCGGACATGTCTGCCAACTTGGCAAATCGCAGGCCATGGATGGCCGTCGATGGGCGAGCTTTCCAGCGCCGTGCATGACGCCGAGCATCGCAGCCGATCGCGCGGGAAAGGCGCGCATGTCCGAGCACAAGGATGTGCGAGTTCGCGTCGGCGCGCGATCGGGGAGAAGCGGAGGGAAGTCGAGCCGACAGGACGTCGGCGAGATCGTCATGCCCGCGCGCAATGGCTTTGGTTACTTTCCCCGAAAGGAAAGTGACACGCTCGCGGCAGCGAGCGGAACCAAGGAAATCTTGCGGTAAAGCCACTGGATGCCGGCCTGAGCAGGCATGACGACTTCAGGCTTGCGGTGACGCTCCGCCCGCATCCGCGGTATCGCCGCCGATCGAGGCTTCCATGCCGACTTCACCAGTGGCTTCCGTATCCTCATCCCCCAGATTCTCGATCCTCACCACGCCGACGAGTTTTTCGTCTTCAGGCAGGCGAATCAGGGTGACGCCCTGGGTGTTGCGGCCCTGCGGTGAAATCTCGGCCACGCGCGTGCGTACCAGCGTGCCCTGGTTGGAGATCAGCATCAGCTCGTGCTTGTCGTCGGTCTCGACGGCGGCGACCAGCGCGCCGTTGCGCTCGGAGCACTGGATCGCGATCACGCCCTGCGAGCCGCGCCGCTTGCGCGGGAATTTCGACAGCGCCGTGCGCTTGCCGTAACCGCGCTCGGTGGCGGTGAGCACGTAGGTTTCCGGCACGGATGCGATTTCGTCGGCAGCGGTTTCATTTTCGACGGCTTCGTTCGCCTCGTCTTCATCGCCGTTCTCTTCGGCAGCATGCTCGACGACAGCCATCGACACGACCTGCGCATCGCCGGCGAGCCGCATGCCGCGCACGCCGGTGGCGGTGCGGCCCATCGGGCGCACGTCGCCCTCGGCGAAACGTGCCGCCTTGCCGTTGGAGGCGAACAGCAACACGTCGCGACTGCCGTCGGTAAGCTCGGCCTCGACCAGCGCGTCGCCTTCGTCCAGGTTGATCGCGGCCTTGCCGCGCTGCAACTGGAACGCGAATTCGGTGAGCGGCGTCTTCTTGACCGTGCCGTTGCGGGTGGCAAAGAACACGAAACGGTCTTCGTCGTATTCGCGCACCGGCAGCACCGCCTGCACCTTCTCGCCTTCCTGCAGCGGCAAGAGATTCACGATCGGCTTGCCGCGCGCACCGGGGCTCGCTTCCGGAATCTGGTAGACCTTCAGCCAGTACACGCGGCCCGCGCTGGTGAAGGTGAGCAGCGTGTCGTGCGTGTTGACCACCCACAGCTTCTCGACGAAATCCTCTTCCTTGATCGTGGTGGCCATGCGGCCCTTGCCGCCGCGACGCTGCGCGCGATAGATGCCGACCGACTGGCGCTTGCAGTAACCGGCGTGCGAGAGCGTGACCACCACGTCTTCCGGCGCGATCAGATCCAGCGTCTCGAAATCCTCCTGGCTGCTCTGGATCAGCGTGCGGCGCGCGTCGCCGTAGGCTTCCTTCACTTCCAGCAATTCGGTGCGGATCACCGCCAGCAGCTTGTCCGGATCTTCCAGGATCGCGATCAGGCCGCGGATGATGTCCAGCAGTTCCTTGTACTCGCCGGAAAGCTTTTCCTGCTCCAGCCCGGTGAGGCGGTGCAGGCGCATTTCCAGAATCTCTTTCGCCTGCGTTTCCGACAACTGGTAACCGTCGCCGTGCAGCCCGGCTTTCGGATCGAGATCCTCCGGGCGCGAAATCGCCGCGCCGGAATCGGCCAACAGCGCGCGCACCAGGCCGGGTTCCCACTTGCGTTCGAGCAGACGCTCGCGCGCGATCTGCGGCGTGGCGGAAGTCTTGATCAGCTCGATCATCGCATCGATGTTGGCGAGCGCGACAGTCAGGCCCTCCAGCACGTGGGCACGCGCGCGCGCCTTGCGCAGGTCGAAGATGGTGCGGCGGGTGACCACTTCGCGGCGATGCCGCACGAAGGCTTCGAGGATTTCCTTGAGGTTCAACAGCCGCGGCTGGCCATCCACCAGCGCGACCATGTTCATGCCGAAGGTGACCTGCAACTGGGTTTGCTGGAACAGATTGTTCAGCACCACTTCGCCCATCGCGTCGCGCCGCAGTTCGATCACGACACGCATGCCGTCCTTGTCGGACTCGTCGCGTAGTTCGGCGATGCCTTCGATCTTCTTTTCCTTGACCAGCTCGGCGATTTTCTCGATCAGTCGCGCCTTGTTCACCTGGTACGGCAGCTCGGTGACGATGATCGTCTCGCGACCGTTGTCTTCCTTCTCGATGTCCGCTTTCGCGCGCACCAGCAGGCGGCCGCGGCCGGTCTTGTAGGCCTCGATGATGCCGGCGGCGCCGTTGATGATGCCGGCGGTGGGGAAATCCGGACCTGGCACGTGCTGCATCAGGCCGTCCAGGGCGATCGCCGGGTCGTCGATCAGCGCGATGGTCGCGTCGATCACTTCCGAAAGATTGTGCGGCGGCACGTTGGTCGCCATGCCGACCGCGATGCCGGCCGAGCCATTGACCAGCAGGTTCGGCACGCGCGTGGGCAACACCAGCGGCTCGTGCTCGCTCTCGTCGTAGTTGGGACCGAAGTCGACGGTCTCCTTGTCGATGTCGGCCAGCAGTTCCGCGGAAATGCGCTTGAGGCGGCACTCGGTGTAGCGCATCGCCGCGGCGTTGTCGCCGTCGATGGAACCGAAGTTGCCCTGGCCGTCGATCAGCATGTAGCGCAGCGAGAACGGCTGCGCCATGCGCACCAGCGTGTCGTAGATCGAGGAATCGCCATGCGGATGGTATTTGCCCATCACGTCGCCGACGATGCGCGCGCACTTCACGTACGGCCTGTTCCACACATTGTTCGCCTCGTGCATGCCGAACAGCACGCGGCGATGCACCGGCTTCAACCCGTCGCGCACGTCGGGGAGCGCGCGCCCCACGATCACGCTCATCGCGTAATCGAGGTAACTCTGGCGCATTTCGTCCTCGATGTTGACGCGTATGATTTCGCTGGCGGGTTCGGCCATCGGCGCTTTTTCCTGTGCTTTTCAAACGCGAAAGTGCCGCACGGATGGTGCCGCGCGGAGGTGCGGAAACGGACGCTCAAGTGTACCACAACCGGCTTCCGCGAAGGGCAGAAAACCCCTGCAGTTATGCGGATTTACGTGGTCTTCGCGGGGTCGCCGGAGGATGTGTGCCGGCGGCGCGGAAACACCCACTGGCGGGCGGTGGTGAAGTTGATCAGGCCGCCCGGCAGCGATCCCGCCGCCACAGCGATCGCCGGCCAGCGATGCACGAAGGACGAATAGAAAACCACCAGCGCGTAAGTGCTGTAGTTGAGCGCGAAACCGAGCGACATCGCCGTCATGTAGCGCGCCCATTCGCCGAACAGGCCATGGCCACCGCGATCGCCGAAGGTGAGGCGGCGGTTGAACAACCAGGTCGTCGTGGCGGCGCAGACGAACGAGAACAGCCGCGCGATGTACGGATTCGCGTCCGCCTTGCTGACCAGCAGTTGCACCACGCCGGCATCGACGATGAAGCCGATGAACCCGACGATGCCGAACAGCACCAGCTGCCTCGGTATGCGATGCCCGCGCATCAGTGCGCGCCTCCGCCGAACAGCGCGCCCATGCGCGCTTCATCGGGTCGTTCGATCACGCCGCGCTCGGTGACGATGGCATCGACCAGCCCGTGCGGCGTCACGTCGAACACCGGATTCCACGCCTGCGCGCCGTGCGCCACGCTGCGCGCGCCGCGGTGCGACAGCAGTTCGTCGGGATCGCGCAGTTCGATCTCGATGGCATCCCCGGAAGGCGTGGCCATGTCCACCGTGGTGGAAGGCGCGACCACCATGAACTTCACGTCGTGGTGTTTCGCCGCGATAGCGAGCTGGTAGGTGCCGATCTTGTTGGCGATGTCGCCGTTCGCGGCGATGCGGTCCGCGCCGACGATCACCCACCGGATCTTGCCGCCGCGCATGAGGTGCGAAGCCGCGGAATCGGCGATCAGGGTCGCATCGATGCCGTCACGCAACAGTTCCCACATGGTCAGGCGCGCGCCCTGCAACCACGGTCGCGTCTCGCCGGCATACACATGCGTGATGCGGCCATCGGCAACGCCCGCGCGGATCACGCCCAACGCAGTGCCGAATCCGGCGGTGGCCAGCGATCCGGTATTGCAATGCGTAAGCACGCCGCTGCCGGGTGCGATCAACGCGGCGCCGAGTTCGCCCATGCGACGGTTGGCGGCGAGATCCTCGTCCTGGATCGCCTGTGCTTCGCGTTCGAGCGCGTGCGCATCCGCGCCGGCCGCGATGCGCGCCTTCATGCGGTCGAGCGCCCACATCAGGTTCACCGCGGTCGGCCGCGCCGCGCGCAAGATCGCGAGCGAGGTCGCGAGATCATCGCCACGCTTCGCCGCCAGCACCACGCCCCATGCCGCGGCGATGCCGATGGCCGGCGCGCCGCGCACGACCAGATCGCGAATGGCCTGCGCCACGGCCCCAGGGTCGCGGCAGTCGAGCCAGTTCTCTTCGAAAGGCAGCGTGCGCTGGTCGAGCAGGCGCAAGCGATCGCCCTGCCATTGCACGGCGCGGATACTGTCGCGGTCGTCGATGGCCCGGGTTGCGATCATGCGTCTGGGGGGAGGAATTTCGGCGTGCGAAGGGTAGCACGCGGGTCGGCGCGGACGGTCCGGGCCCTACCGTGGCTTCGCCTGCGCGACGCGGCGCCACGGCCGCCAATCGCCGCCCAGCGCATAGGCGTCCGCCGCGCGCTCGAAGGGGTTGCGCGCGGACACGCCGCCGCAAAGGAAATAGAGCGGCAGGAACAGTGGGCCGAACAGCAGATACTGGAAAACGTGCGCGCGCTCGTGGTCGCCTATGCGCACGCATTCGTCGCGCGACGCGGCGCCGCAACGGGCGGCGTAGGTCGGCACGATCATGTCCAGGCTTTCGCCGCCATGCAGGATCACGCAGCCGAGCACCAGCGCACCACGTGCGCGGGGGATGCACTTGACCGCGAGCACGCCTTCCGCGCGATACATGCGCGCACCGAACGCGCAACTCGCCATGCCCGCGAGCAGGCCGAGCAACGTGTTCGGCAATGTCCACAGCGCGCCCAGGAATGCGAGTGCCGTGCGCGTGGCGGAGTCGGCGTTCACGCCCGCGTTTACGATTCCTGCGGAACCAGGATCCAGAGGAGGATGTAGACCAGGATGCCGGGAAACGCGGCGGAGCAGATCGAGACCAGCACGTAGATGATGCGCAGCAATGTCGGATCGAGACCGAAGTAGTCGGCCAAGCCGCCGACCACGCCGGCGATCATGCGATTGTGCCGCGAACGGCGCAGGACGCGATCGGCGTTCATGTCATGGCCCCGTGCAATGGCCTCGCATCACTTCGTGCGCTTCGCCAGCCAGTCGTGGATCGCCGGCGGCACCTCGCGCTGTGCGCGACCCGACACGTAGATGCCGATGTGGCCGCCCTTGAACGCGAGCTGGGTGTAATCCGTGGTGCCGACATGATCGCCGAGAGGACGCGAAGCTGCCGGCGGCACCAGATGATCCTGCTCGGCGAAGATGTTGAGCACCGGAACCGTGATGTTCTTCAGGCTCACGTCCTTCTCGCCTATCTTCAGGCCGCCCTTCACCAGCTTGTTGCCCTGGTAGAAATCCTTGATGAACTGGCGGAAGGCTTCTCCGGCCTGGTCGGGTGAATCGAAGATCCACTTTTCCATGCGCAGGAAGTTCTCCATCTCGACCTTGTCGTCGAGGATGTCGAGCATGCCCAGGTATTTCTGCTGGTTCAGGCGCACCGGCTTGAGCGTGAGGTAGCACCAGTTCATCAGGTCGGCCGGCACGTTGCCGAGTGTGTCCACGAACAGGTCCACGTCCATGCCGCGCGTCCAGTGCGACAGCATGTTGTCCGGCGTGTGGAAATCCACCGGCGTGACCATGGTGATCAGGTTCTGCAGCTTCTGCGGATGGATCGAGGCGAAGCACAGCGAGAACGCGCCGCCCTGGCAGATGCCGAGCAGATTGATCTTCTTCACGCCGGCATGTTTCGCCACCGCATCCACGCAGCGGCGGATGTAGCCGTTGATGTAGTCGTCCAGCGTCAGCCAGCGATCGGCGCCATCCGGATAGCCCCAGTCGATGAGATAAACGTCCTCGCCCAGCGCAAGCAGGTTCTTCACCAGCGAGCGGTCGTCCTGCAGGTCGACCATGTAGGGACGGTTGACCAGCGCGTAGCAGATCAGGATCGGCGCCTTCGCGGTGGGCTTGTTCTTGCCCTTGAAGCGGTAGACGACGAGTTTGTCCTCGCGGTAGATCGCTTCCTTGTCGGTTACGCCGTAATCGACGTCTTCCACCTGCTGCAGGGTGCGCACGCCGGCGGCCAGCTTGCTTTGCGCGCGCACGGCCTCGTCGAGAGCGCGCGCGGGATCGATGCGGATCGGTTCCATGGCGGAGATCAACCTTTGCGGGGTTTGGAGGACTTGGCGACTGACTTGGCGGCGGTCTTGCGCGGATGGGCCGCAGACGCGCCATACGCGGATTTCGTGCCGGCGGTTTTCATGCGCTCGACCTCCTCGCGCAACGCAGCAACCTCGGCGACGAGCTCGGCGATGTCGCCACGGCTCCTGCTCTCGCGGCGCAGCTCGTGCAGGCGCTTGCCTATGCTGTCGATCTCGCTGCGCGTGGGCATGCCGAGATCGGTGGCGATGCGCTCGACTTCCTGCTGCACGTGCTTGCGCACGCGCATCTGCGCGTTGACCACCGCGCCGTAGACTTCGCGGAATTCCGGCGACAGCGCGATTTCCGCGTAGGCCTCTTCGGCGGCGTCGACCCAGAGATCGTAGAGCGCGCGCACCGATTCGATCTGCCGACCGGGTTCGCCACGCTCGGCCAGCTTGTCCTCGAACAATTCGAAGCCACGCCTGCTGGCGCGCGCGATCAGGGCGTTGTAGCGATTGCTCTGCTCCTGATAGTCGAGCATCGCCTGCGCGAATTTCTGGTACTGCTCCTGGTGCTCGCGCAGGTAACCGAACGCCGGCATGCCGAGCAGCGCGTGCGCCTGTTTCGTGAACGGCGCGAGGTTTTCCATCATCTGCTCGAAGCCCTTGGCGCCTTGCCCAGCGATTTCGCGCATGGCGCGCGCCAGCGGGTTGTCGATCAGGCCGGCATCCGCGCCCGGGAAGTTGAACGACTCGCGCAGGGTGTTGGTCCAGGCTTGCGCATCCATCGCCGCGCCTTGCCCGGCGCTTTTCGCCGCCAGCGATTGCAGCATCGCGAAATAGGATTTGGCGCCGGCCATCAGTCGCTCGACCATTTCATTCTGCGAGCCATTGGCCGCGAACATGCGCGACCATTGTTCGAGGCCTTCGTGCCATGGCGCGGCTGTCGCCGGCGCCTCCGGCAGCACGCTGCCGAACGCCTTGCGCGTGGCATCGCTCCACGCATTCCAGTATTTGCGCGACATCGCCTGCCAGTCTTCCAGCGTGCGGTCTGAATTGTTCGCCATGGGGGGTGCCTTTTGATTCTCGCGTTCTCGGACGAACGCATGCGGTTGCCCGCATGCTACCGGGCCGATTGTTGCGCTGCAACAAAGACGCTCAGGACGTTGCCTGGATGCCGGATTTGCGCACGATCAGCAACGCCAGTTCCAGCGCCTGCTCGTAATTGAGGCGCGGATCGACGGTGGATTTGTAGGCACGGGCCAGGTCGTTCTCGGAAAGGTCGCGCGCGCCGCCCAGGCATTCGGTGACGTCTTCGCCGGTCAATTCCAGGTGCACGCCACCGAGGCGCGTGCCGCATGCGGCGTGGATGTCGAACGCCTGCTCCAGTTCGGAACGGATATTGGCGAAGCGTCGCGTCTTGGTGCCGTTGCCGAGCGTTTCGGTATTGCCGTGCATCGGATCGCAACACCACAACACGCGCCTTCCGGCGGATTTCACCGCCTCGATCAAGCGCGGCAGGTGTTCGCCAATCCCGCCGGCGCCCATGCGGTGGATCAGTGTCAGGCGGCCGGGCTCGTCGTCGGGATTGAGTGTCTCGATCAGTTGCTTCAATTGTTCGGCGCCCATCGCCGGACCGACTTTCACCGCGACCGGATTGCGGATGCCGCGACAGAATTCGACGTGCGCGTCGTCCGTATCGGCCGTGCGCATGCCGATCCACGGGAAATGCGCGGAAAGATCGAACCAGCCCCATTGCCGCGGCACCTGCCGCGTCAGCGCCTGCTCGTAGTGCAGCAGCAGCGCCTCGTGCGAGGTGTAGAACTCGGCGCGCTGGAAACTCGCGATCGGTTCGCCGGCCAGCGTCTCCATGAAATGCACCGCATCGCCGATGCCTGCCACCATGCGGCGGTATTCCTCGGCCAGCGGCGACTGCTCGACCCAGTCGAGATCCCAGTATTCCGGATGGTGCAGGTCGGCGAAGCCGCCATCGACCAGGGCGCGCACGAAGTTCATCGTCATCGCGGAACGCGCGTGGCCGCGCAACAACCGTTGCGGATCGGCCCGGCGCGAATCGGCGTCGAACGCCGCGCCGTTGACCAGGTCGCCGCGATAGCTCGGCAGCGTCACGCCGTCGCGGGTTTCGAAATCCGTCGAACGCGGCTTCGCGTACTGGCCGGCGAAGCGGCCGACCCGGACCACCGGCAAACGCAAGCCGTGGATCAGCACCAGGCTCATCTGCAAAAGCACTTTCAGGCGATTGGCGATCACCTCGTTGTTGCAGTCGGCGAAACTCTCCGCGCAATCGCCGCCCTGCAACAGGAAGCGCCTGCCTTCCTGTGCCTCGGCCAGCATGTGCTTCAGCGTCAATACTTCCCAGGAAGTGACCAGCGGCGGCAATGTTGCCAGTTGCGCGAGGACGCGCTCGAGTTCCGCGGGATCCTCGTACGCCGGCTGTTGCGTGGCGCGCTTGTCGCGCCAGCTCTCGGGCTCCCAGGGCTGCGCTTCGCGCACTGCGCGCAAGGTGCGTTCGGAAGGTGACATGCCGCAAGCATAGCGGTTTCGCGCGGCACCTGCGTCGAAGCGCGAGCGCGTCGAATGCGACCCGGCGCCACCGGATCGCGCGTTACGCCGTCAGGCCGTTCCGGGAAGTACGCGCCGCGCCGCGAAGCGCGAAGGCCGCGAGCAGCACGAACCAGATCAGCGTCCAGCCCGGCATGCTCAGGCCTAGGAACTTCCAGTTGACCAGCGCGCATTCGCCGGAACCCTCGAACACCAGTTTCAGCGTCTGGGCGAAGGGAAAAGTGGTGAGCATGTAGTTCAGGCCGGGGCCGCAACTCGGCACCTGGTCCGGCGGAAGGCCCTGCAGCCACAAGTGGCGCGCGGCGACCGCGATGCCCGATGCCGCCCCGAGCAAGACGAGCAGGCAATAGATCCAGCGTGCGCCGCCGTGAGGCGTGTGCAGGCCGCCGACGAGGAACCACAAACCCATCCAGATGAAGGCGACGCGCTGGAAGACGCACAGCGGACACGGCGCCAAGCCAAGGTGGTATTCCGCATAAAGCGCGTAAGCCATCAAGGCCGCACAGATCGCGAAGCCGGTCAGATAGACCATACGATAGGACCAAGACCAGGGAGCCATATGGGGCAAGCCATTTGATAGATGTGCGCTAAGTTAGCGGGATGGAAAGCGATTGTCAGCACAGCCATTACAATAGGGATGGCAATCCTGAGCTGCTGCCGGCCTCGTAGACACCACCTTAAGTTGCTTGCATCTGCTGCTCGAACTGGATGGGGCTGATGTAACCGATCGTCGAGTGCTGCCGTTTCAGATTGTAGAAGCGCTCGATGTAGTCGAAGACATCCGCCT
>DATNEQ010000024.1:0-9415 GCA_035552915.1 Rhodanobacteraceae bacterium
GGTTTCATCGAGTCAGGGAAGTCGCTTCGATGGAGCGTCTGCGAGCAAAAGCTCCCACGCGAAAGGTGACTGAACTGGCGACGGTCTCGTAAATATTGGTCGGGGAGACAGGATTTGAACCTGCGACTTCTACGTCCCGAATAAAATTTAGGCATGTTTCGCATCAAAGGGTTACGACATAAGTAGCTGATTTTACGTCCCGTTGCATCCCGTTCGGTTTGGGTCTATTCTCCGTCTTGCACTTACCAGTCACTTATCGGTGGGTGACTACGGTCTGGCCACGGAACACTTACGGGACAATATGAAGCTCAAGCTCACCAAGTCGAGCGTGCAAAAGCTCAGGCCGGACGCGCAGCCGTATGAGGTCAACGATACGGAGCTCACTGGCCTGATCCTGCGGGTGCAGCCGTCGGGCCATAAGAGCTTCATCATGCAGTTTGGCCGCGGACGCCGGCGCACCATCGGCAACGCCGCGGTGCTCACTGTCGAGCAGGCGCGCGTGACTGCCCGTCGATGGTTGGCAGAGCGCGACGAAGGCAAGCTGCCGCCCGCGGCTCGCGGACCTGCCAAGCGTGTCACGCTGGGCGAATTCATCGAAAAGGAATACAAGCCTTGGTGCATGGCGAATCGCAAGGCGGGGGGCGCCCTGGTGTCGGCGCTTCCGGCGCTGTTCGGTAATTGGTACGGCGACCCGCTGAGCGCGATCACCGCGTGGAAGGTGGAGAAACTCCGCGTCGCGAGGCTCAAGACCGGCATCAAGCCTGCGACCGCGAACCGCGACATTGATCGGATTCGCAGCATCTTGTCCAAAGCCGTCGAATGGGGCCGGCTGGAATCGCACCCATTGCGCACTGTGAAACGGCACAAGGTCGACAACAGCCGCGTCCGATATCTGGATGTTGACGAGGAACGCCGCTTGCGCACGACGCTGGATTCACGCGAAAAGGCCGCGCGGCAACGGCGACACAACGGCAACGTGTGGATGCTCGCGCGCCACCGTGAGCCCCGCACGGAGTTGGGCGCGTATTGCGATCACCTGCAACCCTTGGTACTGGTCGCGATCAACACCGGCCTGCGTCGCGGCGAATTGTTTTCGCTGGAATGGCGCGACGTGGACTTGTCCCGCGCTGATCTAGTCGTGCGCGCCGAGGTGGCGAAATCTGGCAAGGCCCGACACGTCCCGTTGAACGCTGAGGCCGGCGACGTGCTGAAACGCTGGAAGCAACAGGCCGCGGATAACGGGCTGGTTTTCCCCGGGCGCGGGGGCGCCCGCATGACAAACATCAACACGGCTTGGGCAACGCTTTGCACGGATGCCCAACTGGACGACTTCCACTTCCACGACTGCCGGCACCACTTCGCCAGCAAGCTGGTCATGGCCGGCGCCGACTTGAACACGGTGCGCGAACTACTTGGGCATGCTGACATCACGATGACGCTGCGCTACGCGCACTTGGCGCCGGAACACAAGGCGCGCGCGGTCGACATGCTGACGCCGCCGGGTAAACGAATTGGCCGAAGGGCCAAGTAAGCGGCCTGCCGGCGTGATAGCGCACACCGGCGGGCCTTCCACAACCGACCGAAAGGAGGTCGAATCATGGCACTGCAAAGCGTACCCGAAGTTCCCGATAACAACCCAGTCACCAGCGCCGCAGAGTTTTACGAAGTTCCGGTAGCGGATGCCTGCCTGTTTGTCGTGCGTCCGGGTCTTCCGGCCGAACAGGCCGCGATTGCCATCCATTGCCTTGCCGATGGCATCCACGAGCTTTCCACGGATGCCATGTGTTCAGGTGACGGTATGAACGCGAACACGGCGCACCTTGTCCGCTTCGCGGCGAGCGCAATCGCAGCGCTTTCCGAATCGCTTGGAGCGTGAGCCATGGACATGAAAATTACAGAGGACAGCACACGATGCCTGACCGCGCTGTTCAAATTCGAGCGCACTGGACGCGCTGAGGACAAGGCTAGGTTTGAGGCTGCGCTCGCGGCGTTGGGGTCTCGTCCCGGTTCGGCCAATCACCTAGGCATGGTGCCGAACTGCGGCAGCTTGGTGCAAACGCGCATACGCGATGATGAATTTAGCGAGATGGCGTTCTATGCGCGGAACATCCGCGCGATGCGTGAGGGCAAAATCGATTGCGTGCAGCATCGTCCGAAACTCACGCTGGTGCATTCCGATTGACCGAACACGCCACGGCTAGCTCGACGGAGCGAACGCGGGTCACTCTCGCCCGCTGCCGTGGTGTCTTTTCGAGAGCGCACGGAGAGGTGCGCCGTGGTGTTCCGTATTGAAGTTGGGAACGACAAGCTGATCGAGGATATTCGTCGGCGCATGGCGCAAGGTCATGTTGCGACAACGATCGAACGCATACGCAAAATTGCGGCCCGCTCCAATGATGCCGAACTGCTGCAAGAGCTTGTCACGGTGTTGGCGGACACGATTGAATCGCCCCCAAAACGGCCGCGCGGACGGCCTGCCAAAAGCGCGCCGTACAGGCGAACGGAAAAGCGCGGCGATGCTGCAGTAACGGTGTATGACCTGGACGCAATGATCCCGATGACGGATCGACAAATGCGTGTTGCGGTGGGCCGGCTCGCCTTGCATCTGAAGGTGCGCGATTCGGTCGACAAGCTCCGTTCGCGGCGACCGCGGCTTGGGGTTGTCGGCGCAATTCGCGAGGCGGCGCGGATCATTGGAGTCAAGGAGTCTGAAGCGAGCAAGGCGTACTACCGCGACGATTCCAAATAATCCCGATTTATTGGGAATATTCCGCCGTTCTCTCAAATTATCGTTTCTCCGCACACTGCCGCACAACGCGGCACGCAGACGGAGAAACGAAGTGTCGAAGTACATTCCTGCAAAGCTGATCTACACCATCGCCGAGGCGGAAGCGGCGACGGGATTCCCGCACTCTCGCCTGTATGAGCTGATCCGCAACGGCGAACTCGTCACGTTCAAGGTTGGCCGGCGCCGGATGATTTCGGCGCGCGCGGTCAATGACCTGATCGTTCGCCTGGAGCGCGAGGCAATGCCGAGGGATGCGGCATGAACCCGGCCGAGCTTGCAGCTCGCGCGCATGCAGTGCCGCGTGACTACGCCAGCATCGCGGTTGATCTCGCCGAGGCTGCTACGCGGCTGCGCGCGATCGCTGGCGGCGTCCGTCTGGGTGGCCCAACCCCTGAAGCCCTTGCCGACGCCGACCGCATCGTGACCGGCTGCGGTTCGCTCTTGCGGGAATTGCGACAGGTGATCCCGCGATGAACGTCGAAACCCTGCTGACGCACCTACAAGGCGTCCACAAGACCGGCCCCGCATCGTGGCGGGCGAAGTGTCCGGCCTGCGATCACAAGCGCGACGCCGGCGCCCTGGCGATCAGCGAAGGCAGCGATAAAACAATTTTGCTTCACTGCTTCCGGTGCAGCGACACTGCGGCCATTCTCGCGGCCGTGGGCCTGACCGTCGCCGATCTTTTCCCCGAACGGATCAAGCCGCAGACGCCAGAGGAACGCCGTGCTGCACGCGAGGCGTTCAGGCGGAGCGCGTGGAAGTCAGCACTCGGCGTGATCGGCCGCGAGGCTTGCATAGTGAACGCTGCGGCGGGATGGCTACGGCAGCGCAAGGAACTCACGGAGGACGACTACAACCGGCTGGTGCTCGCGTGCTCGCGGATCGACCAAGCGCGGGAGGTGCTCGCATGAGCGCCTACGCCGAACGGATGGATGCCGAAGAATCCCGCGATATTGCAATGATCGAACGCGTGGCCGACGAACGGCAGCGTCGCGAACATTCGCGAGGGTTCGTCGAGACGCCGCGCAAGGTGGTCACGGTGACGCTTCGCGACCTACTGACCCGAGAGCTTCCACCGCGCGAGATGTTGTTGGCGCCGTGGCTCACGTCTCAATCGCTGACCATGATTCACGCATGGCGCGGCACCGGAAAGACGCACGTCGCGCTCGGTATCGCCTACGCCCTGGCGTCTGGCGGCACATTCTTGAACTGGACCGCAGAGGCTCCGGTTCCGGTGCTGTATCTCGACGGAGAGATGCCCGGCTCCGTGTTGAAAGAACGGCTCGCTGCCATCGTGGATGCGGCTGACAAGGAAGCTCCCGAAGGAATGCTCAGGTTGGTCACGCCCGACCTGCAGCCGGACGGGATCATGCCCGACCTAGGTACGCGCGAAGGGCAAGAGGCAATAGAAGCCGAACTCGGCGACGCGCAAGTGATCGTGGTGGACAACATCTCGTGCCTGGTGCGCGCTGGCGGCAAGGAAAACGATGCGGAATCATGGGGCGGTGTGGCCACATGGGCACTCCGGCAACGGGCACACGGCCGCGCCGTAGTGTTCATCCATCACTCGGGCAAGGGTGGCCAGCAACGCGGCACCAGCAAGCGCGAAGACATCCTGGACACGGTGCTCGCCCTGCGGCGTCCGCCCGACTACACCGGCGACCAAGGCGCTCGATTCGAGATTCATTTCGAGAAAGCCCGAGCGCTGTACGGCAAGTCTGTTGATCCCATCGAAGCGGTGCTCGACCGCGACGAACACGGAAAGCAGGCGTGGGCGTTCAAGGACGCATCGAATGCCTTGCACGAACGCATCATCGACATGGCCGAACTCGGGCTGAAAAAGGATGCCATCGCCCAGGAACTCGGATGCGGACGCGCGACGGTGTATCGGCACCTGAAAGACGCTCTCGACAACGGCGAGGTCATACCGCCCAAGCCGAGACAACGGAAACGTCTCACGTCTCACGCCCTAGGGGATGAGACATGAGACAAAACACGGTTTCGAGTGAGACGACACGCGAGACGGCCGTGAGACAGCCGAGCCTCAAAGCCTTGGCACGTAAGGCTTTGCAGCGAGACGACGCGCGAGACAAGAGTGAGACGACGGCACCGGAAGCAGTGAGACAAACGCGAGACGAAAATGAGGGATTTGTCTCACCGTCTCAGAGCGCCACTCGAGAACGTCTGCTGATCCTTGCCCGCGAGATCGGCGTCCCCGATCGGGTGGTGATGGAACTTCCACAGAAAGAGCTGCAGGCGACGCACGATCAATTGCCGTTCTGGCCGGATGCCGAAATGCAGCGGCACGTCTTGATGTTCTACCTGCGTAGCCTGGCAGGGATCGAACCAGCGTTGCCGGGTTCGCTGGCCGCGCGCGATCAAGCAAGGCATATCCCATGAACACAATGGAGAACAACACCATGAAGCAACACTCCGACGAAATCAGTGCCGACGCCGCACGTAGCGCGCAGCAATTACAGCGAAGCGGTTATCGCGGTATTGCGTTGCTGCGCGACCCAGCCAGCCGAACCATGGTCGCGTTTACCTGCACCGATCGCGGTTGCGCGTCCCTTGGCGTCGCAGCATTCAAGCCGGAGCCCGGGCTGGATGACAGTCACACCCTGGTGTGTCTGCCGGGACTCCAATTCGACGAAGGTGCAACCCCAAACGAAGTATTTGCCGCGGTCGAGCGCGAGATTCAGCGGCTCGCGAGCTGGACAGTAGGGCGCGGTCAATCGACCACGGCTTGGGAAGCCATCAAAGCCGCGGGTAAGCGGCTGACAAGCTGGACTGTGCACTGAAAGCTTGAACAGAAATTGCTGCACTGGTAAAGTCTGCCCATCGCGTGACGTATGCCCCACGGGCGCACGTTCAGGACGCGATCATTCATCGGTTCCCGCCACGCGGGGGCGCGCTGAGGCAGAGAGCACCTATCCCTGCCCGCGCGCCTTTTTCGTTTGTGGCGACGGGCACAACCCCGACAAAGGAACCGAAAACATGAAGCTCGAAATTCCCTCCATCGAAGACTTCGCCGCGGCACGTCGCAGCGGCAAAGCGATGAATGCCATTGCCGACCTGGGCGGCATACGCCCGCAAGCTGGCGGTGATTCCATCTTGTCCCTGCGCGAACGGATCAACGACGACGACGGCAAGGCCGCAGCCACAGTCGAGCTTGCCAAGATCGGCATCAAGATCGCTGACCTCAATCTCGGCGCTCTCGGCGATCGCGGCGGCGATGGACGCAAGGCGGTTGGCGCCTGCCGTCGCGCGCTGAATCAGTTGGCGGATGCGGCAGGCTCACCCAGCGTCGACGCCGCCGGCCGCAAGCGCATCCTGGCCGCGTGCGAATGGATTGGCGCCCACATTGCCACGGCCGATCGTCAGCACAAGCTGGACCAGGAGGCGGAGGCCTTTTTTGCCGGCCGGCCACAAGGCGGCGTTTCCGGGTGGACTGACCAAGGCTCCGGCAAGGCGGTCCGCGTACTCGGGCCGCGTGACAGCGTGGCACGATCCGACGCTTACGATTACGGCGAACCGCAATGCAGTTTCGGCGAGTTTGTCTCCGGCGTGTTCAACGGCCACCGCGGCAACGAACGCATCCGGGCATCGCTCGGCGAGGGGTCTGTCGGCACTGGCGGCGCGATGGTACCGGCGCCACTGGCTGCGGAACTGATCGACGCCCTGCGCGCTCGCACCGTGGCGATCAAGGCCGGCGCTCGAACGGTCATCATGGACAGTCAAACCCTTCGCATGGCACGGCTGACAGGTGATCCGATCGCCGCTTGGCGCAACGAGAATGCTGCAGTGGGCGGCACTGACCCCACCTTCGACGCCGTGACGTTCACCGCCCGATCGCTGGCGTGCAAGGTCGCAATCAGCCGCGAGCTTTTGGCCGATGCCGCGAACTTGTCCGAGGTGTTGCTGTCGGCCTTCGCGAAGAGTATGGCCGTCACCTTGGACAGTGCCATCTTGCAAGGCAGCGGCACCGCGCCGGAACCAACCGGGGTACTCAACACGGCCGGCATCGGTGCATACGCGAACGCGAACTATGACACGTGGGACGGATTGCTCGCGGGCACACTGGCGATGCAAAACGCGAATGCGCCCGATCCATCCGCGGCGATCATGACGCCGACAGCATGGAACGCGATTCAAGGGCAGAAAGACAGCCAAGGGCGCTATCTGGAACCGCCGTCTGCGCTGGCGAGCTTGCCACTGCTGGCCACTACCGGCGCACCGGCTGACATCTTGCTGGGCGCATGGTCGCAATGCTTGATCGGTATGCGGCAGGAAATCATGCTGGAGATTTTCCCCGGCGTACTCGCTGGCAACCTGCAGGTGCTGTTCCTCGCACACCTTCGCGCCGACGTGCAGCTCGCGCACCCGGCGGCGTTCGTGAAGTTGTCCGCTTCGTAAGGTTCACGGGTACGGGATGCCCGCAATCATCCCGGCGCTACCTCTTGGCGCGCGCCCAGGCCGCTGTGCAGCGGTCTGGGCGCACCTCGAGCGGTGGCGATGGTCATGGGTGGGGGGCTAAATAACTCTGGCCGAGCGTTTCTTCTAGACCGGCTGCCCAGTGTTTTTTTTGCATCCGCAATTCCGAGATTCCGACATTTTTGAGGTTCGCCATGCCGCGACCACGAAAACCGACCAACCTGCTGATGCTGTCCGGCGCGCTTGACCACGATCGCAAGCGCTACGCCGATCGCGCGGGTGAGCCTGCCGACGATCGGGCCTTGGGACCGCCCCCCGACACACTCGAAGCGCCCATTCGCGCCGCCTGGCTCGAAATCGAACGACTCGCGCCCTGGCTGATGTTCGCTGATCGGCTGGCGGTCGAGATCGCGGCCCGCTTGCTGGTGTTCGTTCGCATCGCCGGCGTGGGTTGCGCGACACCCGCGCACCTGTCGCGTTTGCAAGTTGCGCTGGGTGCGCTGGGCCTGACGCCTGCGGATCGTTCCAAGGTCAAGATGCCCGCGCGGAAGCCCGGCAACCGATTCGAGCGGTTCGGTAAACGCAAGGGAGAAACGGCATAGGTGTGCCGAAGCTTCCGTCCATTCCATTTGGAGAAAAGACCATGAACGACGTTACTGTGATTGCCCGTCCGCACCCTTTCGGTTCGGAAACGTTGTGCGCGTTCTTCCCCGCCGGTAGGACGCTCGCGGAAATACTTGGAGCGGCCACCTATTCCTGCGAGGCGCGCATCGGCGGGAAAGTTGTGCCGCGCGCGTTGTGGGCAAAGGTCAAACCCAAACCCGGCCAATTCGTGCACGTCCGCAATTTTCCGCAAGGCGGCAACGGCGGAAAGTGGCTGCGCTTGGTGTTGATGGTCGCGCTGATCGTGGTGACGTACGGCGTTGGAGCTTATGCGGGTCTTGCTTCCGGCGCGGCAGGCGCATTCGGCGGCAGCGCAGCGGTATGGGGCGCTGCGTTCATGATGGTGGGGACTCTGGCGATTACGCCAATGGTCGGCGCCGCGCGGGAGATCGCGGCATGAGCCTGGTCAACATCCATATCGCGCACGACCGGGCGCTGATCGCAACGGACACGCTATCGGGCCTGATGGCATGCGGCCCGCAGATGGACGTGGGCGAACTCCACATGACCAAGTGCGCGATCTTGCCCCACGTGAACGTCGCGATGGCACACCGCGGAGATGCCATGTTTGCGACGATGGCATTCAGCGCCCTGACGCTGGCTGCGCAGCGCGACTTCGACGGAATAGCGGAGATCATGCCGGACCTATTGGCATCGCTCGTGCCGCAAGCGATGGCAGCGCGCAAGCAGATCATCGGCGTCGAGGCATTCCCTGGCGCTGAAATCATCCTGGTCGGATGGTCGCCGACGCTGGGGCGGTTTGAGGGCGTTCGCTGGGTGCGTTGGCCGCAAGACAAAGCGTTCACCGCGTCGCGCATCGGCAAGGCCCTGATGCTGCCGGACGCCGAATGGGCGCAGACGCCGGATCCGCCGGACACGTCCGCAAAGATGGAACGCGTCGCGCGAGATCAAGTCGCCTACGTGCGCCGCGAACATCACGAGTTACCATGCGGTGGCCGGCTGATGTTGACCGAATTGACCCGCGAAGCGATTACCATCCGGCAGATTGCGGACTTGGAATTGCCGAGTGCTGGCGTTTCTTGACCGTCACGGGAACGGCAAGCATGACCACGAAGGCTGATCGCTGCGCATGTTGTGGTGAACTGATCGAACGGCCGCGCGCCGGGAAGGTGTATTGCAGCGGCCGCTGTCGCACCCGCGCATGGCGTGCGAAGTGGTACGCCGCGGTCATGGATCACGTACGCGATCCCGACCGTTACCCGCTGCGTCCAGACTGGGCACGGATCGGCCCGCGCAAGCCGCGCCTGCGCATCGTGCGTGATCGTTGATGTTGACCCCCGACATGCACTTACCCTGCACTTATTGGCCGGATGCGAAAACGGCCGCGATCGGCGGCCGTCTGAAAGCTATTGATGTTATGCTGAATTTTGGTCGGGGAGACAGGATTTGAACCTGCGACTTCTACGTCCCGAACGTAGCGCTCTACCAGGCTGAGCTACACCCCGACATCTCGCGCGTGGACAGCGCCCCGCAGCGAGCCGCAAATGATACTTGGCGTGGCTTCATGCG
>DATNEQ010000025.1:0-43611 GCA_035552915.1 Rhodanobacteraceae bacterium
TGACCGAAGACTGGCGACACCGCTACAACCACCACCGCCCGCATCGCTCACTCGGCGGCCTGCCGCCGATCCGCTACGCCATGGCACAATCAACCACAATCTCTACTTTCGATTGACTCGAAAAAACGAGGACGCTTCACCACCACTAAAGCAGCTTTTTGGTATACAGGAGCAAAGCTATATAAATGACATGCTGCCGGAGTTGATCTGGCTAGGTTTAATCCATGATCGCAAAGGGTATCATTTTGGATCTCAGGTTCTAGAGGCTGTTGTAGAAACGACAAAGGCCTGGCCCCTCTCTGAGAAGCCAGTAAACTATGCGTTACAGTCGGCGTACTGTGAACTCACAGGTAGTCAGAAGAGCGAGATCGTGGCTGCTTGGCAAAGAAGCGGCCTTCTTTCTGACATTCAGTACGCACTCTCGCCACTAATATTGCTCTACGATAGATTTGCCCTAGCCTTCGTAGGCCCCCCACCAACAATAGTCTCCCAAGAGGAAATGGTTAGGCGCATTCGAGAATGCGTAGGAAGACATCTCAATAAATATGAGACTCCTGGAATCGTGCTACATGGAATGATGTTATTATCTAGGTTACTAGCTGGATCGATTAAGATCGCCGCACATATTGACATACCAGACTTAAATGCAGTGATAGAAAGCCCTGGTTCTGTCGAAGCCAAACAAGCGGCTTCGTTTATGAGGGCTCACGCAATGGCAGAAATTGGAATGTATGAGCTAAATAAAACATGGCCTAAGTATTTTTGGAACCGTGGTGCTCAATTAGATCCATGTGAATACCCTGAGTATGCAAAAAATGAATGAACAAAGATCTAATTTTGAAGAATTTTTAAGTGGATATTGTAAGGTTGTGAATGACGGTTTTTGGAGTCGTTGGAATCAACATACGCCAGAGATCTATAATAATGAAGTCTCAGAGGCAATTGGAGGCTTGGTGGCACGTCAAGCAACACTTGCTATTGAGTTAGCTAGGAATCCTGGTATCTGGAATGGTCATGTCGCGCCTCTTATTTTGCGTTGTATGACCGATACCCACATTACTCTTGCTTGGATTGTGGACGCACCGCAGGAGCGGAGTAAGGAATACATTCGCTTCGGCCTGGGGCAGGAGAAACTTTTTTTGGAGTTCTTACAGAATGAAGCTGATCAAATTCCAGAAGGAGAGATTGACGATGAACAACTAAAAGAATTTATTGAGATTAAAAAAGATTGGCTTCAATCTCAGCTGATGGAATGGGCGATTGAGGTCAATGTGGGTTCTTGGTCTGGAAAGTCTGCTCGAGAAATGGCATCTGAAACCGATTGTGAGTCTCTGTATAAGTTTGCTTACATTCCATTCAGCGGGTCGGTGCACAGCATGTGGCAACATGTTGGAATATATAATGTTGTTCACTGCAAGAATCCGCTTCATAAAAACCACCGCGTCCCGATAATACCTGAGCTAAGATCAGATCCGGATTATCTGTATAGATCTTCTAAATACGTAACTCGTACATATGAACTACTCAGTCGAAAGCTAAATCTCCATTGCGATGTCATACTACCGGTCGAGTATTTTGTAGATCATCAGCCGTTTGGATCGCGCAACAACTCCGATGATTCATAAAATAGGCAGAACTTGGCTTTTTATTTTATTTTTTTATATCGTGCCAGAACTTCATAGTGTGACCGACTCTCTTTAATCAGCTTCTGTTGAAGCTCCGTCAGATCCATCTTCCGCTCCCTGTGTGGCGCAAACCCCGTCGAACGCTCCACCGCCGCGTACCAGTGCGGCGCCCACACGCCGTCGGAAGCGCGCGGGCCGGACGGCCAGCGCAGCATGCGGTCGGTGAACGGGATGCCGAGTTTCGCACACAGCGCGCCCAATATTCCGCGCGGATCCTTCAGCACATCGTCCGCGTCGATCACCGGTGGTGCGTGGCCCAGTCTGTCGCAGACATGGTCGAACAGCCGCGCCTGCTGTTCGAAGCCGAGTTCCCAAGCCGCGGCATCCGGGCGCTGGATGGTGAAGGACGCGACGACCGATTCCGGATCGCGGATCAAAAAACAATTGGTGACCTGATCCAGCCAGTCCAGCGACATGTCCGGCAGCATGTGCTGGGTCATGTGCTTCTGGTACCAGATCGCGTTGCCCTCCGGGATCGGTCCGGTCAACAATGCCGCGACTTCCTTCGCGTCCGTGCTCTGCGACTTCAAAACTTCCTCACGGCCGGGATGGTTCACGCCGGTGGCTTGCAGGTAATGCGCGTAGAACGGCTCGTCGATCACCGCGGTGTCGCCGCGGTTTTCCCAGGCGCGCATCATCGCAGTGGAGATGTTGCGCGGGCCGGACCACATCGCGATCCGCAGTGGCGCGGTCACACGCGCGGCCCTCGTGCGCTTTCGTCCTTCACGAGCTGCATGTAGAGCTTCTGCAGGCGTTCGACCATCGGCCCGCGCTTGCCATCGCCCATGATGCGGCCGTCGATCTCGCGCACCGGCGTCAGTCCGGCGAAGGTGCCGGTGACGCAGGCTTCTTCGGCGCCGTACACGTCGGTGAGGCTGAAATCCTTTTCGAACACCGGAATGCCGTTGGCGCGGCAGAGTTTGATCACGTTGGCGCGCGTGATGCCGCCGAGGCAATACTTGCCGGTGGACGTCCACACCTCGCCCTTGCGCGCGATGAAGAAGTGCGTGGAATTGCAGGTGCTGACGAAGCCGAGCGGATCAAGCATCAGCGCCTCGTCGTAGCCGGCTTTCTGCGCCTGGATGCAGGCGAGGATGCAGTTGAGTTTGGAATGGCTGTTGAGCTTGGGATCCTGCACGTCGGGCGCGCCACGCCGCACGTGCACGGTGAACAGGCGAATGCCGCGCTCGACCGTTTCCGGCAGCGGCAATTTGTATTCGGGCACGATCACGATGGTCGCCGGACCGATCACGAAACGCGGATCCTGGTGCGGCGTGGCCTTGACGCCGCGCGTCACCATCAGGCGGATGTGCACGTGGTCGCGCATGCCGTTCGCGCGCAGCACGTCGAGCAGGCGTTGCGTCAATTGTTCGCGCGTCAGGCCGATGTCCATGTCGATCGCGCGCGCACCTTCGTACAGGCGATCGAGATGCTGATCGATGAAGGGCAGGCCGCCGTCGTGCAGGCGCAGGCCTTCCCACACGCCGTCGCCCAGCACGTAACCGGCATCGAACACCGAGACCTTCGCATCGTCGCGTGCGAACAGTTCGCCGTTGATGCTGACCTTGATCGCCGCGTTGCGCGGGTCGTTCCGATAATCGTGCGTGCCTTTGGCGGTCATGCGATCCAGATCTCCTTGAGCGCTCGGTTGAAGCTGCCCCCGAGCACCTTGTCGATGGCGCTTGCGCCGTAGCCGTGCCGCGACAGCGCGTCGGCCACGCATTCCAGCTTGCGCGGCGTATTGATGTCGGGAATCCAGGGCGGGCGGTTTTCGCCGGGCGAACCGACGCCTTGCCTGCGGCGATCTTCCATCTCCTGCCGCATCGCCTGCAGGTCTTTGTCGGTCACGGTGAAGAATGCGGTATCGGTGCCGATGCCGACATGATCCTCGCCGCAGATCTTCAATGCGTGCAGCATGTGCTGCATGTAATCGGCAAGCATCGGCTGTCGATCGTCCGGTGTCAGGAACGGCAGCATGTAGATGCCCATCACGCCGCCCTTGTCGGCCAGCGCCCTCATCTCCTCGTCGCGCTTGTTGCGCGGATGCATGTGCACCGCACGGCAACCGGCATGCGTGATCAGTGGCGGCTTCCGCGACAACGCGATGCCGTCCGCCGTGGTCTGCGTGTTCGAATGGCTCAGGTCCAGCGCGATGCCCAGCGTGTCCATGCGCGCAATGGCGTCGCGGCCGAGCGGGGTGACGCCGCCGGTTTCGCCGTCGAGGCAGGCGTGGCCGAAAGGCGTGTCGTGGTTGTAGCTCAACTGCATGACCAGCACGTCGAGCTGGCGGAACAGGTCGATACGATCGAGCTTGTCTTCCAGCATCGAGGCGGCTTCGAACGAGAAGATCACGCCGAGCTTGCTTTCCGGTTTGCAACGTTCCAGGTCGGCGTGATTCCGTATCTTGAGGAAGATATCCGGATGCGCCGCGATCATCGCCTGCGCGGCGGCGATGTCGGTCATGGCTTCCTCAAAGCTGCCGTTGGCGCCGCCCAACGTGCTCTTGACCACGCTGACGCCGGAATCGCGGATCGCTTCGAGACGCGCGTCGAAATCGCCGTCGCGTGCCAGCAAGCCGAACGACTCGAGGGCGTTGCAATCGAGCACGAAGGCGTTGCGGTAGAGGTCGGCGCTGTTCATGGCATCGAGTTTTTGCGATCCGCTGAATCTAGCAGAAGCGCAACGCCACGCAGAAGCCCGGCTAAAATCGCGGGATGGACGCATCCGCGCTGGACAATCCTTTCTGGGCATCGCTGCAGACGCGGCACGCGGCGCTCGCGGTCCGCCACGTTTGCGAAGCCGCGCGTTATCCCGCGGAGGTCGCGCCATTCCTCGGCGTGGCGAACGCCGGTGTCAACGCGGACGAAGCGATCGCTCCCTTGCTTGCGCCGGGCGAAACCGTCTTGATGCTGGGCGTGCTGCCGCAGTTGTCGGAGGTATGGAAGCTGGAAACTTTCCGTCCGCTGGCGCAGATGGTTCGCGAGCAGCCGCTGCCGGTGGTCGACGGGCCGGAGATCATCGCGCTGGACGAATCGCATCGCGCCGACGTGCTGGCGCTCGTCGCGCTGGTGTATCCGCATTATTTCCGGCCGCGCACGATGGAGATGGGGCGTTATTTCGGCATGTACGTGGACGGTCGGCTGGCGGCGATGATCGGCGAGCGCCTCGGCACCGATACGCATGTCGAGATGAGCGCGATCTGCACGCACCCGGATTTCACCGGCCGCGGTTACGCGCGCCGCCTCACCGCCTTCCTGGGCAACGACACGCTGGCGGCCGGACGCACGCCGTTCCTGCACGTCAGCTACGAAAACCCGCACGCCAAGGCGTTGTACGAGCGGATGGGCTATCGCCGGCGCCGGGACATTCCGTTCTGGGCCTTGCAACGTGCCTGAAGGCCGCGATGCCCGCCGCCGCCGATGCGATGGCGGCCATTGAACCGCCGCGCGACGCCCTCATTGTCGTCGCGTTGCCGAACCGGAGATCGAGCGATGTTGCTGCAACCCGTCACGCTGGGCTCGTTGAACCTGCGCAATCGCATCGTGATGTCGCCGATGTGCGAATACTCCGCCGTCGAAGGCGTTCCGAACGACTGGCACATGGTGCATCTCGGCAGCCGTGCGGTGGGAGGCGCCGGGCTGGTGTTCACCGAGGCGACGTCCGTGTCGCCCGAAGGACGCATCTCCCCCGCGGACACCGGTATCTGGAGCGACGCGCAGGCGCAGGCGTGGTCGCGCATCGTCGCCTTCGGGCATGGGCAGGGCGCGAAGATGGGCATCCAGCTCGCGCACGCGGGCCGCAAGGCGAGCACCGACCTGCCATGGCGGGGTGGCCACCCACTCGACATCGCGCACGGCGGCTGGAAGCCGGTCGCGCCGAGCGCGATTCCGTTCGATCGTGGCTACGCCATGCCCGCAACACTGGATGCGGAGGGCATTGCCAAGGTGACCGCCGATTTCCGCGCCGCCGCGCGGCGCGCGAAGGACGCCGGTTTCGACGTGATCGAGATCCACGCCGCGCACGGGTATCTGCTGCACGAATTCCTGTCGTCGTTGTCGAACGTGCGCGGCGATCGTTACGGCGGCTCGCTGGAAAACCGCGCGCGCCTGTTGCGCGAGGTGATCGCCGTGGTACGCGAGGCCTGGCCTGCGCCGATGCCGTTGTGGGTGCGCGTGTCCGCCACCGACTGGGTGGAAGGCGGCTGGGATATCGACGAATGCGTGCAGCTCGCGCGCTGGCTGCGCGAAGATGGCGTGGACCTGGTCGATTGTTCGTCCGGCGGCAATGTGCCGCACGCGAAGATTCCGCTCGGGCCCGGTTACCAGGTGCCGTTCGCCGCGCGCCTCCGCCGCGAGGCCGGCATCGCCACCGGCGCGGTCGGCCTGATCACCGATGCGCGCCAGGCGCAGGATATCCTCGAGCGCGGCGAGGCCGACGTGGTCATCCTCGCGCGCGAGCTGCTGCGCGATCCGTATTTCCCGCGCCGCGCCGCGAAGGAACTGAACGAGACGATCGAACCGCCGAAGCAATATCTGCGTGCGTGGTGACTACTCGCCGGGGTGATACGTGCGTTCGGTGTGTCCTTTCAATTGTTCGGGCCAGAAATACACCGTGCGCAGGTCGCCATAGGCGTAGCGCTCCGCTTCGTCGGTGAAGTGTTTCGAGTCCGGATGGCCGCTTTCGCCGCCTGCGGTGACGGCGCGCGCGGAAACCTTCGGCCCGAATTCCACCGCGGCGAGGAAGCTGTTGCCGCTGCTGCCGTAGTAGCGCTTGGTGCCGGGCCAGCGATGCGCACCGAACGACGCCAGCGTGCCCCAGTGCGCGGAAGCGAACGGCACGGCCAGGCTAGGCTTGCCGTCGTCGAAGTGCGGGTCGATCGCGTCATCCAGGCGCTGGAAGCGATTGATCTGCCCCCATGCGGTGCCCCAGCTCCCGAAATCCTTGTCGAGGCGATCCACTGCTTCGGCCAGTGCGCCCAACCGCTGGTCGGGCGTGGCCTTTTCCGCGATGTAGTCGTAGACCTGCATGTTGGTGGTCTGCGCATCCAGCCCGCTCGCCGCCGCAGCATCGCTCACTGCATCCACCATGGTGTCGCCCCAGAACACCGCGAGCGAGGTCGGCATGGACGCCACGCCCCAACGGTAATTCCAGTGGCGCAGCAGTTGCACCGGCCCCGCGAGTTTCGCCTTGCGCGGATCGCCCGCCGGCAGCGCGTCGTAATCCTTCACCAGGATCGGGATCAGCCGCGCGAACGCCGGCATGTAGGAATCGAACGCGTCGCTGATCAGCATCGGCAACGTCATGTCGTGCGCATTAGCCAGCAACAACGTCGCATGTTCGCCGCGCGCGTTCTCCCCGAAGGTGTCCATGTATTTCGGATAGTTCGCGCGCTTGGCGCTGTTCGCGCCGGCGGCGGAGTAGGGCCAGTCATTGGTGTTGAAGACCCAGCCGTTGGGCGGATCGATCACGTTGGGCATCTGGTCGAGCGGCGTCAGTCCCTGCCAGTCGGTGGCGGGATCGCTGCCGTCCACGGGCCTGGTGTAGTCGAAACGATCGTCGCGTTTCGGCACGAACTGCGGCATCAGGAAGGCGATCTCGCCCTTGTCGTCGGCGAAGATCGTGTTGTTGGAGGAGTTGGCCTTCAGCTCGGCCACTTTCATGTAACTCGCGAGATCGTGCGCCTTGGTACGCAACCAGCTTTGCTCGAGCGCGGGGATCGGCGTGTTCATCAACGCCTCCGCGATCCACTTTCCGTTGTCGCTGCGCACGATCGGTCCGTGGTGGGTGAAGTACGCGGTAAAACTGCGTTCGCCCTGCGTGCCATCGCTCTTGCGGAAGTGGATGGTGATTTCGCGGGTGGTGACGGGCCTGAGTTCCTTGCCGTAGCGATAAAACAGTTTGCCGTCCTTGCGCACGAGGGTTTCGGCGAACTCATCCACCGCGTCTGCGCCTGTCGACGTATGCATCCAGCCGATGTGCCGGTTGAAACCCTGGTAGAGGAAGAATTGCCCCCACGTCGAAGCACCATAGGCATCCAGGCCTTCGTCGCTGCTCATCTGCAGTTCGGAACGGAAATAGAACGAGGTGTGCGGATTGATCCAAAGCAGCGCGTGGCCGTCCGTGGTCAATTTCGGCGCGATCGCGATGCCGTTGGAACCGGTCGGTTCGGCCCAGCTCGGCGGGTCGTTCTGCGCAAGCGCCATCGCGGTGGCCGCATCGGCGCCATAGAACTTCGCCAGGTCGGAAAGATCCACGTCCTCGATGTCGCCGCCGATGCTGCCCTCGGTGAAGGACAGCGCCATCCAGGGTTCGAAATGCGTGATGACCTTCGGGTGCACGTCCGGATGCGTCGCGAGATACCAGTTCAATCCGTCGGCCCAGGCGTTCATCAGTTGCTGCAGCCACGCCGGCGATTGCGCATACAGCTTTTTCAATTCCGCTGGATCGATCCACAGTTGCTGGCGCAGATCCTGCCAGATCGCGGATTCACCCTGCGCCTGCGCCGTCCAGCCCAACGCGGTCAGGTAGTTGCTCTCGACGCGGTTGAAGTCGTCCTCGGCCTGCGCGTAGATCGCGCCGAACACCGCATCGGCATCCGTCCTGCCGTGCACGTGCGCGATGCCCCAGTCGTCGCGGGTGAGGGTGACGGCGGAGGCCTCGGCCTGCAGGCGGGCGTGTTCCGTCCGCGCCTGTCCGGTACCGGGCGACAACAAGGCCAGCATGGCCGGAAGCCAAGCCCAGCAGGCAGCACAATGGCGGTTTCTGGCGTCAAAAGCGGTCACTTGGATGCTCCCCCGGCGAGCCGAATCGCCCGCCAAGATACCACTCGAACGTGCCTGCCCAAGCTTCTGCCTGGAAAAGGAAAGGATAAGAGGACCTTAACCCCTTGCGACGAGACATCCCCTGGCGTACGTTAGTAACCGCCGGAAGACCCTGATGCCGGCGCAGGGGATCCAAAACCGACGTCACGTCGAGTCCACGCAACGCGCGATCAGCAACTTCTCCTTCGGCACGCTGCGCTGCCGGATGGAACCGGCATGCGGCATTCGGCCGCGCATTCCGGCGCAGCAGAAAAACCGGTGAACCCCGAGGAGACATCCGATGAACCCCCGTTTCGAACTTTCCGGCCCGTTGACGGAAATAAGCAGTTATCCGCAGTGGGCGCAAGACATGGCCGGCGATTGTGATCGCGTCAAGCGTACCGTCGTCGAGCACGAGTTGTGGAGCCTGATGAGCACCAACGCGTTGGGCGACGACGGCACTGCCAACTTCATGATCGGCATATGGCCGGTGATCGAGCGCTTTCCCGGCTACATGGCGCAAAGCCTGCTCAAGACGCGTTACGGCCGCAGCGAAGGCGACAATCTTGCGCGCCGCTGGCTGGTGCGCAACATCCGCGTCGAGCAGAACCATGCCGAATACTGGCTTGACTGGGCGGATGGCGCAGGCGTTACCCGGGAGCGCTTGTTGAACGATTCCGCGCCGCACGGTACCCAGGTGCTCGCCAACTGGTGCGAGGAGATCAGCAACCGCGGTTCGTTGGCGGCGGGGATCGCAGCAACCAATTACGCAGTGGAAGGCGCAACGGGCGAATGGTCGCAGATCCTGTACGACAGCACGGAATACCACGAACTCTTCGCCAAGCCCACGCGCAAGGCCAGCCTGCGCTGGCTACAGCTGCACGCCGCTTATGACGACACCCATCCATGGGAAGCGCTGGAAATCGTCTGCACGCTGCTGGGCATGTCTCCGCGGGCCGAGGAAGTGGCGCATGTCAGCGAATGCGTCAAGCGCAGCTATACCGCCATGCGCATCCTCGCGGACCGTTGCGTACGGCCGGCCCATGCGATCGAGGGAGCCATCTACGAGGCTGTCGCGGCCTGAGGTGGTATGCAATGTGCATGAAGAGGGGTCCAGACAGCGCATTTAGAAGAATGGAGCCATGCGCGGCCCCTCCAACCTCGTTCGGGATCCTTTGTCACGCCGCCTCATGCCACTGGCCTACGGGCTGGTGGCATTGGTGGCGTTCATCCTGGTCCTGACCTGGGGGTCCCTGCAGGCTCAGATGGCTCTCGCCGGCTTCATGAATGGCGAGAGCGTCTGGTCCAAGGCACAAAAGCAGGTGGCCGTCGACCTGGTGGTCTACGCGGAAACGGGTGACCCGGCGAAATACGCCAGTTTCCAGCGCAACTACCAGATACTGACGTCGTACCGCCAGGCACGCGACCAGATCCAGACCGGGAACTTCGACTACGCCTCCGTCGAGGAAATGTTGCGTCGCACGCACGCGATGCCCGTGGCGATTCCCAGCGTCATTTTTGCGCTCAACCACTTTTCCGACGCGCCCTACATGAGGCAGGCGTTGCGCGAGTGGCGGACGGTGGACTCGCGCACCGGTGAATTCGGGACCATCGCCCTGCAGTTGCACCGCGCCTATACCACGGGGCCTTTCTCTGCGGCGGAAGTCGAACGCTTGCGCAACCGCATCGACGTCATCAACGATTTCGTCCAGCCGCACAGCACCGCGTTTTCGGTCCAGATCGCCAATGGCGCGGTGTGGGTCGGCAAGCTGTTGTTCTGGAGCGTTTCCATGGCGGCCGTGCTGGCGGCGCTGTTGTGGTTGTTGATGGCGCGACGGACCCTCGCGCGCATTCGCGGTACCGAAGAACGTTACCGCCTGTTGTTCGACAGCGCGGCTGACGCGATCGTGATGGTGGATGAGGGCAATGGTCGCGTCCTGGACGCCAATCGCACTGCATCGAGCTGGCTGGGCCGCGAGCCGGATGCCCTGCTGGGTGTTCCGTTTGCGCAGCTATTCGCCAAACCGACTTCCGGCGAAACGGGAATCAACGCCCTGCTGGGTGCGTCCGGCGAACGCCCGGTGGAGACCCACAGCAGCATCGCCTTCTGGGGGCCGCGGGTGGTGCGCCAGGCGATCATCCGCGACATCAGCGAACGCGTGCAACGGGAGCAGGAGCGCCGCATCGCATCCGAGGCACTGGCGGGCATCGCCGAGGGCGTGATCATCGCCGACGCCGAACGCCGGGTGCTTTCGATCAACGCCGCCGTCACGCATATCACCGGATTCACCTTCACGCACCTGCAAGGCCTGCGTTTCGACGAAGCGCGCAGCATGCCGGATGGGTCGCTGCTTCCGGATTCGGTCTGGAAGGAAGTTGCCCTCGGGCGGCACTGGGTGGGCGAGGTGCAGAGCCTGCGTGCCGACGGCGGCAGCTATTCCGAGATGCTCAGCATCAGCGCCATCCGCGACGCGGAACTTCGGGTGCAGCAATACGTCGCGGTGTTCAGCGACATCTCCGAGGTCAAGGCGGACCGCCGCCGGCTGGAACATCTGGCAACGCACGACCTGCTTACGGGGCTGGTCAATCGCGCCGAATTCGAACGCCGTTGCACCGAAACCATCATCCAGGCCGAACGCGCCCGCACCGCGGCCGCGGTGCTGTTCATCGACCTGGATGCCTTCAAGTTCGTCAACGACAGCTACAGCCACGGCGTCGGCGACCGATTGCTGGTGCTGGTCGCGGAACGCATCCAGCGCCAGTTGTCGCGCGACGACGTGGCCGGCCGCATCGGCGGCGACGAGTTCACCGTGCTTGCGCGCGGTCTGGTGCTGCGCGAGGACGCGGCCGCCCTGGCGGGCCGCCTGCTCGCCACGCTGTCCGAACCCTTCGTGGTGGACGACTACGAGATCGTGCTAAGCGCGAGCATCGGCATCGCCGGCTTCCCGCTCGACGGCACCGACGCGCCGACGCTGATCGCCAACGCCGACGCGGCGATGTACGCGGCCAAGACGGAAGAACGCAACGCCTATCGCTTCTACGCGCCGATGATGCACGCCGACACCCGCAAGCGCCTGCAGCTCGCTTCCGAGTTGCGGCAAGCGCTGACGCGCGACGAATTCCGTCTGGTGTACCAACCCAGCGTCGAATTGCGCACCGGGCGCATCGTGGCGGTGGAAGCGCTGCTGCGCTGGCAGCATCCGGAGCGCGGCGAGGTGATGCCGGCGGAATTCATTCCGATCGCGGAAAGCACCGGCGTGATCCATCGCATCGACGAATGGGTGATGCGCGCCGTATCCATGCAGATCCAGACCTGGGACCGTTCCGGCCTGCCGCCGATCCGGGTGGCGATGAATGTTTCCGCGCGCTGGTTCGGGCATACCGGTTTCGTCGACAGTGTCGGCCGCGCCTTGCAGACGCACGAAGTCCCGGCCAACCGCATCCTGCTGGAAATCACCGAAGGCGCGATGTTGCGCCTGGGCGAGGACACCGAACGCAAGATGCAGGCGCTCAGCCGCATGGGCGTGGCGGTGGCGATCGACGACTTCGGCACCGGCTACTCGTCGATGGCCTACCTCAAGCTCCCTGCAGTGAGTTATCTGAAGATCGACCGTTCCTTCATCACCGGCCTGCCTGACAACGCCAACGACGGCGCGATCACCACCGCGATGCTGGCAATGGCCAAGAGTCTCGGGCTGGTGCCGATCGCCGAGGGCATCGAGACGGAAGCGCAACACGAATTCCTGTTGCGCGCGGGTTGCGTCGAAGGCCAGGGCTATCTGTATTCCTATCCGCTGCCGGCGCCGGCGATCGAGCGCATGCTGCAGCCCAAGCCCGTGGCCACCGCGGGCAAGCTGAAGCTGGTGCCGCCGAAGCGCAGTTGAGTCCGGGCAGGCGCTGCGACGTCCCGCTTTCCCGCAGGTCCTCGTGACAGCACGAAGTTTGGACGGTGGAATACTTTCAGCGCTTCGCCCTGGCCTGCTCGCGCAGGCGCTGTTCCTGCTCGCGCAACTCCGGCGTGAGCGCGTCGCCGAAGTCCTCGGCTTCGAAGACCCGGCGTATCTCGATCGTGTCGCCGTCGTTGAACGGAGCGCGCTTCAACCACTCGACGGCCTCGTCCATCGACTTCACCTGCCAAAGCCAGTAACCCGCCACCAGCTCCTTGGTTTCGGTGAACGGGCCGTCGATCACCTGCCGCTGTCGGCCTTCGAAACGGATTCGCACGCCGCGCGAAGTCGGATGCAACCCTTCACCTTCCAGCATCACGCCCGCTTTGACCAGTTCCTCGTTGTACTTGCCCATCGCTTGCAGCATTTCGGCGCTCGGCATCACGCCCGCTTCGCTGTCCTCATTGGCCTTCACCAGGACCATCACGCGCATCGTCGTTCTCCTCGCCGGTTGGGATGGATCGATTCTCCGCTCTCCTGATGACGACGAACGGACACGCGCGAGATCGACAGGTGACTTTCCGCGCTTGACGGAAATGCGCTTGCGGTGCTCAATCGCATATTTCAGCAAGTAAAGGCTCATGGAAATGCCCAGCCTGCCGCGTGAAGCCGCAACAGGAAAGAGCGGCATGGTGCCCGCCGCGCTTTGGGGCGGTGTGATCGCCGGAACAGTGGACATCTTCGCGGCGTCGCTGATCACGCAACTCAATCCGCTGGTGGTCATGCGCCTGATCGCAGGCGGGCTGCTAGGCAAGGCGGCGCTGGAGGGCGGCATGACGGTCTCGCTGCTGGGCCTGGTATTGCAGTGGGGCATGGGCGTGCTGATCGCCGCGATCTTCGTGTTCGCTGCGCTGCGCCTGCGCTGGCTCACGGCTCGGCCGCTGGCCGCGGGCTGGCCTACGGCGTCGTCGTCTACTTCGTGATGAATTACGTGGTGCTGCCCTTGTCGGCCTGGCATCGCGTGCCGCCTTTCAAGCTGGCCTCGTTCGTCGAAAACATGCTGGCAATGCTGGTGTTCGGCGTGATCATCACGTTCTGCGCCAGGCACTGGCTGCGCTTGCGCGCGACGTGAAGGACGTATTCGCAGGCTCGCGCATCATGCGCGCACGGCAATCGATTCGACATCGCAATCACGGGAGGTTTGACATGACCGGGAACATCACAAGGCCGCTGGCGGCGCTGATCGGCGCGCTCATCACCACCCTCGCCGCCGCTGCCGCACCCGTGCAGGATGCATCGACCGATCACGCGGCGATGCTCGGCTTCACCGCCGCCGGCGCGGCGCAGGAAGACAGCCTCGAACACCGTTTCGATGCGCAACTCGATCCCGCCGAGATGCGCCAGTGGCTGCAGCAGATGTCGTCGCAACCGAACCAGGTCGGTTCGCCGCACGACAAGGCCAATGCCGAATTCATGCTCGGCCTGTTCAAGTCGTGGGGCTGGGATGCGCACATCGAGACCTTCAACGTGCTGTATCCCACGCCGATCGAGGAAAAAGTCGAGCTGGTTGCGCCGCCGACGTTCACCGCGAAGTTGCGCGAGCCACCGGTGCCGGGCGACGCGACTTCATCGTTGTCCGGCGCACTGCCTCCCTACAACGTGTACGGCGCCGACGGTGACGTGACCGCGCCGCTGGTTTACGTCAATTACGGCATGCCGGACGACTACAAGGAGCTGGCGCGACGCGGCATCGACGTGAAAGGCAAGATCGTGATCGTGCGTTACGGCGGCGGCTGGCGCGGCCTTAAACCGAAACTCGCATGGGAACATGGAGCCGTCGGTTGCCTGATCTATTCCGATCCGCGCGATGACGGTTATTTCCAGGGCGATGCCTATCCCAAGGGCGGCTGGCGCCCGGCCGGCGGCGTGCAACGTGGTTCGGTCGCGGACATGCAGGTGTACCCGGGCGATCCGACCACGCCGGGCTTCGGTTCCACGCCGGAGGCGAAGCACCTCGCGTTGAAGGACGCGAAAACCGTCCTGAAGATTCCGGTGCTGCCGATTTCGTATGCCGACGCGCAACCGCTGCTGGCGGCGCTGGAAGGCCCGGTCGCCCCGGAGAACTGGCGCGGCGCGTTGCCGATCACGTACCACATCGGCGCGGGGCCGGCGAAAGTGCACTTGCTGGTGAAATCCGACTGGAACGAAAAGCCGGTGTACGACGTGATCGCGGTGATGAAGGGTTCGACTGAACCGGACTTGTGGATCGTGCGCGGCAATCATCACGACGGTTGGGTGTTCGGCGCGTGGGATCCGCTCGCGGGCATGATTGCGGAACTGGCCGAGGCCAAGGCGATCGGCGCGTTGGCGAAGCAGGGCTGGCGCCCGCAACGCACCTTGGTGTACGCGAGCTGGGACGGCGAGGAGCCGGGCCTGCTGGGCTCCACCGAATGGGCGGAAACGCACGCGAAGGAATTGCAGGACAAGGCGGTGGTGTACATCAACTCCGACACCAACGCGCGCGGTTTCCTCGGTGCCGGCGGCAGCCATTCGCTGCAGCATCTGGTCGACCAGGTGGCCGACGGCGTGACCGATCCGGAAACACGCGCCAGCGTTGGCGAACGCGCGCGCGCACACCTGCTGGTCGGAGCCGCGGACAAGGGCGCGAGTGCCGAGGTCAAGGAAATGGCGAAGGTCGCAGGCGAGAACAACGATATGCCGATCGACGCGCTGGGCTCGGGTTCCGATTACAGCGCCTTCCTCGAACACCTCGGCATCGCCTCGCTCGACCTCGGGTTCAGCGGCGAGGACGACGACGGCGGCATCTACCATTCGCGCTACGACTCGTTCGACCATTACATCCGCTTCGGCGATCCCACGTTCGCCTACGGTGTCGCGCTGGCGCAGGTGGCGGGGCACATCGTCCTGCGCACGGCGGACGCGGACGTCGTGCCGATGCGCTTCGGCGATTTCAGCGATACGCTCGATCGTTACGTCGCGCAGTTGCACAAGCTGGTGGACGACACACGCAAGGCGACCATCGACCAGCACAAACTGCTGGACATGCATGCCTACGCACTGGATTCGGATCCGACACGCCCGGTCGGGCCGCCGCAACGCGATTCCGACGTGCCGGCGATCGATCTCGCGCCACTGGACCAGTCCGCGAAGCGCCTCAGGCAGAGCGCGCAGGCCTATGAGGCCGCGTACGCGAAATTCAGCGCCGGCGGATTCAAGCTTTCCGCGGGCGAGTTGCGCGAGGTCAACGATCGAATGGCGCGCATGGAACAGGCGTTGACGGATTCCGACGGTCTGCCGGGCCGCGAGTGGTTCAAGCACATGATCTATGCGCCGGGCATGTTGACCGGTTACGGCGTGAAGACCGTGCCGGGCGTGCGCGAGGCGATCGAAGGCCGGCGCTGGGCCGAGGCCGACAGGTACGCCGTGATCACCGCCAAGGTGCTGGATGATTACCGCGCGCAGCTCGACAAGCTGACCGCGATGTTGAAGCAATAGCGCCGGTTCGACCTGCGGCACGCCCGCGCAAGATCGGCTGCGTGAGCGATGCGCATCGCTCACGCAGCGGTCGGGTCTTGTTCGCGCGGATGGAAAGCCATGTTGCTGTAAAGCAACATGACGGGGCGTGGCGGGCTCGCTCCGACCCGAATGATTCCCTGATCTGAAAAGGGTTCGGTGTCCGCGAAAGGCGCGATCACGCGACTGTTGCGGTGCAAATTGACAGCGGTGTCATCGCTGCCCAGACTTGCGGCTGCTCACGTTGCGTGGGGACGTAATGGACGCAACAGTCACTCGTCCGGATCGGCACTTGTGCGCCGCGATGCGGCCGCTCCTGGCGGCGGATGTCGGAGGCACGCACGCCCGGGTCGCGTTGGTGCAGCCGTCGGATGCCGATGATCGCGCCATCGAAATCCTTGCCTATCGCAAGCTCGAGTGCAGGGGTTATCCGGGCCTGGCCGATTTGCTGAAGTCGTTTGCGGACGATGCCGCTGTCCCGGTCACACGTTGCGTATTGGCCTGCGCCGGCCAGGTCATCGACGACGAAGTGGTCCACGACAACCTGGCATGGCCGATCAGGCTCTCCGACTTGCGTGAAGCCCTTGCATTCGACGACGTTGTCCTGCTCAACGATTTCGAAGCCCTCGGCTGGGCGCTGGACGATCCACGCAGTCTCGACAGCAAATTGCTGTGCGGACCCGACACGCAAGGCGGCGGAGCGACGTTGGTGGTCGGACCGGGGACTGGCCTCGGAGCGGCGGTTTATCTGCCGGGTCCCGGGCAGGGATTCGTGCTCGCCACGGAAGCCGGACAGATGGATTTCGCGCCGCAAACGTTGCGTGAGCGCGAAGTGATCGCGAGTCTTGCCCCCGGTGGAGGTTACATCCCCTGCGAGCGCATCGTGTCGGGCCCGGGGTTGCTGACCTTGTATCGAGCGCTGCGCGGATTGCGCGGGAAACCCCGGGGTTTGGACACCCCGGAGGCGGTCACTGCCGCCGCGCGCGCGCGCGTTGATCTCGATGCCGTGGAAGCAGTGGAGATGTTCTGCGCGCTGCTGGGAAGTTTCGCCGGCAATCTCGCGATGGTTTTCATGTCGGCCGGCGGCGTGTATCTCGCGGGCGGATTCCTGGCGTCGATGTTCGATCTTCTGCAACAGGGACCTTTCGCGGAGAGGTTCCTGCACGAGCGGAGCGTGCGGGCGTTTCTGGAACGCGTTCCGGTCCGCGTGATGGAGCATGGGCAACACGGCGTACTGGGTGCCGCGAGGTGGTACCTAGGCAGGCCTGCGCATGCTCAACCGGCAACGGATTACATCGCGCGGCGCGCATTGGCGGTTTGACGGGGCGGCGCGTCGTGCCGGCGCGGCGTGGTTTCGAGGGGAGCGGATGCATTTCGGGCCAGGCAAATGCGGGTTTTTCGCAAGCTGCGTGTTCGCGGTGCTCGCGAGTTCGTGGGCGATGCCGGCCGGCGCGGAGATCACCGCAGCCGCATGGCCGCTGTTGCCTCGGCCCGTTGGCCTGCATCCCGCCGGGCATGGCGCCGTGGTGGTTGCGAACGGTGCGGGCGTGTCGGTGTCCGGCACGCAGCGCGTGCAGGCGCTGGCGGTCGCGCGGCTGTTCGCACAACGGGTCGCCGATATCCGGGGCTTGCATTTGCGCGTCGCCGCGGAAAAAAGCGCGCAGGCACACGCGACCATCGCATTCGAGATCGATCCGGATGTGGATGTCGGCGGCGACGAGGGTTATCGCATCGTGGTTGGCGATGATCGCATCCACGTGATGGCGCGAACGCCGCGCGGACTCTTTTACGGTGGCGTCAGCGTGTGGCAACTGTTGATGTCGCCGGGATGGACGCGCGGCGCGCCCGCGCATGTGGCCGAAGGCACCATCGACGACCATCCGCGTTTTGCCTGGCGCGGCCTGTTGCTGGATTCCGGTCGTCATTTCCAGAGCGTGCAGGACATCGAGAAGTTGATCGACTGGATGTCGCTCGCCAAGCTCAACGTGCTGCTCTGGCACTTGACCGAAGACCAGGGTTGGCGGCTCGCGGTCGCGAAATATCCGGAGCTCACTCGAACCGGAGCCTGCCGCAAGGCGGTGGGGCTGGACATTGCGCTGACGGGTTCCGCGGACAAACCTTATTGCGGGTTCTACGACGCGGCGCAGGTGCGCGAGATCGTGCGTTACGCCGCCGAACGGTTCGTCACCGTGGTGCCCGGGATCGATATCCCCGGTCATTCGCAGGCGGCAGTGGCCTCCTATCCGTGGCTGGGCGTCACCGGAAAGCGGCCGCGGGTCTGGACCGAATGGGGTGTCAGTCCGTGGCTGTTGCGACCCGACGGGAAGACGCTGCGATTCGTCGAAGACGTTCTGGACGAAGTGATGCGTTTGTTCCCTTCGCCGTACATCTCGCTTGGCGGCGACGAGGCGGACAAGGCGCAGTGGAACGCTTCCCCCGAAGTGCGCGCGCGAATGCACGATCAGGGTCTTGCGAACATGGATCAACTGCAGGGCTGGTTCACGGGCGAGATCGCGAAGTATCTGGTCGCGCATGGCCGCACTCCGCTTGGGTGGGACGACGAACTGCTGGCGGGCACGACGCTGCCGGCTTCCGAAGTGGTGATGTCCTGGCACGGGCAGGACGGCGCACGCGTGGCGCTGCAGGCGATCGCGCAGGGCCATGAGGTCATCCTGAGCCCGCAGGAGTCGCTGTACTTCGATCATTACCAGTCGGGGCTTCCGGACGAATGGTCGGGCCAGCCTGGCATGATCACGCTCAGGCAGGTCTACGACACGGCCGTGGTGCCGCAGGGCGCCACGAGCGCCCAGGCCGCACGCGTTCTCGGCGTGCAGGGCCAGTTGTGGACGGAGTTGATGCCGACTTTCGCGGATGACATGCATGCGTTGTTCCCGCGCATGGCCGCGTTGTCCGAAATCGCATGGTCGCCCGCCGTCTCGCGCGACTGGGACGATTTTCTCGCGCGCATGCCGGCGGAATTCGCACGCTACCGCGCGCTCGGGATCGGTTACGTCGATGCTGCGTTCGCGCCGACGTTTGCCGTGGTGGCGACGCACGGCGCATTGCAGGCGACGCTCTCGAACCAGGCGGGTTCCGGCGACATCCGCTACACGACCGACGGTTCGGCGCCAAATGTGGATTCCGATCGCTATGTCGCGCCGCTGGCTTTTCCGGCGAACGCGAAAACGATGCTGCGCGCCGCGACGTTCGCGCCCGACGGTTTCGAACTATCGGCGCCGCGCGCGCAGGCGATCGATGCGGCGGCGCTGTCGACGCGCAACGGCAGCCAGCTTGAAACCTGCTCGGGCCAGCCGCCCATGCGATTGGCAAGCCATCTTCCGGCCTCCGATGCGCGACCGGTGTATGCAGCGGATGTCGGCGACATGTGCTGGCTATGGAACGACGCGCCACTCGACGGAGTCGGGCGCGTCAGCCTGACGGTCGCACGCTTGGCCTGGCAATTTGGCGACGAGCGCGCCGGCGCCACGGTGCGCCCGACGAAAAGCGCCGCGGGCGAATTCGAAATCCATGTCGATGATTGCAAGGGTGCGGTACTGGCCACGCTGCCGCTGACACGCGCGGCGGTTGCGGGCGGTCACGCGACATTGACGACGGATGTTCCGGCGCAGCGCGACGCCGGTACGCGGACGCTGTGCATCGTCGCGACCGGCGACCCGACGCAAGGGCAATGGGCCATCGCCGATGTCTCGTTGTCGGCGCCGAAAAATTGATGGAGTGCGCAACGCATGGCGAAGCATGTTGATGAGTCGATCGATCCGGAGCGCGGGCTGGTGAAGGCCCGCATTTTGTAGACAACGTCGTGGATCGGAACCCGGCTGGAGATGTTCGAGCGGAAAGCCTGGGCGAACCCGACAGATAAACATCGAGGGGTACAAGGTCATGTCCATCGTGCATCGCAGGAGTCCATTGGCGCTCGCCATCTCGGCGTCGCTGTTTGCCGTGGCGGCGACATCGGCAGCGGCGTCGCCGCAGGCCGACAACCCGGCCGCGAACCGGCCCGCGCAGACGACGACGCAATCCGCGCCCGCGTCCGGTCCAGCGCAGGCAGCGAAGGACAAGGCGGCGAAAGACAAGGCCGTGCCAGGCAAGACGCCGCAGGGCGACGACGTGACCACCTTGTCGGAGATCACCGTGGTGGGCGTGCGTGCCTCGCAGATGCGCGCGATCGAGCTCAAGCGCGATGCGGCCAGCATCCAGGACAGCATCACGGCGGAGAGCATCGGCAAGTTGCCCGACGTCACCATCACCGATGCCCTGCAGCGTGTCACCGGCGTGCAGATCAACCGCGAAGCCGGCGAGGGCGGCTCGGTGGACGTGCGCGGCCTGCCCGAAGTGAGCACCATGTTGAACGGCGAAGTATTCCTTACGCCGGATCAGATCGATTCCCAGCAGCCGGACTTTTCCATGCTGCCGGCGACGCTGTTCCGTGGCGTGGACGTGATCAAGTCGCCCACGGCCAGCCTGCTCAACAGCGGCATCAGCGGTTCGCTCGACCTGCACACCTACCGGCCCTGGGATCTTCCCAGCGGATTCACCTACAGTTACTCCGCGGACGGCGAGCACGGCCAGGTGACGGACAAGTGGCAGCCGGAAGTGAGCGGCCTGATTTCCTACAACGACGGCGGTCATTGGGGATTGCTGCTGTCCGGCAGCTTCTCCGACACCACGCAGGAGAATTCGACGGAGGGTCTGGACCAGTACGGCGTGGTGCTCAACGGCGAAAACGCGCTAAGCGCGGACAGCTACAACGGCTTCCTCACGCCGTGGAACGGCGCGCCGATTCCCTCGCAGATCAAGCAGAATCCTGACGGCAGCGTCGACGTCAACGGCGACGGCAAATCCAACGGCGTCTTCATGGGCAGCCAGAACTTTGGCCTTTACGACACCACCACCCAGCGCCGCCGCAAGGCCGGCAACGCGTCGTTCCAGGCCGACCTCGGCGGCGGCTTCACGCTGACCAGCGATTATTTCTATGCGCGGCAGGACCAGGACGATCGCAACGTCGGCATCCAGTTCAATTCGCTCAACTGGCAAGGCGCCACTTACGTGCCACTGGACTCCCGCGATACCGGCACGACCGTCGCCGGCCAGTACGGCACGCCCGACGACCCGGCCTGGCAGGACATGCACCTTTACACGACGCAGGTCTACGAGAAATGGCCGGGCGACGTGGAATCCTTCTCGCAGATCATCCAGAAGGATTCGGTCACCAAGGATTTCAACCTGCAAGTCGATTTCGACAACGGCGGCCCGTTCACCGCGACCCTGCGCGGCATCCGCGATACCGCGCACCAGGTCAATCTCGAAACCGATCTCAACATCTCCAATTCCGACGGCGCGCAGTGGCCCAACGACCCGGACGATGCCGCGCCGCCCGGCGTGTACATCTATCCCGATGAGCTCGGCGGCAACCGGGTGTTCAACGACAACGGCATTCCTGCGAACACGATCCCGATGATCGCGGATTTCTCCGGCCGCAACATCGTGGTCACCTTGCCTGCGACGCTCGCCGAAAATTTCGCGAACCCCGACGGCTGGTCGCTGAAGACACTCGAATCCTCCGGCGACTACGATCGCAAGGTCGGCCTCACTGCGCTGCGTTTCGACGGCCACTACGATTTCGACGACGGCTTCAAGCTCGACTTCGGCGTGCGCAACAGCATCCGCAATGCGGACAACGTCGGTTTCGCGCTGGTCGCGCCGGTCTACGCCGGCATGGGCGCCAGCGATCCGAACGGTTGCCTGGTGCGTTACGTTGCCGCCGACGTGGTGATGGACGATCCGAGCTGCTATGCGGGCAACAGCGATGGCTATTTCCGCGCCGGGCCGCTGTCCGCGCAGCACCTCTCCGCCACGCCGCCGCTTCTCGCCGACAACTGGAAGGAATACACCAACCTGCTCGGCTCGGGGATCAACTTCTGGGCGATCGATCCGTACTCGATGGACAACCCAGAGGCGTACTGGAATTCGCTTTATCCCGGAAGCATGCGGCAGGAGGATCCGGGAACCACTTGGGGCGTGTGGATGAAGGAAACCTCGGGTTACCTGCAGGCCAATCTCGCCGGCCACATCGGCGACATGCCGTACAGCGGCAACGTCGGCATGCGCGTGGTGCGCACCAATTTGAACATCACCCAGCACCTCACCGGCGCGCCGGAGCCCTACGGCCTGAATCCGGCCGACGCCGGTACGCAGGTGACGCAACGGGAATACACGGACTATCTGCCCGCGGCGAATTTCGCGCTGGACCTGACGGACAAGCTGCGGCTGCGCCTTGCGTATTCGAAGAACATGATGCCGCTCGACCTCAGCACCTGGGGCGGCGGACTCTCGCTCAATTATTCGCTGACCGAAGTCCCCGGACAGCCCGCGATCTTCCGCGTCGCGGGCGGCAGCTCCGATGGCAACCCGAACCTCGATCCCTGGCGATCCACCAACTACGACGCCTCGCTCGAGTACTACATCAATCCCACGAGCATGCTCAGCCTGGCGTTCTTCCGCATCAACGTGCAGAGCTTCATCGCGAGCGGCAGCGTGATCAACTGCGACCTGCCGGACGAGGACGGCGTGGTGCGCAATCGCTGCGTGGTGATCACCGAGCCGATCCAGGGCACCGGCAACAGCATCCACGGCGCGGAATTCGACTACCGCCAGGGGTTCACCTTCCTGCCGGGTCTCCTCGCCAACACCGGCATGGAGGTCAACGCGACGTACGCGCCCAGCGATTCCGGGCAGACCGATCTGGCCGGCAACGCGATTCCGTTCCAGGACAACTCCAAGAAATCGGGCAATTTGATCCTGTGGTACCAGGACAAGAAGTTCCAGGCGCGCGTGGCCCTCAACTACCGCTCCAGGCGCGCCGTGTCCGAGGATGTGGGTGCCATCGCCGGCCTGGAGATGTACCAGGCGCCGACGAAGTATCTGGATGCCTCGCTCTCGTACAACCTGTCCAAGTACGCCGAGGTGTTCGTGGAAGGGACCAACCTCACCAACGAGTACCAGCGGTTCTATCTGGTCTGGCCCGACCAGGAAGGTCATGCGAACTTCTCCGAGCGCTCGTACATGCTCGGGGTACGCGCGCAGTTCTGACGAGCGCATGATGCGGGCGCGGACGTGGTCTGCGCCTCGCGCCGGAGCCTGCAGGACGGGTGCTTGGCATTTGCCCGCAATCACGTGGCCCGTCGCGATCCGGCAGCCATCCACAACCAGGGACGACAAGCCAGACATGCAAACCAAAGAAAGCGCCGGGCCTGCGCGCCGCGAAGGCTTCCATCGGTCGATCGGCCTGTTTTCCGGCACCGCGATCAACATGACGCAGATGTGCGGCATCGGGCCGTTCATCACCATTCCGCTGATGGTCGCCGTGATGGGCGGTCCGCAGGCGGTGATCGGCTGGATCGCCGGCGCGCTTCTGGCGACATGCGACGGCATGGTGTGGGCCGAACTCGGCGCGGCGATGCCGGGCTCCGGCGGAACCTACGTGTACCTTCGCGAGGCCTTCCAGTACCGCACCGGGAAACTGATGCCGTTCCTTTTCATCTGGACGGTGCTGCTGACCATTCCCCTGATCATGTCGACCGGCATCATCGGCATGGTCGAGTACCTCGGGTTCTTTTTCCCGCATCTCGGCTGGACGGCGGTGCATCTGATCAGCGTGCTCGCGAGTTTTATCGTCGTGTTCCTGCTGTACCGCCGGATCGAATCGATACGCGCGATCACGATCGCGCTGTGGGTCATCATGTTGTTGTCGGTGGTGGGCGTATCGGTGGCCGGATTCACCGATTTTCATCCGGCGCTGGCTTTCACTTATCCGGCCGGCGCCTTCGGCAGCCACTTCTTCGTGGGCCTCGGCGCGGGGCTGGTAATCGGCATCTACGATTACCTCGGTTATTTCACGACCGCGTACATGGGCGACGAATTGCGCGATCCGGGCAGGACGATGCCCGGCTCCATCATCATCTCGGTGATCGCGATGATGCTCGTCTACCTGCTGCTCAACATCAGCGTGCTCGGCGTGGTGCCGTGGCAGGAAGTGGCCGCATCGAAGTCCATCGCCTCGCTGGTGGTCGAGCGCACATGGGGACACGCTGCCGCATCGGTCATCACCTTGCTGGTGATCGTGACCGCATTCGCTTCGGTATTCACCGGTCTGCTCGGAGGCTCGCGCGTGCCTTACCAGGCCGCGCACGAAGGCGTATTCCTGTCCGCGTTCGGGCGACTGCATGCGAAGCACGGTTTTCCACACGTCGCGTTGCTCACGATGGGCGTGGTGATGGCGGCCGGGACATTCTTCGACCTGACCGAGGTGATCAACATGCTGCTCACCGCCACGATCATCGTGCAATCGGCCGCGCAGATCGTCGCGCTGGTGGTGCTGCGCAAGCGCCAGCCGGAGTTGAAACGGCCGTACCGGCAATGGCTGTATCCGGTGCCGTGCATCGTGGCCATGATCGGATGGATCTACGTGTTCGTGTCGGCTTCGACGATTTCCATCCTCCTGTCCGGCGCGTGGATCGTGGCCGGCCTGTTGGTTTTTCTGGCCTGGGCCAGGATCAACAAGTCATGGCCTTTCGCACCCTTGGCAATACGCGAAGCCTACCTTGGGAACCATTGACGCCATGCATACCGTCGTCCGGAACGTTTTACGGGTGTCGATATCGGCCATGCTTGTTGCGCCTGCCGCATACGCCGCCAACGCCTTCGAATCCACGCAGGTGCCTGATGGCGCCGGCCATGCGATCTCCATCGACCACTGGGAAATCCAGTCGACCGCCAAGGCACAACAGGGCGGGGCGGAAATATCGGCGGCGAATTTTTCGACGCGCGATTGGTATCCGGTGAGTGGACGCGCGACGGTGATGGCCGGATTGATCGAAAACGGCAAATACGAGGATGTATTCCACGACGACAACTTGCGCACGGTGGAGGTTCCGGATTCCGGTTACGATCGTTTCGTCATTCCATGGTGGTACCGCACGCAATTCACGCTGGCGAAAGACGCGGCGGGGCTGCACACGCTGCTGCGCAGCCACGGGATGATCGCGAGCGCGGATGTGTGGATCAACGGACACCAGGTCGCCGCTCACGTTTCCGTCGCCGGCGCGTATCCCGTGCGCGAATTCGACGTGACGCGCTGGGTGCGCGATGGCGTGAACACGCTGGCGCTGCGCGTGCAGCCAGCCGATCCCATGCGGGATTTTTCGATGGGCTGGGTCGACTGGAATCCGCCGCCGCCCGACAACAACATGGGTCCCTGGCGTGGCGTGGACATCGTGCGGACCGGCCCCGTCGAGCTGCGTTTTCCGCAGGTCGCGTCCACGTTGTCGCCGGATCTTTCGCGCGCGACACTGACGGTGAAGGTGGAAGCGAGGAACCTCGATGGCGTGGCGCACGATGTCACGGTGGGCGGCGAGGTGGCGGGAGTTCCACTGCAACAGAAAATCCATCTCGCATCGGGGCAGACGCAAACGGTTGTGTTTTCAACCCGGACCGATCCGCGCCTCGAGCTGGATCGGCCGAAAGTCTGGTGGCCGATCGGCATGGGCTATCAGCCACTGTACGACCTGGCGCTGTCGGCCTCGGTGGATGGCGCGGCATCCGATCGCGCCGATGCGGCTTTCGGCATCCGCAGCGTGACATCGACGCTGACGAAGCAGGGTTATCGCCGGTTCTTCGTCAACGGCAAGCCGGTGCTGATCCGCGGCGCGGGTTGGGCGCCCGACATGTTCCTGCGCGACGATCCCGGCCGCATGGAGGCGGAATTCAGTTACGTGCGCAATCTCGGCCTCAATACGATACGCAGCGAAGGCAAGCTGGAAGACCAATATTTCTACGACCTCGCCGACCGTTACGGCATCATGATCCTGCCGGGCTGGGAATGTTGCGACAAATGGGAATCGGCGGCCGGCACGGGCGGCGAGCCATGGAACGACGCGGACATGAAGGTGGCTGCCGAATCGATGGCGAGCGAGGCCCGCTTGCTGCGAAACCATCCGTCGGTGATCGGGTTCCTGATCGGCAGCGACAACTCGCCGCCACCGAAGATCGCGCGCATGTATCTCGATACCCTGCAGGCCGAGGGCTGGTCGACGCCGATCATTTCGTCGGCCACCGAGCAGGACAGCGCCGTGGCCGGCGCGTCCGGACTCAAGATGGCCGGGCCTTATGACTGGATACCACCTGCGTACTGGTATGCCGACAAACTGGGCGGCGCTTTCGGATTCGATTCCGAGGTGAGCGCCGGCGCCGACATTCCGCGGTTGGAGGATGTGCAACGCATGCTGTCCCCGCTCTCGCAGGAAGCGTTGTGGAAATATCCCAAGGTGCGGCAGCTGCATGCGGCGGCATCGTGGTCGCCGTTCGCCACGCTGGAAACCTTCGACGGCGCGCTTGCCAATCGCTACGGAGCGCCGAAGAGCCTCGCGGACTACGTGCAGAAGGCCCAGCTCGAAAACTACGACAACGTGCGGGCCGAGTTCGAGGCATTCAACGCGCGCATGGATTCGGCCAATCCCTCGACGGGCGTGATCTACTGGATGCTCAACAACGCGTGGCCGTCGCTGCACTGGCACTTGTACGACTGGTACATGAATCCGGCGGGCGCGTATTTCGGCGCGAAGAAGGCCAACGAGCCGGTGCACATCCAGTATTCGTACGACGACCGCGCGATCGTGCTGGTCAACCACACGCTCACCGATCGGCGCGGGCTGCGCGCGAACGTGCAGGTGCGAACCATGGATGGCCGCGTGCTGTACGGCAAGCAGTTCAACGGCGTGGATCTTTCGGGCAACCGCACGGTGAAGCTGGCGACGCTTCCCGCGCTCTCGGGCTTGTCGCCAACGTATTTCATCGAGCTGGATCTCGCTTCCGGCGATGGCCGGCCCGTCAGCCGCAACGTCTACTGGCTCTCGACCCGCGAGGATGTGCTCGACTGGAAGCATTCGAACTGGTACCTGACGCCGCTTACGCAATACGCCGACCTGACCGCGTTGCAATCCTTGCCCGTGGCCACCACTGACGTGCACGCGGCGACGCGGCGTGACGGCGACGACAACGTCACGACCGTCACGCTCACGGCGCCGACATCGTCGAAAGCCGTCGCCTTGTTCCAGCATCTGTCCATCCGCCAGTCTGCGCACGGCGAGCCCGTGTCGCCGATCCTCTGGACCGACAACGACGTCACGCTGTGGCCTGGCGAGTCGCTGACCGTGACCGCGCGCTACGCGGCGAAGGGAATCGTGGCGCCGGTCGTCGAAGTGGGCGGATGGAATGTTCCGGCGCAGGTCTTTCCAGCAGCGGTGGCGAGCGCAACGGCCACGCCGATGCGCGACGCCGGCGTGCACTGAATCCGCTTCGCGCGAAACGGAATGCCATGACGGAACAGGTTTCCACGATGCGCGTGACCATCGACGACGTGGCGCAAACCGCGGGAACGTCGACCAAGACCGTTTCCCGCGTGCTCAACAACGAGCCGAACGTGCGCGAGGTGACCCGGCAACGCGTGCTGCAGGCGATCGCCGCGCTCAAGTATCGTCCGCTCGCTTCGGCGCGCAGTCTGGCAACCAACCGTTCCTTCATGGTCGGCCTGCTGTACGACAACCGCTCGCCGAGTTACATCATGGAAGTGCAGGGCGGCGTGCTGGAAGCTTGCGAGGCGCGGCACTACAGCATGATGGCGCAACCGTTGCTGTCCACCGCGCCCGAATTCGTGGAGTGCGTGGAAGACCTCCTGACAAGGCACCGGCCCGACGGATTGATCCTCACGCCACCGATCACGGATCACGCGGCACTCTTGAAGAGTCTGCGCAAGAGCGGCATACCCTTCGCATCGATCTCGCCGCGCCATCCGGAAAAATGCGTCGGCGTGATCCTGCGCGAACGCGAGGCCGCGGCCGCCATGGTGACGCACCTGGTTTCACTGGGACACACGCGCATCGCCCATATCCTCGGCGACCCGGAACACGGCGCCGGCGTCTGGCGCCTCGCCGGTTATCGCGATGGCCTCGAGCGCGCCGGCTTGAAGGAAAATCCGGCGTACATGATTCCCGGCAGGTTCTCCTTTGAATCCGGCGTCGCCGCCGCGCGCAAATTGCTGGCCCTGCGGTCGCGGCCGACCGCCATATTCGCAGCCGACGACGACATGGCCATCGGCACGATCTGGGCAGTTTCGGAGGCGGGGTTGTCGGTGCCCGGCGACATCTCCGTCTGCGGTTTCGACGACACCGCCATCGCGACGCAGGTCTGGCCGCCGTTGACGACCATCCATCAGCCCGTGCACGAGATGGCGCGCCGCGCCACCGACGAATTGCTGCGACTGGTACTCGGCAAGGGCGAGGCCGGCATGGTCGAACTCGATTACGAAATACGCATCCGCGCTTCGACCGGGCCCCCGCCGTGACGAAATCCTGCGTGGTGCGACAGGCAAGCCCTGCGCCGATGAAGACGCGTAACATGCACGGCGAAACGCGGGGCCCGACGGCTTGACGACGCAGACGCGCCTCGCGAAAGTGCCGGTGAAACACACCCATCCTCCAGAGCAGGCCCTTGCATGTCAGCCGCACCGGCTCCCGCAAATCCCTCCAGAAGATTCCAGTTCATTTCCGGGCTGCCGCGTTCCGGCAGCACGCTGCTGGCGGCGATCCTGAAGCAGAACCCGCGGTTTCGCGCGGGCATGACCAGCCCCATCGCCGACATCATGGGCGTGATGATGGCGGAGATGAGCAGCAAGAACGACTTCTCGTTCGCGATTTCCGACGAGCGTCGCGTCGCGGTGCTGCGCGGACTGGTCGAGAGCTTCTATGCCGGCGAAGGCGACGCCGAAGTCGTGTTCGACACCAGCCGCCTGTGGTGCAGCAGGATGCAGATGCTCGATACCCTGTTCCCGCATGCCCGCGTCATCGCATGCGTGCGCCAGTTGCCGTGGGTGCTGGACAGCATGGAACGGTTGGTGCGCAAGCAGCCGGTCAACGTCAGCAAGGTGTTCCGTTTCGATACCAACACCACCGTGTATTCGCGTGTGCAGGCGCTGACCGATCCGAGGGGCATGGTCGGGTTTTCGTTCCAGGCGGTCAAGGACGCCTTCTATGGCCAGTACGCTGCCGGCCATCTGATGCTGCTGACTTACGAAACGCTGGCGCGAAACCCCGAAGCCGCGATGCGCAAGGTCTACGAGTTCATCGGCGAGCCGTGGTTCGAACACGACTTCAACGACGTCGAGTACGGAGCCGGCGAATTCGATTCACGCGTCGGCATGCCGGGCCTGCATACCGTGCGTTCGAGCGTCGAGGCGCCCGAGCGCAAGACGATCCTGCCGAACGAGATTTTCCACCGTTTCCTCAGCGAGTCTTTCTGGCTGGACCCGAAGAACAACATCAGCGGCGTGCCCGTGGTGTGACGGACCTTGCGATGCGCCGAAGGAAAGCGTCGAGAGAGGATTCCGGTTTCGATGCGATCGACGCAGTGATTCCGGCGTTGCCTGTGTTTCGGGTGTATGTTGGAGGCACGCCATCCCGCTTCCGGGGCACACCATGAACGTGACACGTCCGCTTGCCTTGCTGTTCACGGCGTGCGTGTGCGCCTGCGCGCAGCAGCCCATGCAACCCGGGCCGGCCGCGGATGCCAAGGCCGCTTCTTCCGCGCCGTTCGATTATTCGAAATACGCGGACGGCACGGTCAACTCGTTCTGGTTCACCTCGCTTTACAGCTGGGATTCCATCGACACGACGCATCTGGTCGTGTGGGCGAATCCGATCCAGGCTTACCTGATCACGCTGTCGATGCCCTGCACGGCGTTGCCGTACACCGGTGTCATGCGGCTGACCTCGCATGGCGGCGCGGTCACCACGAGCATCGATTCCGTGGTCGCGGGCGGCGACCAGTGCCCGATCTTCCGCATCGAGCGCCTGGACACGCGTGTCATCCGCGAGGCGCGCAAGGCGGCGAAATCCACGCCTTCCGGCTGACGCCGGCTACAGCGCTTGCACCGCGATTGCGTCGCCGGTGTGGTGGATCACCGGCTGCGTGCGATACATCTGCGGCAGCAGGCGTTGCAGGTTGGTGACCTTGGGCGCATCGTTGATCGCGATGTAGGGCGCGTCGGGATTCAGGCGTGCGTAATCCTGGTGGTAATCCTCGGCGGGATAGAACGCCTTGAACGGCACTACCTGGGTGACGATCGGCGCATCGAAGGCATGCGCCGCGCCCAGTTGTGCGACATAGGCGCGCGCGATCTTTTCCTGCTGCGGATCCGCGTAGAAGATCACGCCGCGATATTGCGTGCCGGTATCCGGTCCCTGGCGATTCAGTTCGGTGGGATCGGTCGCCACCGAGAAATACACGCGCAGCAGTTGTCCGTAGCTGACCTGCGAGGGATCGAATTTCACTTCGATCGATTCCGCGTGGCCGGTGTCGCCTTCGCCGACGCGGTCGTAATGCGCGGTCGCGCGGTCGCCGCCCGAATATCCCGCGGTCACGTCGGTCACGCCGCGCACGTGCTCGAACACCCATTGCATGCCCCAGAAGCAGCCGCCGGCGAACGCGGCGGTCCGGGCCGCATGGCCCGCGGCGGGCGATGCGTCCAGCGCGGGCGGTGGCACGGCGCGCGCTTCCTCGCTCAAGGCCGGGCTGCCGCAGGCGGCAAGCAACAGCGCGGCAGGCAGCAATAGCGGGTAGACGAAGCGAAGGATGGCAAAACGTTTCATGGCGGTTCCCGGCGGGTTTCCGCGAAAGCACGCGGAGCATGCCACCAGACCGGCGCGATGCGGAACAACTTACGCGTCGCCGGAAATCCCGGATCACGTTACGGTTGCGTTGCCATGCGCAGGCAGTCGAGAATCCGGGCATTCCTTCGATCGGACCACTTGCATGAGAGCCGACCACAAGTCCTGGTGGCTGCTGGCGCTGCTCGTCGCTTCGCCGCTGGTGCAGGCCGCGCCGCCGTGGCTGCCGCTGGACCCGGGCGCGGCGCGCTGCAGCGTCGGCGGCGACGCCGCGCAACTCGAAAACGCGTCGTTGCGATTTGCGCTGGCGACGAAGAACGGCGCGCTGCGTCCGCTGGCCTTCGACAACCGTTTCACCGGCGACGCGCATGCGTTGCACGGCGAATGGTTCGTGCTGACCACGCGCGACGGCCGCACGATTCCCTCCGGCAAGTTGCAGCTCGAAGGGCCGGTCGCATGCGAGAAGGTCCCGGCGATGCCGGGCGCCTCGCGCGCCGCGCCGGCTCGCGGCGGCATGGCGCTGCGAGCCACGCTGGCGGATGCCGGAGACGACCTGCGGATCGAATGGCGCGTGGTGTTGCGCGAAGGCACGAATTACGTGCGCGAGGAAATCCGCATCCAGCCGCGGCGTGATTTCGATCTCGCGAAAATCGACATGATCGACCTCGACCTGCCGGACGCGGTCGTGGACGGCATCGTCGACGGCTCGCCGATCGTGGATGACGATCGCTTTTTCGGCCTCGAGTTTCCGATGGCCACCGCCAGGGTGATCGGCGGGCATGCCGACATGTCCATGAAACGCCTGTTGCCGTTGCGCGCCGGCGTGGCGGTGGACTACTCCGCGGTGTTCGGCGTGGCACCGCGCGGCCAGTTGCGGCGCGGTTTTCTCGCCTACCTGGAAAACGAACGCGCGCATCCGTTCCGCATCTTCCTGCACTACAACTCGTGGTACGACATCGGCTATTTCAATCGCTACACGCAGGCCGACGCGCTGCGTGAAATCGACGCCTTCGGTACCCAACTCGTGAAACAGCGCGGCGTGACGATGGATTCGTTCCTGTTCGACGATGGCTGGGACGATCCGCAGAAGCTGTGGCAGTTCAACGCCGGATTCCCGGACGGCTTCGCGCCGGTGCGCGCGGAAGCCGCGAAATTCGGTGCCGCGCCCGGCATCTGGCTGTCGCCCTGGGGCGGCTACGGGCCGCCGCGCAAGCAGCGCCTGGCGGCGGCGAAAGCGGACGGCTACACCGTGGACGAGCAGGGCATCGCGTTGTCCGATCCGAAGTACTTCGCGCTGTTTTCCGACGTCACGTCGAAACTGCTGCGCGAGGACGGCATCAACCAGTTCAAGTTCGACGGCACCGGCAGCCCGGACAAGGTGACGCCGGGCAGCCCGTTCGACAGCGACTTCGCGGCGGCGATCACGCTGATCGACAAGCTGCGGGCGATCAAGCCGGATCTCTTCATCAATCTCACGACCGGCACCTGGCCGTCGCCGTTCTGGTTGCGCTGGGCGGATTCGATCTGGCGCGGCGGCGACGACCATGCCTTCGCCGGCGTCGGCAGCGACCGCCAGCGCTGGATCACCTACCGCGATGCCGACACCTACGGCGGCATCGTGCGGCTGGGGCCGCTGTATCCGCTGAATTCGCTGATGCTGCACGGAATCATCTACGCGCGCTACGCGGACGGGTTGAACACGGACCCGGGCCACGATTTCGCGGACGAAGTGCATTCGTATTTCGCCTCCGGCACGGGATTGCAGGAGTTGTACATTTCGCCCGACCTGTTGACGCCGCAGGACTGGGACACGCTTGCGCAGGCCGCGAAATGGGCGCGCGCCAACGCCGACGTGCTGCGCGACAGCCACTGGATCGGCGGCGATCCGGCGCGCCTGCAGGTGTACGGCTGGGCCTCGTGGATGCCTGAGCACGCGATCCTGGCGCTGCGCAATCCTTCCGGCAGGCCGCAGACCTTCGCGCTCGATCTCGCCGGCGCGCTGCAGTTGCCGGATGGCGCGGCGCGCACGTGGCGCGCGACTTCACCGTTCGGCGACAGCGGCACGCGCGCGTTCGACGCGAACCGCATCGAGACCATCACGCTCCAGCCGTTCCAGGTGCTGGTGTGGGACTTGACGCCGTAAGGCGTCACGCGGGGCCGGACATGGCGAATGCAGCGAGGAACGCCGTACCTTGCGCGCGCCAGAAATGCGCGGCGTCGCGGCACACGTCCTCGAGCGTGGCGAACGTGGCATCGCCTCCATCGCGCAATTCGCCGGCGTGGTCGCACAGCAGCGCGACACCGGTCGCGGGCAGCCACGACAGGTCGCGCAGCACGTCGGCAAGCGCATCCCAGTTGCCGCCGAATGAATCCGGGCATCGCAGCGCGACCGCCAGCCGCGCCAGCAGGTCGTCCTTGCCGCGGCAGCCGATCAGGTCGGCGCGGCAGACGCACAGCCCCTTGTCGTGCGCTTCGCCGTCCAGCGCTTCGAAGCGGTCAGGCGTGAGCAGAAACACGCCGTTGTGTCGCGCGTTCCCCGGGACGGGCGCGTGCGCGCTCATCGCGGCACCTCGAACTGGCGGAAGCTGCGGTAGTGGTCGTCGGTGTAGTAGTAGTAGACGACCGGCGGGTTGCCGCCGGTGATGATGCGGCGCGCGCCGCGGTTGCCGGCGCCGGGCGTCTCGACAGTGTATTCATGGTAGAAGCCGCGCGGTTCCTGCGGCAGCCGGCCTTCGTAGTTGCCGAATACCACGCCGTCCTGCGCGTGCGGGAACGGGCCACCGCGCGCGATCATCGCCAGCGTGGCGCGCGCTTCCGTCGGCAGGAAGGCGGGCAATCCCGCATCCAGCGACGACGGAGCGGCGGAAGTGTCTGGTGCGGTGGCGCCTTGCGTGTTCGTCGGCGGGACAGGCGCGACATCGTTTCCGTGGCGACTGGCATACCACGCGACGAAGACCAGCACGGCCAGCGGAATCAGCAGTCGGGCGAAGCGCATGTTCAGGGGTCCGCCTGCGTGATCATCGCCGCGATCGCGTCGAGATCGTTGTTGGGCGAAGGCGGAACGGGATTGCCCGCGCCGTCGGTCGGACGCTCGTAACGATCCAGCATCAGCGAAAACACCAGGTGTCGCCCGGTCGCGTCGGTGACATAGCCCGACAGCGCCGAGCTGTGCGTCAGCGTGCCGGTCTTGCCCTGCAGATTGTTCGCCGCCGGCGTGTCGCGCAGGCGGTTGCGCAGCGTGCCGTCGACGCCTGCTACCGGCAATGCGTCGCGGAACGTCGCGGCGAAAGGCTGCCGCACCATCCACGCGAGCAAACGCGTGGTGGCGAGCGGGGCGACCAGATCCTTGCGCGACAGCCCGGCGCCGTCGGCGAAGATGGCCGTGCCGTCGGGAATGCCGGCGCGCGCCAGCATCGCGCGCATGCCGCACAGCCCCCATTCCACGCTGGTGAGTTGTGGCGGATTGCGATCCGCGCACACGCCGGTCTGCGCCAGCCGCACGCCGGCTTGTTGCAACAGCGTCTGCGCGTAGAGATTGTCGGAATGCTTGAGCATGTGCATCACCATTTCCGACAGCGGCGGCGAATCGATGGACGCGATGCGCTGCGTCCCCGGCTGCGCCAGCGCCGTGTCGCGTTGCGGCCAGTGCAGCGCGCGAACGGAACCGTCGAGCGTGATACCCGCGCGCAATAGCGCATCGCGCAGCAACATGCCGGCCAGCGCCGCGGGATCGGGAGCCGACAGCGTGTAGACGTGCGAATTCACGCCGGGAGGCAGGCTGCCGCTGGCATAGAGCGTTTCCGCTCCCGGTGGACGGTAGAGACCCAGCGTGTCGCCGCCGGTGTGCGTCGCGTCCGGCGCACCGGTGAGGTTCTCGATGCGCAGGCCGGCGGAAGGCGGATCGATCGACACTGCGCAGCAGCGTGTACCCTGGCGCGCGACGCGCACGCGCAGCACATTGCCCTGCGCGCTGAGCGCGGAAGCCGTCGCGCCGAACCACGTCTGCAGGTCACCGGCCTCCCAGCCGTCGCCGAACGAGGGCCCCGAGAAATAGCTGTCGTCGGCGATCAGGTCGCCGCGCACGCGCCGCACGCCTTGCGCCGATAGCGCGCTCGCGAAGCGCGCGGCCCAGTCGGGCGAGGCATCCCCGAGCGACGGATCGCCGCCCCCGCGCAGGATCAGATCGCCGCTCAGCGTGCCGCCTTGCGGCGCGGCGGTCGCGTACAGCGCGGTGCCGAAACGCGCGTCCGCACCGAGCGTGCCCAGCGCCAAGGCCGCGGTATAGAGCTTGGCGTTGGAGGCGGGCACGAACAGCTTGTCCGCATCGTGCGCGTAAAGCGTCTCGCCGCTGTCCAGCGATACCACGTCGATGCCCCAGCCCGCGTGCGCGAAGCGCGGCTGCGCGAGGAATGCGTCGATGCGTTGCGTCATCGGCGTGAGCGGAATGCGCGGCGAGGCGGCATTCGGCACCGAGGGCATCGGCGCAGGCGCGGGAACGGGCGCCTGCACCGGCGCGCCGGCGCAGCCGGCGAGCAGGCTTGCGGTGAACACGATGGCGATGAGCGGGCGCTTTTTCATGCGATGCGCCTTTGCAGGGACATGGCGGCGGCGGGGTTTCGCGCCTTCGCGCTGCCGATGAAAAAGACGAAGACATCGCGCGACGCGGATTCGCGATCGCGCACCGGCTGCACGTACGGGAGATCGGCGGGCTGTTCGCCCACGCTCCATTCCACGGCACGGCGCGCCCATGCCTCCAGCGCGCCGTCGTCAAAGCCGCTCGCGACGGATTCACGGCTGCGCATCAGACGTGCGTACACGAAATCGCCGGTGACATCCGCGAACGACGGATATTCGGCCGAATCGGTGAACACGCTGGCGCAGCGGTGCGCGCGCGCGAGTTCCAGATAGTCAGCGCAGAGGAAACCCGCGTGGCGCACTTCCAGCGCATGCCGCAGCGCGCGGCCATCCAGTTCGCGCGGAAGCAGGTCGAGGAAGGCCGCGAAGTCGTCGCGATCGAATTCGCGCGTGGGTGGAAACTGCCAGACGATCGGACCGAGCCGGTCGCCTAATTCCGCGAGGCCGCCGAACACGAATCCGCGCACCAGCGGTCCCGCGGTCGCCAGTTTGCGAACCTCGGCGACCTGCCGCGGCGCCTTCAGCGAGAACACGAAACCCGGCGGTGTTTCCACGCGCCATTTCGCGTACACCCTCGGCGTCTGCGCGCGGTAGAAGGTGCTGTTGATCTCGATGGTCGCGAGATGCCGGCTGGCGTATTCCAGTTCGCGCCGCTGCGGCAGTTTCGGCGGATAGAAATTGTCCCGCCACGGCGCGAAGTTCCAGCCGCCGATGCCGATCTTGATGCGACCGCCGCGCGCGCGGGCGACCGCATCGTCGATGGGCGGGTCGGGTTTCTTCACTCCGCGGCTTCCGCCCACGGATCGTAGTCGCCGAACCACCACAGGTGGCCTTCGGGATCGCGGCAGGAATATCCGCTGCCGCCGTAATCCTTGGTTTCCAGCGCATCGATGATTTCCGCGCCGGCAGCCCTGGCCTGCGCGTGGTGCTTCGCGCAGTCCGCGACGATGACGCAACAGCATTGCGTCTCGCGACCGCCGATTTCGTCCGGTTGCGCGATGTGCCGGGCCCATGGCGATGCGTTGTCGACCGAACCCAGCATCACCATCCCATTTCCGAAGGTCAGTTGCGCGTGATGCACGATCTTGCCGCTATCGTCGGTGTAGACGGCGTGCTTCTCGAAACCGAAGGCCCTGCACAGCCACTCGATCATCGCGGGCGCGTCGCGGTAGCGCAGGCTGGGGATCACGGTGGCGGTGGTGCCGGCTGCCGATGGATTCATGGCGTTCTCCTGCTCGTCCGTGGCCGCCGGTTGGCTCACGGCGGGTTAACGGGCATCATCGCAGCCTTTCCTTTCTTCCACCACAACGAAGAGGTCGCGCGATGAAGAGCAAGGGTTCGGTCACATGGAAAGGCGGATTCAAGGACGGCCGCGGCGAGATCAGCACCGCGAGCGGCGTGCTGAAGCAGGCGGGCTACTCGGTCGGTTCGCGTTTCGAGGGTGATACCGGCACCAGCCCCGAGGAACTGATCGCCGCCGCGCACGCGGCCTGCTTCTCGATGGCGCTGTCGCTGATGCTCGGCAACGCCGGGCTGAAACCGGAGTCGATCGAGACCACCGCCACGATCACGCTGGACAAGGTCGACGCGGGTTTCGAGATCACCTCGTCGCACCTCGACGTGACCGCGCGCATTCCGGGCGCGGACGAGGCGAAGTTCCTGGAGGTCGCCAAACAGGCGGAACAGGGCTGCCCGGTTTCCAAGGTGCTGAAGGCGAAGATCAGCATGGACGCGAAGCTGGCCTGAGCGCGGTCGCGGGTCTTGCTTTTCAGCGCGTGTCGTCGCACCTTTTACGTGGCGCGTCCCCGCAATGGACGTATTCCCGTCACCGCCCACAGGAGCCCGTCATGAGCAAGGGTCTGGACAAGAAAAAGGAAGACAAGAAGAAACCCGAGAAGACGCTGAAGGAAAAGCGCGCCGAGAAGCAGGCCAAGAAGGCTTCGCGCAGTTGAGGCAACGCGCGCGGCTGCTCAACGCAGCCGCTGCGCGTGCGTGTACACGTTCATGCCCGCGTCGCGGGCGAAGCCGATCAGGGTGACGCCCGCATCGTCCGCCAGCCGGATTGCCAGCGAGGTCGGCGCGGAAATGGCGGCGACCACGGCGATGCCGACGCTCGCCGCCTTATGCACGATCTCGTAGGACGCGCGCGAGGTGATCACGAGGAACCCGCGGCGTTCGCGCCAGGCGTCCGTCGCGCCGGATCCGTTCGCCGCATTCCCGGCCAGCGCGCCGACCAGCTTGTCCAGCGCGTTGTGGCGACCTACATCCTCGCGCGCGAGGATGTCGCCGTTCCATGCATAACCCGCCGCGTGCACGCCGCCGCTTTGTGCGTTGAGCGGCTGTCGTTGCGCGAGAGCATGCAGGGCGTCGATGACGGCTTGCGCTTCCAACTGCATTCGGGAATCAACCCGCGACAAGGGTCGTACCGCGTCCTGCAGCGATTCTGTGCCGCACAGCCCGCAACCGCTGCGTCCGGCGAGGTTGCGCTTGCGCGCTTCCAGCGCTTCGAAGCGCGCGTGCGGGATCAGCGCCTGCAACGAGATGCCGTGTCCGGTGCGCGTGCAGTCGACAAGCTGGAATTCCCGTGGCTGTTCGACGATGCCTTCGCTGAGTGCGAAGCCCAGCGCGAAGTCCTCCAGGTCGCAGGGCGTGGCCATCATCACCGCGAAGGGGTGGCCGTTGTAGAGCAGGGCGACCGGCGTTTCCTCGACCACGCGATCGGCGATCGCGTGGCGCCCGGCGCCGTCGATGTGCAAGGCGCGGGCTTCATGCAAGCCTGCTGGCGGTTGCGCGGGGGGCATGTCGACGTCGCTCACGCCCGCATTGTTCCCCAAACCGGCGCGGCTGTCGCCCCGGCCCGGCTATCATCGCGTGCGACGATGCAAGGGAAGTGGGCATGGCGCAAACCGAATCGAAACCGGCGACGGAACGTGAGCCGACGCGCTGGCGGCGGCGCCTGAAGCGGCATCGCAATTTCAGCATGGCCGCGCTGCTGTTCGTGCTGCTGGCGGCCGCGCTGCTCGCGACGGGCATGCCTTCGCAGCGCGGCCTGTTGCTGTCCTTCGATGCCGCCGCCCTGTTCTTCCTCGTCGCCACCCTGCGCCTGTTCGCCACCGCGGATACCGCGGCGATGCGCGCGCGCGCGCGCCAGCAGGACGAGGGTTACTGGGGGTTCCTGTTGAGCAGCGCGACAGTGTCCGGCGTCGCGCTGGTGGCGCTGGCGATGGAATTGCACGCCGCGCACGGCCACGGCGTGTTCGAGATCGTGTTGGCGACCGCCAGCCTGTTGCTGGCGTGGTTCTTCATCAACACCATTTTTGCGTTGCACTACGCGCACGAGTACTACGGCGACCACGGCGACAAAAGCGCCGGGCTGGAATTCCCGGGCGGCCTGAAGGAGCCGGATTACTGGGATTTCGTCTACTTCGCCTTCGTGATCGGCATGACCTTCCAGGTTTCCGACGTGCAGATCAGCGAGCGCCGCATCCGCCGCGTGGCGCTGGTGCACGCGCTGGTCACGTTCTTCTTCAACGTCATCATCATCGCGTTGAGCGTCAACGTGGTCGCCGGCAAGGTCTGAGCGCGCGCCGTCACTCCAGCGTGCCGTGCGATTCGCCTGTGCCAAGCAGCTCCGGCGGCGGCATGCTGGCGTGCCGCACCAGCAGCGGATAGACCAGCACCGCGCCGAGGATGACCGCCACGCCGAGATAGAACCAGGCGTCGAGCTGGCGCTGTTCGCCCAGCAGCAGGATCGCCAGCACGATCGAATACACCGGCTCCAGGTTGGTCGCGAGCTGCACGTTGAACGCGCTGAGGTTGCGCAACGCCACCAGCGAGAGCGCGAACGGCAGCAGGGTGCACGCGACCGCCAGCGCCAGCAGCAGCAGCGCGTCGTGCAGGCCCGGCAGCGCGAAGGCGTCCGCGCCGGCAAAAGGAAGCGCGAAGCCCGCGAGCGTGAGGAACACCGCGCCGGCGCCGAGTTCGACGCAGGTGACGGTCAGCGGATCGGCGCGTTCGACCATGCGCTTGTTCAACGCGCCGAAGCAGGCGACGAACAACGCGGAAAGCGCGCCGACCGCCACGCCGATGCGCATCGCCGCGGGAACGCCGCCGACCACCAGCGCCACGCCCGGCACCACTGCGATGCCCAGCAGCAGTTCGCGTGGGTCGAAACGCCGCCGCATCACCCAGGGTTCGATGAATGCGAGAAACACCGGCGCCAGCGCCATGCAGGTGGCGCCGACCGAGGCATTCGCCAGCTTGATCGCGGCGTAAAAGGTGAGCCAGTGCAATGCCACCAGCACGCCGATGCCGGCATAGGCCGCGAACAGGCGCGCCGACATGCCGCGCAATCCGCGCCACACGCGCGGAAAGCCCAACAGCGCGACCGTCACCAGCAACATGCGCCACCACACCAGCGGCAGCGCCTGCAACGTGATGGCGCGGCCGAGGATCGCGGTGAATCCCCACAGCACCACGCAGAAGTGGATTTGCCATTGCGCGCGGGCGTGTGGAGTCATCGGCGGGAGAAGCGCGGTTCGACGGCGCGGCAGCATAGCGCACGCCTTCCCCGCACGACCATTGTTCGCGCGGGCCGCGGGTATCCGGCGGGGCTCAATGCGCCTTGCGGACGACCGGCGGCGGAATCGGTTGCTTCAATTGCGCGGTCATCTGCGTGCAGGGGTTTTCGTCGTTGCCGTGGCTGGGCGCGATCAACGCACCCACCGCGGCCAGCGGTGCGGCGATGGCGCCAAGCGCGGCCGCCCCGGCGGCGCGCGCCAGCAGCGGTCCTTTCTGGACGCCGACGTCCGGATTCTTGAACGTGCCGCGCACGTACAGCGGCGAGCGCAAAGAGAACACGCGCACGCCGCGCGAATGCGGGTGCAGGTCCAGGTCGAGTTTCTCGCCGGCGAAGTCGACCTTGCCGTCGATGTCGATGGTCGCGTCCGCGGTCTGGAACACGAACAGGCGCGAATCGTAGGCGCCGTCACGGCCCGCGAAATCCATTGCGGCGCACTCGATCTGCACCGGCTTGTCGCCGAACAGCTTGTCCAGCACCACGTTGGCGACGTTCAGGCCGGCTTCCTCCATCAGCGTGTCGCTGATGGTGCCGCCGTTCATCAGCAACCGCAGTTCGCCGGAGGAAGAACCCAGCAGCGCGGCCACCGAATTGCCGTTGCCGGCCAGCGACACCGCGCCGTCGATTTCGCCGGAACTGTTCTTCATCAATCCGACGGTCGGGAATAATTGCCGCAATTGCAGGCGACGCGCAGCGACCGTCATCCTGCCGTGCATCGGCGACGCGCGGCCGTCCAGCGCGATGCTGGAATCCAGGTCGCCGCCGGCGACGCCGAAGCGCAGCGGATCCAGCGTGAGCACGCCGTCTTCCAGGATCAGGTGCGTGGAGAGATCCTGGATCGGCAATTCCGCCTTGCGCAGGATGCGCCGGCCGGAAAAGCGCACGTCGGCGTCCATCGTGCGCCAACGCGTGGTGTCGAACGGTTCGACCGGCAGCAGTTTGTTCGCCGGCTGCTTCGTTGCGTCGCCGCGTTGCGCCTTCTGTGCATTGCTGTCCGCACCGATCAATGGCGCGAGGTCATCGAAGCGCAGCAGGCTGGAAGTCAGCGTGCCGCTCAGCTTCGGCCGCGGCGCGCCTGTCGCGTAGATGACCGAGCCGTGCAGGTCGCTGCCGCCGACGCGGCCATTGAAATGGTCGTAGTGAAAGGTGCTGGCATTCCTGTGCAGTTGCCCGGTGAGATGGCCGTCGGTGGAAAACCGCGGCGTGTCGGGCAGCGTCACGCCGGTGAGCGCGTACAGGTGCGACATGCTGGCGCCCGACATCTGCATGCGCAGGTTGAAGGCGGCGAGCCGCGCGGGATCGATGAGCGTGCCGGCGAACGCGATGTGCAGGTCGCGCAGTTTCAGGTCGGCCTGCAGCGGGAACGGCAGCGTCGCATTCTGCAGCGCGAGCACGCTGCCGATCTTGCCGCTGCCGCTGGCCTTCGCGCCGCGGTAGGTGCCGGTCGCGGTCCAGCCGAAGTAATACGGTTGGCGCGAATGCGGAGGCGGCGTCGCCGCGTCGGACGTGGCTTGCTGCGGCACGATCTGGTCGAACGGAATCGGTTTGCCCAGCGGATCGACCGCGATGCCGAGGTGCAGGTCGAGCTTCGCGTCGTCCAGCCGCAGCGTGCCGCGATCGAAACCGATTTCGCCGAGAGCGAGCGTCCACTGGCTCGGCGTCTGGTCGAGCGCGAAATTCCATGTCGCCTCGCCCTTGTCGTCGCGCTCAAGGTCGACATCCGGCGCGCTCAACTGCAGCGAGGGAATCTCGATCCGTTGTGCAAGGAGTGCCAGCGGCGACAGGCTGAAGCGGATCTGCTGCAACGTCGCGAATTGTGGTTGCTTCGCCCACGCCGGATTGGCGATGCGGATGTCGCGCGCGGTGAAGCGCGGCCACGGCACCCAGCGCGACAGGCCGCCCGCATCCGGGTTGCGCGACCAGTTCACCGAAAGATCGCCGTCGATCGCGAACGGCCGGCCGATCGCGTCGCTGACCCTGGCGTCGATCCAGGGTTTCGCGCGATTCCAGTCGAACAGCGCGATGCATGCCGCGGCCACCAGCAGCAGAGTCGCCAGCAAGCCGGCCACGCCCAGCAGGATGCGTCTCGCACGCTTCATCATCGCGAGGTTACACAAGCCGCGTGAACCGTTCGTTCGCGCATCCAGCCACCGTTCATGCCCGCGCACTTGCAGGTGCGCCCGCGTGCTCGCAAAGTAGCGCAGGCGCAGCGGGCGCGGGACGAGGGGAGAAGCGGTCATGCTCTGGAACAAGAGCCGTTCGAGCGACAACGTGGTCGAGGCGGAAGGTGGCGGCGGTGGCGGCGGCGGATTCGGGCCGGTCCATCTCGGCCTCGGCGGCACCATCATCGCGATCATCATCGCGATCATCTTCCCGTCCACCCGCGGCATCATCTTCGGCCTGCTCGGCGGCGGCGGCGGCACCGCGCCCACCACGCAGCAGACCACCCAGGTCGATGCCAACGATCCGCAGGTGCAATTCGTCAAGCACATCCTCGGCAGCACCGAGGACGTGTGGAGCGCGACCTTCCAGCAGATGGGCAAGCAGTACGTCGATCCCAAGCTGGTGCTGTTCCACGGCGAAGTGAATACCGCGTGCGGCGGCGCGTCTGCGGCGGTCGGGCCGTTCTATTGCCCCGGCGACAAGCAGGTCTACCTCGACCTGGATTTCTTCCAGCAGCTCGCCACGCAATTCCATTCCGACAGCGACTTCGCGCGCGCCTACGTGATCGCGCACGAGATCGGCCACCATGTGCAGGACCAGCTCGGCATCATGGACATGGAAGACCAGTTGCAGCAGCAGGGCCAGCCGATGAAAGGCGCGGACGGCCTTTCGGTGCGGCTGGAACTGCAGGCCGACTGCTTCGCCGGCGTGTGGGCCAACAAATCACAGCAGCAACTGCAATGGCTGCAGGCCGGCGACATCGAAGGCGCGCTCGGCGCCGCCTCGCAGATCGGCGACGACACGCTGGAGAAGGAAGCGCAAGGCACCGTGGTGCCCGACTCCTTCACGCACGGCACCTCCGCCCAGCGCGTGAAGTGGTTCAAGACCGGCTTCCAGTCCGGCGACATCAACGCGTGCGATACCTTCCACGCGACGGAGTTGTGATCGGGTTTTCCTGCTCCCGCCAGCCGGGGACGTGCCCGAAGGCGGGTGGGCAATCCGACGCGCAACGCTCTTGCTCGTCATGCCGGCGCAGGCCGGCATCCAGCTAAAGGCTCGTCATTCCGGCGAAGGCCGGCCCGAAGGGCAAAGTCCATGGACGGACTTTGTAATCCAGTGGCTTTATCGCGAGATTGTCTTGGTTCCGCTCGCTGCCGCGAGCGTGCGACTTTTGTTTCGGCAAAAGTCGCCAAAACCATCGCGCGCGGGCATGACGATCTCGCCGACTTCCTGTCGGCTCGATTACCCTGCGCTTCTCGCCGATCGCGCGCCGGCGCGAACTCCTACATCCATGTAGTCAGACATGCGCGCCTTTCCCGCGCGATCGGCTGCGATGCTCGGCGTCATGCACGGCGCTGGAAAGCTCGCCCATCGACGGCCATCCATGGCCGGCGCCGCGAACAATCGTGTGCTAGAAAGCGGCTTACGCCCGAAATCAGCGGCGCGCGCAGCGCGGAGAGTTCCTACGAAAAAGTGGACACCGATGGATCAAACGCATTGGGCTTCGAACTCCACGGGTGAACGATACCCCAGCGCCGAGTGCAAGCGGTGCTGGTTGTAGAAATCGATGTAGCTGCGCAGGGCCGAACG
>DATNEQ010000026.1:0-40412 GCA_035552915.1 Rhodanobacteraceae bacterium
AGGCGGATGTCTTCGACTACATCGAGCGCTTCTACAATCTGAAACGGCAGCACTCGACGATCGGTTACATCAGCCCCATCCAGTTCGAGCAGCAGATGCAAGCAACTTAAGGTGGTGTCTACGAGGCCGGCAGCAGCTCACATCATGTATTTCGATCCCCATCGCGGCATGACAATTGCTGAGGTCAAACAGGGAGAGAAGAATCACGAGATTCTAAAACTGGCCAACTTCTATAGGCATTCTGAGTGCGAACACTTTAAGCGGCTTGTGTCGGAAACTGAAACTTCTCACACCGTCAAGCAGATGGAAAGAATGTTACGTCAGATGGATCGCATGGACTTCGCGGCAAACGTACTTGGTAGCGGAAAAGGCAAAGACCCTGATTCAAAATGGGAAATCCACATCCCGGAGCCCTACACGCCAACTGAAGATTGGGATGTGGAGCTCAATGAGCTGTTTGAAGAGGCGGCTGAGAAAGGTTGGGCAATCAATGTTATTGATGATTGCTTGTTCGTTGGTGCCTACGCCAAGCACATGCTCCCAGCTTCGCCGATTGCGTTCTTGGCATGGCTAAACGAGTTCTCTGGCGGTGAGTTCATTCCGGCCGCACGATTGATCGATAGCGTAAGCGTGCCTCTGGCATTGCCGCTCTTTGCCATTCCAACATCCCCGGAACGCATGATGGACCTGCTGTTCGGCCGCCTTCATGTCTGCATGGGAATTTCAATCCCTGGCCTTGTGATTGCGTGCGAGAAGAACGGCATTACCGTGCGCCCTCCAAAGAACAAGCGCGAGCGCAAATGGGTCCACGAGACGCGCGGCGAAGCCATTAAATACAAGGGGCAAGCCATTGTGCTGGAACGCGATGGGAAGTCGATGATCCCTGCTACCGGGATTTTTGTGCGCTCCCTTTTCCATTTCCAGCGTCCGGTGTCCCTCATCAAAGGGATGTTCGACAACTCCTAGCGCTGCTGCTTCTTGTCCAAAGCCGCCAGGACCGGGGCGGGGCTCTCGGCGCTAAGATGCCCACACACGGAAAGCGAATACGATCATGTGGAAGCGGGTGGTCGGCTACGGGGCGCTGCTGGCGGCGGGGACGCTGGTCCTGCAGTGGCTGGACTACCAGCACCTGGCGCGGATGCATTCGGGCGACCTGTACCCGCCTGTGTATCTATTTTTGATCGCGGCGGCCTTCCTCGTTCTGGGCATCGTGCTGGGCGTGCGGATCTTCGCCGCACCGGCGCCGGCCGCGTTCGACGGCAACCCCAAGGCGAAGAAAGCGCTGGGCTTGAGCGAGCGCGAACTGGAAGTGCTGCACGAACTGGTGGCCGGCCGCTCCAACAAGGAGATCGCCGCGCATCTGCACGTCTCGCCGAACACGGTCAAGACGCACGTCGCGCGCGTGTTCCAGAAGCTGGGCTCGCGGCGGCGCACCGAAGCCATCCACCGCGCACGCGAACTCGGCATCGTGCCTTAAGGAAAGTCTGATCAATCCTGGAGCATGTTCGCTCTTGCCCAGATATCCACACCTCCACAACCCCTGAAACCGTCGCTACGCAACGGTTTCCGCCCCCTTGACTCAAGGGGGCAAGAAGCTGGAAATCTCTCAACCGCGGAATATTCCGGGTGAAACCCTGCGAATCACCCGTTCGGGCGATTGCGCGGCGTGGTCGAATGACGGTCAATGACGGCCCCAACCGATGAGGAGTCATCCCATGTTGCGGACCATCCTGAAATACGGCGTGATCGCGGGCCTGGTCGTCGGCGGTCTGGAGGTCGCCACCGTCCTCACGTTCTCCGGCATGCCGCCGCTGAAGTACGGCATGTGGATCGGCTACACGACCATGCTGATCGCGCTGAGCGCGGTGTTCGTGGGGATCAAGCAGCACCGCGACGTGGATCGCGGCGGCGTTATCGGGTTCTGGCGCGCATTCGGCATCGGCGTGGGCATCAGTTTCATCGCCGGGATCTTCTACGTGGCCGCGTGGGAAATCGTGCAGGCCATGACCCACATGGATTTCGCCACGTCTTATTCGAAAGCGGTGATCGCGGGCGAAAAGGCCAAGGGTGCCAGTGCCGCGGAGCTGGCGAAGCTGAGCGCCGACATGGAGCACTTCAAGGTGCAATACGCAAACCCGATGTTCCGCCTGCCGATGACCTTCATCGAGATCTTCCCCGTCGGCGTGCTGGTGTCGCTGGTGTCGGCGGCGCTGCTGCGCAACAGCCGCTTCCTGCCGGCGCGGCGGGTTTGAATGTCGCAGGCGGCTTGGTAGTCTTGCGTGATGCTCGAACCGTTCGGCCCTTCTCTTTTCGTCGCGGATGGGCCCACGGTTTCGTTCGCCGGCTTTCCCTACCCCACGCGCATGGCGGTGGCGCGCCTGTCGGACGGCAGCGCGTGGGTGTGGTCGCCCATCGCGCTGACGCCGGAACTGGCGGACGCCATGCAAACCATCGGGCCGGTGCGCTACATCGTCTCGCCCAACAAGCTCCATCATCTTTTCCTGCAGCAGTGGGCCGATCGCTGGCCGGAAGCGCGGCTTTATGCGCCGCCCGGACTCGCCCGCAGGAAATCTGCGCTGCATTTCAACGCCGAGCTGGGCGATGAGCCCGACCCGGCATGGCAGGCGGACATCGACCAGGTCGTTTTTCGTGGATCGTTCGCGATGGCGGAGATGGCGTTTTTCCATCGCGCCTCGCGCACCGCGATCATCGGGGACCTGATCCAGCGCTTCCCCGAAGAAAGCTTGTCCGGCTGGAAGAAAGTGCTGATGCGCCTAAGCGGCCTGGTCGGCGAACGCGGGGGCACGCCATTCGACTGGCGCTCCAGCTTCCTGCGACACGGCCCCGCCAAGGCAGCACTAGGGAAAGTGCTGGGATGGAATCCGGAGCGGTTGCTGATCGCGCACGGGACGTGCGCTCAGACCGGCGCGACCGAAATCATTGCAAGGGCCTTGCGCTGGATCTGAAAGCGTCAGTTTGTGGACGAAGCGCCCACGATTCCGGCGGTCCGGCAGATGGCGCAGCGATCGACCGTACCACGTGTGCATGACCCGCATCGTCTGGCGATGACTTGCCGGATCGATCACAATCACCATGGCGCAGGCAAGCGCGATACATACGGGCATGACCAGCGGACGCCACGATGAAAATCCTTTTCCCTGCCCGGCATCCGAAGTTTGATCGATCCCGCGTGAACGCTCCTTCCACGCAATGCCAAGCCGTGCGGTTCGCGGAATCGGAATGAGCGATACCTCCGGATCGTCGCGCTGGCGCAACCTGTTTCGACACGAATGGCTGTCGCCGGTGCAGTGGCGGCGGCGACTGCTTTTCTGGAGCGGTGCAGTCGTCGTCGCGGCGGTCGCGATCCTGTTCGCGAAACTCAGCACGTACGCCTATGCCCTCTTCGTCCGCATGACCGCGGGTCGTGCATGGCTGCCCCTGTTGATCACGCCGATCGTGTTCGCGCTGCTCGCATGGCTTACGTCGGGAGCGTTGCGCGCCGCACGCGGTTCCGGCATCCCGCAGGCGATCGCCGCCCTGCAGGTCGAAGACGATGCATTCCGCCAGCGCCTGCTTTCGCTGCGGGTGGCGCTCGGCAAGATGGCGCTCACGCTCGCCGCGTTGCTCGCCGGCGCGTCGGTCGGCCGCGAAGGACCGACCGTGCACATCGGTGCGGGTTTGATGTATTCGCTCGGGCGGCGCTTCGGGTTCGCGGACCCGGCCGCCGCGGGCCGTTTCGTGCTGGCCGGCGCTGCGGCCGGATTGGCGGCGGCGTTCAACACGCCGCTGGCCGGCGTGGTATTCGCGATCGAGGAAATGGCCGGTGCGTTCGAGCACCGCATGAGCGGCATCATCCTGACGGCGGTGATCATCGCCGGCATCGTGTCGCTCGGGCTGCTCGGCAATTACGCCTACTTCGGCACGCTCACCACCGCGCTGCCGCTGGGTCAGAGCTGGGCGGCGGTGCTGCTGTGCGGAGTGCTGTGCGGACTGGCCGGTGGCCTGTTCGCGCGGCTGATTTTGCTTGAGGGAAATCGCGTGCTGTCCCGCATCGCGGCGGTTCGCGCGCGTTGGCCGATTGCATTTGCCGCCGCGTGCGGCCTGGCGCTCGCCATCATCGGCATCATCAGCGCCGGCAGCGTGTACGGCACGGGCTACGACCAGGCGCGCGCGATCCTGCAGCAGGCTGCCGCGCCCGGCGCGGGTTTCGGCGGTTACAAGTTTCTCGCCAACATCGTCTCGTACTGGGCCGGCATTCCGGGCGGCATCTTTTCCCCCGCGCTGGCAGTCGGCGCGGGACTCGGCCACAACATCGCGCATCTTCTTCCCGGCTCGCCGCCCGCCGCGGTCGTGTTGCTCGGGATGGCCGCCTACCTCGCGGGCGTGACGCAGGCGCCGCTGACCTCCGCGATCATTTCGATGGAACTGACCGCCAACCAGGCCATGATCATTCCGATCCTGGCCGTCTGCCTGCTGGCACGCGCCAGCTCCGCGCTGTTCTGCCACACGCCGGTTTATCGCGCCTTCGCACAGCGATTGGTCGAACAGACCAACGCAAGCAGCTAAAGCTCCGGTTTCCGAGCGCACCGAGGATTGGCGACTGAAGCTTCCTTCGTCGAGCGCGGCGTGAATTCCCGCGGCGGATCAGTGCTTGCCGGTGAAATCCGCCAACTGGGCGGCGAAGGCGCGCTGGTAGGCGGGCCGTGCTTCGCCGCGCGCGATGTAGGCGGCGAGGTTCGGATATTCGTCCAGCAGGCCCGAAGCCCGCAACCTCAACAGCACCGCCACCATCATCAGGTCGCCCGCGCTGAACGCGCCATCCAGCCACTCGGCATCGCCGAGGCGCACGGATAGCTGGCCCAGCCGCGCGCGGATGCGATCCTTGATCAGCGGCAGGCGTTGCTCGGTCCAGGGTTTGTCGCCCTCCTGGAACTTCGCGGTGACCAGTTCGAGGATCGGCGGTTCCACCGTGTTGAGCGCGGCGAACATCCACATGATCGCGCGAGCGCGGGCATCCGCATCGTCCGGCAACAGGCCCGCATGGCGCTGGGCGACGTACAACACGATCGCGCCGGTTTCGAACAGGACCAGATCGCCTTCCTCGTAGGTCGGGATCTGGCCGAAAGGATGCCGCGCCAGATGCGCGGGTTGCTTCATCGCCTGGAACGAAAGATGACGAATGTCGCAAGGCTGCGCGACTTCTTCGAGCGCCCAGCGCACGCGCGTATCGCGCGCCAGTCCCTTGCCGCCATCCGGCGAGCGTTCGAAGGCGGTGATGGTGGGGATCATGGCGAGGCTCCGGTGATTGCACGACGTGATTGGGTTCGTGGATACGACGAACGGGCTGTTTGCCGATCGACAACTACGAAGCGACCTGCAGTCACATCGCAAGCATGCGGATCAAGGGAAGCGTTTGCACGGAGCGCTGCAATTTGATCGCGCCACGCACAAAAAAGGCCCGGCGCTTGGCCGGGCCTCGATCGGGAAATCCGCTGCGCGAAGGTCAATGCGGATTGCGGTTGTAGTAGCTGCCGTGGCCGTGGTAGTAGTAGCCCGGTGAACCGTGCCAGTCATTGCCGTAACCGCGATTCGAATACACGTTGACGTTCACGCCACCGTAGCCGTAGCGCGGAGGGCTGTAACCGCCATAGCCGTACGGATACGAGCCGCCGTAATACGGAGCGCTGTAATATCCGCCGCCGTAATACGGGGCCGGCGCGTAAGCGACCGGCGCGTAATACGCCTGGTTCGGGTAGTAGTAGCCGTAATCGTGATGATGCTGCGTGGCGCTGACCAGCACGCCGCCGATCACCGCACCGACCACCAGCGCGCCGAGCACGTCGGAATCATGCGAGTCGCCGTGATGCGAGTAGCCGTCGCCCGCGAGCGCAGCCGGCGTGGCCAGCACGCTCGCCGCGATCAGTGCAGCACCGACCATCAGTTTGCCGCGCAACATCGAAATCGTGCCTTGCATGGATTGGTTCTCCCCTTCAGGTGGAGCGCAGTCTTTCACTGCATCGGTAAACATGAACTGAAGAGTTCTGTTATGAAATCGCTAAACGCGCACGCGCGATTCCGGCGTATCAGAATCGTTCACGAACCAGCGGATGCAACACCGGTGTCGCGGCGAGCACGCTGCGTGTTTCAAGCGACAGCGCGTCGCCTTCCATGTCCGTGAAAACCCCGCCGGCTTCGCGCACGATCACCGCCAGCGCGGCGATGTCCAGGATGTTGACGTCGGATTCGATCACCACGTCCAGCGCGCCGCGCGCGAGCAGGTGGTAGTGGCAGAAGTCGCCGTAGCCGCGCACGCGGTTGACCTCGCGGACCAGCGCGCCGAATGCGCTCCAGCGTCGCGCGTCGGTGGTCAATGACTTGATGTTGCCGAATGACAGCGCGGCGTCGCGCAGTGCGAGCGTGCCGGCCACCCGCACTGGCTTGCCGTCGAGGAAAGCGCCGCCGCCGCGCCGCGCCCACATGCTTTCGCCGTACACCGGCGCGTGCGACACGCCCAGCACCAGCTCGCCCGCGTGCATCAGGGCGATCTGCGTGGAGAAGAACGGCGTGCCGCGCACGAAGCTCTTGGTGCCATCCAGCGGATCGACCAGCCACAGGAATTCGCTCTCGCCTTCGCGGCCGCGTTCCTCGCCGAGGATGGCGTGGGAAGGAAAGGCGCCGCGGATCAGGTGGCGGATCGCGTCTTCGGCTTCGCGGTCGGCCACGGTCACCGGCGTGTCGTCGGGCTTGGTTTCCACCTCGACGCCGCGGCGGTAATGCCGCGCGATCAATTGCCCCGCTGCCAGCGCGGCGCCACGGGCGATTTCCAGCGCGCGATCCAGCAGGGCGTCTTCGGCTGAGGATTTCGGCATGTCGCTTGAGCGCGGCCCGGCGAGCGTCGATCATACAGGCATGGACGAACCGAAAAGTTGCAACGCCGCGCTCGCCGCGCGCGACCTGCACGTGAACTGGCATCCGTGCACGCAGATGCGCGAACACGATGCGCGGCTGCCGATGATCCCGATCGTGCGCGGCGAAGGCGTCTGGCTGGTCGATGCCGATGGCCGGCGTTACCTCGATGGCATCAGCTCGTGGTGGAGCAACCTGTTCGGCCACGCCAATCCGCGCATCGCGGCGGCGATCGCCGAACAGGCTTTGAGGTTGAACCACGTGATGTTCGCGGGCTTCACCCACGAACCCGCGGTGCAACTGGCCGAGGAACTGGTGCGGATCGCGCCACGCGGGCTCGCGCGCGCGTTCTTCGCCGGTGACGGCGCCAGCGCGGTGGAGATCGCGCTGAAGATGAGTTTCCACTACTGGCACAACGCCGGACGACGCGAACGCACGCGCTTCATTTCACTGGCGAACGCGTACCACGGCGAAACGCTGGGCGCGTTGTCGGTGAGCGATCTGCCGCTGTATCGCGCGGTGTACGCGCCATTGCTGCTGCAACCGATCGTCGCGCCTTCGCCGGACTGGCTGGACGGCGAACCGGGCGAAGGCGCGGAAGACGTGGCGTTGCGGCGCTTGCGGGACATGCGCGCGATCCTGGAGCGACACACGCACGAGGCCTGCGCGGTGATCGTCGAGCCGCTGGTGCAATGCTCGGGCGGCATGCGGATGCATTCGCCGGTGTATCTCACGGGCTTGCGCGAATTGTGCGACGAATTCGAAGTCCATCTGATCGCCGACGAGATCGCGGTCGGCTTCGGCCGCACCGGCACGATGTTCGCGTGCGAGCAGGCGGCGATCACGCCGGATTTCCTGTGCCTTTCGAAAGGCCTGACCGGCGGCGCGCTGGCGATGTCGGCGGTATTGACGACCGATCGCGTGTACGAGGCATTCCTCGGCGACTACGCGGCCAACAACGCCTTCCTGCATTCGCATACCTTCAGCGGCAATCCCATCGCCTGCGCGGCGGCGCTGGCGACGCTGGCGATCTTCCGCGAGCAAACGGTGCTGGAAAACAACCGTGTGCTGGCGGAGCGAATGGCGCAGCGGATCGCACCGCTGCGCGATCATCCGCACGTGTCAGGCGTGCGCCAAACCGGATTGATCGCGGCGATGGATCTCGTCGCCGACAAGCCATCGCGCACGCCCTATCCCGCCGCCGAACGGCGCGGCCTGCGTTTCTATTTGCATGGTCTGGAACGCGGCATGCTGCTGCGGCCGCTGGGCGACACGATTTATTTCATGCCGCCGTATTGCATCACGCCGGAAGAGATCGACCGGATGGTTGAAACCGCCGCGGCCGGGATTACCGCGGCGGCCGGTTAGATCAATGTCCGGAAACGTGAACGCTCGGATCGAGCTGTTGCAGAGCCTGGCCTATATCCTGCTGGCCGGTGCGCTGGATGTCTTCGTGGCTGTAGCTCCTGCCGGCTACCGGCAGGCATTTGCCCTTCGGCGGCGGAATATGGCTGCCGGTGTCGCGAACGCAGTCGCGATCGCCCGGCGCGGGTACCGCGCGGGTACCTATCGCCACCTTGCCGTCGGCGTTGGCATTCTGGTCAATCGCCGACGGAGTCACGGAACCACTCGTTTGCGTCGCGGCATCCTGCGCGATCGCATTGACGGCGAAACCATTGGCAAGCACGAAGCACGATGCGATCAGTAACTTGTTCATGAGTTTTTCTCCGGGAACGCTGCCCCTTCCCCTTGTATGGCGATTCTCGCGCAGGGAAGCAAGGCTGGCGCACCGTCAATACGGTTTGCGACAGCTTTTGTTCATCCTGGATTGGTGCAACCATCCGGCAGGCAGAATGACTTGAAGTTCGGAGGCAACCGTTGCGAACCGTCCGCATCCACGTCGAACAGCCCCTGACGCCCGGCGTCGAACTCGCGCTGCCGGCGCAGGCCGCCGCGCATGTCGTGCGCGTCCTGCGGCTGCACGCCGGCGATCCGGTGGTCCTGTTCAACGGCGACGGCAACGACTATGCGTCGGAGCTGGTCGAAACGACTGCGCGCGCCGTGCGCGTGCGCATCATCGATGCGCGTGTCGTCGGCAACGAATCGCCGCTCCGCATCACGCTGGCGCAAGCGCTGGCGCGCGGCGAGAAGATGGACTGGATCATCCAGAAGGCGACCGAACTGGGCGCCACCGCGATCGTCCCACTTTTTACCGAACGCAGCGAGGTGCGGCTGGATGGTGCGCGGGCGGACAAGCGGCTGGCGCACTGGCGCGCGGTGGCGATCGGCGCCTGCGAACAATGCGGACGCGCGCGCGTGCCCGGGATCACCGCGCCGCTGCCGCTCGATGCATGGCTTGCCACGTTGCCGCAGGCTAAAACGGAAACGCGGCTGGCGCTGTTGCCGGAAGGCGAACTCGGCGCGCGCGCGCTCGAACATCCGGGAACGGAAATCAGGCTGGCCGTGGGTCCGGAGGGCGGATTCGCGAGCAAAGACATCGCGGCATTGCGCGCCGACGGTTTCCGCGGATTGTCACTGGGGCCGCGGGTGTTGCGGACGGAAACCGCGGGAACCGCCGCGCTCGCCGCATTGCAGGCCATCTACGGCGATGCCGGGTGACGCCCGGGTTCGCCGCGAATGCGGCGGCCCGGATTGGATCGCACGCGAAATTACGCCACGCGCTTCATGGTTTCCTGCATCAAATCTTCGACCTGCGCGAGGTCGGGAATGAAGGCGAGGTCGTCGCGCACCATGACCTGTTCGCGCACGCCGGGCGGCGTGGGCTGGTCGTCGCCGCTGGGAATCAGGATGTCCGGCGACAAGGTGGTCAGGCGCGGGAAGCCCTGTGTCAGCAGGCCGATGAACGGCAGTTTCGGGTGACCTTCCAGCGCCTTCAGCACGGCGACGCGCGCGTTGTCGGTGCCTTCGCTCTCGGCCAGCCCGGCCAGCACGGAAAAGGAAAACAACGGCACGCGCCAGCCGCGCCAGGACTGTCGCCCGAGCAGCCAGGCCGGCGCCTCGGGAACGGGCTCCGGATTGGCGTAGGTAATCACTTCCGCCACGGTGGCGTTGGGCAGCAGCAGGCGTCCACCCGTCACCGGGATCATGACCCCGCGGACTTCGCGCGGCAGGTCGGTGAGCGTGGTCATGCGGGCCGCACCTGCGGTTTTATCGCCACATGATCCAGCCGCATTTCCAGGGCGACTTCACGTTCGCGTGCGGGGATGACCGGCGCGACCACTTCCAGCGGTTCCAGTTCGAAGTCGAATTTGGCATGCGGCGGCTCGGGTTTCGTTTCCGCCGGTTTCTCGTGCGGCGCGGAAGCGACCGGTTCGGCATCGTCGACAAGTTGCCAATTCGCGAAGCTCGGGATCGAAGCAGCATTAGGTATGGCAGATGCCGAAGCGGTGTTCGCAACGGCCGCTGTCGCAATCGGAGCCGCAGCCGGAATGTCTTCCAGCGGCGCGATCACGTCCCAGGGCGCGGGTTCCGCGGGAGCCGCGACGGCGTTCTGTTCCGCGAGCAAGGCATCCACATGCGCGGCCATGGTCTCGGTATCGTCTTCCGCAGACATCGGTTCGGACGGGAAATCCGCCACCAATGATTCGATCTCGCCCGGCGTCAGCGGGCGCGAGGCGATCGGCACGATCGGAGTGAATGCCGCCGTGTCGTTGTCGAATGCGGGCGCGATTTCCGGCTGCGTTGCCGGCGGCAACGGTTTCTGCACCGACGCGACGTGCATGGGTCTTGGCGGATACACGTCCTCGCTGCCACGCAGTTTCGCCGCGAGATGGCGCAGCCAGCGCGCGCGCGCCCAGCCTTCCAGTCCGCGCGAAATGTCCGCGTCGTTGAACACCACCGGCACCTGCGCCGCATCCAGCCACGCGGTCACCTGCTCCAGGCGATCGTCGCAGCGATCGTCCAGATTGATCAGGGTCATCCCCGGGCCGGCGCCGAGCAGGGCGCCCTGTTCGGTCGCGTCGATCGGCGAACGATAGACCACCGAAGCGCCCATTTCTCCCAATGCGGCTTCCACGTGCGCCAGCAACGACTCGTCCGAATACAAAAGGGCGAGCGGCGGCATGCGCTCCGCGCGGCCATCGGAGATCGCCGCCGCAAACGACGGTTCGCTCGTCCCGATGGATGAATAAGTGTGATCAGACATGGGCCCCCTCCAGAATCTCCTGCACGTTGCGCAGCAACTCGGCCTCGTTGTACGGCTTGCCGAGGTAACGATCCACGCCGATCTCGAATGCGCGCTGGCGATGCTTCTCGCCGGTACGCGAAGTAATCATGATGATCGGGATGTCGCGCAGGCGCGGATCGTTCTTCATGTGCGTTGCAAGTTCGAAGCCATCCATGCGCGGCATTTCGATGTCGAGCAGCATCAGGTCCGGCACCCGCTCGATCAGTTTTTCCACCGCGTCCAGTCCGTCCTTCGCGGTGATGACCTCGTAGTCGTTGCGCTCCAGCACGCGGCCGGTGACCTTGCGCATCGTGATCGAATCGTCGACCACCATGATCAGCCGCTGCGGGCGATCCTCCTGCGCGACCGCAGTCGTTGCCGGAGCGACCGGCGCGGCGACTTCTGCTTCCGCCACGGAACCTTCCTGGCGTGCGACCGCGCGGCGCACCAGCGGCGCGATGTCCAGGATCAGCATCACCGAGCCGTCGCCCATGATGGTGGCGCCGAAAATGCCGGGCACCGAACTGACTTGCGGGCCCACGGACTTCACCACGATTTCGCGCGAACCCACCACCAGGTCGATGCGCACCGCCGCGCGCAGGTCTCCGGTGCGGATCATCAGCAACGGCAGCTGGGTTTCCTCGACCATCGCCGCGGAAGGCACGCCCAGCAGTTGCGACAGCTCGTGAATGGCATAGTCCTCGCCGGCGTAGGTGAACATCGGGTTGCCGGCAGCGATGCGCTTTTCGAGGTCGTCGCGCTTGATGCGCGCCACGCCCTGGATCGATGTCATGGGCACCGCGTACACCGTGTCGCCGGTGCGCACGAGAATGGCCTGCGCCACCGCCAGCGTGAACGGCAGACGGATGTTGAAGCGGCTGCCGCGGCCGCGCTCGGATTCGATCGAGAGCGTGCCGCCGAGCTGCTTGATCTCGTTGGCCACCACGTCCATGCCGACGCCGCGGCCGGCGATCTGGGTCACCGACTCGGCGGTGGAGAAACCCGTCTCGAGCACGAACGCGTAGAGGTCGCGATCGGACAACTGCACGTCCGGATTGAGCAGTCCGCGTTCGATCGCCTTGGCGCGGATCGCGTCGCGGTCGAAACCGGCGCCGTCGTCGCTGACGCGGATCAGGACTTCCGTCGCTTCGCGGCTGACGTTGATCGAAACCGTGCCTTCTTCCGGCTTGCCGCGCTCGATGCGGGTATCCGGGTCCTCGATGCCGTGCGCCAGCGCGTTGCGCAGCATGTGCTCGAACGGCGCTTTCATGCGCTCCAGCAGGTTGCGGTCCATTTCGCCCTGCGCGCCTTCCACGCGCAACTGCGCACGCTTGCCGAGATCCATCGACGCCTGGCGCAGCGTGCGCCGCAGGCTCGGCACCATCGATTCGAACGGCACCATGCGCGTGCGCATCAGGCCTTCCTGCAGGTCGGAAGACACGCGCGACTGTTGCAGCAACAGGGTTTCCGACTGGCGCGTCTGGTCATCCAGTATGTTCTGGATCGAACTGAGGTCCGACACAGATTCCGCCAGCGCGCGCGAGTACTGCTGCAATTGCGAGAAGCGGTCCAGTTCCAGCGGATCGAAGGCGGTGTCCTGCTGGTCTTCGTTCTCGCGCTGGTAGCGCGACAGGATTTGCGCCTCGGTTTCGATTTCCAGCGAACGCAACTGCGCGCGCAGGCGCGACACCGTCTGGTCGAGTTCCACCAGGTTGAAGCGGAAGCCGGAAACCATCTGTTCCAGGCGTGAGCGATAGATCGATACTTCGCCCGCGTAATTCACCAGCGAGTCGAGCAGGTCCGACCGCACGCGGATCATTTCCTGCGGCGGACGCGCCTCGTCCTCGAAGCTCGGCGCCGCGCGCGGCGCCAGTTTTTCCTTCTGCGCTTCGACCGTTTCGACGGATTCCGACAATGCGGTTACGGACGCGGCAACCTGCGGCGCCTCCGGCGGAGCCGATTCCACGCGGCCGCGTGCCAACTGCACGAAGCGCGCGATGGCGTTGCCGGGCATTGCGATGGCGTGGCCATGGATCACCCGTTGCAGCAATTCATGCAGGCGATCGAAACCGCGTTCGAGCGATTCCATCACCAGCGGATCGGTCCCGCGCCGACCGTCGGCGATGCCTTCCAGCAAGGTTTCCATCGCGTGCGCCAGATCGCCGATCGGCGCGATGCCGGCCACGCGCGCACCACCCTTGAGCGTGTGCAGGTCGCGCTGCAAGCCGGCCACCGGCTCGCGCTGTTCCGGCGCATCGCGCAGCGCAGCCAGCAAGCCGTCGGAATGATCCAGAAGTTCGATGCCTTCCTGCGTGAAGATTTCCAGCAGATCGGGATCGGCGTCCTCGAGCACGAGGCTGCCTTCGGGCTGCGGATCGTCCGGGAACGGCGGCAAAGCCGCGAGCGCGCGCTGGCGTGCCTGCACGGCCTCGCGGCGTTCCTCGGCGAGTTGCTGCGCTGCGATCCGGTCGGCTTCGGCCTTCTCCGCCGCGAGGCGTTCCTGCTCCCGGCGTTCCGCGGCTTGCTCGGCCGCGAGACGTTCGGCTTCGATGCGTTCCTGTTCCGCTCGCTGCGCTGCGCGCTCGCGTTCGGCGCGACCTTCCGCTTCGATCGCAGCTTGCTCGGCAGCGAGTCGTTCTGCTTCGATGCGTTCGGCTTCCGCACGCTCGGCGGCGAGCCTTTGTTCTTCCGCAACGCGCTCTGCTTCGGCAGCACGTTCCGCTTCCAGCGTGGCTTGTTCCGCCGCGAGGCGTTCCTGTTCCGCTTGCCGCGCTGCGCGCTCGCGTTCGGCGCGACCTTCCGCTTCGATCGCAGCTTGTTGGGCAGCGACTCGTTCCGCTTCGAGGCGTTCGGCTTCCTGCCGTTCAGCCTCGACGCGTTCCGCTGCAAGCCGTTGCTCCTCGGCGACACGCTGTTCTTCTGCCGCCTGCTCGGCCTCGATCCGTACCTGTTCCTGACGCTCCGCTTCGAGGCGTTCGGCCTCGATACGTTCCGTTTCGGCTTGCTGCGCCGCGCGCTCCTGCTCGGCGTGGCGTCCCGCTTCGATCGCGGCTTGTTCCGCTGCGAGCCGTGCCTGTTCCTGACGTTCTGTTTCGACGCGCTCCGCTTCGAGACGCTCGGCTTGCGCACGCTCGGCGGCAAGCTTCTGTTCTTCCGCAACGCGCTGCGCTTCGGCAACGCGCTCCTGTTCCGCTTGCTGTGCTGCACGCTCCTGCTCGGCGTGGCGTTCCGCTTCGGCCCGGGCCTGCTGCAGCGCTTCCTCTTCGGAATCGACAGCCGCAAGTGCGTCCAGATCCACGAGGCGGGCGAATTCTTCTCCGTGCTCCGATGCCGTGGCTTCGGCTTCGCGCTCCGGCATTTCTTCGCTGCGCAGCACGTCGGCCATCGATGCTTCCGGCAACGCATCGCGCAAGGCCGCGAGCCGCTCGGCAAGCGCGGTGGCATCCGGTATTTCCGGTTGCGGCGAATCGAATTGCGCGATGACATGATCGGTGAACGCGACCGTGTCGCGCAGCGCCGCGATGCCATGCGCGTCCGGCGCGGCACGTTGCGCACGCATGCGCTTGAACCAGGATTCCAGCGGCGTGAGCACCGCCGCCAGCACCGGGATGTCGACCATCGCGACGCCGCCGTGCAGCGTATGCGCGGCGCGCACCATGCCGTCGTCGATCGGCTGCGGCGCGTCCGCCTGCGCAAGATAATCGCGCATGGTGGAAAGATGCTGCGCGACTTCCGCCCGCAGGATTTCCAGCAGCATCGGATCGACTGGCGGCAACGCCGGGACTTGTGCCAGCGTCGCGGCAGGGATCGCCACCACATCCACCGTGCGCGGCATCCAGCGCCGCACCATGCGGCGCATCTTGCGCGTGTGCATGAAATCCTCGACGCGCGCGGGTTCGCCGGCGGCAAGCTTGTCGGCGACCTGCATGATCGCGGACAACGGCGCTTGCGGCGCGCCTTCGCCCTGCAATGCCGCGTGCAGTTCCGGCAACGCGGCCAGCGCGTGATCGACCAGCGCCTGCGCATCGGCGTCAGGCGGGGTGGTGCGGTCGAGCACGCGGTTGAGCATGTTCTCGACCTTCCAGCTGAATTCGCCCAGCGCCATCGCGCCGACCAGGCGTCCCGAACCTTTCAGCGTGTGGAACGAACGCCGCACGCTCTTGAGCGCATCGAGGTCTTCCGGATTCGCCTTCCAGGCCGGCAGGTGCTCGCGGATGCTGGCGATTTCCTCGCCCACTTCCTCGACGAAAACTTCGCGGATGTCCGCGTCGATGCCGGCGGCATCCTGGAAATCCGTGGCGGCTTCCCCTGCCATCGGTTCCTCGACTTCTTCCTCGACCTCGACCCACTCGCCGTCTTCCTGCGCGGGCGGTGTCATCGGCGCGGTCTCGACCAATCGCAAGCCGGCCAGTTCGTGTTCCGCGGTTACCGACGTTTCGCTGTCGCCGACAATCAGGTCTTCGACGTCCGAACCCGCGGCGATGGAAACCGCCTCGGAAAGATCCGGAACATCCAGCGTGACTGCCGCCGGCGCCGGACGCTCGTCGGTTTCCGGCGCGACGCGCGCCTGCGGCACCGGCCAGTAACCCAGTTTCTCCAGGCTGCGCTGCGTGCCGTCCAGGATGCGTTCGCCGCCGCGCGAACCGCGCGCGGATTCGAGGTAATACTCGATGCCGGCCATCGCGTCGGCCAGCGTGTCCATCTGTTCCGCGGTCGGAATGCGTTGTTCGGCGACCAGTTCGTTCTCCACGAACCGGCCCACGCCGAGCAGCAGGCCTGCCGGGCGTTGCAGGTCGAGCATGCGCAAGGCGCCGCCGACCTCGTCGACCAGCCGCGGCACCGCGACCACGCGCTCGTGCGCCCATGGCGATTCGATGAAGGCGACGATGTCGTCCTTGATGCGGGCGAGGTTGACCGCCGCCTCGCGCATCAATGCATCCACCACCTTGCGCGCTTCCGAGCGCGGCATCGCAACCGCGGGTTCCTGCTCCGCTTCCGTTGCCGGGCCACCGACGCGCTCGATGTGGTCGTCCAGCGACGCATCCACGAACAGCAACGCGCCGGCAACATCCATCAGCGTTTCTTCTTCCGGCGGGCGGGTGCCTTCGGCCACCGCCTGCAGGATCTCGCGTTGTTCCGACACCACCCGGCGCGGCACGCCGAGGCCCAGCATGCCCAACGTGTCGCCGACGCGCCGCAGCGTTTCCACGTGCGTCGACAGTTCGGAGACGCCGTAGTCGTCGCGGCGCAGGAAGATGTCCAGCGCTTCCTTCACGCGCAACAGGTCTTCCTTGAGCGCCTGCGACACCGTGTCCAGCAGCACGCGGTTGCGGCCGCTGATGGAGCCGCGCGCATGTTCCAGCTCTTCTTCGGTCGGCAACAACGCATCGAGAGAATAGGTTTTGCGCACGGCATCGGCGCGCGCGCCGCCGGCCTTGCTCTGGCCCAACAGATACAGCAGCGAGCGCGCGAGGTCGCGCGCTTCGTCGTCGTCCAGCGCGGCCTCGCCTTCATCCTGCAGCGACTTGATCGCACGATCCACGCGCGTGAACTGTTGCCGCACCGCGTCCTGCGCGCGCGTATCGAGGGTTCCCTGCTGCAGCGAATCCAGGACACCGTCGGCGATCCACCACAGGCGACGTGCGCCGAGTTCGTGGGAGACCGCGCCCAGTTGCGACAGCGCGGTGCGCATGCCGCCGACTTCGGTGCTTTGGCCACGCAGCCAGGTCGCGAACGTGGCCTGGAAGCGCGAACGGATCGCGCCGACGCGTTGGCGCAGGTCGCCGAACGGCAATGCGACCTGCGCGCCGGGCGCATCCTCGGGCAGCTTGTGCTCCAGGTTCGGCGCGAACAACGTGCTTTCCGCCGCCGGCGTCTCGCCGTGCGCGGCGCGCAATTCGTTGATCAGCGGCAGCAGCACGATGGGAATATCCTTGTGCCCCGCCTGCACGCGCTCCAGATAGTCCGGCAGTTGCACCAGGCCGTGCATCAGCACCGTGTACGCTTCTTCGCGCCGCGGCACTTTGCCGTCCAGGAGCGCCTGTGCGAGCGCCTCCATTTCTTCGGCCAGCATCGAGGCGCCGTACAGCTCGACCATGCGCAGGGTGCCCTGCACCTGGTGCAGCCAGCTCGCGCAGAAGCGCATCTGGCTGGCGTCGGCGGAATCCTCGGCGTAAGCCTCGAGCGCCTGCCGCGCCTGCAGCAGGGTCTCGTCGATCTGCGGCTTGACCCAGCCCAGCGTGGTGAAGTCGGTGTCGTCTTCGAGTTGCATCGTGTCTTCCGTCGAAGCGCTCTGGTGTTGCCGTCCCAATTGCGTTCCGCCGGCTTACGCCGGCAGCTTGAAGTCCGCCACCGAACGGCGCAGATCCTGCGCGAGCTGCGCGAGGTTGCCGATCGATTCCGCCGTCTGGCTGGCGCCCACCGACGTCTGCGCGGTGATCTCCTGGATCACGTGCATGGTCGATGTGATGTTGGTGGCTGCGGCAGACTGCTGTTTGGCCGCGCTGGAGATGCCCTGAATCAGGCCGGCGAGATTGCCCGATACTTGCTCGATCTCGCCCAGCGCGGTGCCGGCGTCTTCGGCCAGGCGCGCGCCGTTCACCACCTCGGTGGTGGTCTGTTCCATCGAACTGACTGCTTCGTTGGTGTCGGACTGAATGGTCTGCACCAGCGTCTCGATCCGCTTGGTGGCGCCGGAAGCGCGTTCGGCCAGTCGTTGCACTTCGTCCGCGACCACCGCGAAGCCGCGGCCCGCCTCGCCTGCGGAAGCCGCCTGGATGGCGGCGTTCAAGGCCAGGATGTTGGTCTGCTCGGCGATGTCGTTGATGAGTTCGACGATCGAGCCGATTTCCTGCGAGGACTCGCCGAGGCGCTTGATGCGCTTGGACGTTTCCTGGATCTGCTCGCGGATCGAATCCATGCCGCTGATCGTCTGCCGCACGATCGCCGCGCCGTTGGACGCGATCTGCACCGAGCGCTGCGCCACCTCGGCGCTGTCGGCGGAGTTCTTCGACACCTGGTCGATGGACACCGCCATCTCGTTGATCTTCGCGGAAGCCGAGGTGATCTGCTGCGCCTGGTGCTGCGCGGCTTCGGCCAGGTGCATGGCGGTGGCCTGCGTTTCCTGCGCGGCCGCCGACACCTGCACGGCGGTCTCGTTGATCGTGGTCACCAGCGAGCGCAACGCTTCCACCGCGAAGTTCACGGAGTCCGCGATCGCGCCGGTGATGTCCTCGGTGACGGTCGCCTTGACTGTGAGGTCGCCTTCCGCGAGCGATCCCATTTCGTCGAGCAGCCGCATGATGGCTTGCTGGTTGCGTTCGTTGAGGCTGCGGCTGTCGACCGAACGGCGACGCTCGCTGTACACGAAATTGATCGCCAGCAGTACCGCGAGGACCACCGCCGCCAGCGCGCACAGCACGCCAATCCAGACGTTCGGAAACACATAGAACTTGGTCGGCGCCGAGCGCACATTGCCCAGCGTGTCGGCCACGGTCTTGGCCTTGCCCAGCACGTCGCCGGAATCCAGCGACGCCTGGTTGGCGGCGTCCTTCACCGCCACCAGCGTCGGCGCGGCGGCGATCAGTTTGTGCACCGGCGCGTCCAACTCGGACCAGGTCTTCTGCACGTCCGCCAGGATCGGCTTGCCTTCCGGCGGAACGCCGGCGGCCAGTTGCGTCAGCACGCTGCCGTAGGTGGCGGAATCGCGCGTCAATCCGTCGGCAGCGGCGCCGGAATTCTCCCCGCCTTGCAACACGTCGCCGACGCGGCGGATCAAGCGGTCGCCCAGCACCATCTGTTGCGAGGCATCGTAGATCTGCGCGGTCGAACCACGCTGCTGCAGGATGTTCACTACTTCGTTGATGCGCGAATTCAGCAGCGGCATCTTCTGGCTGAAGGTGTCCGCTTGTGCGGCGGAATCCAGCACCGCGTCCTTGTTGGCGGTGATCTTGCCGAGATCGCCATTGAGACGCGTCCAGGCCTTGGTGAGATCGGTCATCGCGCCGCCCATGCCCAGCGCACTGCCATAGGCAGGCATGCCGGTGGCGGGATCCCCGCTGTTGAGATGCTTGATCGCGGCATCGATTTCGTTGCGGGTGCTTTCCAGCTCCTGGAAGGAATTGATGTTGCCGCCTGCGGATTCGATCGCGAACTTCGCCACCAGTTGCGAGTCCACCTGCACCTGCGTGGTCAGCGCGGCGGCCTTGCGGTCATCGCCGTTGCGGATATTGAGCAAGGCGAAGTCCAGACCGGCCACCACGATCGCCACCACCAGCAGGACGATCAGCCAAGTCTGGGCGGACGACTTGCGCCCCCGTACTGCTCCCGAAATCGCGCTCATGATTGATACCTCACGCTCCAATGCCCAAATTCGTTCGATGGGACGTCCGGCTTCGCGCGTGACTTCCGCATCCCCACAACCCCCGTCACATGCTCACAGCGTTGCTGTTCACATTTGACAGCCCCCTTGACTCAAGGGGACGAAAATCCGGTTTCGATGCTGCTCCCCGGATCGTTCAAACCGCGGTCTGCTGGAACTCGCTCGCTCGCGTCAGTTCGACCATGCTGAACATGCCGACTCGCGCCCCCGACAGGGTCACGTTCTCGGTGACGAAGCGCGCCATCCGCTCGTCGGATTCCCCTTCCGCGTCCACGCGCTGCTCGTCGGTCAGATTGCGCTGACCCAGCACTTCGTCCACCAGCAAGCCCACGCCGCCGCCCGCCTGCTTCACCCACAATACGCGGCTGCGGTCGGAAATGTGCGTGCGCTGATCCAGCAAAAACTGTTTCAGGTCCACCACCGCGATCAGATTGCCGCGCACGTTCGCCACGCCCAGCAACCAGTGGCGGGTGGCCGGCACCGGCGTCAGTGCGGAAGGCATGCCCAGCACTTCGTTCACTTCGTGGATGCTGCTCACGAACGAACGTTCGCCGATGCGGAAACCGATGCCGCGCCACAGGCCTGCGGCCTCGATCTGTTCCGGCACGCCGGCGACGTGCGCCAGCGAGCGCCGCTCGTAATCGACCAATGCCTCGAAACTCGTGAGCAATGCGCGATCGGATTTCGCACGCATCAGATCCGCGGGCTTCGCGGCATTCGGCGTTGCTTCCGCGGCATCGGAAACTTCGGTGATCACGTCCTGCGCCTCCGGTTCGACCACGACCATCTGTGCGGTTTCGGCCGCCGATGGTACGCCGGCCGTCGCGAGCCGGCTGCCGTGGCTGGACTTCCTGGTGCGCTTCTTCGACATGCGAGGACGATCAGGCCGCGGTGGGCAGGAGTTTGTTGATGTGCGCAAGCAGGTCCTTGTCGCCGACCGGCTTGGTGAGGAAATCGCGGGCGCCCTGGCGCAGACCCCACATGCGATCCGTCTCCATCGACTTGGTGGTGACGATCAGCACCGGGATGGAGCTGGTCTGCGGGTCCTTCGACAGCGTACGCGTGGCCTGGAAGCCGTTCATGCCGGGCATGATGACGTCCATCAACACCAGGTCGGGTTGTTCGCGCTTCGCGGTGGTGATGCCGGTTTCGGCGTCGGCGACGGCGGTCACTTTGTGGCCGGCCTTCTCCAGTGCGGTCGAAAGCACCTTCACGTCGGTGGGCGAATCGTCGATGATCAGAATGTGAGCCATGTTTCCCTCGGGCCGCTATGGCGCGGCGACAATCAGGTTGTTGCGGTTTGCACGTGCCGGCGGATCGCGCCGAGCAGTTCCTCGCGCGTGAACGGCTTGGTCAGATATTGCTCGGAGCCGACGATGCGCCCGCGCGCCTTGTCGAACAGGCCGTCCTTGGAGGACAGCATGATGACCGGCGTGGCGCGGAAGCTGCGGTTGTTCTTGATCAGGGCACAGGTCTGGTAGCCGTCCAGACGGGGCATCATGATGTCGACGAAGATGATGTCGGGCTTGAGGTCGGTGATCTTGGAGAGCGCCTCGAAACCGTCCACCGCGGTGGCGACGTCGGCACCCTCCTTCTTGAGCAGGGTTTCGGCGGTGCGACGGATGGTCTTGGAGTCGTCAATGACCATCACTTTCAGCCCGATCAGGCTGCCATGGTTCGCTATATCGTTCACGCCTTGCGTCCCCGCCACGAAAACCCGTTGAGGAAAGCAATATGCGTGCCGCCAATTCCACGAAAAATGTTCAGTGGCGCACATTGCAGGTGCACGGCGAACCCTCGGGTTTCTTTCATGCGCCGTGCGAAGATTCGACCACCCGTCACGCTTGACCGATCATGCCCGACACCATAGCAGTGCTGATGGACCCCATCGGTGCCATCAAGCCGAAAAAGGACACCACCCTGGCTTTGCTGCTGGAAGCACAGCGGCGCGGCCACGCCCTGCTGTACATGCGGCAGGGAGACCTGGCCGTCCGCGACGGCCGGGCGTGGGCACGGCTGGCGCCGCTGAAGGTCAAGGACGACCCCGCGGCGTGGTTCGATCTGGGCGAAACCCGCTGGCGACCTCTGGCCGAGGCCGACCTGGTGCTGGCACGCAAGGATCCGCCGGTCGATGCCCAGTTCCTGTATGACACGCAAGTGCTGGATCTCGCCGCGCGCGAGGGCGTGCGGGTGGTGAACGCACCGCAGGGCCTGCGGGATTTCAACGAGAAGCTGGCGGCGCAGTGGTTTCCCCAATGCTGCGCGCCGGCACTGGTGGCGCGCGACCGCGGCGAATTGCGCCGGTTCGCGCGCGAGCACGGCCAGATCGTGCTCAAACCGCTGGACGGCATGGGCGGCCGCGGCATCTTCCGCTCGGGCGCGGACGACCCGAACCTCAACGCCATTCTCGAGACGCTGGTCGGTGACGACGAACGCTTCGCGATGGCACAGAAGTTCATCCCGGAGATCAGCGCCGGAGACAAGCGCATCCTGCTGGTGGACGGCGAGCCCGTCGCGTATGCGCTGGCGCGCATCCCCCAAGGCGGCGACTTCCGCGGCAACCTCGCCGCAGGCGGACGCGGCGAAGGCGTGCCGCTCACCGATCGCGACCGCTGGATCGCCGCCCAGGTCGGGCCGGAACTGACGCGCCGCGGCATGCTGTTCGTGGGACTGGACGTGATCGGCGACTGGCTGACGGAGATCAACGTCACCTCGCCGACCTGCGTGCGTGAACTGGATGCGTTGTACGGCCTCAACATCGCCGGCCTGTTGTTCGATGCGATCGAACGGCGGAGCGAGCGCGCTGCCGAATCCGCGTAACGCAAGCGCGCGTGAACGAGGCCACCATCATCGCTTCTCCATCGGTGCCACCGGACGGCGCCGACCGGCTCAGCGTCACGCTGCTGTTTTCGCTCGTCGTGCATGCGGTGCTGATCCTCGGGATCGGCTTCGAACTGGCCAAGCCCAAGCCCAGCCTGCCGGCGCTGGATGTCACCCTGTTGAACACCGCCAACGCGCTGGCACCGGACAAGGCGGATTTCCTGGCGCAGTCGAACAACGCAGGCGGCGGTGACAGCGACAAATCGCGACGGCCGAGCGCGCGGTTTTCCGGGCCGCTGCCCACCGATACGCAAGGCATCGCGCCGGTGCCGCTGCAGCAGGCTGCGCCCGCGCCGAGCCCGGCCAGCGCGCCGCGCATCCTCGCCGCCGACGCGCCCGCAGATCGTACGGTCACGACCACGCCCGAGCGCCGCGAGCAGACCCGGACCGCGCCGCGGCAGTCCGCCACGCCGATCGATCGCCAACTCGAAATGGCCCGCCTGGCGCAGGAGGTGCGCGCCGAGGAGCAGGCCTATGCAAAGCGGCCGCGCAAGAAATTCATCTCCGCCAATACCCGCGAATACGCCTACGCCGCCTACATGAAGGCGTGGGTCGGCCGCATCGAGCGCGTGGGCAACCTCAATTATCCGGACGAGGCGCGCCGGCGCCGGCTGCACGGGCAACTGGTGCTGACCGTGGGGCTGGCACGCGACGGCCGCATCAAGAGTATCGACATCATCCAGAGTTCCGGACACAAGGTGCTGGACGACGCCGCGATCCGCATCGTGCACCTGGCCGCGCCGTTTCCGGCGATTCCGCACGGCGATGATGCGAGCGCGGACAAGATCGACGAGCTGTACATCACGCGAACCTGGCAGTTCCTGCCCGGCGACGCGCTGCAGACGCGCTGAGCAGCCGATCGCGGCACGCCGGACGCGTGTCGCATACAATCGAATCATGCCGACCATTTCGTCCCTCACCGGCCACTTCCTGATCGCGATGCCTGCGCTGGGCGATCCGAACTTCGCGCGCGGCGTGACCTTCGTCTGCCAGCACGGCGAGGACGGCAGCATGGGCCTGGTGGTCAATCGCGCTTCGGAATACCGGCTCGGTGACGTGATGGCGCAGATGCAGATGCATTGCACCCGCGAGGACGTGGCCGCCACCCAAGTGCTGATCGGCGGGCCAGTGCAGGGCGAGCGCGGCTTCGTGCTGCACGCGCCGGACGATCGCAAATGGGATTCCTCGTTCCGCATCAACGATGCGCTGATGGTCACCACTTCGCGCGACATTCTCGCCGCCATGGCCGAAGGCAACGGGCCAGGCCGCGCGCTGATCGCGCTGGGCTACGCCGGCTGGGGCGCAGGGCAACTGGAACAGGAACTGCGCGACAACGCGTGGCTGACGGTCGAAGCCGACGATCGCATCCTGTTCGAAACCGCGATCGAGCAACGTTGGCAGGCCGCCGCGTCGCTGGTGGGCGTGGACCTGGCGCAGTTGGCGAATTACGCCGGCCACGCGTGAGAGCAGCCCGGAAAGCTGCTGCACTCACCGGTTTGTACGCCGGCGGTGCTCGGAATCCGCATGTACTGATGTGTACACTCCGGTTCCTGCGCTCCGGCGACGCACAAGCCAGTCTCGCTCGCGATGCTTTCCAGGCTGCTCCATGAATGGTTGCGTGCTCGGTTTCGACTACGGAACGCGCAGGATCGGCGTTGCCTCCGGCAACTCCATCAGCGCCAGCGCGCAACCGCTGCAGGCGTTGGCGGCACGCGGCGGCGAGCCCGACTGGACACGCGTCGACGCTTTGCGCACGGAATGGAACCCCGAAGCGCTGGTGGTCGGCCTGCCGTTGACGCTCGACGGCGGCGAGCAGGCCATCGCGCGCGGCGCGCGCACCTTCGCGCACAAACTGGAGCAACGTTACGGATTGCCCGTGCACCTGATCGACGAACGCCACACTTCCCAAGAGGCCGCGCGACGCTTCGCCGGACAACGCGCCAGCGGCAACGCGCGCCGGCGCGACGCGGCCAATCTCGATTCGCTGGCGGCGGTGGTGATCCTGGAAACCTGGCTGCAGGAACCGACATGAGCACGACACGACACTTGCTGAGCCTGCAAGACATGCCGCGAGAGCGGATCGTGCGCCTGCTCGATCTCGCGGAAGATTTCCGCGCGCGCGGTCAGCAACGCGAACTGCTGGCCGGGCGCACCGTCTTGAACCTGTTCTTCGAGCCTTCCACGCGCACGCGCACCTCGTTCGAGATCGCCGCACGCAGGCTCGGCGCCGACGTGGTCAATTTCGACGTCTCGCGTTCTTCCACCAGCAAGGGCGAGAGCATGCTCGACACCCTGCACACGCTGGAGGCAATGCAGTTGGACGCGCTGATCGTGCGCCACGGCGAGAACGGCATGCCGGAATACCTCGCCGCCCACGCGCGCAGCGAAGTATCGGTAATCAATGCCGGCGACGGCTGCCATGCGCATCCCACGCAAGGCCTGCTCGATGCGCTGACCATCCGGCGGCATCGCAGCGATTTCGAAAACCTGCGCGTCACGATCTGCGGCGACATCCGGCATTCGCGGGTCGCGCGTTCGGACGTGCATGCATTGACCGCGCTCGGTGCAAAAGACATCCGCCTGTGCGCGCCGCGCGCGTTGCTGCCCGACGACCTGCGCGAATTCCCGGATTGCACGCTCGTCGAGGATTTCGATGCGGCCCTGCAGGACGCGGACGTGGTGATCATGCTGCGCATCCAGAAAGAGCGGATGTCCGCCGCACTGCTGCCGTCGGATGCCGGGTATTTCGCGCGTTACGGGCTGGATGCGCGCCGGCTGGCGCTGGCCTCGCCCGATTGCCTGGTGCTGCATCCGGGCCCGATCAACCGTGGCGTGGAAATCGCGCCGGAAGTCGCCGACGGGCCGCAGTCGCGCATCCTCGAACAGGTCGCCAATGGCGTGTTCGTGCGGATGGCGGTGCTGGCCGAAACGCTCACGCTCCCCGCATAATCGCGCGGGGACTTTCCAGGGGAGAATCACGATGAGAATTTCCGCGCGCCGTTGCGCATCGATAGTGTGCCTGGCGTCATTGCTGGCCATCGCCGGTTGCGGCAAACACGTGGACGACAACGCGCCGCTGGCCTATGCGCCGGCGGACACGCCGTACCTGTTCGCCAACTTCAAGCCGGCGCCGGACGACGTGCGGAAGGCCTGGATCAAGCGCAGCGCGACGCTGATGCAGTACTCGTCGGCCAGCTACAAACATATCGCGGACTCGTTGCGCGATCGCAATCCCGATCTCGCGCGCGTGCTGGACCAGGTGGCCGTGGAGATGGCCGACATGAAGTCGCCGGAGGAAGTGGTCAAGACGACCGGCTTCTCGCAGGCGGCGCATTTCGCCATCTACGGCATCGGCATTGCGCCGGTCGCACGCATGGAACTCGCCGATCCGAACGCCTTCCGCGCGCTCGTCGCGCGCATGGAGAAGAGCGTCGGGCATCCGTTCGTGACCGCCAGGCTGGACAACCAGGACTATTGGGTGATCGGCGGTGCGAATGACAAGCTGCACCTGTTGCTGGCCGTGGAAGACAAGCAGGTGGTGGCCACGCTGGCCCCGGCGAATGCCGAGCCCGCGTTGCTGAAGCAATTGCTCGGCTTGAGCAAACCCGATTCCAGCGCGGCCGACACGCTGGCGAGAATCGATGCCGACCATGGTTACACCGATTACGGTTCCGGCTATCTCGATCTGCCGAAGTTGCTGGCGCGGATCTCCGATCCGAAAGATCCGGTCACCCTCGCCTACACGTCCGGGCTGGGCGTGTCGGCGCCGAACGATGATCCTTCCTGTCCCGCCGAGTTCGCCTCCATCGGCGCGCAGGCGCCGCTGGCGAGTTTCGGCTACCAGCAATTCGAGGCCAACCAGATCCGCGGCAGCCTGGATATTTCCCTGTCGGCGCCATTGCGTGGCTTGCTGATGGCAATGAAACAGCCGGTGCCGGGCATGACCGCTGCGGCCGACAGCTCATTGCTGGATGTGGTGATCGTGCTGCCGCTGCAGAAGCTGCAGGCGTTCTGGCAGGCGCGCGCGCAGGCGGTCGCCGCGCAGCCGTACAAATGCCCGAGCCTCGCCATGCTCAACCAGGGCTTCCAGGCCATGGCCAACGCGCTGCAACAACAGCAACTGCCGCCGCAGGCCGCGTCGATCCTCGGTGCGCGTTTCACGCTCGACCAGCTCGTGCTCGGCTCGAACCCGGCGGCGCAGACGCAAATGGCGGGCCGCTTCCAGCTCGCGAGCGCCGACACTGCTTCGCTGCTTGGCGAGATGCAGAAGAACCTGCCGCAACTCGCGCTGGTGGACGTCAAGGCCGACGGCAAGCCGATCGCGGTCGCACTGCCGCCGCAACTGCAACCGCTGGCCGGCGGCAACACCCAGGCATGGCTGGCCGCCGACACGCATTCGCTGGCGCTCGCTTTCGGCAACGGCGAGGATGGCAAGCTCGGCGACATGCTCAAGGCCGACGCGGGTGACGGCAGCCGGCTGATGCGCATGCATTTCGACGGCAAGCTGTACGCGACCTTTGCCGACTTCAGCGATTCGCTGGCGGCGCGCATGCCGCCGCAATTCCAGGCCCAGTTGCAGCAGCAGAGCCAGATGATGCGCACCTACGCGCAGTGGCTGCGCAGCGCGGATGCCACGGTTTCGCTGGACGATGGCGGGCTGCACCTCCAGGGCGAAGTACAGCTCACGCAATGATCGCGGCACCACGCTTCAGATGAAAAAGGGCGGCCCATGGGCCGCCCTTTTGCGTTATGTCGCGCCGGAGCAGGGATCGCCGACTACATTCGTCGGCCCATGTTCTCGGTTTCCTCCACTTCCACTTCGCCCAGACCCTGGCTGAGCGTGTGCGCGTCGCCGCCCTGCGCCAGCTTGATGCGCAACCGCACCTCGTTGGAAGAATCGGCGTGCCGCAGCGCATCCTCGTAGGAGATCTCGCCCGCCTGATACAGGTCGAACAGGCTCTGGTCGAAGGTCTTCATGCCGAGGTTGGTGGATTCCTTCATCACGTCCTTGATCTTGTGGATCTCGCCCTTGCGGATGTAGTCCTGCACCAGCGGCGTGCCCAGCAGCACTTCCATCGCCACGCGGCGCGCCTTGCCATCCGGTGTGGGGATCAACTGCTGCGCGACGATGCCTTTCAGGTTCATCGACAGGTCCATGTAAAGCTGATCGCGGACGTTCTCGGGGAAGAAGTGGATCACGCGCTCCAGCGCCTGGTTGGCGTTGTTCGCATGCAGGGTGCACAGCACCAAATGCCCGGTTTCCGAGAAGTGGATGGCGTATTCCATCGTCTCGCGCGTGCGCACCTCGCCGATCAGGATCACGTCCGGCGCCTGGCGCAGGGTGTTCTTCAGCGCGTTTTCCCAGGAATCGGTGTCGATGCCCAGCTCGCGCTGGGTGATGATGCAGCCCTCGTGCTTGTGCACGTATTCGATCGGATCTTCGATCGAAATGATGTGGCCGGTGGAATTCTGGTTGCGGTAACCGACCATCGAGGCAAGCGAGGTCGTCTTGCCCGCGCCGGTGGCGCCGACGAAGATCACGATGCCGCGCTTGGTCATCGCGAGCTGCTTGACGATCGGCAACAGGCCCAGTTCCTCGACCGTCGGGATCTTGGATTCGATCCGGCGCAGCACCATGCCCACGCAATTGCGCTGGTAGAAGCACGACACGCGAAAGCGGCCCACGCCGGCCACGCCGATCGCGAACTGGCACTCGTGGGTTTTCTCGAACTCCTCGCGCTGCGAGGGCGTCATCACGTTCAGCACCATGTCGCGCGATTCCTGCGGCGACAACGCGCTTTGCGTGATCGGCACGATGCGGCCGTTCACCTTGATCGAAGGCGCCACGCCGGCCGTGATGAACAGGTCGGACGCCTTCTTGTGCACCATCAATTTGAGGAACGAACTGAAATCAACGCTGCTCATGACACAACCCCCGGCCCGACAGGGCCCTCGTGTTCGACATGCGCGCGGCGGAGCGCCGCACGGCATTCCCGCAAATTCATTCCCGCCCGTCCCGCACTTCCGTCACTCCCGCTGCCGCGCGCCGCACCCGCGTGTAGCACAGCAAACCCAGCAGGAACAGGATCCCCGCCAATGCCAGCGTGCCGATGAACAACCAATACTCGCCGGGCGTGACATACAACGTGAAGCCCTTCAGGAAATTCAGCGACGCCGTGCGTCCGCCTGCCACATCCCGCGAACGCGAGCCGATCACCGCGAGCACCGCTGCTTCGCATACCCCCAGCGCGAATACCGCTGCCGCGCCAGCCACGCACACCTTGCCCAACGACAGCATGAGGCGAAGGTTAATCGGCACAATCGCTCATCCATTCACCGCAAACGCACCCGTGTCATCGGCATCCATCGCCTGCGCGGGATGAGTGCCTCATGCACTCATTTGAAGATGTCCTTGGCCTTGGCGCGCCCGATCGCTTCCTGCCGCGTGACCAGACCGCGCTTCACCAGATCCTGCAGGCACTGGTCGAGCGTCTGCATGCCGTACTGCTGGCCGGTCTGGATCGCCGAATACATCTGCGCGACCTTGTCCTCGCGAATCAGGTTCCGGATCGCGGGAATGCCGACCATGATTTCGTGCGCGGCCACGCGGCCGCCGCCGACCTTCTTCAGCAGCGTCTGCGAGATCACCGCGCGCAACGACTCCGACAGCATCGAGCGCACCATCGGCTTCTCGCCGGCCGGGAACACGTCGATGATGCGGTCGATGGTCTTGGCTGCGGAAGACGTGTGCAGCGTCGCGAACACCAGGTGCCCGGTTTCCGCCGCGGTCAGCGCCAGCCGGATGGTCTCGATGTCGCGCATTTCGCCGACCAGGATGAAGTCCGGGTCTTCGCGCAACGCCGAACGCAACGCCTCGTTGAAACCGTGGGTGTCGCGGTGCACCTCGCGCTGGTTGAGCATGCACTTCTGCGCGGTGTGCACGAATTCGATCGGGTCCTCGATGGTGAGGATGTGCCCGTATTCGTTCTTGTTGATGTGGTCCACCATCGCCGCCAACGTGGTGGACTTGCCGGAACCGGTCGGACCGGTCACCAGGATCAGGCCCTGCGGCTGGTCGATCAATTCCTTGAAGATCTTCGGAGCGGCCAGATCCTCCAGGGTCCAGACCTCGGACGGAATGGTGCGGAACACCGCCGCCGCGCCGCGGTTCTGGTTGAAGGCATTGACGCGGAAACGCGCCAGGCCGGGGATCTCGAACGAGAAGTCGACTTCGAGGAATTCCTCGTAATCGCGGCGCTGCTTGTCCGACATGATGTCGTACACCAGCGTGTGTACCTGCTTGTGGTCCAGCGCGGGGATGTTGATGCGGCGCACATCGCCGTCGACGCGGATCATCGGCGGCAGGCCCGCGGACAGGTGCAGGTCGGAGGCCTTATTCTTGACCGAAAAGGCCAGCAGTTCCGCGATGTCCATGGATCGTCTCCCCCAGTTCGAATCGGCGCCGTCGGTGCAACCCCGGGGCGAGTATACGCTTGCCCGTGATCCGCGAAACGGGTGTCTAGCATGAATCGCGCCGCAGCCCTGGAAGGCTTGCTGGCCCGCATCGGCGCGGCTTCCGGCGACCGGAATGTGACGCTGGTCGCGGCCTCCAAATCGCAACCTGCCGCCGCGCTGCGCGAACTGGCCGCGGCGGGTCAACGACACTTCGGGGAAAACTACGTGCAGGAGGCGCTGGCCAAACAGCGCGAACTGTCCGACCTCGCACTGCAGTGGCACATGATCGGGCCCCTGCAGTCCAACAAGTGCGAGGCGGTGGCGCGCCACTTCGACTGGCTGCAGAGCCTGGACAGGGAAAAACTCGTCCCCCTGCTGGATCGGGCGCGCCCGCCGCATCTGCCGCCCTTGAATGTGCTGATCGAGGTCAATCTGGACGGTGAGGCCAGCAAGTCCGGATGCGCCCCCGCGCAAGTGGCCGCGCTGGCGGCCGCAGTCGCGCCGGCGCAGCGGTTGCGCCTGCGCGGGTTGATGGCGATTCCGGCGCCCGGCCCTCACGCGCTCGATGATGCGTTCGCCCGCCTGCGCGACTTGTTCGAGCGATTGCGCACGATGCATCCGCAGCTCGACACCCTGTCGATGGGCATGTCCGGCGATTTCGAGGCCGCGATCGCGCAAGGCGCGACCATGGTGCGCGTCGGCACCGCCTTGTTCGGCTCGCGGAGGCCGGGCGGAAACGGCACTGGCGAGCACATGGGAACAGCGTAAAGTCGCCCGGCTTCGCCACTGAATCCGGGTGGGCGAAGGGCCGTTGCAAATCAAACTCAACACGTTCGGAGGACTTATGAAGATCCTGGCTGCGTGTGTGTTGTCGACGCTTGCATTCTCCGCCTTCACAGGCGCGTACGCGGCAGATGCGAACAAGGGTGTGGTCACCCGGGACTGGAGCGACACCGTGGCGCCGGCCGACCAGAATGCGTATGAGGCCGGAGTGAAGGCCTACAATCAGTGCCTGCGGGACAATGGCGTGAAATACGACGAGGACGCCTATGTCCATGAAACCGGCGACACGTACAAGTATTCGTACGTCATCGGCCCTTACACATGGGCGGATTTCGACACGCTGAGAACCCAGTCGAAACCCTGCGACGCGGTCTGGCGTGCGCAAGCCAACCCGCATCTCAAGAGCGAGACCAGCGCCTTCATGGTGGATCAGCCGGAGATGAGCCACATGCCCGCGGATTGGGGCAAGAACAAGATGCGACCGCCGCTGATCCACGTGCTTTACTTCACCTTGAATCAAGGGCACGCCGCCAATGAAGCGTTCACCTCGGTATTGAAAAAAGCCGCCGCCGCAGCGGACAAGTCCAAGTGGCCGTACTACTACCGGGTAGTCGCGGTGCAGGGCGGCGACGATGGCTCTCCCGATTACCTCGTGGTGATTCCGAACAAGAGTTGGGCGGACTTCGGCGCCGACCCGGATCCGACGTTCTGGAAGATGGTGGGAAGCGTGTATGGCCAAGCGGATACGGACGCCATGCGCAAGTCCTTTGGCGAGGCGGTCAAGACCACGTCCGACCACGTCGACAGCTATAGCGCCGACCTGACCTACACGGCAGGGAAGTAAGCAAGCACGACAAGGCGCACGAGCGGTTGCGGCCGCTCGTGCGTGTCGGAGCCGCGACGCGCAAAGCCCGGAGTACGCGCCCGGGTGCCGCTACAATCACGGCCTTGTCGTGCACACAGGTTCGCGAGCGATGCCCGAGCATCCGGATTCCCGCTCCATCGCCTTCGTCGGCGGCGGCAACATGGCGCGCAGCCTGATCGGTGCGTTGATCCGGCGCGGTGCGGATGCTTCGACCCTGTCCGTGGCGGAACCGCGCGCCGACGCGCGCGATGAACTGGCCCGCGAATTCGGCGTGCGCGCGTTCGCGGACAACACCGACGCGATTGCCGGCGCGGCCTGCGTGCTGTTGGCGATCAAGCCGCAGATGATGCGCGCGGTGTGTGCGCAGCTGGCGGAACCTTTGCGAGCCGCGCGACCGTTGCTGATCTCGATCGCCGCCGGCATCCGCATCGAACAAATGGAACGCTGGCTGGGCGCGCACCTGGCGATCGTGCGCTGCATGCCCAACACGCCGGCGTTGATCGGCGCGGGCGCCACCGGCCTGTGCGCCAATGCGCGGGTCGGTGCGGCACAACGCGCGCTGGCCGAACGCGTCCTCGGCGCGGCCGGCATCGTGCGCTGGGTGGAAGACGAAGCACAGATGGACGTGGTGACCGCGCTGTCGGGTTCGGGCCCGGCGTATTTCTTCCTGCTGGTCGAAGCCATGGAAGACGCCGCGGTATCGCTGGGCCTGGCGCGCGAAGCCGCCCGCGCGCTGGCGGTGCAGACCTGCCTGGGCGCGGGCCGCATGCTGGCGGAAGGCGATGAACCGGCGGCACGGCTGCGCGCGCGCGTGACTTCGCCGCACGGCACCACCGAAGCGGCGTTGCGCGCATTCGCGGACGGCGGCTTCCACGCACTGGTCGCGCGCGCGATGAAGGCCGCCGAGCGACGCGGTGGCGAACTGTCGGCGGCGCTGGACGAATCCTGATCGAAAAGGTCGCCGGCGCGCATCGGTCCGGTGGCGCGGCTTTGTTATCCTCGCCTCCATCGCCCCTGCCACGAACCCGCATTCCGGGAACGAATCGAGCACCATGACCTACTTCGCCAATGCCGGCCTGATGCTGATCCAGTTCGCCTTCGGGGCGATCGTCGCGCTGTTGATGCTGCGCATGCTGGCCGAGGCGGTGCGCGCGGATTTCTACAACCCAATCTGCCAGTTCCTTTATCGCTGCACCAATCCGGTACTGACGCCGCTCAAGCGCGTGATCCCCAATATCCGCCGCGCCAACACCGCAGCGGTGCTGCTGGCGTGGCTGGTGGAGGTGATCAAGAACCTGCTGGAGTACCTGATGATGGGCCTGCGGCCCGCGCTGCCCGGCCTGTTGCTGCTGGGCGCCGCGGACCTGCTGGATTTTCTCGCGGTGCTCTACCTGTTGATGCTCTTGGCGTGGGCGCTGCTGAGTTTCGTGACTCTGGATGCACGCCATCCGCTGACGCCGTTGCTGGGGCGACTGGTGGAACCCGTGCTGCGTCCGCTGCGCCGCCTGCTGCCCGCGCCGGGCGGACTGGACCTGTCGCCGATGGTGGCCATGCTGGTCATTTTGTTGCTGCGGATACTGATCGTCGCGCCGTTGCTCGACCTCGGCCATCGCCTCAGTCTGTGATTCGGAACGATACGCCCATGCAGGCCACGCGGATTTTCCTTCGCCGCTCGGCGCTGATGGTCTGGGTCGCGATATTGGCGTGGTCGGGGTTTGCGTCGCACGCCGCGCTCGCGGGACAGAGCGAACGCTTCGGCCAATACGTCATCTACTACAGCGCGCTGTCCACCGACCTGCTGCCGGCGGACATCGCGCGCAGGCAGGGCTTCGAACGTTCCAGCCATGTCGGGTTGGTGAACGTCACGATCCTGCGCGATGCCGGCGGCACGCAACAGTCCGCCACCGGCAGCGTGCGCGGCAAGGCCACGAATCTTTCCGGCCAGAGCACGCCGATCGTCTTTCGTCCCGTGAAGGATGCCGGCGGCATTTCATGGCTCGGCACATTCCCGATCAGCGGCAGCGACACCTTCCGCTTCGAACTCGTCGTCGTTCCGAGCGGCGACATTCCGCACACGATCGTCTTCAGCCAGGACTACGTGCCGGATTAATGCTGGCCGGATTCAAGCGCACGCCGCGCGATGATGGCGTGCAGCGCGTCGAGCCCGTCGAACAAGGCGGCAGGCCCGGGCTGCAGGATGATCGGGGACTTGATCTCGTGCAGTTCACCGTCGCGCACCGCGGGAATCGCACCCCAGCCGGGACGTGCGGCCACTTTTTCCGGGCGGAATTTCTTGCCGCACCACGAGGCGAGGATCAGGTCCGGCGCGCGCCGCACGACTTCGTTGCTGTCGGCGAGGATGCGATCCCTGGCCAGCGGCTTTTCCTCAAGCTCGGGGAACACGTCTTCGCCGCCGGCGATGCGGACCAGTTCCGCGACCCAGCGGATGCCGGAAATCATCGGCTCGTCCCATTCCTCGAAATACACGCGCGGGCGGCGCGGCAACCGCGCGGCACGGGCGCGCACGTCGTCGAGATGCGCTTCGGCGCGACGTGCACAGGCTTCGGCTTTCTCCGACGCACCGACCAGCGCGCCGAGCCGGCGGATGTAATCGAGGATGCCGGCGACGCTGCGATGGTTGCTGATCCAGACTTCCACGCCGCGCGCGATCAGCTCGCGCGCGATGTCGGCCTGGATGTCGGAAAACCCGATGACGAAATCGGGTTCGAGCTTCAGTATCTCGCCGATTTTCGCACTAGTGAACGCCGAAACTTTCGGTTTCTCCTTGCGCGCGCGCGGCGGCCGCACGGTGAAGCCGGAAATGCCCACGATGCGGTCCTGTTCGCCAATCGCGTACAGCACTTCGGTGGGTTCCTCGGTGAGACAGACGATGCGTCGTGGCCCGCTTCTCATGATGACGTCATGCCGCTCCACATCCGAGGATCGTGACACTGATCTTCCGCACGTGCGGACGCATGCGATGTTCCCACAGGTACACACCCTGCCAGGTGCCGAGGGCCAGCACGCCGTCGCGCACCGGGATGCCGAGACTGACGCCGGTGAGGATCGAGCGCACGTGCGCGGGCATGTCGTCGGGCCCTTCGGCATTGTGACGGAACAGCGGAGCGCCGTCCGGCACCAGCCGCGCGAAGAAACGTTCCAGGTCGGCGCGCACTTCCGGATCGGCATTCTCGCCGATCAACAGCGAACAACTGGTGTGGCGCGTGAACACCTGCGCGAGGCCTTCGCGCACGCCGCTTTCCGCCACCGCCGCGCGCAGGCGGTCATCCAGCGCGACGAACCCGCGTCCCCGCGTGCGTATCTCGAATTGCGAACAGGCGACGCGACTGACGGCTTGCGCATTCATGGATGGAGCAGGCGCGAGATCCATTGGCCGCCGCGCAATTCCCAGCGCACGCGTTCGTTCAACCGATGCTCGTGCGCGTACCAGAACTCGATCATGTCCGGCGCCACCAGGTAACCGCCCCAGTGCGGCGGCCGCGGCACCTCGCGGCCCGCGAATTCGCGTTCGCAGTCCGCGACCTTGCGCTCCAGCAGGGCGCGATCCGGCAACGTGCGGGACTGGTCGCTGGCCCAGGCGCCGATCTGGCTGAGGCGTTCGCGGGTGGCGAAATAGGCGTCGGATTCGTCCGCGCCCAGTTTTTCCACGATGCCTTCCACACGTACCTGCGCGGCAGGCCGCAGGTGCTTCCAGTGCAGGGTCAGCGCGACCTGCGCGTGCGCGGCGATCGCTTCGGCCTTTTCGCTGCGGTAGTCGGTGAAGAAACTCAAGCCGCGTTCGTCCACCTGCTTGAGCAACACCATGCGTGCGGAAACCTTGCCGTCCGCTCCGACCGTGGCCAGGTTGACCGCGCCCGGTTCGGGATCGCCATTGCGGCGCGCTTGCTCGATCAGGCCGCGCAGGGTTTCCAGGATTTCCGCATTCAACATCCTCGCACGCTCATGCAGGTTCCAGTCGATACCCGTGCTGATAGATCGCCGTCAACCGCCAGCCGTGCTCGCCGGACAGATGCAGTTTCTTGCGCAGGCGACTGACGTGCGTGTCCACGGTGCGGGTGCTGATGTTGGGCCCGAGGTTCCAGATGTTTTCCAGCAGCGCGTCGCGACTGACGATGCGCCCCTGGCGGCGGAACAGGTAGCAGGCCAGTTCGAATTCGCGCTGCGTGAGCTCGATCTGCTCGCCGCCGACACTGATGCGCCGGCGCGTCGCATCCACCGTGTAGGGCGGCAGCGACAGCGGCGCCTCCGGTTCGCTCTCGCTGCTGCCACCGCGACGACGCAGCACCGCGCGCACGCGTGCCAGCAGTTCGGCCTGCCGCGGAGGTTTGACGACATAATCGTCCGCGCCCGCCTGCAGGCCTTCCACGATGTCGGTTTCCTCTCCACGCGCGGTCAGGAACAGCACCGGCAAGTTCGCATTGGGCGACTGCCGGATCCATTGCAGCACTTCCAGACCCGTCGCGTCCGGCAGGTTCCAGTCCAGCAGCAACAGGTCCACCGCCTCGCTACCCAGCCGCTTGCGGAATTCACCCGAACTGCCGAACAACGCGCAGCGATAACCGGCCGATTCCAGCCATAACCGCAGCAGCGCCGCCTGCTCGGGATCGTCCTCCAGGCAGCCGACGTTCCACACGCGCGCCGTCACCGGACCGCGCTCAATCGACCACGAAGCTGATGCGCATGTTGACGCGCCATTCCTTGATGCTGCCGTCCCCGTGGGTGGTGGCCTTGATCTCGTTGACCCAGACGCCGCAGATGTTCTTGACGGTGGCGGAGGCCTTTTTCAGTCCCTGCTTGACCGCATCCTCGACGCCGTTGACGGACGAGGCATTCAGTTCGATCACTTTGGTCACGGACATGGCGTTTCTCCTCTGTGATTGCGGTTGGCTTCCCGGGGCATCTGCCATGCTAACAAAATTGCGCCGCGCGATCCCGCGGCGTGTTTCGCACTTCGCCGCGCACCCGCTGCTGCTCCGAAAAACTGGCATCATGGCTCGATGACGGCATCGCGGCGCTTCGAGTGAATCCTTCGCCCAACTTGTTCCTGATCGGCCCGATGGGCGCCGGCAAGACCACGCTGGGAAAGCGGCTGGCCGCGCACTTCGACTTGCCGTTCGTGGACCTTGACGCCGAAATCGAGGCGCATACCGGCGCGGGCGTCGCGCTGATTTTCGATATCGAAGGCGAACCGGGATTCCGCCGCCGAGAATCCAGCCTGCTCGAGGAATGCAGCGCGCGCGACGGCGTGGTGCTCGCGACCGGCGGCGGCGCGGTGCTGCAAGCGCGCAACCGCGAGCTGCTCAAGGCGCGCGGTTTCGTGGTCTGGCTGCAGACCGATGTCGAACAGCAATTGCAGCGGCTGGCGCGCGATCGCCAGCGCCCGCTGCTGCAGGCGCAAGACCGTCGCGAACGGCTGCACGCGATGGCGCTGGAGCGCGATCCGTTCTATCGCGAAACTGCCGACCTGGTCGTGCCGGCGCATGCGCATGCACCGGCGCGCGCGAGCGAACAGGTGTCGACGCTGGTCGAACTTCGCTGGCAGCGCGCGCCGCGGGCGCGCAGCGCATGATCGCGCCGCTGCAGATCGACGTCGGACTCGGCGAACGCCGCTATCCGGTGCGGATCGGCGTGGCGCTGCTTTCCAGTGGCGACGGCTTCCGCGCGGCCATGGACGGTGCTCTCCGCGGCCGTCACGCGCTGATCGTCAGCGACGGAAACGTCGCGCCGCTCCATGCGGCATCCATGCAACACCTGCTCCGGCGCGATCATCCGCAAATGCAAGTCGATGTGCTTGTCCTGCCCGCGGGCGAAGCGCACAAGGATCTCGATGCGGTCGCGCGCGTATTCGGCGCCTTGGCCGGAATGGAAGCGACCCGCGACGCCTGCGTGATCGCGCTGGGCGGCGGCGTGGTCGGCGACATCGCCGGCTTCGCCGCGGCCTGCTGGATGCGCGGCATCGATTTCGTGCAAGTGCCGACCACCCTGCTGGCGATGGTGGATGCCTCGGTCGGCGGCAAGACCGGCGTGGACCTGCCGCAAGGGAAAAACCTGATCGGCGCGTTCCACCAGCCGCGCGCGGTGATCGCCGACCTAGACACGCTGGCGAGCTTGCCGGATCGCGAACTCACCGCAGGCTTCGCGGAAGTCGTCAAGACCGCATGCATCGGCGACGCGGATTTCTTCGCGTGGCTGGAAACGCATGCCGACGCGTTGATCGGGCTCAATGCTCAGGCGCTGACGCATGCCGTCGCCACCTGCTGCCGATTCAAGGCCGGCGTGGTGGAGCGCGACGAACGCGAGACCGGCGAACGCGCGCTATTGAACTTCGGCCATACCTTTGGCCACGCCATCGAAACCGAAACCGGTTACGGAACACTGCTGCACGGCGAATCCGTGGCGATCGGCATGATGCTGGCCGCGCGGTTGTCGGCGCAGCTCGGCATGTCGGGCGATGCGGACACGGACCGCCTGCGCGCGCTGCTGCAAGGCTTTTGCCTGCCGACCGAGTTGCCTGCAGCGTTGCAGCCCGAATCCCTGCTCGCCCGCATGCGGCTGGACAAGAAGAACCGCGCCGGCGCACTGAGGCTGATCCTGTGGCGCGGCATCGGCCGCGCGGAAATCGTGGCCATCGAGGATGAAGCGCCGCTGCGCCGCGTGCTGCAGCCGATACAATGACGGCCCCGTTCCGCGCCGCCCACCGATGCACCTCTATCTGCAAACGCCGCCCGCCGCCGGCCAGGCGCCGCGCTACTGCCGCATCGCGCTGGAGCAGGATCTGCTTGGCGGCTGGACGCTGTACCGCGAATCCGGCATCGAGGGCGGGCGCGCCATGCTGAAGCGCGAGGTCTATCTGCAGCGCGACGACGCGCTGGCCGCGTTCGAGCACGCGCGCGACGCGCAGATCAAACGCGGCTTCAAGGTGATGATCACGCAGGGCGTCGACAACCCGCATGGCTGACACGTCGGACCGCAGCAATCGTTTCCTGCGCGCACTGCGCCGGCTGCCCGTCGACGTCACGCCGATCTGGATCATGCGCCAGGCCGGCCGCTACCTGCCCGAGTACCGGGCCACCCGCGCACGCGCCGGCAGTTTCCTGACCTTGATGCGCACGCCGGAACTGGCCTGCGAAGTCACGCTGCAGCCGATCGAGCGTTTCGATCTTGATGCAGCGATCCTGTTTTCCGACATCCTGACCATTCCCGATGCGATGGGCCTGGGCCTGCACTTCATCGAAGGCGAAGGACCGAAGTTTCATCATCCGCTGCGCAGCACCGCCGATATCGAAAAGCTCGCCGCGCCCGATCCGGAGCAGTCCTTGCGCTTCGTGATGGATGCGGTGCGGCTGATCCGCAAGGAATTGCGCGGGCGCGTGCCGTTGATCGGTTTCGCCGGCAGTCCGTGGACGCTGGCCTGCTACATGATGGAAGGCCAGGGCTCGCGCGATTTCGCGCGGGTCGTTGCGTTCGCTTCCGAAGAACCGCATGCGATGCATGCGTTGCTGGACGTCAATGCGCGCGCGGTCACGGCTTACCTCTCGGCACAGGCCGCGGCCGGCGCACAGGCATTGATGATCTTCGACACCTGGGGTGGCCTGGTGCCGCTGCCGATGTTCGGCGAATTCTCGGCACGTTATCTGTCGCAGATCGCCGCACTTTTGCGCGAGGACCCGAATACCCGCGACGTGCCGCTGATCCTGTTCTCCAAGGGCGCCAACGCGCATCTGGAACGACTCGCCGACAGCGGCTGCGCCGCATTGGGCGTGGACTGGACGATCACGCTCGACGAAGCGCGCCGTCGCGTCGGCGATCGCGTCGCGTTGCAGGGCAACCTCGATCCGAAGCTCTTGCTATCGTCGCCGGACGTGATCGCGAGTGAAGCCCACCGCGTGCTTGACGACTTCGGCCCACATCCCGGCCACGTGTTCAACCTCGGCCACGGCATCACGCCGGAGGTCGATCCGGAAGACGTGCGGGTGCTGGTGGAGGCGGTGCATTCCTTGTCCTGCAGCGAAGACTGAAAATACTTCGTCTTCGTCGCCCCGGCGCGGGCCGGGGTCCAGTGGCGATACGTCACATCCGGGCGACCACGTCACTGAATTCCGGCCTGCGCCGGAATGACGCGCGTCCACGGCGCTTGGGCACATCGTGACGCGCCCGTACAATCCCCCATCCGTTTGCCATGATCGGCGGCGCATCGGTGCCGCTTTCGAGTTGCGCATGGACAAGAGTTTCGACCCCAAACAAATCGAATCGAAGTGGTATGCGTGCTGGGAGCAGGCTGGCAGCTTCGCGCCGAGCGGCCGCGGCCAGCCGTACTGCATCCTGCTGCCGCCGCCGAACGTGACGGGCACGCTGCACATGGGCCACGCGTTCCAGCAGACGATCATGGACGCGCTGATCCGTTACCACCGCATGCGCGGCGACAACACGCTGTGGCAGGTCGGCACCGACCACGCCGGCATCGCCACCCAGAAGATCGTGGAGAACCAGCTCGCGGCGGAGAGCAAATCGCGCCACGATCTCGGCCGCGAGGCTTTCGTCGAACGCGTTTGGCGGTGGAAGGAAGAATCCGGTTCCACCATCACGCGCCAGATGCGTCGCATCGGCGCTTCGGCGGACTGGTCGCGCGAACGCTTCACGATGGACGAAGGCCTGAGCGCAGCGGTGCGCAAGGTGTTCGTGGAGTGGTACCGCGCCGGCCTGATCTATCGCGGCAACCGTCTGGTGAAGTGGGATCCGGTGCTGGGCACGGCGGTGTCCGACCTTGAAGTGAACAACGTCGAGCGCGACGGGCACATGTGGTCGATCCGCTACATGACGACGGATGGTGCGGAGAGCTTGGTGGTGGCCACCACGCGTCCGGAAACGATGCTTGGTGATGCCGCCGTGGCAGTTCATCCAGAAGACGAACGCTACAAGCATCTTGTTGGCAAGCA
>DATNEQ010000027.1:0-23683 GCA_035552915.1 Rhodanobacteraceae bacterium
GGCGGATGTCTTCGACTACATCGAGCGCTTCTACAATCTGAAACGGCAGCACTCGACGATCGGTTACATCAGCCCCATCCAGTTCGAGCAGCAGATGCAAGCAACTTAAGGTGGTGTCTACGAGGCCGGCAGCAGCTCAGTCTGCCCACCATTCTTCGGCCAAGGTCCGGACTTCTGACGCACCTTCGATGCGTTCGCCATTCTCCCGTTCACCGGCAATCTTGCCGTTGCGGGTGATATAGGCGAGGTGTTCCTTCAGGCTGCGAAAGCCGCGGGCACTGCCCGTCACTTTCACCATCACCTCCGGCTTGCGTCGAGTCACCCGACCAACCCGACCCATGACACCCGCCAGTCGCAGCGCACGACGGACATTCGGGGTATGGGAACGAGGAGTTGGCCGACCTTTCTTCGCCCGCACCGGCGTTTGAAAGACCAGCGCAGCCGCGCCGAGCAGAGCGTCCTCCTCAGTCGACATCGCGATACCCCCGAAGGGTGGCCCGCGTCATCGTCTCTGTGACCGTGCAGCGCAATTGCTCGACGCTTGTGTTCAAGGCCTGCAGGTCGAGCAAGCCGTCCAGGAACCGGTCGGAACGCTGCAGGATGTGCAGCACCTTGTTGAGATTGCGTCCGAGCGCGCCCAGTTGCCGTAAGGCCTCGCGCAACTCGTTGAGCTCGTCCTTGGCGAAAGGAAGCGCGTCTTCCAGCCGATGCCGCAGTTGGCGCACGATCCAGGCTTGCGCGGAATACCCCTCCGGTTCGGCCAGGGCACGGATCGCTGAGACTTCGCCGGGGCGCAAGCGCAGCTTGATCTGTCCGCCTTGGCCACCCCGACCCCCGCGTGTCCGCATCACCGAAGATGCCGGGATCTCGTCGGCATGTTCCACCAGCACCGCCGTGACCATGCGCCGAAGCAGCATCGATTCGGTCAGGGCATGATGACTTGCCAACGCACGAAACCGCTCCTTGATCTCGGGGCTGCAGCGAGTCTGAAGGGAAGTGGCGGCCCGGTGTGCCGGGGACTGCGTCATACCATGTCCCCGGCACACCTATCCTGCACTAGCCCATTTCTCTTCGGGAAAATGTCAGCCTGCTGACCATTGGGATGTCTTGGGTCGACCATGCACCACGTCGAATCTTCAGCATGCTGAAGATCGATGGGCGCGACTTCGGCAAGGTTGCAGCTTGAGGAAGAGACGAGTCCTTCGGTCTGCACCAGGGATTTCGGCCGCGGAGAAAGTCCAGCATGCTGGACTTCTTGAAGCGTTGTTCCGGAAAGCGGCCGAGCAGGAGAGAAGAGATTCTCTGCAGAATGCAGAGTGTCGCAGAGGGATGATGGCATCGCGTGTTCCTTGCGCACTCACGCCGAATTGCGCGAGCGGCCTTTGAACGGGCGATGCCTACTATCTACATCGGAATGGGGAATTCAAGCACTGATTTATGCGGTATTCCTCTACGATCCCATGGCATCCCGAGAACAGGGATCGACAACACTGCGCGATGTTCAGCCTGCGCGTTTGCGAATGGGGATGACGTTACCGCCTTGCTTCAAAGTGTCCAGGTAGTCTGCCCAAGCCTGCATCATTTTGCGACGTGGTTCCAGATACACAGCCTTGTTGTAAGTGCCTCGAATCTTGTCTGGATCCCCGTGAGCCAGCTGGCGTTCAACCCAGTCGGCTTGATAGCCGCGCTCATTCAATGCAGTGGAAACAAGATGGCGAAATCCGTGGACAGTCTGGCGACCCTTGAAACCCATTTTCGCAAGGGCAACGCTCATCGCTGCGTTGCTCATTGGCGTGCGAGGGTCATTGCGTCCGGGGAACACATATTCAAAGGTGCCGCTGAGTTTGTGCAGTTCGCGCAGCATGGCAACCGCTTGACGAGGAAGCGGGGTCAGATGCGCATAGCCACGTTTCATGCCCTCGCGATCCTTTTCTATGGTCCACAACGCGTTATCAAGGTCGAGCTCACTCCAGCGCAAAGTGCGAGTGATGCCGGGGCGATTCCCGCTCCAGAGACTCAACCAGATCGCACCTTTGACCAGGGTTGAACCTGTGCAGCGGTCCAGTGCGGCTATAAGTGCCGGCAGCTCGTCTTGTTCGATATGTGCGTAGTTGATGGTTGCGGGTGCGGCTTTGGCGATGGCGCCGAGTGACTCGGCGGGGTTGTCCACCACCCATCCTTTCGCCATGGCGAATCGGAATATGGATTTGAGCCATTGCCGTGTCTTCTTAGCGACGTTGAGAGCGCCGCGAGCTTCGATTTTTGCCATGACCATACAAAGTTCCGGCGCCGTGATCACCGAGATGGGCCGGCTCCGCAGCGAGGGCAGCAGGTCTTTGTCCAGATACTGTCTTGCCTTCTCCGCTGTCGCGGGTTTCCAGTTCGGCAAGTTGAATTCGTACCACGCTTGGGCCGCGGCACCGAAAGTGTTGGCTACGGCCTGGCGCAAAGCTTCCTTGTCTGCGCGGCGTTGCTCCACCGGGTCTATGCCCGTCCGTATCAGTCGGCGGGCTTCAATCGTCTTCTCTATAGCTTCGGCCAGCGTGCTCTCGGGATAGCTGCCGAATGACACCATGCGTTCCTTGCTGCCGTGTCGAAATCTAAGCTGCCAGCGTCCGATGCCCGATGGCTCGACAAGCAGCCGCAAGCCGTCACCGCATGCCAGAAATATGCGCGCACCGGTTTGCTTAGCTCGCTTGATCGCTGCGCGTAATGCAATGTCGGTAATCTTCATGAGGAGTGGCGAGACCTAGTGGGTAATCTACATCGTGCCACTGTTTTACCCATTCAGCAACTCGCGTTACCCAAATTCATACCCGCATACCGAACAGGCTGTCTGTGGACGTTCTCGGACATCTTGCGCTCGGCAAACAATAAAAAACCCCGCTTCTATGCGGGGTTTAGAGGATATGCTCGGATTTTGTGGGGTGTTGTAGGATGATCAATTGGTGCCCAGGAGAGGACTCGAACCTCCACGGTTTTACCCGCTAGTACCTGAAACTAGTGCGTCTACCAATTCCGCCACCTGGGCAGGTGCGGCGCGCGTCGAGGCGCGCCCGGCAAGCCGCGTAAAGTAGCGGCGCCCGCCCGGCATTGTCAACGCGGGCTTGCGTTCGAAATGGCGAAGGCGGAGGCTTGCGGCGGGAGGAAAGCTTTTTCGGGGGTGTCGATTGGTGACGGCCGATGGAGATCAGGTTTCCGATGGCTCGACCGACGCGTTGTTCGTCGAGGTCTATGCGCGCCTGAAAGCGATGGCCTCGCGCCAGCTCGGCGGCGGGCGACGCCACGCCACGCTGGACACCACCGAACTGGTGCACGAACTGTATTTGCGCATCGGCCAGCTGCAGCAACTGCATTTCCAGGAACCGGCACAGTTCTTCTGCTACGCGGCGCGTGCGATGCGGCATCTGTTGATCAACCGTGCGCGCGATCGCTTGCGCCTGCGCGCGGGCGGGCAGTGGAATCGCGTCACGCTGGACGACAGGAATCTCAAACTCGCGATCGACACCGCCGAGCAGGCGCTGGCGCTCGATGCGGCGCTCGATGCGCTGGAGCAGACCGATGCGCGCGCGGCCAGGGTGGTCGAGCTGCGCTACTTCGCGGGGCTGAGCCTGGAGCAGGCAGCCGAAACGCTGGGACTGGCGCGCCGCACGATCGATCGCGACTGGCGTTTCGCGCGCGCCTTCATCAAGGCGCGGATGGCATAGTCCGCGGCGAGGAAGTGCTGTCCGGCACTTTCTCGCGTGCAGTCGCAAGTCTGCCCTAGGCGGGGTTTACCACGGGACTGATCGGGGGAGCAGCATTGCAAGCCGCACCGACCCTGCGTGACCTGTTCGAGGAGGCGCTGGCATTGCCATCGGACGCGCGAGCGCGCCTGCTGTCGGAGCGTTGCCCCGACGCCACGCTGCGCGCGGAGCTCGAACGCATGCTGACGGCCGACGCGACGGAAGACGAATTGATCGGCGATGGCGATGCAGCCAGTGCCGCGATCGCGATCGGCGAAACCGAACCCGCCGAACCGTTGCCGCAGGGTTCGCGCATCGGCCCGTTCGAGTTGCAGGAAATCCTGGGCGAGGGCGGTTCGGCCACCGTGTTCCGAGCGTTCCGCGATGTCGAGGGCGTGCGGCAACACGTCGCGGTGAAACTGCTTGCGCGCGGACTCTACACGACCGAGTCGCGGCGCCGCTTCCGGCATGAGCGTGAAGCACTGGCGCGCCTGCGGCACCCCGGCATCGCGCGCCTGATCGAAGGAGGCGTCGCCCAGAACGGTTTGGCCTACATCGCGCTGGAACTGATCGACGGGGTGCCGATCACGCGTTACGCGCGGGAACGGAATCTTCCGGAGCATCAACGCCTGATCCTGTTCCTGCAGGTGTGCCGCGCGGTGGAATCCGCGCACCGCGCGTTGATCGTGCATCGCGACCTGAAACCTTCCAACGTGTTCGTGACCGCCGAGGGCGAGGTGAAGCTGCTCGATTTCGGCATCGCAAAATTGCTCGACGACACGGCTGACGCCACGCGCACGCGGCACCAGGCGCTGACGCCGGCGTATGCCGCGCCCGAGCAATTCAACGCCGGCGCGATAACCACCGCGACCGATGTCTATGCGCTCGGCGTGTTGCTGTGCGAACTGCTGACGGGCGAACATCTGGCCCGGGAACGCGCGCCTTCGGTGCGCATCACCGACGGCGGGAACGCGCGTGCCGCCACGAATCCGGCGCTGCGCAAGCTGCGTGGCGACCTCGCCAACATCGCCGCCCGGGCGACCGCGCAGGAACCGGAGCGCCGCTACGGTTCGGCCAGCGCGCTGGCAGACGACATCCAGTGTTATCTCGACCGCAGGCCGGTGCTGGCGCATCCTCCATCGCGCTGGTATCGCGCCGGCAAGTTCATTGCCCGCCATCGCGGCGGTGTCGCGCTCACCGCCGCGTTGCTGCTTGCGATCTTCGCCTCGCTGTCGTTCGCGTTGTGGCAGGCGCACGAGGCGCGCCAGCAGGCGCGGCTGGCGGAGCAGCAGGCCGCGCGCGCGAACATGGTTCGCGATTTCGTCGAAAGCCTGTTCGCGCCGATCCGCAACGGCACGGCCGCGTCGCACCAGCCGAGCCTTTCCGACCTGCTGTCCCGCGGCGTCGGGAAACTCGAGCATTCGCCGCAGCTCGCACCAGCCGAACGCGTCGATCTGCTCGCCATGTTTTCGCGCCTGTACGAAAACCTCGGCGACATCTCACAGTCGCGCAAGCTCGCCGGGCGCGCCGTGGAACTGGCGCGGCAGAACTTGCAGCCGTCCGACATCAATGCGATCCGTGCGCTGACGGCGCGTGGTTATGCCGCCGTCCGCGACGAGGATTACGCCGCGGGCGGCGCCGACCTGCGCCTGGCGCACCAGCGCATGCTGGCGCAAGGCATCCACGGCGAAGCGATGATCGATCTGCTCGAACCGTTGGCCGCGGTGGAGAACATCGAGGGCCACGGCGAAACCTCGCTGCAGCTCACCCGCGAAGCGCTGAAGGAGCGAATCGCCGCGTGGGGACCGGATGATCCGCGCATCGGTACGGGCTACAACGACATCGCCTCGGAACTCGAAGGGCTGGAGCGCTACGACGAGTCGATCGCGATGTGGGAGAAGACCTACCGCTTCCAGCTCGCGCACCTGGGCCCGTACAGCAACGAGACGACATTGGCGATGGCCGGCCGGGCCTCGGCCGAATGGCGCGCCGGCCACTGGAAGCGCGCGCACGAGTTGTTCACCCGTGCGCTGGCGATGTACGCGCGAAACGGTGGCAAGCCACAGGTCACGCAGGTGTACGCCGCACAGAAGGCCTGCGCGCTGGATGGCCAGATGGTGGACAGCGTTTCCGCGCGGAGGGATTGCGGCTTGGCGCAAACCCTGTCGGCGACGGCGTTCGGCGCGGACAGCGCCCTGCACGGGGATTCGCTGGAGACTGCCGCGTTCGGCGACATCGAAGCGGGCGATCTGGCGCGCGCGAAACAGTTGTTCTGGGAGTCGCGCAAGCTTTACGGCGACGATCCGGCCAGCCGCATGCGCATTGCCCGCGTGGACAGCGAACTGGCCGGCATCGCGCTGCTGGAAGGCAAGCCCGCGACCGCGCGCGAATTGTTGCCGTCCGCGATCGCCGGCTTGCGCACGCGTCCATACAAGATGCCGCCGCTGATCGCCGAGGCGCGTCTGCTGCTGGCATGCGCGCAGTCGCCCGGTCCGCAATGCCAGGATGATCTCCAGGCGAGAGTCGATCGCGACCTGGCCGAAGTCGCGGCGCGTTCCGATCCGCAACTACTGTGGGTGCAGACGTTGATTGCGCAGGTGGAGTTGCGGCACGGCGAAGCGGCGCAGGCGCGCGCGCGGTTGTCGCAGGCGGTCGAACGCGCCGGTATCGAATTGCAGCCGGCGCATCCGCGCATGCTGACGGCGCGATTGTGGTTGTCGGTTGCCGCGGCGCAGGCGGGCGATTGCGTTGGCGCAAAGGCGCAGTCGCAGGCCGTGTGGAAGCTGATCGATGCGAACCATCTCGTATCGCACCCGGAATTCACCGGGGCCGATGCCGCGCTGCACCGGCCCATCGCGGGCTGCGGTGCCGTCCTCGACTGAAGCCGTTTTTGACCATGCGCGTGCGGATGTCGCACTCGGCGGCGGCACGGTGTTCTGTCCCGTTGGAGGATTTCCACGGGGGTGCACACCATGTTCGTTCGATATTCCATGCCGTTGCGTGGCAGGTCCTGGCGCGGTCTTGCCGCGATGCTGTTGCTGGTGATCGCCGGCGGGGCGTTTGCGCAACAGGTGCAGACCAGGCCGCGCGCAGATTCATTGACCACGCCCGATCCGACCGGCCTGCTGCAAACCAGCACGCCGAACGGCCAGATCGACAAGGGCAATCCGTTCTTCCAGAGCCTCGGCAGCAACGGGCGCACCTGCAATTCCTGCCATCGCCAGGCCGAGGCCTGGACCATCTCCGCCGTGGAGATCCAGCGACGTTTCGACGCGACGCGCGGACTGGATCCGATTTTCGCGCTGGTGGACGGCGCCGATTCACCGCAGATGGATGTTTCGACCTTCGCGGCGAGGGAGAGAGCCTATTCGATGCTGACCAGCCGCGGCGTGATCCGCATCGGCCTGCCGATGCCTGCGTCCGCCGAGTTCACGCTGACCGCGGTGGATGATCCGTATGGCTATGCCAGTGCCGCGCAGCTGTCGCTGTTCCGCCGGCCGTTGCCGGCGACCAACCTGATCTGGGATACCGCGGTGATGTGGGACGGACGAGAGACCTTCGCGCCGTTCCAGCCGCCGATGGATGCCGGCATCGACATGCAAGACATCCGCAGCAGCCTGTCCTCGCAGGCACTGCACGCCATCATGGGCCACGAACAGGCCGCTTCCGCGCCGAGCCAGGACGCGCTCGACCAGATCGTCGATTTCGAATCGCACCTGATAACCGCGCAATTGTTCGACAACCAGGCCGGCGCGCTCAACGAGTTCGGCGGGATGGGCGGCGCCCATGTCCTTGCGCAACAGAAGTTCTGGGTGGGCATCAACGACTCGCTCGGCAACGATCCGACCACCGATCCGTTCGATCCGCAAGTGATGCGGCTGTTCGATGCATGGAACAATCCCCTGGCGACGAGGAACCGCGATTCGCGGGTGCAGGCGCGCTCCGCGGTCGCGCGCGGGCAGCAGTTGTTCGATTCGATGCAGATCGACATCAGCGGCGTGGCCGGCTTGAACGATGTGATCGGACAGGCGGTCATCCAGGGCACCTGCGGCACCTGCCACGATTCCCCTAATATCGGCAACCACTCGGTCGGCGCGCCGCTCAATATCGGCATCGCCGACGCCAGCCGCCGCACGCCGGATCTGCCGCTGTACACGTTGCGCAACAACAGCACCGGCGAAACCGTGCAGACCACAGATCCTGGTTTGGCCATGCTGACCGGCAAATGGGCCGACATCGGCAAGTTCAAGGGACCGAACCTGCGCGGCCTCGCCGCGCGCGCGCCGTATTTCCACAACGGCTCGGCGGCCTCGCTGGCGGACGTGGTGGATTTCTACGATACGCGTTTCAACATTGGCATGACCGACCAGCAGAAGAGCGACTTGATGGCGTTCTTGTCAGCGCTGTGAGCCCGATGCAATGCGAGCGGCTCCCGGGCGGTCTTCTGGCCTGACAGGGCGCATACCGTCGTGTTAGCGTGCAGATCTGCCGGGAGGACTGTGTCATGAACAAGCATCTTGCGGTTTCGCTGGTGGCGGCGATGGCGGCGTTGCTGACGCTGCCGGGACTGGCGGCGCTCAAGCCGGGCGCGCAGGCGCCGGATTTCACCGCGAACGCCAGCCAGGCGGGCAAGGACTTCACGTTTTCGCTGAAACAGGCGCTCGCGAAAGGTCCGGTCGTGGTGTACTTCTATCCTGCCGCCTACACCGGCGGCTGCGACCTGGAGGCGCACACGTTCGCGACCGAGAAAGCCAGGTTCGAGGCTGCCGGCGCCACCATCATCGGCGTCTCCGCGGATTCCATCCAGCGGCTCAACGTGTTTTCGTCCGACCCGGATTTCTGCGCAGGCAAGTTCCCGGTGGCGTCGGATGCCGACGGCAAGATTGCAGCGTCGTATGGCCTGAAGCTGATTCCGCCGCAGCAGGGACTGACCGACGTGCGCGGTCAGGCGATCACGCACGGGTTCATCCCGCGCACCACCTTCGTGATCGCGAAAGACGGCAAGATCATCAGCGCGCTTTCCTCGGACGAAGACCACATCAAGCCCGACGAACACGTCGCCAGGGCTCTGGTCCAGGTGCAGCAGATGCAGGCGGGCAAATCGCCGTAGCCGAACGCGGTGCGGCGCGTGGCAATCAGCGCACGAAACGCCTGCAGAAATCGAGCGCGATGTCGGCGACGTCGCGCCAGCCGCTGTCGATGGTCAGGCCGTGCCCGCGGCCTGGAATCTTCACGATCTCGGTGACGCCCGCATTGGCTTCCTGGCGTTTGAATGCCGCGTTGCAGACCGCCCAGGGCACCACGTGATCCTTCTCGCCGGAGGTGATCAGCAGCGGGCCGCGCTCTGGATTGTGTGTATCCACCTTCACTTCGGTCCATGGGTTGAAATTGGCGATCGCCGCCTGGAACAGCGGCGTTCCCGCGGCGGGTACCGCGAATTCCTCGTACAAGTCCTTCGCCTCCGTTTCGCTCACCGTGTTCGCGAAGGCATAGCGGAATTGCTCGTAGGTCAGCGGTACGGCGCGCGAACGGTTGGCGGGATTTCCCAATACCGGCCACGCGGATTTCAGCGCCGAGAACGGCAATGGCAGCACGCCGCGGAATGGCGCGGGGTCGATCGCGACGGTCGCCGCCGAGAGGCCGCGGCCGGCGAGGATTTGCGCCATCAGCCCACCGAAAGAATGGCCGATGATCGCCGGCTTCCTGTGCAGGCCGCGGACGATCTCGTCGAAATGGTCCGCAACCTGGCCCACGCTCTTGTTGGCCAGGAGCTGCGGTTGCGCATTCGCTTCGGCGACGGTGTCCGGATCATCCGGCCAGCCGGGCGTCAATGCGACGAATCCCGCGCTTTCGAAGAGTTCGGCCCATCGATCCCAACTGCCGGGAAGCAGCCACAACCCGTGGATGAATACGACCGGCCGCAGGCCCGAAGCATTGGCGCGCACGCATGCGCGCTTCTCGTGCTCGATGATGGAACCCGCAACGGGGGTTTCGGGTTGGCGGTCCGGATTCATGCCTCGGCATGATCGGGGCAGCGGAATCGCGCGTATTTCAAATTTCGCGCAGGAATTTTCCGTTCTTGATCCGGATCAGTTCGGCAGCGAGCGGCGCCACATGCCCGGCGAGACCCCGGTTGCGCCGGAGAAGACGCGCGTGAAATGGCTCTGGTCGGCAAAGCCGCAGGCCAGCGCCACCTCCGACAGCGAGCGCGAGCGGTCGCGCAACAATTCCTGCGACCGTTCGATGCGGTGACGCAATAGCCAACGGTGCGGCGGCAATCCGGTGGCCTGACGGAAGGCGCGCGCGAAGTGGCTGACCGACAACCCGCATTCGAGGGCGAGGTCGGACAGCGAAACGTCGGCAGCAAGGTTGGCGGTGAGCATTTCCTTTGCGCGTCGTTCCTGCCAGGCGGCCAGTCCGCCGCGCACGACCCGTCGTGCGAGGCGCATGTGCCCGTATGTCCCGGCGACGTGCGCCGCGATGGCGATCAGCACGTGCTCGGCGAAAGCGGCGTTGACGGCTTCCGGGTGCGACAACGCGGGCAACATGGCGCCGGCAAGGCTGCGCACGACCGGATCGTCGATGCGCCTGCCGACGGTGCAATCGAGCTCGTCGATGCGCGGCGCGCCGAAATCGTCGGCGATCCAGTCGAGCGCCGATTTGGGCACGTAGAAGTGCAGCGAATGGAACGCGCTGTCGATATGGGCGACCGGATCGCGGCGCAGGTCGTAGATCATCGTTTCACCACCGACGATCGGCGTGACCGCCGCAGGCCGGTTGTCGCTCCAGAGTTCGTGCTTCTCGCACGGACGCATCTGCAGGGCGATGAGCCATGCGTCTTCACGCGCGATCGGCGAGGTCATGCCGAAATGTTCGTGGTCGCAGCGCACTTCGGTCACCGCGAGCCGCGATTTCCGCAACGCGCGCGTCGTGATCGCCGGTGCGTGGTCGAGACGGAATGCATCCGCGAGAGAGGTTCCATAAGCGCCTTCGGGGTTCACGAAAATCCTCCGTGCCTGATGCCGGCGTGCATGGAACGACGCTTCCGCGATCGTAAGCCACTCCCGAAAACGTGGCAACGGCCGACGCGCGGTTCGTGGCTTTGGGACGGTTCGCGCGGAGATCATGAAAAACGCGGCTGTTTCAGCCAAGAACGCGCGCAGTTTCCTTGCCAGTCTGGAAGCCGTCGACCCCGGTTTGCTGGAGCGCGTGGAGCACGCATGAAATCGTCGAACTGGCAGATCGCAATGTGTCGGATGGTGTTCGCGTCCTGCGCAGGCATGGCGGGAGTGGCGGTCGCGGCTGTCCAGCCGTTTCCCGCGAGCTTCCGGATTGCCGACGTCAAGACCCCGGATGCGACGATCCACGTGCGCGTCGGCGGCCAGGGCCCCGCGGTCCTGATGTTGCACGGCTTCGGCGATACCGGCGACATGTGGCAGCCGCTGGCGGTGCGGCTGATGCGGGATCACACCGTGGTGGCGCCGGACCTGCGCGGCATGGGTTTGTCTTCCCATCCCGCTGACGGCTACACGAAAAAGGCGCAGGCGCAGGAGTTGGCGCGCGTGCTGGACAGCCTCTCGATCGGCAAGGTCGCGCTGGTCACCCACGATATCGGCAACATGGTCGGTTACGCATTCGCCGCGCAATACCGCACGCGCGTGACGCGCTGGGTCGCGATGGACGCGCCGTTGCCGGGCATCGGCCAGATCTGGGAGGCGCAGCTCGTGAACCCCAAGACCTGGCATTTCAATTTCCACGGTCCCGACGAGGAGCGCCTGGTTGCCGGGCGCGAACGCATCTTCCTCGATCGTTTCTACGACGAACTGTCCGCGAATCCCGCGGCGATCGACGAGCAGACACGCCAGCACTACGCGCAACTGTATGCGCTGCCGGGGGCAATGCACGACGCGTTGGAACAGTTCGCGGCGTTCCCGCAGGACGGCATCGACAACCGTGCGTTCCTCGCGCAGGGCAAGTTGACCATGCCCGTGCTGGCGATCGGGGCAGACCATTCCTACGGCACCGTCGAGGCAGACGACCTTCGTCTGGTGGCCGACAACGTGAGCAGCGTGGTCATCACGAATTCGGGACACTGGATCATGGAAGAGCAGCCGGAGCAGGCGGTCGACGCGATCGTCGCCTTCATCGGTGGCGGATAGGCCGATCGCCCGCCGCATGCATGATGCGCACTTGCTTTGGTGCGCGCGCTCGGCGACGCTGCACTCTGCAAGGAGTGCCCATGCCCAGACCGCCGCGCAAAAATCCGCCCAGGCCCGGACGCCCGCCAAGACACGGGCCCGCAGTGCGCGATCCGCACGCCGCGCGCGAAGCGCGGCGTTACGAGCACCCGATCGCCAGTCGCGAAGCGATCCTGGAATGGCTCGAAGAACGCGGCCGGCCGGCCGGCCTGGAGGCGATCGCGCAGGCGGTGCACGCCGGCGATGCGCGTTCGCGTGATGCGCTGGACAAGCGCCTGCGCGCAATGTTGCGCGACGGCCAGTTGCTGCAGGACCGCAGCGGCGATTTCGCGCCCGCGCGCAAGCTGGATCTGATCGCGGGCAGCGTGCTGGCGAATGCGGAGGGTTACGGGTTCCTGCGACCGGACGAAGGCGGCGAGGACCTGTATCTCTCGCCCGCGCAGATGCGGCAGGTATTGCATGGCGACCGCGTGCTGGCATCGGTGGTCGGCGTGGATCGCCGCGGCCGCAGGCAGGGCGCGATCCGCGAAGTGCTGGAGCGCCGCGCGCCGCGCCTGGTGGGCCGCATCGTCGAGGAACACGGCGTGGTCGTGGTGACGCCGGACGACCGCCGGCTGCACCAGGACGTGCTGATTCCGCCCGATGCGCGCAACGGCGCGCGCGCGGGGCAGATCGTGATCGCCGAAATCACCGATCCGCCCACGACGCAGCGCGGTCCGATCGGCAAAGTACTGGCCGTGCTCGGCGAGCGGTTGCAACCGTCGCTGATCGTGGAAATGGCCATCGCCAGCCACGGCCTGCCGCACGAATGGCCGCAGGATGCGGTGCGCCAGGCCGAGGCGGTCGATACGCAAGTCACCAAGGCGGAGCACGCCGGCCGCGTCGACCTGCGCGACGTGCCGCTGGTGACGATCGACGGCGCGGACGCGCGCGATTTCGACGATGCGGTGTACGCGGAACCGCAACGCGGCGGCGGTTTCAGGCTGATCGTCGCGATCGCCGACGTGTCGCATTACGTGCCTCCGGAAACGCCGCTCGACGAGGAGGCGTACAAGCGCGGCACGTCGGTGTATTTCCCGGGCTTCGTGGTGCCGATGTTGCCGGAGACGCTTTCCAACGGCATCTGCTCGTTGAATCCGCGCGTCGAACGCCTGTGCATGGTTTGCGAGATGCGGGTCGAGGCGGACGGCGAAGTCGGCCGCGCGAAGTTCTACCCGGGCCTGATGCGTTCGCATGCGCGGCTCACTTACGAGCGCGTGTGGCAGGCGATCGGCGAGCAGGACGGCGAAGCGCGGCGCGAACTCGTCGGCGTCCTGCCGCAGCTCGAACACCTGCACGCCTTGTACGGCGCGCTCGCGAAGGCGCGCAAGCGGCGCGGCGCGATCGATTTCGACAGCGCGGAAGTGAAGTACCGGCTCGATGCGCAGGGAACGGTGGTGGCGCTGGGCGCGCAGCCGCGCAACGACGCGCATCGGCTGATCGAGGAGTGCATGATCGCCGCCAATGTGCAGGCCGCGAGGTTCCTCGCGAAAAGAAAAATCCCGGCGCCGTATCGCGTGCACGCGCCGCCGCCCGCGGGCAAGTACGAGGACCTGCTGGAATTCCTGCGCGAGTTCAAGCTGAAACTGCCGCCGCTGGAAAAAGTGACGCCGGCGGATTTCTCGCGGCTGCTGGAAAAGACACGCGACCGGGCGGACTTCGGCCTGATCCAGTCGGTGCTGCTGCGCGCGCAGAGCCTGGCGAGCTATCAGCCGGCGAACCACGGCCATTTCGGACTGGCGCTGGACGCGTACGCGCATTTCACTTCGCCGATCCGGCGCTATCCCGACCTGCTGGTGCACCGCGCGATCCGTCATGCGTTGGCCGGCGGCAAGCCGGACGCGTATCTCTACACCGAGAGCAAGATGGCGGCGCTGGCCACGCATTGCTCGCAAACCGAACGGCGCGCGGAAGAAGCCGAGCGCGACGTGGACGAACGCTACAAATGCGCCTGGATGGAACAACACGTGGGCGCGCAATTCGCGGGTGTCGTCACCGGCGTCACGTCGTTCGGCCTGTTCGTGGAACTGGACGAATCGAAAGTGAGCGGACTGGTGCACGTTTCGCAGCTTCCCAAGGATTTCTATCACTTCGATCCGGTGCGGCACTTGCTGGAAGGCGAGCGCACGCGCGCGCGCTATCGGCTCGGCGATGCCGTGCGCGTGCAGGTGCTGCGCGCCAGCATGGAAGACCGCAAGGTGGATTTCCGGCTGGTGACGGAAGCGGCGCCGTCGGCATCGTCACGCCGTCGCGCTTCCTCCCGTTGAACCGGCGCAGCAGCCCATGAGCGAAACCTGGATCGTCGGCATCAATCCCGTGGAAGGCGCACTGGCCAACGATCCCGCGCGCATCCGCGAAGTGCTGGTCGAGCAGGGCGCGCGCAACCCGCGGTTGAGTGCATTGAACGACGAAGCACGACGCCTCGGCGTTCGCGTGCACGCGCGCCCGCGCGCGGCGCTGGACCAGATCGCGGGCCATGCGCGCCACCAGGGCATCGTCGCGCGTTACGAAGCGCCGCCGCTGTTGTCGGAGCACGAATTGCCGGAACTCGTGGCGCGCGCGGGCAATGCGGCTCTGTTCCTGGTGCTGGACGGCGTGACCGATCCGCACAATCTCGGCGCCTGCCTGCGCAGCGCCGCGGCAGCCTCGGTGAGCGGCGTGATCGTGCCGCGCGACCGCGCGGTCGGCGTCACGCCGGTGGTGCGGCGCGCGTCGGCGGGCGCGGCGGATCGCGTGCCGTTGCTCGCCGCCACCAATCTGGCGCGCGCGTTGCGCATGCTGAAGGACGCCGGTGTGTGGCTCACGGGGCTGGCCGGCGATGCGCCGGCATCGATCCACGACATCGACCTGAAGGGACCGGCGGCATTGGTGCTGGGCGGCGAAGGCGAAGGCATGCGCCGGCTGACGCGCGAGAATTGCGACCACCTCGCGCGCATCCCGATGCCCGGCGAGATGGAGAGCTTGAACGTGTCGGTGGCCGCGGGCATCGTGTTGTTCGAGGCGCTGCGACAGCGAGGGGCAGGGAAATGACCATCCAGATCGACTGGGTGAGACGACGCGCTTGGCCGATGCCTTGAATGGCATCGGCCGCGTTGGCGAACGCCCGGAGCAGGACGCGAAGGGCAGGGTTGCTTGGTGAGCGCAGGACGCGCGAACCTAGCAACACCGGAGAATAAGATGACGATCCAGTTCCAATGGCCAATCGTGGTCGGCATCCTCGGCACGCTGCTGGTGCTGCTGGCGTTCTTCCTGTTGCAGGCGCGCAAGCTGCACGGCAACGGCGCGGTCTATCAACTGCTCAACGCGATCGGCGCGGCCGCGATCATCGTGTCGCTGTTCCATCAATTCAATCTGGCTTCGATGGTGCTGGAAATCGCGTGGCTGTTGATCAGCCTGTATGGCCTCGCCGTCGGCATCCGTCATCGCCGCGATGCGCGGGAAGCCGGGGACTCGCCCTGGAGCGATGCCTCGCGGCCGCGAAAAGGGCCGCCCTGATCGTCAATACGCGTCGCCGGCGGCGGTGATCGCCTGTTCCAGTTGGTCCGCGAGCGGGCCGATTTCGGCGATCAACCGATCCAGCTCCGCCGCATTGAGCATCGCATAGGGGCGGTTCTCGCACAGGTGCAGATAGGGCGCGCCGTCGAGATCGCTGACCGCGAGGAAGCCGGTGCGTTGTTCCCAGTTGAAGCGCAGGCAGCGCTTGGCATCCATGCCCGCCAGCGGGCCGATCGGCGTGGACACGCGCAGATAGCGGCTGCCGTCCTCGTCCTCCAGTTCCACCAGATACATGCCCTGGTGGCGGCCATCGCGCACCGCCAGGTCGAAACACAACAGGTAAGGATCGTTGGTCTTGAATTCGTGCTTGCCGCTCAGGTGCGAACGCACTTCCTCGAAACTTCGCATCTCATGCTCCGGTGTATTGAAGAGCGCGGCCACGAACGGCCGCCAATTGTCTTCGCGATCACGGATGATCGCACGGATCGCAAAGCGTGGGCGGATCGCCGATCTTCACGACCGGAAGACGACTGTGCGTGATTGCATTATGTTAGCCGGATGGCGACGACGATGAAGCCGGAATATCGCCGCATCTACGCCGCGGTGACGGCGATTCCGCGCGGGCGCGTGGCGAGTTACGGCGAGATCGCCGCGCGCGCCGGGTTGCCCGGTCGCGCGCGCATGGCCGGGCGCGCGTTGGCGGAAACCCCGCGCGGGCTCGATCTCCCGTGGCACCGCATCGTGCGCGCCGATGGCCGCATCGCGCTGCCGGAAGGCAGTCGCGGTTTCCGCGAGCAATGCCGTCGTCTGCGCGCGGAGGGCGTGGACGTGCGCGCGGGCCGCGTGCGCATGCAGGCGCACGGGCTGCATCACGACCTGGATCGCGCGATCTGGGGGAGCCAGCGCAACTGGAAAAAATCCGCGCCCGTCAAATCCGCCCGAGCAGCCAGAGCACGATGATGATCGCGATGATGATGCCAGCCAGCCCGCTGGGGCCGTAACCCCAACTGCGGCTGTAGCCCCAGCGCGGCAGCGCGCCGAGCAGCAACAGGACCAGGACGATCAGAAGAATCGTGCCGAGCATGCCGAATTTCCCCGTGCGTGCAGGCGCGTACCTGCCTCGCGATCATCGCCCTCGCCGTGCGTGAATTGCAAGCAGATGCGTCTTCGGCTTGACGCTTTCCGTCGCGGCCGATTTAATATGCGGCCCGTCGCGTGCAACGCGCGACAGGCGAGCCATGTTCCCGCGCGCATCGCGCCACGCGGACGAAGACCTGGCCAGGTAGCTCAGTTGGTAGAGCAGGGGATTGAAAATCCCCGTGTCGGCGGTTCGATTCCGTCCCTGGCCACCAATACTTTCAAGTACTTACGTGCTACTCACGAGCTGCAATTTTGGTGGGTGTGTCGTAAACGTGCCATCGATTCGACACGCGGCGCCGCGTAGATGATCGGTGGCGAGATGCGCATAACGCAACACCATTTCGTAGCTCGCCCAACCGCCCAACTCCATCAGCTCACGCAGCGGCGTTCCGTTCTGCACATGCCATGACGCCCAGGTGTGTCTGAGATCATGCCAACGAAACGTTCGCTCGATGCCCGCACGTTCCAACGCACGCTTCCATGCTTCGGTCGAACACTGTTTCACCGGATGCCGTTTTCGCCGTCCATAAGTGAAAACGTAATCCCCGTGTCGACCCAAGCGTCGGCGCAACACTGCCAGCGCGTCCTCGCTCAAGGGAATGCCAATGGCCCTCCCGGCCTTGGCCTCATCTGGATGAATCCATGCCACGCGGCGAGCCATGTCGAGCTGATCCCATCGCAGGAACGACACGTTGCGCTGCCTGAGTCCCGTCGCCAGTGCGAATTGCGCCATGTCCCGAAGGTGTTCCGGCAACTCCGTCAGGAGTCGTCGTGCTTCCTCCGGGGACAAGAAACGCACGCGCTTTCTCGGTTCCCGGTACAGCCGGACTTTCGGAATGTGATCCGTCCATTCCCAATCGTCCTTTGCCCGCCTCAAGATCGAACGAATCAAAGCAAGGTAGCGGTTCGCATTGGCTTGGCTCGATTCTTTGGCCTTGCCTTCGCCGATCTTCTCGACCACATCGCGCGTCACCTGCGACAGCAGCAGGCGCCCGAGATGCCGATCCAACCACCGCAACTTCGCAATGTCTTTATCGTGCGACCTCTTGTGACCTGTTTCCTTCACCCACCGCACGGCGGCTTCCTGCCAGCTTCGCTCAGGTTTGACCCCTAAGCGTTGTTCTTCCCAATAACGAACCTTTAAGCGGTCCGCATACTCTTCCGCGAGCGTCCGATCCGCAATCCCAGAAGATCGGCGTATTCGCTGGCCGTGAGGTGTGATGAAGTCGACCCACCAGACATCACCGCGTTTGATGACTCCCATATGGATTCCTCCAAAGTGGAGCCACTTAGCGGCGCTTGCCGTCGGACAGCGTAAAGCTGACGGAGATACGCAGCAAGGTCTTCGTCGAGGAAGACCCATCGCTTGCCCGGTTTCGCGGCTTGGAGGCGGCCTTGGCGTGCGTGCAACCGCAACACCGCGGGCGACATGCGCAAGAACGCGGCGGCTTCCTGCAGGTCGAGCGTGCGCATGGCTTAGTCCTTTTCATCGGCCGGCCTGGGCGTGTTGTAACGGCGTGCCTTGAGCTTGGACTTGCGCGCGAGGTAATCCCGCAGGTTGGCGTGATCCTCTCCGGACGCGTCGAAGAACGTTTCCAACGCGTGGAGAAATCCACCCACGCCATCCTCAAGGTTGGTGATGCCTTCTCGCGCCATGAATGACGACAATCCCCAAAGACCCTGCTTGAAGAGCGTGGCATCGTCGGGGGCGCGGGCTTTCGTGACCCGTTGCATCGGCGGCGCGTCCGCCGGAACGTCCCACACGTTGGCGAGCACTTCCCAGACAGGATGGGTCGGCCAGCGACTCCGCGTGTCGTCGGATTCGGAGGGTAGGGCGAGCCTCAACCAGTCCGTCGCAAGGTATTTCCACAGGGCGCCGAGATGCGGCAGCACGTCCAGGGCAGGGCCTTTCAACACCGATGGCAACGCTTCGCGGCGTACCTGAAACTCCATGCGCCAGACGGTTTCCTGATCGCCGCGCCACCCGTTCATGGCCCACAGGGGACGCAGAAAAAACTTGTTCGACTTGAGAATTTCCAGGCTTTTGTCATACAGGCGGGCGCTGATCTCATTGCCGGGGCCGAAGGAGACGCCGGTGACGCGGTGGTTTTCTTCGTGAATGTCGCGCTTGCGGCAACGTTTGACCCATGCGAAGCCCGACTCAGCGGTGAGGTCATGATCGCCCGCGAAATCGACAAACAAGTCGATGCGACTTACAGCAGCGGGTCCGGCAAGCTCTCCGAAGTATCCAACCAGATCATCCAGTGTGCGCAAAGCTTCTTCGGGTCCGACAGCGGTCAGGTATTCGCTGCGGATTTGCACGTGCGCCAGCGGTAGAACCGACGCCGGGGTATTCGATAGCTGGATCGAAAACCAGTTGTCTTCCAGGACAAACGCAAATCTGCCGCGCCCACGTGGGAGGACGGTAAACGCATGGTCGCCGGCGTGACAGACAGCACCGCCGACTTGATTCTCGTCCGGCGATTGAGCCAGTTCCTTCGCCGTTTGCAGGCAGACCGCCACCGCCTCGGAAATGTGGCCTGGGTAGGAGACGTAAAGGCTGTCGACCCCATGCCTAAGCGGTCGGATGCTGTTTGCGGGTGCTGTGATACTGGGTGGCGCACCCGCGGCGCGGATGCGCGGCGCCGCTGGCGCGGCGGGCGCGACATCCCGCGCCGCTGCCGGTTGCTTTTCTTGCTCTTCCATCGTTGCTTCTCAGTGACGCCCACAAGGCGGGCGCCAGAAAAGCTATGCCTGCAGCAACTCGAAACCGACCAACTGAAAACAGGTTTTCAGTTTCCCGCCTCTTTGCGCCACTTCCGAAAGAGTGAAAAAAGCGCCTTCTTCGCATCCTTGTGTTCGGCATCGCCGCCGTACAGCTTGAGGCGAACCACAATCAGGTCGAACAATTCGTCTTCCGTGCACGCATCAAATGCGCCTCCGTCTCGCAATAGGTATTCAGCCCAGCGCAATTTCGGATACACCAAACGGCGCTTGTGAGGCCCCTTGATCGCCTTGAACACCGCGTCCGCGAAAGAGTCATCGCGATAGAGTTGGCCGAGTCGAAGAGCCGCCAAGCATCCCGGAAGGCTCACAAGATGGCTGTCTACTGACAGGGCGTCGAACAGCGCCTGCTCGTCATCTCGCATGGCTGCGGCCAGCATGTCGTTCACGGTGCGGGAGTAACGAGCGATAGCCTCAAGGTTTGCATGAAGGGCCCACGCGACCGGCATCGCCAGGACATGATCGGGAAGTTCGTCCGGAATTGCGTCCATCATCCTTTCGAGTGACTCGATCTTGTCCTCGCTGGCGGCTACCTGTTGAAGGGTGGCTGTGGTGCTTGTTACAACAGCGACGATACCGAGAATTTCTAGAAAAGGACGACGATAAAGTTCGATCCAGTTTGGTATGGCGGCTAGCTTCTGAAGCCGATCGTCAAGATCTTGCGGCTGGTTAGAAAAGTGCCGGGTTCGGTCCTCCCACATTTCCGAAAATTCCGCGAGAATACGTTCAAGCTGACCCCCGGTGATCTTTCCGTAGGACTTCTCCCGCCATTTCGCTGGATTTTTCATAAGGCAGTGCGCGAAAGCTTTAAAGTCCTCCCGATGTAATATTGCCCGAATGAGACACGGAAAGATGCGTTTTTCTTGTGACGTTCCACAAAAGTTGACACAGGGAGCTAGCGATGACGCTCGTGGCCGCCTTCAAGATAGATGGCGTGCCCGCTCTTTTAGGGGATTTTTTGATCACAGATAACGGAAAGAGGACCAATGACTTCCTTCCGACAATGACAAAAAATGATCCAAAGGCGCCCAGATCAATGCCCCTCGCCGGAGCCGGGCGGATCGCGGGGTGGTGTAGAAAAATAACCAAAATAAATGATCATTTCGTAGTCGGTTTCACTGGAGAAATGAAAGCTGGAACGTCTCTGATACGAAATTTGCATCGTGTATTTTCTGATAGAAAAATTACAAAGCAAGAGCTCGAGGCATTTCTTTTCAACATAAATGTTCCCAATAAATCAAGCGTTGAGCTGATCGGGTGGATATGTGAAAAACGCCAACTTTGCTTTAATTGGAATGGTAAGAATAACAAGTTAAAAATAGTCGAATCATCATTCGCTGGGTCCGGTGCAAAGCACTTTAGGAGCCTCATTGAGCGAAAACTTGACGAAGGCGGTCCGCATATTAAGACGGCGTTCGAACGAGCGAAGTTTGTTTGCGTAAATCGAATAGGGCACATTATTGCCGATGAGCTCAGAACACTGAATACGCTAAAAAACTCTTATGGGTTTGGTGGGGAGTGTATGGTTTGGAATGGAAGAAGTTTCGTGTATATTGATAATATCACGTATAGTTTCTATAATGTTGAATTTAGAGCGAATAATGTTACAACTTGGGGAATAGTAGAGGTTATGTGTAAGTATAAGGATTGGGGCGATCATTGTGTCTTTGAAGTAACTCAGTTTGACGTTTGTGACGTGACGAATACGTACAAACCAGTTGTAACTTATGGCCACTTCGTTTCGTCGGTGCTCGGGAGCAATGCAGTTGAACACGTGCGTTTACCAAATTCTTTCGATTACTTATTTGTCAATATGAGCATTAGCATTGAAGCAAGTGGCAGAAATATATATATGAATATGGTGCATGTTTCAGAGAACGATGAAAACATCGTTTTCAAAAAAGATGATAATGGTATTTTGTTCCGACCTGATGTTTTAAAAAAACGTATTCCAGCAGAATATTTTCAATAGCTCAGGGTCCGCGAGTCATCGGACAAGCTGTCGCGAGGCACCACTGTTCCATGCCGCAGCCAACTACGGCGTGCTACTACTCAAGAATCCTCTTGCAAAAAAGGCAAGCGCCGTAAGTGGCTGTAGTTGAACAGGATTTGAAACCGCTAGAGTCCGGTTGAAAATCCCCGTGTCGGCGGTTCGATTCCGTCCCTGGCCACCAATTCGGAATCTCATAGCTTCCCCCGGTTACTCTGAGCTCCACCTGATTCCATCCGAGCAAGTTTGTACGAGCCCTCGCCTAATTCTTGGTTTGCGAAGGGCTCGGCTATTGCGCTCATGGTATGCCCGGCGTAGTTTGCGAGATCAGGCGGCGTGCCGGGGAGTGTCGCGCGCTTTGGACTGCTGTTCGTTTTGTATCAGCGGTTCGCGCACATGCCTCCATCTGCGCATGTCCTTCGACAAGGAAGGGAGAAAGCGTCATGCAGTTCTATTCCGCGAATTTGGTTCGCTGCGCTTTATTGGCTTCGGCCTTCTCGCTGGCCGCTTTCGCCGGAAGTGTGTATGCGCAGACGTATAATTTGCACGTGCTACACCGTTTTTCCGGCCCGCCTGATGATGGTTGGCGCCCCAGCACGAGCGTCATATTCGACGACGCCGGCAATCTTTATGGCACCACAAACAACGGCGGCACCAACGATTCGGGATCCATCTACAGGATCGCAAACGACGGAACCGTAAGCGTTATCCATTCCTTCGAAGAGTTAACAGGTCCTACGGGTGAAACTGTCACGCCGATTGATATGGTGATTGATTCGTCGACCGGCGATATTTACGGAGCGACTCAGTATGGTGGTCTACTCGGGTACGGCCAAATCTACAAGCTGGCGGTAGACGGCACTTACACCGTACTGCACTACTTCAATGCATTGGTCGACGGCGCCCATCCCGTAAGCGTGATTCGCGATCCGCAGGGTAATTTATACGGGACACTGCAGAAGGGCCCAGGTGTCGGTCCCGTCCTGTTTGAATATAGTTCGAGTGGCACGTTCAGGGTGCTGCACGCGTTCGGCACTCGCGTAATGCCTGTAGGTTCCCTAGTCCGCGACATGACCGGAAATCTCTTTGGCGTCACCACCGCCGCAACGGTCGGCTGTGGAGAGATTTACAAGTTGGCGCTCGATGGCACATTTACCACTCTTTATTCGTTTAGCCATGGTGCGGATGGATGTCTCCCAGCAAGCTTGTCCGGCGATCGGTCAGGAAATCTCTACGGGACGGTAGTGCCCGTTTCCCATGACAGCACGCTCGTATTCAAATTTGCGCCTGACGGCACATTCACGCCGCTGCACAGTTTCTCCCTGGTGAATGTGACCCCAGTGCTGCCGGTGAACGGCACGCTGTACGCTATCGCTTACGCAACGAACGAGCAGGGGATTCTGTTCGCGCTCGCGCCGGACAGCACCTACACCGAGCTGTATCGCTTCTCCGATGACCAAGGTGAAGATCCGGAAGCGCGGCTTACACTGAAATTCGGCCGGTTGTACGGCACGAATAGCGGCGGTGGCGACCGACTTAGCGCTTACGGGACCGTCTTCAGTTTCGGCGTAGCCGATCCCTAGGGAGTTCCCGTCGCAAGATTTTGTCAGCGCCAGGGGGCGAATACGAGATTGAGAAGCTGCCGGAGGCCGCTAGATTCAGGGGTTAGGCCGCATCCCTTGACTCAATCTGCCTCCTCGTCCACAACGCTTAAGAGGTGATAATCCATGAGCTCACGCCGCGAATCTCTTCGAGTTGTTTTCGTTCTCGCCGCCTTTGGTCTTCTCGGCCTATGCAGCATGCTCGCTCGCCCGAGCCTCGCCACAATCCGGGCGGTGGATATCGTGCATCTTGTCGGTACGGGCATGTGCCTCGGCGGCGCCATCGTGGCATTTGTTTGGCACGTTCGCGGTAATCAGAAGCGCGAAGGCGCGGCACCCAACTAGCGTTTGCACCTGCGGATCAACTACCCCGATCCGGCCGACGCGCTAGAAAACAAAGCGCCCCGACATTCCCGGCGGCAGGAGCCTCATCCATCCGCCGAGTCCGTCGAGGCGAGCGGAACATGCGGGAACAAGTGTGAAGAGCGAGTCAGTGGCAGCGGGTGAGGCAACAAAAAAGCGTGGAAGCCTCAGGGGGAGAGCTTCCACGCTTCTGTCCCCCCAAACCGAAAATGAGCTGCTGCCGGTTTCACAGACACTGGGTTTGGGTGTGATGATGAAGCCGGAGGTGGTCAATGGGAACGAGACGGACGTTCAGTCGGGAGTTCAAGCTTGAAGCGGTGAACCTGGTGAGGAGTCGCGGAGTAAGCG
>DATNEQ010000028.1:0-81930 GCA_035552915.1 Rhodanobacteraceae bacterium
GGCGGATGTCTTCGACTACATCGAGCGCTTCTACAATCTGAAACGGCAGCACTCGACGATCGGTTACATCAGCCCCATCCAGTTCGAGCAGCAGATGCAAGCAACTTAAGGTGGTGTCTACGAGGCCGGCAGCAGCTCAAAGCAAGGTTCTTAATGCTAAAGGTTTCCTAGGAGAGGACCATCGCATGAGAACGTTGACATGCAAAGAACTGGGAGGATCCTGCGATCAAAAGCTGTCGGCGGAGAGTTGGGATGACATGGTGAAAACCATGTCTAACCATGTACTCGCGAAGCATCCCCAAGTCGCCAAGAAGATGGAAGCCATGCACCACGAAAACCCCAAGCAATGGGCGATGGAAATGAAGCCGAAGTGGGAGACTGCGCGCGAGCACTAGCTTGCCCTATCGCTTCCTTAGGGCGTTTGAAGACTATTGTGCGTGCGATGATCTCGGATTGATCTGCGAGATTCGCGAAACGGAGCTGTGTCTATGCGAATCGAGTGAAACCGGAAACTGCCAATACGGCGGTTTTGACGGCACGTTGACGGATCGTTCGATAACGTGCTTCGAGAAGAGGATTAGGAGTCGCGAGTGTGAACCGGGACGTTCTTCATGGTCGTTGGGTTCAGCTGACGGCACTGCTTACAGGCCGATGGGAATGGCTTAGGGGCGACAACCGAGGCGTCTCCGTCGCCTCGGCTAATTTTCGCATCGGAAGAGCGCAAGCAGCCTATGGACACGCGCAAGTTGCTGCGAATCACAAGGTCGTCCAGCTTCAACGAGAACTCTACCGAGAGTGGAAAATTTAAGCGAACGGACACCAGAGAATGCCCTCTTGCGGCGAAAGGACTCCTCCATGATTACAAAAGGCCGTCATTTTTTTGGGGCGGGAAATCCCGCGAAGCAGAAAGGGGCCATGGGTTACGTGTTCGCATGGCTGCTGGGCGTACCCCTCCCCATTCTTGTGCTGATTTTTCTCCTGCGCGGTTGTACGTGACCGCGACTAACGAAGGAGATCAATGATGGATCCCGCATCCTCCGCTACGACTGCCGTAAGTGAACATCCTCTCATGCGCTGGAACGCCGTATGGGCAGGATGGCTATTGGCGACAGGCGTCGCCGCCATGTTCTACGCCTTCGGACTAGCGGTCGGTTTGTCCGGTTTCAATTTCAACGATGCAGCCGCCATTACTCAAGGCATCTCCAGGGGAACCGTCGTTTGGATGCTTCTGACGTGGGGGGCTTCGTTATGGCTAGGCGGCATGTTCGCGAGTTGGTTCGACGGCCGCAACGACACCGAGATGGGCGTCATTCGGGGTTTGGCAGTGTGGGGGCTGTCGATGACGGCCACCAGCGTGCTCATCGCCACGGGAATGATGCATCTGAACTTCGGGACGCTGCCGTCCACCGATTCGGCACCAAGCTTGGATGCCGCGACACTCGCACAATACACGTCGAAGGCGATGTGGACGGCATTCGGTTGCGCGTTGTTGTCGCTCGTCGCTTCAGCTTTCGGTGGCTGGCTCGGCGCGCAACATGTGCATCGCGTGTATCACTTGCGAAGCTATACACCACACCGTAGGTGAAGTCCGTTTGATTAGAGGGGGATCTGGCAGTCACGCTCGCTCGAGCTTGGAGGTAGCATGGACAGGGAATTCAACGGTTTTTTGAGCAAGAAGGTTGAATCTCTTCCGGCTCAAACTGATCCCGATCCAGACTTCTCGCCCCCGGATTTAAAACCGCCCCCATTACAGCCGGGGAAACAGCCTCAACCTGATGATGATTTTCCTGATTCGTCCTCGCCCTCCGAGGATCCGGTCGAGACTGTGCCGCCTATGTAACGATTGGAGGCAGTGGAAGCTTAAGATCTCCCGTGCTCAGGAGTAATGGGTCGGAATAATCTCATTGGCACGCGGGAAGGCGAGGCATACCGTTGTCCCGATGCCAAGTCGCGATTCCACGCTCACGAAGCCTCCCACTTGCTTCATCAAGCCATAGACCTGCGCCAATCCCAGGCCGGTTCCCCGGCCTGCGGCCTTGGTCGTGAAATACGGCTCGAATAGACGCTCCTGAACCTCGGGCGTCATCCCGCTGCCGTGATCGATGACGGAGAGTGTGACGTAACGGCCTTTGGGCCGCACCACAGAGCTCTGGCTATCCTCGATATTGCAATCATCGAGGCGAATCACAATGAGAGATCCTTCTTTCGATGCATCGCGTGCGTTGAGGCACAAATTGATGAAGGCCTGTTCGATCAGATGAGGATCCGCAAAGGCTGGATACGGCTTATCCTCCTTCTGCAGCTGCAATTGATAGCATCCGCCCAGGCTGTGAGCGGCGAAGGAATAAATGTCTGAAACGATCCTGCCCAAGTCGATCGTGCATGGCTCAATTGTGCGATGACGCGAAAAAGCCATCAGTCGCTTGGCCAGCGTGGCCGCTTGCTCGGAACCTTCGGTCGCAAACTTCAACAAGTCCGCCTGCCTCGCGGTCAAGCCTTTGATGCTTTCACGGAACAAGCTCAAGCTCATGATGGTGGTCGAGAGCATGTTGTTGAAGTCGTGTGCCAGGCCCCCAACCAAATGGGAAATGGCCTGCTCTTTTTGGGCTTGCCGGTAGACATTCTCGGCGACGAGTTGGGCCGCATACGCCAAGTCCAGATTCTTCTCCGTCGATTCAAGCTGCTGACGCAACGCATCGACAAACTGCTGCGCAGTATCAAACTGATATTGTTGATCCCGGAACTGTTCCATGTGTCTGGCATAGCGGTCCGTTGCGTCTTCCACATCCGATCGCTGTGTATTGAGCTGTTTTCGCAAAGCGGCATTGAGCGTCTGCAAGGCCGAGTTGGCTTGTTGATGAACGGTCACGTCGTGGCGCATCATCAGTAAATTTTCCGGGTTGCTCCCCACGGGAGAGCGGGACACCATGACGTCCCAGTACCGCTTTCTGCCATGCAACGTTGCAGCTTCCCCGCTGAAACGGCCGATCTGGCCTTGTCGCGCGAGTTCCATGGCGCTTTCGATGTCCGGCCACAGAGATTTGGGCCACAGATCCCGCCAAGACTTGCCCAGAAGTTCGGATTCGCCGGCAGCCTCCAAGGCTTCACAACACTTCTCGTTCACGGCAACAATTTTACCGTTTGCATCAAGCTCTTTTACACAGCCTCCAGAGAGCGCGACGATCTGCTTCCAGTGCAAAGACTCTTTCATGGCGGCAAGAAAATTGTTGGTTGTTCCCAGATATTACGTAAGGTCCAAGTGGTGAACAAGATGCATGATTTCAAAGGCCAAGGAGCGCAGAACTACGGCAACGAGCTTGCCGCTATCTTCACATCCGTCATTCGCGTTCACATTGGGCGAATTCTTGGCGGCTCGTTATACGCCGGAGAAATCCCTTATGCCATCTACCATTGCCATGATCCTCGTGGTTGAAGACGACCCTCGTATACGCTCCCTTGCTGAGTATGCGCTTCAGACGCGCTACGAGCGCGTCGTACTCGCTTCTGGAGCAGAAGAAGCCCAGCGTCTGTTCGACGCCCACCCTGAGATCGGCCTCGTCTTCACAGATGTGACCCTGCCAGGCGGGCCTGACGGCATTAAAATGGCGGGCCGAATGAGGGAAAAGAAGCCTGACATCCCCGTTTTGGTGACCACCGGCGATCCGGCGTTCGTGCTACCTCACTGGCCCCGGTGCCGCTTCCTTCCCAAACCTTACGATATAACGGCACTATTCGCTGCGTTGGATGCCCTGGAAAATATGTCGCACTAGCCACTTGTCAAGCTGAATCACCTCACCAATCGCGATCACGCCAAAGTAGAGCAGTTGGTCCGCGCTCAAGAACTACGGTGAGATTTCGAGACGGGACTGCATCCGCTATCTGCCTCGCGATCCATCGCCCTTATTCAAGACTTCCTCGCTCGCTTTTTCGCGGTCTTCTTTGTCGATTTCGTACGCGCGGGTTTGGTCCCTCGTTTCTTCGCAGGCGTGCGTTTATTTTCATCGATGCTTTTCTTCAGCAAGGACATGAAGTCGACCACGTTGGTCGAGGCATCCTTGGCGAGTTCGGGTTCCTTATCGATGTGCGCCTTGGTCTTCTTGCCGCTGGCCTTGACGCGCGATTCGATCACCTTGGACAGGCGCTGGCGGAAATCGTCGTGGTACTGCGCGGGCTTCCATTCGCTGACCATCGATTTGACCAACGCCTCCGCCATGTTCAGTTCCTTCGGCGTAATTCGATAGGCCGAGAGTTTCTTGTCCGGAAAGGCGTAGTCGTCCGCATCGATCAGTTCCTGCGGGAAGCGCAGCAGCAGCAACAGTAGCGCATCACCACGCGGCATGACCAGTGAAAGGTATTCGCGGGTGCGGATCACCACGCGTGCCAGGCCTGCGGTTTTCGCCTTCTTCAAGGTTTCGCGCAACAGCACGTAACCCTTCTCGGCCTTCTTTGCAGGCACCAGGTAATATGGCTTTTCGTAATACTCAGGGCCGATCGCGGTGGGATCTACGAAGGCCTCGATCTCCACGCTTTCATTGGCTTCAGGCGCAGCTTTGGCAAAGTCCTCCTTTTCGATCACCACGTAACTGCCCTTGTCGTACTCGAAGGCCTTGACCACATCCTTCCACGGGACTTCCTCGCCGGTCTCGGCATTGACGCGTTCGTAGCGGATGGGCGTGTTGTCGCGCGAGTCGAGCATCCGGAAATGCAGATCGACGCGTTTCTCGGCCGTCATCAAGCGCACGGGAATATTGAGCAGGCCAAAACTGATGGTGCCGTTCCATATCGGGCGAGGCATGACGAACTCCTTCCGAATTCCAGGCGAAGTAACGAATGCAATGCGCAGGCGTCAGCGCAATCGTTTCATGATCGGACGCAGATCCTGTTCCAGCGTGTCGATGCCCGCCCAAGGATCCTTGCTCAATCGTTTCATTCGCACGGGCACGTTGTGCAGGGTGAATTGCGCGGCACTTTTCACTTTCGACAGTTCTTCCCAGCGCAGCGGCACCGCCACCGGCGCGCCGGGTCGGCCGCGCAGCGAGTACGAAGCCACGGCCGTGGCGCCCTTGCCGTTGCGCAGGTAGTCGATGAAGATCTTCTTCGCGCGCCGCGACTTGCTCATTACCGCGGTGAACTGCAGCGGATGGCTGTCGGCCAGCGCGGCGGCGAAGCCGTGCGCGAATTCGCGCACCGCATCCCATGCGCAGGCCGGCCGCAACGGCAGCACGACGTGCAGGCCCTTGCCGCCGGTGGTGCGCACGAAACTTTGCAATCCCAGTTCCTGCAGGCGATCGCGCACCAACCGGGCAGCTTTCACCACGTCCGTCCAGGGGACCCCGGACCCGGGGTCAAGATCGAACACGACGCGATCGGCCTTGTCGATCGCATCCACCTTGCTGCCCCAAGCGTGGAATTCCAGCGCGTTGTATTGCACCAGTTGCAGGACCGAAGTGGCGTCCTTGATGGAGAAATAGGGTTCCGGCTTGCCCTGCTTGTCCTCGATCTCGATGACGCCGACACCCTCGAGACTGCCGGCGGGAAGATGTTTCTGGAAGAAGGACGGCCCCGCGATGCCTTCCGGGAAACGGATCACGGAAACCGCGCGTCCCATCACGCCCGGCAGGAACCAGCGCATCACCGCGCGGTAATAGTCCGCGACATCCTGCTTGGTGTAGCCCTGTTCCGCATACACCACGCGATCGGGATGGGTAATGGCGATTTCGCCGGGCGGAACAGTCTTGCCGCGGCGTTTCGAAGTGGATGCATGTTTTCGGTTCATGGTATTCGTATCGGAATCGTGCAGGTCGCGCGCGGATTTGTCTTCACGCAGGGTCTTGAAGCTGGCCTGGCGCAGTAAGCCATGGTTACCAATGCCGCGATAGAAGACTTCGGCGACGAGACGCGGTTTTACCCAGTGTGCGCCGCGCGGCGCTTCATCCTCGTTAAGCAGCGAAACTTTCCCCCGTGGCAGTTTTTCCAGGCGCCGCCGCAGATCGATCAAGCGTTCGGCCGGAAATCCGGTGCCGACGCGGCCCATATAGCGCCAGCCATCGCCCTGAGGTGTCGCCAGCAGCAAGGCGCCGAACCCCTGCCGCGAACCGGTGCCCTCGGTGTAGCCCACGATCGCGAATTCGTCCGATGCCAGTCGCTTGACCTTGATCCAGTCGTCGCCGCGACCCGCGCGGTACGGCGAATCGATGCGCTTGCTGACGATGCCCTCGAGCCCCTGATCGCACGCGAACCGGAAGGCTTGCTCGCCATGCCCCACGACGTGCTCGCTGTAACGTAGGTGCGGCGACGATCGTGTACCCAGCAATTTCTCCAGCAATGTCTTGCGTTCGATCAATGACACGCGCGCGAGATCGCAGCCCTGCAGGTACGGCGCATCGAACAGGACAAAGGTCAGCGGCGACGCTTGCTCGCCGGCCAACGTCTGTTGCAAGGCATTGAAATCCGAGTGCCCGTCGCGCAGCACGACCAGCTCGCCGTCCAGTTGCGCGGAATCCAACCCTAGCGTGCCCAACGCATCTGAGATGTCCGGCAGCCTGTCGGTCCATGGCAACGCGTTGCGCGACCACAACGTGAGGTCGCCACGATCGATGCAGACCAGGATCCGGTAGCCATCCCATTTGACCTCGTGCAACCACTCCTCGCCGGTGGGCGCCTCCTGCCGCAGCCGCGCGAGTTCGGGTTTGAAGAATCCCGCGCGCAGGGGCGCCTTCTTCGCGCCATCGAGATGGGAAGGATCGATACGAATACGACGGGTTTTGCCTGCCGCGCGCTTGCGTCGCGTACCGCGCAATTTCTCCGCCACTTCGCGCGCGCCGCCGCTCTTGCCGATAGCGCGGCGTGTACTCGCCCTCATCGCGCCGTCGAGCAGGTCGTCGGCTTCGAGTTTCGCCGCGAAACGATCCTTCGCCTTGATCAGGAACCATGCGGGCTGGCGTTCCTTGCGATGCGAACGCACCAGATGCCATGCACCATGCAAGCGTTTTCCGAAAAGTTCGAATTCCAGATGACCTTTTCCCAGCTGAGCGTTCGGATCGCCGGGCGTACTGAAGGTGCCTTCGTCAAAAATATCGACATGGCCCTTGCCGTAGCCCGCCGGGATGTCGCCCTTAAAGCCCGCGTAGGACACCGGGTGATCTTCGACTTCCACGGCGAGCCGCTTCACGGAGGGATCGAAACTCGGCCCCTTGGGACAAGCCCAGCTCTTGAGCACGCCGTCGATTTCCAAGCGGAAGTCGTAATGCCGGCGCGAAGCATGATGCAGTTGGACCACGAATCGCGCGCGCCCGGCGCGCGGTCCCGACTGTTCGGGTTCGGGCGTCGCGTCGAACCGCCGCTTGCGCCGATATTCGTGCAGCGCCATCGTCTAGTCTCCGCATCCGGCCAAGGAATGTCATGCCAAGACGGGCGTGATGAGATCGTATATCGCCGCGGATCCCCGTCCTGAGTTGTCTGATAAATCCGATTCTGCGCCGGCGCTATATCAATTCGCTTGGCGCTTGAGCACGGTAATCGTGCCGTTGGGCTCCAGTATCGCCTGCGCGACTTGATGGCCGCTCTCGCAACCGGCCTTGCGCAGGGCGGAGTCGAAATCGCTTAACGGCACGTTGAGGCGACGCAGGACTTCGTCGAACACCTGGCCATCGCGCGCCAGAAGTACTGGCCGACCCTGGATCAGTCGATCGACGGGACGAAAGCGGCTGGACAGCAATGCGCTTGCGTAATTCAGCAGCAGCATGGTCAGGACCACGATGAAGCCGCCTTGGAGCGACTTGTCGCTGCCGATCATGGAGGCGCGCATGGCACTCCCGAGCAACACGACGACGATCAGATCGAAGACACTGAGTTCGCCTACCGTTCGCTTTCCTGAAAGCCGAATCAGGATGAGTAACCCGATTAGACCACGGCGGCTCGCAGTACGAGCTGCCACCAGGGTTCTGAGAGGGTCAGCATTGGAGGCGCTTCGACCAGTTGGTCTTATTAATTATTTCTTGCTGCTTTTCTTGTGCGATGTTTTTTGCCACCGCCGGATTCCTTGCCGCCCTTGTCCTGCTTGTTGACTGTGCACCACGCGCGTTTCTCATATCCTTCTTCGAGACGCCCTTTTTTCTCTTAGCCTTGCTCGATATGTTTCGCTTGACGCTCCTGCTTGTCGGCGTAACTGGATTTGTCACCGCGGGGCATGGATCTCTCCTAGGAGATATGCAAGTATTCAAGCGGGGAAACAATCGTTTCCACCTGAATGATCCGGGATTCGCGCCCGCTTAACCGAGTCCGGCGCATGCTCACGACCAAACTGGAGAGGAGCAATCCATGGAAGTCGACAATTCCCTAAGCACCTGTCAGCACGAGGAATGTGCGTGCTCGATCGAGCCAGGCAACGAGTTTTCAGCGCCTTTTGTCGCGACGCTTCGCGTAATGGCGGAGCGGTCGACGAAGAAATGCAGGGCGCGTGCGGGTGCGGCCACCCCGAGTGCGATCAGGCGTGATGTGTGAAGAAACCAAGGTGAATAGAATCAAAGAATAACCACCTGGGACGCATCAAGCGTGTGCGGGCGCTGCATTCGACATCGCATGAATGAGATGGTTAACCTCCTCCCACGTGCCCTCCAAGTCGCGTCTGTGCAGTTGCAAGCGACACTTGATGTAAACGTCGTTATCTTGGATGGCCTCCTCGAATCGACGTAGCACGCGCGTTTCGCTTCGCCGTACAAACCGCAAGCGATCAAGTTCCGGGGCGAGTGCAAATCGTGCGTGCAAATCCGCCCACCCTGCTCGCAGGTTGCGCCATCGTTTGCCCGTTCGCATCGTCTCTCCGCCACCACTTGCGTAAATACGATCCGCGAGGTTTTCTGCGATCAGCGCATGCGCTTGCGCAATTCGACGCACGAGCTGGTTCGGTTCGGCTTGGCGAAATCGGTGGAGGGACGCTTGATAGAGAATACGGGTATCGTCGAGATCGACGATCAGATGCTTCAGGGCAATCATCTCGCTGCTCATAGAGCCCTTCCTAAAGTGCTTCATGTAAAAAAGGCACCGGACCGATATCCATTTCGGTATCGAGCAGGAGATCGATGTAGTCGTCGAACCGTCGCCCGCTTTGCGTGATTCCTGAGTCTTTTCCTCGCTGCGCCAACGCACGGCGAACCGTGGCGAGTGCCTTTGCTCCGCGTCGCGCATTCCATTCGCACCGAGTTTTCTCCGACGCATGGGGTGATATGACCGCGGCCGTGTAGTTGAGACGCCGTTCTTGTTCAATAACCCAAATCATGTCCAACAAAGCCTCACTCTGACTGGACGAGCGGCTCTCCTCGGCACCTTGCATGGCACTCTTTTGCCTGCACGAAATGCCTGCCGCCTTGCGATACATCATTTCCGCCTCGCGCCAAACGTTGGCATCTCTATAGACCTTTTTCTGTGCAAGCCCCGTGAAACGGGTGCCGGATTCACGCAGAAGCGGTCAGTGATTTATACGCTCACGACGAGGAGCACGCGCAGCATGCAGAGCGTCGTTGAATATTTCACTGCGGGAGAGCCCATTCTCCGGACGCGGAAATTGAGCGACTCGGCTCCGGCAGGCGAATGGATTGTGACTCGTCTTTCGCCCTATACATCGCGCCATGTGCGTGGCATCACTTCGTCTTCGCCACGCGCTCAGAGCCTTCCGAGTACCGCCAGCACAATGACGATAATAAGAATGGCGCCGAGTAGCCCGCTGGGCCCGTAACCCCAGCCACGACTGTGAGGCCAGCGCGGAAATGCACCAAGCAACAACAGGATGAGAACGACAATGAGGATGATGCCAAGCATTTCGAACTCCTTTTTTAGCGAAGCCAAAACAACATGAGCCGGCGTGAGCCTCCATCGACGCCATCAAAGCGTCCACAAGATCACGTGGACGTGAAGACCCCAGGCGCCCGGTTTTCACGCGTCGCCTACGGGTAGCACGCGAGCCTGCCGTGCCTATCGAACGGTGTCAGAAGGAAGCGAGCGAGCATGAAAGCGAGTCAAGGAATCACGATGGTCGCAGGTTGTTTTCTCGCGACGGCGGCGCTGTGCGCGTCACAAGATTTGGATTTCGCACGGCACGCGGCCTCGGGCGGTTTGACGGAGGTCACGCTGGGAAAACTCGCCTTGAGCCACGGGGAGCGCGCTGAGGTGAAGAGCTTTGGTCAGCGAATGGTGCAAGATCACTCGCAAGCGAACGACCAATTGATGACCATAGCGACTCGAGAGGCGCTAAAGCTTCCTACCAAGCCTCTATCGCAAGATCAGGCCGTGATCGATCGTCTATCTAAGCTGCATGGCCCGGCGTTTGACCAAGCGTATTCCCGCGCGATGCTCAAGGACCATCGCAGTACCGTCGCGCTCTTTGAGCAGGAAACTTGGGACGGCAGCGATAACCAACTCAAGGCTTTCGCGTCTAGCACGCTGCCCACTTTGAAAGAGCACCTGCAAATGGCCCAGCATCTGCCCGGCGTTTCCTCGACACTCGCAGTAACGGGACCGTAAAGGGATAACCGTAGTCGTCGTGAGCATTTCTCCCTATTTCTTGCGCGAAATCATCCCGCGTCGTCCGTTATTCCCTGCTCTTCGTCGCATCCTCCGGAGCGTGCTTCGCTATGAGCGGACTAATGAAAAAGAAGAACGATTAGACCATGTCAGGCGCACGACGGAGCAGCGACGGCAAGACACCGCATCGCCCAACAACGAGGTCGGAGGCTAGTCAGACCATAGCGCGCCCTCCCTCCCTGAAATCCGTAGGCCTGTCGTACTCGAGCGACACCGAGAGCGGGCTGCGCCGACGGCGCAAGGGCAAGGGCTTCCACTATGTCGATGCGCAGGGACGACGTGTCGTCTCCGAAGCCACGCTTTCAAGAATCCGCAGGCTCGCGATCCCCCCAGCCTACACCGACGTGTGGATTTGCAAGAATCCGCGCGGACATCTTCAAGCCACGGGCAGGGACGCCCGTGGGCGCAAGCAGTATCGCTATCATCCTGACTGGCGTGACTTTCGTGATGCGAAAAAATTCATGAATCTCGTCGCGTTCGGCCGAAAGTTGCCAAAATTGCGCCAATGTGTACGACGGGATCTGCGTCGCGTGGGATTGTCGCGCGACAAGGTCCTGGCACTTGTCACCAGCTTGCTTATGGAAACGCATCTGCGCATCGGCAATGCTGAGTACTCGCGCGAAAACCATTCCTATGGATTGACGACGCTGCGCTCTCGCCACATCGTCTTCCTGAGCGGCAAGGTACTTCTGCGATTTCGTGGCAAAGGCGGAAAGCCCTTGCAGGCCGCGTTGGACGATCCGCGCTTGGTGCGTCTCGTCCGTCAGTGCCACGACCTTCCCGGACAGCGGCTATTTCAGTATGTCGATGATGAAGGTGGCAAACGCCATGCGCTGCATTCGCAGGACGTCAATGCGTATCTCCAGGAGATCATGGGTGAGGCCTTCACCGCCAAGGATTTTCGTACTTGGATAGCCACGTTCCTTGCCATCAGTCTTTTGGCGCAGCTACCGATTTCGAAGAATCAATCCATGCGCAAGCGCAAAACGATAGAAGTGGCTGTTCTGCGCGAAATCGCAGACGCGCTAGGCAACACGCCTACGGTCTGTCGAAAATCCTATGTCTGTCCTGAGATATTCGCAGGCTGGCGTGACGGCACATTACAGCGGTATATCGAGAAAGACACGCTGCGGACGCCGGCGCGATTCGAACGCGCCGTGGTGACATTTCTCGCCGCCAGACTGCATTAGGCGCGTGCCATCCAAGACTCGCGACAGATCCGCACCCTAGATCGGAGAGAGCTTGCCTCTGCAGCCGTTGACCTCTTAAAGCGGCAAGAAAAAGGAGGCGAATTGCTTGATCACCGTTTGTCAACACGCGCCGAGTCAACATTCCAATCCACACTCGTAAGAATTTATGGAGGAGACTGACATGGCCGTTGATATCAACGAGCAACACACACAAGAGATGAAAAAGCTAGGCGAACTCATCGAAGGCATCGAGGTTGCGATGCTGACCACCCACGCGTCAGATGGCTCGATGGTGAGCCGTCCCTTGCAAACCTTGCAGTTTGATCACGCTGGCGAGCTGGCGTTTTTCACTGCCGCCGACAGCGGCAAGCTGGAGGAGATTGCCGCAGCCTCCGATGTAAATATCGCCTACGCCAATCCTTCCAAGCAAACCTATGTTTCCATTCGCGGGACGGCCACTGTCGACCATGACGCCGCCACGATCGAAAAATTATGGTCGGAGCCTCAGAGAATCTTCTTCAAGCAGGGCAAGGATGACCCCAACCTCATCGTCTTGCGCGTAAGGGTGCGCGATGCCGCTTACTGGGAATCGGCGGGTAACGTATTGGCACGCAGTCTGGACTTCGCGAAAGCCTATCTTTCCAAAGACCCGCAAGACCTCGGTGAACAGGGACACCTGCGAGGCTCTAACGGCGCGCCGTCCTTGGAGTGACGAATGAATTGAATTGCACCGCAGATCCATAGCCCGAAGGATTCCACACCTTTGCGGCCCAAGCCTTTTTGCCTTGGCGGTGATCCGTAACATCCCTCGCTCGCCGGGAGCCAATTGCTTTTTCTCCCAAGTCCTGCATGCGTGCTTCTTACACTGATCAGTGCGTGACTGTTTCACCCAAACCCTCTGAGTGGCGGTCATTGCCGGCTCCCAGCGTCGGCTCTGGTGCGTGGGAGCCGTTTTTCTGAAACACGTCGTGAAGCTTTCACTCTTTGCACCTACGCTGTTTGACGCCACGGTTGGGGCTCATCCTCCTCAGTCGCGATCGAGGAAGGCTCCGGCGTGTTGCGAGCGCGCCGGAGGCCGCTTGAAAACTCTCCACTTCATCGTTTCTAGCCAGTTCACCCGCGTCTCCTATGCTGATAACTGCCATGGTCGTTACCCATCCCCTGGGGCGGTCATGGAAGGCCCTCGACGTCGGCTAGTGCGTCGGGGGCCGCTTGTTGTTACCACGCCAATCCTGCGAATGCCGCTGCAACGTGTTTGCGTTCCAGGTAACGGGCATGCCTTTTCTCATCATCTATTGCGCATCGCTTGCGATTGATTGCGGCTGCACAAAGTTGCGCGCGGCCGAGATATACCGAATGGCTCTTACGGGGATCGAGCCCGTGATTTCCATTCAATGGTCGTCCGCAAACCGGACGCGCAGGTTATAGGCGGATTCCGGGTCCGGATGGATGACGACAGGCTGGGGGATGCGCATGCCTGCGCCATATCAAAGATACATTGCGGCGCCTCAGTGCTTACCACCAGTGAACCATCTTTGGAAGATATCCAGCCAAGTTGTCCCACTCACAAGTGGTGCGTCCGGCCCCCGCTGAGTAGCCTAAAAAGGCGCTCGCCTCCTAGGAAAATGTCATCACGACAGCAGAGACGTTTTCGATCGAACTTCGATATCTGAAATGACGTGAGCGAGGGCCACCATCGTAGTCGCAGGATCTGAATGTGCAATAAGGTCTAACAGTCTGCCAATCTCCGCATTTCAGCTCACTGGGGGAAGCGATATGCCTTCACTCGGATGAAACATCATCTCTCGCGAGGCATCCAACAGCTTTTCGTGTAAACGGAAAACCGCGGACAAATCCGATGTCCCGTCCCAGCTGTTGATCTTGAGTGCAAGCTGCTGGATCAGCGAATTGACCGTTCGATGGGTGGGCAGTCGCAGATCGAGCATGAGCTGGGCCTTGAGAGTCAGGGGAACAATTTGGGTCTTTTCCATTGTCGACCCTTCAGGATCGGTGACCGCCAGCAGGTCGCCCATGATCTGCCGAAATTGCAAAGCCCATTCCGATTGCTGCTGAAAATCGAACTCTGCGGCCAATTGTTCGTAGAGGCGTTCGGCTTCCTGCCGCACCGCAAACCTCGCAATGAACCACTGCACAAACCCTGCAACGACGACGCCGATCAAGCCGATCAACGCACCAATACTTACATCGGACATGCGAGCCTCATCTTCACTGGCAACGAGCAACGCGCGATATGCGTCCCCCAAAGGGGATACCGACGAGTCGGTGGAACGCTTCGATGAGGATACGGATCGCGATCTCACGGCTTGAGGCCCGATCCCAATCGAACGCTGGACTCCAGCGCCTTCGGTCTTATTGAGCTCACTTGAGCAGGCCTGTGCCTCTCAAAGCATCCAATATGACAAGCAAACAATGGCGTGATCACCGTTTGTCAACACATGCAGAGCCAACATTCAACTCCGCGTCCGAAAAATTGGAAGGAGCAAGCCGTCTTTCGAAAACTCGCTAAGACTAATGTCGCTGCCCTCACTTCCAGAGCTGAAACGACCGAGTAACCAAGGAATCTCCATTCCGATGCGGAAAATTGCCATTGGCAGTGCTGGCTGGGCGATTCCTCGACAGCACCGCAAGCTGTTTCAAATTGGCGATAGCGTGCTCAGCCGGTATGCATCGTTGTTCAACTGCGTCGAAATCAATTCATCGTTCTACCGACCTCACCAACGCAGCACCTATGAGCGTTGGGCGTCCGTTGTGCCGCCAGCATTCCGGTTTTCGGCCAAATTCCCTCGAAGTATTTCCCACGATGCTCGCCTGCAACAGATAGGTCATCTACTCGACAGCTTCCTCGGCGAAGTCGAAGGACTTGGGGACAAGCTTGGGTGCCTGTTGCTACAGCTCCCGCCCAGTTTCGCCTTTAATGCCCGAGCGCTATCAACCTTCTCCCGCATGGTCCGCCGGCGCAGCCACGCACGTCTGTGCTGCGAACCTCGCCACCCAAGCTGGTTTGCCCCCGATGCGGATTCGCTCCTGCGTAAGCACTCCATTGCTCGTGTTGCCAGCGATCCCGCCATCGTTCCTGCGGCGATGCAACCAGGCGGCGATCGCTCTTGGACCTACTGGCGTTGGCACGGATCGCCGCAGATGTATTACAGCGACTATTCGTTGCAAACACTGGCAGAGCTCGCCAAGACCGTGGACAACGCTTCGGGCCAATCCGAAGCTTGGATAATCTTCGACAACACGGCCCTGGGTCATGCGACCGCCAATGCCGCTTACTTGCGCACCTTGATCGCATCCCCCGATGAACGCCTGCTTCTCTGAGGTGATCCTAAGGGTAATTTTCTTTTCGCCATCATCACAGTGCCAGTGCCACTTTCTAGGCCATCCCATTCACCAGGAGATGAGCCATGCCCCGCGGTGACAAATCCAGCTATACCGACAAACAAAAGCGCCAAGCGGAAGACATCGAGCGTAGCGAAAAAGCACGCGGTCGATCTAGCAAGACCGCAGAGCGCATCGCTTGGGCAACCGTCAACAAGCAAGATGGCGGCGGCAAGAAGAAAAGCGCGGCGACAAAGAAGCGTGCCACGAAGAAAACCACCAAAAAGACTGCTGCGAAGAAGTCCACGAAAAAGGGGGCATCGGGAAAACAGGCCTACAAGTCGCGTGCGTGAGATCAAAGACCTGCAAGCTCACTGAAGGATTCCGCGTCGCGTTCGCACACCGAGGCGTGCAGGCGGCGGAAATGGTGATTGCCCCCGGCGAAAGTGAAGGAGGGCCTGAGAATTTCCATCGCCATTCAGACCAGTGGCTGTTTGTACTGGGAGGCACTGGGTTGGCCATCGTGGAGGGCAAGCGGAGGCAACTGCGCAAAGGCAGTTTGCTTCTCGTCGAAAGCGGTGAGCGCCACGAGATTCGCAATACCGGTCGACAGCTCCTCATCACGCTCAATATTTACTCCCCTCCCGCCTATTCGCAGCAAGGATCGCTGCTCACGGCCGGGAAGCCAGCCGAATCTGGTTCCCGTTGAGCCAACCGTGAAGACTCATCTGCGCAAGAAGGAATTCAGCATGAGCAAGGACTCCTCGGCTTCACGTGAAATCGCGTCCTTCGGGTCGCCACCACGACGGCTAGGAACGCCGGCAAGTGGGCAGACGGTTGGATGTGGTCAGCGTTTAGGCTAATAGCTGGTGCTATGACCGTTGTGGGCTTGATGGACCCTTTCAACCAGCACATCTTGCCGCTCACGCAAGGCAGCGATGAGCCAAGGCCTCACAGCGTCGCGCACGACGCAGCCTTGCGAGCTCAGCGCCTTACTCAAGCGACGGATAGTCGGATAGGTAACCGGATCCCTCATGCCTGAAGGCCCTTCCATCCTCATTCTGCGCGAGGCCGCGACCAAGTTTGCCGGCAAGGTGGTACGCAAGGGCATTGGCAACAGCAAGCTTGATTTGACGCGTATGGAGGGCCGCCGGACCAAGGCTATTCGCAGCTGGGGAAAACATTTCCTGATCGACTTCGGCAAATTCAGTCTGCGCATTCACATGCTTATGTTCGGGTCCTATCGGATCGATGAGACCAAGCCAGCACCGGTTCGCATGTCATTGACCTTCGACAACGGACAGCTCAACTTTTACTCATCCTCGCTCAAATACATCGAGCAACCCTTGGACGGCGTCTACGACTGGAGATCGGATGTCTTGAGCCCATCATGGAGTCCGAGGTTGGCACGCGCAAAGCTAAAGAAGAAGCCAGACACGATGGTATGCGATGCGCTTCTCGATCAAAGCATCTTCGCCGGCGTCGGCAACATCATCAAGAACGAGGCACTATTCCGCATCAAGGTGCAGCCCGAATCTCTTGTAGGACGGTTTACCGGCAGCGAAACTTGCCGCGCTGATTCGGGAAGCTCGTGATTACAGCAACGATTTCCTCGCCTGGAAAAGACGATTTGTGTTGCGCAAACACTTGCTCGTCAATGGCAGGGGATATTGCCCAGATTGCGGCGCCAAACTCGTCAGAGCCTATCTCGGCGCTACACATCGAAGAACATTCTATTGTCCAAATTGCCAAATCAAATACTGACCATCGGATAGCGCTCGCACTATAACGACTTATCCAGACCCTCAGCTTGGGTCAATCTGCGAGTACGACATTGCGACCCTATTTTCGCGCTGAAAATCAGTGCTTCGGAGGCGGTGCTGACTGTCGACTCGAATAGAAAGTGCATAGCAGACAAGGAGTCCGTCTATGCCCCGAAGCCGCTAAACGTGCCTGTCCCATTGAGACACGCTTCGACGGAACTTTTCTCCAATGGAGCGCCAGCGATCACTGCCCGGATTCAGTGCGTGAAATTGAGCCAAGCACATGGCAGTGTCTCAGTTTGAAATTTGCGCGGCGTCAGAAGGGCGTTTGGGCCGTTTGGGCTTGGAAGTCGCCATGTCCCCAAGCATACCCCGTGAAGCATGCCTCACGCGAGGCGGCTAGATTTCAAACTGAGACAGTCCCAAGCACATGATGCGCTTGGTTTTTGTTCACTTTAATAATCTGCGTGCATGCCTGCGAGGTGAAGGGCCACCGAATCCTCTTGGCTGTCACATCCCATGGTCACTTTTGGAAAGCCAGGCGGAACCGAGATAGGTCGAACCCCAAATCGGCCGCGCGCGTCAGCAATTGCTGCACGACTTCATTGCCTGGATGGGCTTCTCGATGCAGTATCCACAAATAGCGTCGTGTCGGTTCACTAACGATCGACCATTGGTAATCGTCGTCATGATCCATCACCCAATAGTTGCCTATGAAAAATGGCCCGAAGAACGAAACCTTGAATTTCGCGTTGCCAGAGCCGGGAAGTACTTTTGCCCTGCCGCGTGATACGCGTCGACGTGACCGCTCAGTTGATCGACAGCTATTCCTGATTCCTACCAGACCGTCGCCTAGTAGAGAATATTCGGCGGTCACTTCGTCGCAGCCGCGTTCAAAGCGGTTGTCATAGCGCCCTATTTCGTACCACTTCCCGAGATATCTGTGGAGCTCGACATTCCTCACGGGCTGCGACACTTTTGAACTTCCACTTTCTGATGGATGACTCTTTCTCCATACCAGCAGGCCGATTACACCCAATGTAGCCGCCGTGCCGGCGACCCAGGTGACCACCCTCTTTCCGCGCCCATGTCGGATATCCATCACAAGAGACTGCCTGGGTGAATGGCAAGCACTTGTGAACGGCATTCAGTGCAGAGCGATAGTGGCTGGCTAAGGCTTCGTGAAGCATAGGTACACTCCCCACTGACTAGATGCCCCAATCCGACACACGCGAGCCACGCTACCGCGCAACCTACCCAAACCCCAGTTAGTAAGCGGCCATCCGAACAAGGAATTTTCACTCAGGGTCGACACGGCAGACGACGTCGAGGCGCCTCCCCGTTTGCTTGGCACGATTCGGGCATCTACTTCTTGCCCGGCGGAGTCTGACGGTCACCGGAATAGGGACGGTTCACAGGCGGTGCGCGCCTCCGATGACGCCGGGCAACCTTTGCGTTATCTACCGCACGGGCTGTCGTTATCGTTTCGCGCGATGATTTCCAAGATTTCAAGTCGGACTAGGCAGCGTTCGACGCCAGATCCCTCTCACGGCGCGTGAACCACGTAAGCATCGGCGTCGTCATGAAGGTGGTGACAATTGCCATCACCATCAGCATGGTAAATATCTCCTTGCCGATCACGCCGGCGTCCAGTCCTACCTTCATCACGATCAGTTCCATCAGTCCTCGCGCATTCATCAGTGAGCCCACCGCGAGTGCCGATTTCCAAGGCGAGCCGCCCATGCGTGCACCTAGTGCGCCACCGACGACCTTGCCGATCACGGCAGCGGCGATTACAAGCAGCAGTGCTGTGCCACCCGCGCCCACGAAAGCATCTGGCGTGGTGTTCAGTCCTGCGAGGGCAAAGAAGACCGGCATCAGGGCCAGCACGGCCACATGCTCAAGACGTTCGATCAAGCTTTGCAACAGGCGATCGTCGCGGGGTAGGCACGCACCGAACAGAAAGGCACCGAATACGGCATGGACCTGCAGTGCCTGCGTTGCGGCAGCGAAGGCGAAGGTGCAGATCAACAGCAACGCCAATGCGGCTCCATTCGGTTGACCATCGGCCGCCCAGCGAGAGAGGAACCGCACGATAAGCGGCCGCATGACGCCAAAGGCAAAGAGCGCCAGGACGACGAGGCCGCCCAAGGTGAATGCCAGCCTGGTCCAGCCGCCGTGCGAGGCGATCAGCGCCACGACCACCGCCAACATGACCCACGCGAACACATCAGCGACAGCGGCCGAGGCGAGCGAGAGCTGGCCTACCGGTGTGTGCGTCATCGTGCGTTCCTTGAGGATGCGCGCCATCACCGGAAACGCGGTGATTGCCATCGATGCCGACATGAACAGTGCAAAGGTCCAGAACCCGATGCCCGCAGGTGCGAATTTCGCGTACAGCACGGGAGCGATTGCGATCCCCAAGGTCATGGGCAGCAGCACGCTGCACGTGCCCACCATGCTTGCAGCCGCAACCTGCTTCAGCACCCCCTTCGGCATCCGCAGTTCCGCACCGACGATGAACATGAAAAGCACCAGGCCAATCTGCGACAGTCCATCAAGTGCGCCCAGGCTGCCTTTAGGAAAGACTGCAGCCTGGAGATGCGGAGCAAGAGCCCCGAACGCAATCGGGCCGAGTGCGATGCCGGCGATCATTTCACCGATGACGGGCGGCTGACCGAGCCAGCGCAACAACAGCGCAAGTAGACGCGCGGTGCCGAGAATGACGACCAACTGCAACAATAACGGGGATTGCGCCATGTCGAATCTCCCAATCGTGGCTTCGGGATGCTGACTGCTCGCAACTTGCGCTGCCATTCCAGATTACTGCTCATGATAGTCAGCAAGATAGGCGTGCGAAGGGGGGAGTAAAGACAAGCACTCGATCTCCCTCTATTCTTGCGGCGCTTTCTTGGTAGCACCGAGGTCAATCCATGTTGAGTTGGTGGGAATTGATTATGCGGCTGCTTTTGGCGGCGGTGCTTGGCGGCGTCGTGGGTGCCAACCGCGAGCGACGAGAATGGGCCGCAGGTCTGCGCACTCACATGCTGGTCAGCGTCGGCGCAGCCCTGGCAATCATCGTCTCGGCATTCGGTTTCAAGGATGTGCTGGGAACGCCGGCGGTTATCCTTGATCCGTCACGCATAGCCGCCCAGGTTATTAGCGGGATCGGTTTTCTGGGTGCCGGCACGATCCTTTTCATGCAGCGTGAGCAGGTGGTGCGCGGACTCACTACCGCAGCAGGCTTATGGGCCGTGGCCTCAGTCGGGCTCGCGGCGGGTAGCGGTCTTTACTTGGCAGCCTGTGTGGGCACGGCGATCATCTGGATCATCCTCGCCATGCTCAAACCCTTGGAGCATCGCTGGTTCGTGCGATACAAACTTCATCCGCGTGTTGCTTTCAGATGCGCGGGAGCAACGCGTTGGCAAATGTCGAAGCCATATTGCACAAACAGGGGCTTCCTCTGTTCAAGCTCATCGTGCAAGGATCGCCAGGAGAAGAGGAGTGTTCACTTCTATTCGAGCGTGGCGTGACTGCCGAGCAACTCGCGACTTTCGTTGATGCCGTTCGCGCGAGCGAAGACGTGACCATCGAGCGCGCCGATATCAACCAGAGAGTTGGGAATACGGGCTAGCTAAATCGGCGCTTGCATTCAAACTGGCGTAGGCCGAGTCTACACAGTGTCGCGCGCCGCCCTCACTGCGCTTTCACTTCCATTCACCCACCCTTGCCTCGGCGTCTCGATGGAGTCAGGCAAGCCGGAGGGGCTTCCGCTGCGGCCGATGATGAAGTCGGGACGAGTTGTTCCAAATTCGTGCGCTTGCCTGTTTGACTCGCGCCAATTGACCAGCTTCGTCGTATCTCCCATGCTGTAGGTTGAACATCACGTCGCAGAGACGACAGGGAATGATCGAAACGCCCAAACGATTGAGCTGGAGGCAACTTCTGCAACACAACTGGTTGTCGCCGCTTCAGTGGCGAAGGCGATTGCTGTTCTGGTGCGGCGCGGTATTGGTTGCCATTGTGGCGATCGCGTTCGCCAGACTTAGTACATCGGCTTATGGCGCTTTCGCGCATATCACGGCGCATCGTGCCTGGCTGCCGCTGTTGCTTACGCCAGCGGTATTCGCAGTGCTCGCTTGGTTGACTTCTGGCACCTTGCAGGCCACGCGCGGCTCCGGCATTCCCCAAGCAATTGCGGCGTTGCAGATCGAGGATGAGAGCTTTCGCCACCGCTTACTCTCATTGCGCATCTCTGCCGGAAAGATGGTGTTGACACTTGCCGGTTTACTCGCGGGAGCATCCATTGGTCGCGAAGGCCCCACGGTGCATGTTGGCGCTGGCTTACTTTATTCGCTGGGTCGGCGGTTTGGTTTTGCCGAATCCGACGCCGCGGGACGCTTCGTACTGGCCGGCGCGGCGGCAGGACTGGCCGCAGCGTTCAATACCCCATTGGCCGGCGTGGTGTTCGCGATCGAAGAAATGGCGGGTGAGTTCGAACACCGAATGAGCGGCATCATTCTCACCGCTGTGATCATCGCCGGCATCGTATCGCTCGGCCTACTCGGTAATTATTCCTACTTCGGAACCGTTACCGTTGCGCTCCCGCTGGGGCAAAGTTGGTTGGCGGTGATAGTATGCGGCCTGTTGTGTGGAATGGCTGGGGGGCTATTCGCCCGAATCATTTTGTTGAGCGGATGCGGGCTTTCATACGTGGCCAGCCTTCGCCAACGCTGGCCAATTTCGTTTGCTGCCGTGTGTGGACTGGCTCTTGCTCTAATCGGTTTGGCCAGTGCTGGCAGTGTTTACGGCACCGGCTACGATCAAGCACGTGCAATCCTGCAGCAGGCAAGCACCGCGCCAGGTATGGGCTTTGGCGGCTTTAAGTTTTTCGCAAATATCGTCTCTTACTGGGCCGGTATCCCCGGTGGCATCTTTTCGCCCGCACTTGCAGTCGGTGCTGGCTTGGGACACAACATCGCGCACCTGCTGCCTGGATCTCCGGCCGCCGCTGTCGTATTGCTAGGAATGGCGGCCTATCTCGCCGGAGTTACTCAGGCTCCGCTGACCTCGGCAATCATCTCCATGGAGTTAACGAACAATCAGGCAATGATCATCCCGATCCTTGCTGTGTGTTTGCTTGCACGTGCCAGCTCTACACTTTTCTGTCGTACACCCGTATATCGAGCTTTTGCACAACGTCTGGTCGCGGAAGCAAGTCCCTAGTCGCAGGACAACTCTCTCCGAGAGCCGACGAATCCCGCCACCAGCCTGGCGTCGGCGTTCTCATCGGCAGCGATCGCTCACCGTGGACGATGTCCAGCGCACAACGCTGGCACGCCTCGCAGCCGCACTCGCCTTCACATTTCCTCGGAGCAAGTTAGCGAACAAGTGCAGGCAATATGATCGCCGTCAGGATAGAGGTAATACCCGGCTTCTTGGCCCAATGCGGGATATCTCTTACAGCCTTCCTTTGTTGGCTTCGCGTCGTTCATCAACGCGACTCTCTGTCGTTTTCTGAGGTCATTTGGCTGCAAATTCCGGTCGCGCGTACGACTCCAGAAATCCGCACTCCGAACAGCAGAAGATGGCATCGGTAAACGCTTCTTTCCGGATGTCTTCGCGCCACGCCCCAAGAATGCCTCAGGGGCAACCTCGACCCAAGTGCTGACCATTCGTTTGGGACCTTCGGATTCATAGACGATGCCCTGAACCATCCTGCCGCTGCACTTGGGGCACGGCGTAGGCGTTTCGCTCATGATTCCACCTCTGGTATTACGGGTTGATCTTTGTTTAGGTGAACTTATTTTTCTTCTTGGCTTGCCTTTCCTGGGTTGTGTAATCCGTACATACACGTCCGCACGCGTTACATTCACAGTCGCCACAGCAATAATTTGTTCAGGTATCGAGGCACGTGCACTTTGACACCATCGCCGACGCACCAGTGTATTAGTTTTCCCCGAGGCGACGCTCTCTGTGGCTTGACGGTTTCTCGACGGAATCTTTGCCACTCTCTGGTATGTCGCTGGGTAGCCACTGAGCGGTCGGCATTCCGCTCTCGTCGCGGTTTACGACGACTTTTTTCGAGTCGAGGTGATTGTGGTATTCCGCGGCCGAACGTTATTCCATCAAACCCAAGGAGATCGTTATGCGCAACTCTGCCAACTTTCGGAGCGGGATTTTTGCGGCCATTCTGGTTGCTCTTGCTGTGGCCCCGTTGACTCAAGTGGCTGCTCAAGAGGCAAGTGGCTCTATGCAGTCGTCTGACCAGAGTGTTTCCCAAAAAGCGTCGGATACGTGGATCACCACCAAGGTCAAATCAGAACTGGCGACCACGAAGGGCATCAAGTCAACAGATATTTCCGTTACCACCAACGATGGCGTTGTGATGCTGACCGGTTCAGTAAACACGGCGCATGCAAAGCACATGGCCGAACATGTCGCCATGCACGTCAAAGGCGTCAAGAGCGTCGATGCCAGCGGCCTGAACGTCGGCGTAGTCGCCCAATAATTTCAAGCTGGGCTTGATGAAGAAAGAAAGGAGTCCTGGAGCTCCTTTCTTTTTTTTACGGGTTAGCAGAAAGATTGGCCCGTACCTCGCACCATGCCGCGTAGGCAACGCCCTACGCCGTACGGAGCCGCGTCCCGATACCGCCCTGACAGGCATCATTTCGATACTTGCTGGGCGTCGGGAGGTTCCGGTGGGTGCGTTCAGGAAGACCGCCACTGCGGCCGATAATTCCGGCGCTTCGTTTTTCCCTTTCGCGTTTCGGGCATTGGGGAGGCGCATGTTCGCGTCACAGATCGAAGCGGCAAATGATGCAGATAAGGACGTATTCGCCCACGGTACGGAAATGCACACGCCGGAACTGCGCGCGACCGCAGGTGAAGAGGAAGCCTGCTATTCCTGCACGGCAACCCTCCGCTGCGATCCGCTGGCGACGCCCGATTTCGCGGTTTGCATCATCATCCAAGGGCTGCCGGTCGGCTATCTCGGAGCTACCGATGGCGCGGACTACATTCGCCGATATGGAATGTACATCCGGAGTTGCCGTGCCGCGGTATTAGGGAAGGCTTCGGAGCCGTGGCGGCTGGATGTGCGTTTGGGTTTGGACCTCTGAAGCGAGAGTGTTAGTTGCCCTACTTGCTTGGTGGCGAGAGGACGACGACCGCGCCTGGCAGAACGCTCAGAACGGACCGTAGGCTTCTTCAATAAGGCCTACGATAGCCTGCGCTTCTTGCTCACTCAAATGAATTCTTGCCCGCCCGTGAGAAAGCACAACCTCACCGTTGGACTTGAAGAAGCCCACGGCGGGGTAGCTATCGAACGTCTTGACGTGTTCGATTGCCAAGGGTTTAGGGACAGCCACGGTCTCGTTTGCTTCGAAAGTGACGCCAAGGTCATCAACAGAAGCGAGAAGATTACATCTCTCGCGTGGAAATTCGAGCTGCTGATACATGAGAGATGCTCCCGAGTCGTCCCTGAAAGCTTCACGCACACTCTCGCGCACGGGCGATGAACCATCGGCATCGGGAAACATTTGCTCACGGCAGACCGGGGCGCATCTTTGGGGGCATCATTTGAATTCGCAAAAGTCAGAATGGCTTTGCATAGCCATCTGCAGGAGCCAGTTAGATGGTCTTCCGCCCACCAATCGATCAACAAAAAAGCCGCGCATGTGCGCGGCTTTTTTGTTCACTACAAATCTGCGACCTGCAGACGATCTCGCCTGTCACGGCAACCCTGTCACTGCGTGACACCATTCTTCAAGGCGACGATAAAGGAGGTGACCTTATTGGTGTAATCGGAGGGCAATCCGAGATCCGCATCGATTTCCGCGTGCGTGAGATCCACCTGCAGCAAACGCGTTTGGGTGCCGAGACCGTTTGCTTTGGTGATGAAATCCAGGTCCTGACTGCTCAGGTGGCTTTCCTGTGAGGTGCAGACGGCCATGAACGGAGCGATGCGCGACTTCAACTGGAGCGTAGGCGATGCCGCATTCCACAGGTCGACATTCGTGCCGAACGCTTCGTCATACACGGCAGGATGCGAATGCGCCATGATTTCGGGTATGTCATAGGCTGCGCTGTCCAGCGCTACCGTGCCGAGCCAGGGCAGCGCGCCCAGCGATGTTGCCATCGAGGGTTCAGCGCTTATCAGCGAAACCAGATGTGCCCCGGCGGAAAAGCCCATCAGGATGAACTTGTTGGGGTCGCCGCCCCAGTCGGCTGCGTGCTGCTGGGCGTACGCCAGCGCCTGCGCGACATTCTGCGCTTGCTGCAACGGATTCGTTTGCGGCATCAAGGGGTAATTCACCGAGATGAAAATGAAACCGGCGGGCAACCACCGCTTCACCTTGTTCTGCACCACGGGGGTGTCGGCCTTGTCTCCCTGGAACCAGCCGCCGCCATGCACCATGAGGATTACGGGCGCATTCTGCGTCGGCGTCTTCGGCATATAGACATTGAAAGTCTGCAACGGATTGCTGCCGTAGGCGACGTTGGCCACTATGCGCACATTCCCGTTGGGGAAGTTGGCGCTCTGGGCATAACCTGTAGACCAAGCCAGCATCGCCAGCACGGCGAACGCGGCTTTCAATAGCATGTTGTTCATCGAGGATGTCCGTGCGCGGTGGGGTCTGTGTGCGCGGCGCGATCCTAACAAGCGGTCCCCGCACTCAAACGAGAGTCAGCGCACACATCCGAAAAGCCGATTGAACCGGCAGCCGGCAGCGCTCCGCCCCGACCCGCGAAAGACCTTTCTCCATGTTGTTGCCCGAACCAAGATCAGCGTTCCGACGGCGCGGCACACGAGAAGAACTCAGCATGGGCGCGGCCATGAATAGAGCACGCAGGCGTCGCGAGATTCCCGTGGCAGCGTGGCGTGCTACACGTCGCCCGTTCGAGGACGTGCCGACACGATCGGTTTCCGGCAACGCGGATTGCCGGAAAGCCGCATCCAGCGACGCATCGCCAGCAACGCGGCGGTGGCTTCGACGATCGAAGCGGGTATCCAGATGATCAGGCCACCGAGCTGCTGGTCCGCCTGCGGGCCGAGCGCGAGCGCGCGGCCGCAGATCGAAAAGATCGGGTACAGGTCGCTGCGCGACAACGCAATGAAGGCGCCCGCCAGGATCTGCGGAAACATCGTGATGGCGGGAGAGATCACGCGCAGGCCGGTGGGCATGCGCGCGGGAGGGCGCGGGCGGTGATCCAGCACCAGCCACCAGTAGGCAAACCCGCTCACCAGCATCGATGCATTCATCAACCGATACACGCGCCAGTCCAGCATCGCCATGGTCTGCATCGAGGGAATCAGCCAGACCAGGATCGAGACGATGAACGCGATCGTGACCAGTGCCGGATTGAGCGCGATGCGCGCAACCCGGCGCATACCCCGGCTGCGCGCCAGCGGCCGCAACACCCGCACGCGCCACTGCAGCGGAATGCCGGCGCGCAGCGCAGCGCCGGGATACGCAAGCACGATCAGCAGCGGCGCGGCATGGTGCAGCACCAGTTGCTGAAGCCGGTGCAGGAAGAATTCGTGTTCGGCATAGTAGTCGAAATGCGTGAGCTGGAAAAAGTAGATCAGCGCCATCCCGGTCCAGAAGGCGGCCTGCCGCCCCGGCCCCATCCGCACACGGCGCCTGCCGCGCAGGTACAGCACGATCGCCACGGCCATGCAGGCCATCAGTGATGCGAAGGGCTCCCACGGCGTCAGCCACAACGACAAAAACGACATCATCCCTCACCGTCCGGGCGAAGCCGGGAACAAGTGTTCCGCTACGATCGATCGTCGACACGCGAGATGTTTCGGTGCGGTCGAAGAGCAGCGATTATCTCAGGCCGGGCGCGACACTGCAGGCTCAATCCTGGATCGGTATGTGAAACGCGCCGTCCATGCGCCACAAAAAAAGCGGCGCCCTGGATGGGCGCCGCAGTTGTACTACTCCAGAATCATGAAGTGGTGTGGGTGCGTCCATGCACCCCGTGCTCACCACAAACCTGCACCGGTCATCCGTGCCCGGCTCAGGCGTGAACTCCATTAATGAGTCGGGCAGGTAACCGTAGCGCCCTGCGCGTCCGTGCAAGTACCGGTATGCGTCACTCCTTGACCCTTGGTGTAGGTGGTCGTGCCGGTATACGTGCCACCGTTTTTGCTGGTCGCCGAGGAATCACGCGTCGCCGTGCCGTTGGCGCCGGTAGTGGTGCTGCTGTAGGTGCCGCCATTCGCCCCGGTCACCGAGGTCGTTGAAGTACCCTGGGGGGTGCCACCAGCGCTCTTCGACCAGTCCTTGCTGTGGCTGAAATCTGTGCCATTGGCCGTCGTGCCGCTGACGTTGCGGGTGAGTTCGGCTGACCCGTCCGCGTTTTTCGTGTAGGTGTTCTGGGCATGAGCGGTGCCGCCATTTGCTCCGGTCATGTTGGTGCCGCCGTTGTGCGTCACGGTGCCATCGGCGCCGTATACGGTCTTGCTGGCATGCCCACCGGTGCTTCCGTTGGGACCGGCAACGCGCGTACCACGCACGTGAGTCACTTGACCGTTGGCAACGCGTGTTCCAGTCGCGTGCACGCGGGTTCTAGCAGCGTCTGCCTGGACACTGAATCCAACAGCCGCGGCACACGCCAGGGTGAGGGCCGCTAAGCGGGGAGTATTCATCAACATGATCTTGTTCCTTTCGTCGGGGGAGTGTGCCGCTTACATCGGTAACTCGCGGCGCAGGATTAAGTCTGGCCCTACCCCGATGAACGGGTTCTATCTGCGGACCGCACGAATGTCAGCGTTTCTTGCCATAACGCGCTGCAGAAATATCCGTTTACAAATCGGCGTGAGGCGTCTTGATGAAGCTGAACCGCCCCTCCATAGTTGTCGCTCATGGATTCCCCACACATACTGGTTGTCGACGACGATCTGCGGCTGCGCGACTTGCTGGAACGTTACCTCGTGCAGCAAGGCCTGCAAGCCCGCGGGGCGGCAAATGGCGCCGCGATGCGGCGCGAGCTGGCCGAACACCATTTCGACCTGATCGTGCTGGATCTGATGCTGCCGGATGCCGATGGCCTGGAGCTGTGCCGCGGGCTGCGTTCGGAAGGCGTGACGATCCCGGTGATCATGCTCACCGCGAAGGGCGACGACGTCGATCGCATCGTCGGGCTGGAAATCGGTGCCGACGATTATCTTTCGAAACCCTGCAATCCGCGCGAACTGGTGGCACGCATCCGCGCAGTCTTGCGACGCCAGCCGCGCAATGTGGTCGGCGCGCCCCAACCGGAACAGGTGGTGGTGCGGTTCGGCCGTTTCGCGTTCGATCCAGCGACACGGCAACTGTTCGATGGCGACACGCCGCTGAAACTCACCAGTGGTGAATTCGCAGTGCTGGCCGCGCTGCTGGCACATCCATTCGAAACGCTTTCACGCGAACGGCTGATCGCGCTGGCGCGCGGTCGCGAACATGAAGCGTTCGACCGCAGCATCGATGTCATGGTGTCGCGGCTGCGCCGCTGCGTGGAAGATGATCCGCGCCAGCCGCGCTGGCTGCAGACCGTCTGGGGCGAGGGTTATGTGTTCGTGCCCGATGGCGGCAACGCCGCGTGAAGCGCGCGCCGACCACTTTTGCGCTGATGCTGGGTCTGGTGGCGCTTGCACTGCTGCTGGCGCTCAGTCTGAGCACCGTGCTGTCCGGTCGCCTCATGCGCGACATCACCGTCAAGACCAGCGGTCACTTGGCCGCCGCGACCGCGCTCGCGGTCGCCACCCTCGCGGAGGGCGACGACGCCCGAACGCGGAAGACGTTCGCCGCGCTGCGCGGCATCGGTGTGGAAATGCAGCCGGGCCCGCCGCCGGAGGCGGACCCGGATATGCCGCCGGCCATGCGGGATATCGGTCGCGAAATCGGCCGCCTGCTGGGCGATCCATCGCGCGTCGTCCTGACCGGTACACCCGACAGGCAGATCTGGATACGCAGCGTGCACAATCCGCAGCGCTGGGTCGTCATACACGCCCTCAATTACCGTCAACAAGTCATCGACTCGAGAGTCCTCCTGGCCTTGATTGCAGGCTTGATCGCACTGGTCATCGCCGCCTGGATGGCACACCTGCTGACGCGTCCGCTGGCAAAACTGGCCGCGCACGCGCCCGCGTTGCTCGCGGGCGATTCCACCGCGGCGAGGTTGCGCGGCACGCCGCGCGAAGTGCGGCGCCTGGCGCAATCCATCGCCGATGCCGGGGAACGCCTGCGCGAAGCCGCGAGCGAGCGCGAGCTGATGCTGGCCGGCGTGTCGCACGACTTGCGCACGCCACTCGCACGCCTGCGCGTGGCGCTGGAACTCGGTGATGCCGGCCATCCGCAACGGCGCGAAGCGATGATCGCCGATCTGCAGCAACTCGACGATGCGCTGGAACAATGCCTCGCCTTCGTGCGCGAAGGCCGCAACGAAACCTTGTGCGAGATCGATCTGGCGGCCCTGATCGGCCAACTGCTCGCGCTGCGCGGGCAACCGGATGACTGGCGTTACGACGGCCCGGATTCGCTGATGGCGATGGCACGCCCGAGCCTGCTGCGACGCGCGATCGGCAACCTGATGGACAACGCCGAGCGTTACGGCGACGCGCCTTTCGCCGTCGAACTCGAGCGCCTGCTGGACGGGATACGCGTGCAAATCGCGGATCATGGGCCGGGAGTTCCCGAAACCCTGCTGCCCAAACTCGGCAAACCGTTCGTGCGCGGCGACATTTCGCGCGGCGGACGCGGCAGCGGCCTCGGCCTGAGCATCGCGATACGTGCCGCCGCGCTGCATGGCGGGCGTCTGGAATTGCGCAACGGAAGAGAGGGCGGTTTCATCGCGGTGTTGAGCATCTCCCCGTTGCCGGGTGGCAGCGCCGCCGACGCATGAACCGGATTGCACTTCCGCTGCTGACGTTCGCGGCGCTCGCGTGCGCGTCTGTGGCGCCCTGCGACGAAACGCGAACCCTGCAAGTCGGCGGGGTGGCGCGCAGCTACACCCTGCATCTGCCGCCGACAAAGACCAAGGCGTCCCATCCTTTGCTGTTGCTGCTGCATGGCGGCGGCGGTCGTGGCCAAGGCATGCTGCGCCTGACCGGCATCGAGGAAGCCGCAGACGATGCCGGTTTCGTTTTGGTCATGCCGGACGGCATCGGTCGTCACTGGAACGACGGCCGCTCGACGATCAAGAACAAGCAGGACGATATCGCCTTCATCGCCGCACTGATCGACCGCACCTCACGCGATGTTTCGATCGACCGCAGCCGCGTGGCGGCGGCGGGAATTTCCAACGGCGCGATCTTTGCGGAACGCATTGGCTGCGATCTCGCGGATCGCGTCGGCACGATCGTCGCCGTCGCGGGGACGCTCGCGCGCGATTACATGCCGCGTTGCCGCCCCTCGCAACCGGTGTCGGTGTTGCAGTTCGACGGCACCGAAGATCCGATCATGCCGTATGCCGGCGGCAAGGTCGCGGATTTCGGCGGCCGCGGCGAAGGCGGCGACGTGTTGTCGGTGGACGAGACCGTCGCATTCTGGTCGCGCAGCGACGGTTGCAAGAGCGTCTCCGCAGCACGACCACTGCCCGCGCACGCCATGCTCGACCCGACCCGCGTCACCCTGCGCACGGGCGAAGATTGCCGCAACGGGAGCGCGCTGCAGGAGTACTCGATCCAGGGCGGTGGCCACACTTGGCCGGGCGGCCTGCAATACCTGCCGCGCCTGATCATCGGGCGCACCACGCATCAGGTCGACGCCAGCGGCATCATTCTGCGCTTCGTGCTCGAACATCCGCGCCGCAGTTGAAACTACTGCCGGATGCGACTTGGCACACGGGCGCGGAACGCGGAGGCCGCAGCGCAGCTCCGCGTTTCCCTGACCCTCGAAACTACTTCGACATGCAGCCGGCGTACTTCGGCTTGTCGGGATCGAAGTTCGCGTCGTAGTAACTGCCGCCCTTGCCCTTGCTCCACCACGTCACGAAGCCCGATTGATAGTGCACGCCGTCGGCCGACATGGTCGCCACCAGCAAGGTCGGCTTGCCGTCCACCGGCATCACCGCAAAGCTCTGGCCGTCGCTGCTGTTCAAATAAGTGACCTCGAAATCCGGGCCACCCGGGCAATGATAAAGCACATGGATCGGCTGACCGACCTGGATCTGGGGCACGCTGAGCGGCTCGGCCATCACGGAAACTGCAAAGGGCAACGCGCTCGCCAACACGACGAGCGACGACAGGCGGCGGATGCGGCGCGAAAGATTCTTGCTCATGGAAAACCTCGTGGCGTGTGCCCGTGGCACAATCGAAGCGGTGGCAGCATACACGTGTCTTGTGACGACAAGCGGGTTGTCATTTGCCAATCCGCAGGCCACCCGAAGCCCTGCAAGATGCTACGCTGATGCGCCACGACGCTCCACATTCCGTGGTATTCGCGAGATGAATGGCGCAACTTCTTCCGGAGGTCCACTCATGACGAGCATCCGGCGAATCTTTCTGGCGGGATCGCTGCTGGCGGTCAGTGCCGGTCTGCATGCACAGGCGGCCAGTTTCGATTGCGGAAAAGCGGCCACGCCGACCGAGCGTGCCATCTGTGCTTCGCCGCAACTCGGCCGCAAGGATGTCATCGTCGCGACCTATTATCGGTTGCTGCTGCGGTTGAAGCCGGCCACGGCCGGAATGGCGTACCGGGAGTTCCACGACAACGTGCGCACGCAGCAGGCGCAATGGTTGCGCCATGATCGCGATGCATGCGGCGCGGATGCAGCCTGCCTGGACGGCGCCTACGACCAGCGCATTGCCGCGCTGCTCAAGACCATCGACGACAACGTTGGCCTCACCTTCGGACAAAAATTCGATTGATTGAGCGAACGTCGGCGGATTTGCGGTCCGCGACGTTCGTGCATTACGCAGTGGCTTCGGCGTGCAACAGATGACCGCCGTGCCCGAATGCATCAAATGGAGCCGCACTGGCTGGAAGTCACGTCTCAGGTCGTTCCGTTTCCACAAACCATAAGGGGTTACCGCTATGAAGAAGGCATTCCTCATCGGCATCGTCGTCGGCGCCGCGACCGCTTTCGGTTGCGCCAGCATGGCCCAGAACGGCCCGGTCGTGGACATCGGTTCACGCCACGGCAACCTGCGCCACGCGCAGGAATACATCGTGCAGGCCTGGCAGGCATTGAACAGCGCGCAATACGACAACCATTCCGAACTCGGCGGTCATGCTGCGCGCGCCAAGGATCTTCTCATGCAGGCCGACGAAGAACTCCGCCAGGCCGCCAACGTGGCCAACCAGCACGATCACTGACCCATCACGAAAAATCGTGGGAGAACGCCCGGCATCGCGAGCTGCCGGGCGTGGTCCGTTCGACGGTTGGTGTGCGTCGTGAAAAGCAATCCCTGATTCACGCGCGAATCCGGCGGCTCCCACGCGCCGTGCGCGAGACCACGTCTGTGGAGTCGTTCCATCATCGCAGCACCGGTTCGATTGCCGAGGCGCAGAACCACGGTCCCCGTTGTTCCTGCTTGAGGAATCTGGCGGCCCCGACACGATTCGAACGTGCGACCACGTCTGCGTCGGCGTTCCATCATCGCAGCGCCGGCTCGATTGCCGAGGTGCAGAACCACGGTCCCCGTTGTTCCTGCTTGAGGAATCTGGCGGCCCCGACACGATTCGAACGTGCGACCTTCCCCTTAGGAGGGGGACGCTCTATCCAACTGAGCTACGGGGCCCGAGCCCGGATTGTATGCGCTGCTACAATGCGCGGCTATCTCGCGCGCGCCAAGTACGCCCGCAACTTCAGGAGCCCCCATGTCCCATTCCATCCTCAATGCGCTCGGTCTGGGCGAAAGCCATTCCGGTACCTATCTCGGCAACGGCGAATGGTCGAAGACCACCGATGCCGGCACGATCGAGCCGCGCAACCCGGCGACCGGCGAGGTGCTGGCCAAGGTGTACGCCTCGAATGCGGGCGACTACGAAAAGATCATCCAGCGCGCAATGGCGGCCTTCGAAACCTGGCGCAACACGCCGGCTCCGCGCCGTGGCGAAGCCATTCGCTTGTGCGCGCATGCGCTGCGCGAACACAAGGACGCGCTCGGCTCGCTGGTCGCGCTGGAGATGGGCAAGATCAAGCCGGAAGGCGACGGCGAAGTGCAGGAGATGATCGACATCGCGGACTTCGCGGTCGGCCTGTCGCGCCAGCTCTACGGCCTGTCGATGCATTCCGAGCGCCCCGGCCACCGCATGTACGAGCAATGGCATCCGCTGGGCCTGGTCGGCATCATCAGCGCGTTCAATTTCCCGGTCGCAGTGTGGAGCTGGAACGCCTTCCTCGCCACGGTGTGCGGCAACATCAGCATCTGGAAGCCGTCGCCGAAAACGCCGTTGTCCGCGGTCGCGGCAATGAACATCTGCAACGACGCGCTGAAGGCCGGCGGTTTCCCGGACCTGTTCTACCTGTTCAACGACGCCGGCACGGAGCTGGCGAAGAAATTCGTCGACGACCACCGCGTCGCGTTGATCAGCTTCACCGGATCGACCGCCGTCGGCCGCGACGTGGGCGCGCGCGTGGCGCAACGCATGGGCCGCCCGCTGCTGGAACTGGGCGGCAACAACGCGATCATCGTGGACGAGAGCGCGGACCTGAAGCTCGCGATTCCCGCGATCGTGTTCGGCGCGGTCGGCACCGCCGGCCAGCGCTGCACCAGCACGCGTCGCCTGTTCGTGCAGCGTTCGATCTTCGACGACGTGCTGGCCACGCTGCGCAATGCCTATGCGCAGGTCGAAAAGAAAATCGGCGATCCGACCAAGCCGGAAAACCTGATGGGCCCGCTGATCGACGAGGCCGCCGTGAAACGTTTCGAGGATGCCGTCGCCAAAGCCAAGGCAGCCGGCGGCAAGATCGAATCCGGCGGCGCTGCGCTCGAAGGCAAAGGCAACTTCGTGCAACCCACGTTGATCACCGGCATACGCAACGACGCCGAGGTCGTGCGCGCCGAAACCTTCGCGCCGATCCTGTACATGATGCCGTTCGACACGCTGGAAGACGCGATCGCCATGCAGAATGCGGTACCACAGGGTTTGTCGAGCGCGATCTTCACCAACAACGTCAAATCGTCCGAGCGCTTCCTGTCGGCGGGCGGCTCCGATTGCGGCATCGCCAACGTCAACATCGGCACCTCGGGCGCCGAGATCGGCGGCGCGTTCGGCGGCGAGAAGGAAACCGGTGGCGGCCGTGAATCCGGCTCCGATGCCTGGAAGGTCTACATGCGTCGCCAGACCAACACGATCAACTGGTCGGATGCGTTGCCATTGGCACAGGGCATCAAGTTCGACTTGTGAATGGTTGCAAAGCTGCTGCGTTCACCGGATTGCACGCCGGCGGTGCTCGCCATGCTCACGTACTGACGTGTACGCTCCGCTGGCTGCGCTCCGGCGTCGCGCAATCCGGCTTCGCTCGCAACGCTTTGCAATCCATTCACCCGTGATGGACGTGTCGCGATGAACACCCCATTCGACTTCAACGGATATCGCGTCGTCGTCGCCGGCGGCAGCAAGGGCATCGGCCGCAGCATCGCCCTGGCTTTCGCCGAGGCCGGCGCGGCGGTATCGGTATGCGCGCGCGGGCAGGCGGCGCTGGATGCCGTCGCCGCCGAGATATCCGCGCACGGCGGCATCGCACATGCGCGGAGTTGCGACCTCGCCGATCCGGCAGCGATCGAGGCCTACATCGAAAGCGCCGCCGATGCGCTCGGCGGCATCGACGTGCTCGTCAACAACGCCAGCGGCTACGGTTTCGACGCGGACGACGATGACGCGTGGCTGGCCGATTTCAATCTCGACCTGATGGCCGCGGTGCGCGCCTCGCGCGCGGCATTGCCGCACCTCAGGCGATCGCCGCATGGCTGCATCCTGCACACCAGTTCCATCGCCGCCTTCCACCCGCGCACCATGGGCCCGCCCTATGCCGCGCTGAAGGCCGCACTCAGCCACTACACGGCGACGCAGGCCCTGGTGCTGGCGGAACATCGCATCCGCGTCAACGCGATCGCGCCTGGATCGACCGAATTTCCCGGCGGCGTGTGGGAAACATGCAAACGCGAGAAACCCGATCAATACGCCAGAATACTGGCGAGGATTCCGTTCGGCCGTTTCGGCCGGCCGGAAGAAATCGCCCATGCCGCGGTGTTCCTGGCGTCGCCGTGGGCGGGATGGATCACCGGGCAGACGTTGTGCGTGGACGGCGGCCAGCAATTGAATGGATGACTGCGTGAACACCAGCGCCTTGCACGGCACCCAGCGTTTCAGCAACCGCGTCGTCGATTACGTGCGCTATCGCCCGGATTATCCGGCCGCGATGCTGCGCTGGCTGCAGCGGGAATTCGGCGTGGATGCGTCGTGGCTGGTGGCCGATGTCGGCGCGGGCACCGGCATTTCCGCGAAGATGTTCCTCGACGCGGGCAACCGCGTGATCGCGGTCGAGCCGAACGCCGACATGCGCAATGCCGCCGAACGCTGGCTCGGCGGCAACGAACGGTTCCGCGCGGTGGATGGTCGCGCCGACGCCACCGGCCTCGCGGATGCGGGCGTGGATCTGATCTCCGTCGCGCAGGCCTTCCACTGGTTCGACCCCGAAGCCACGCGCCGCGAATTCCATCGCATCCTGCGCCCGCACGGACTGGCCGCGATCTACTGGAACTCGCGGCGCCTGACCGGCACGCCGTTCCTGGAAGGCTACGAGGCGCTGCTGCAGCGCCATGGCACCGATTATGTCGACGTGGCGGAACGCTACGCCGACGATGCGCAGATGCGCGCCTGGTTCGGCGACGGCTGGCGCGGCTCCGCGCGTTTCGAACATCTGAAGCCCATGGACTTCGACGGCTTGCGCGGCCGGCTGATGTCGTCGTCCTACGCGCCGAAGTCCGGCCATCCGGGCCACGCGCCGATGCTGCAGGCGTTGCGCGAATTGTTCGATGCCTGCGCGACGGACGGCCACGTCAGCTTCGACTATGACACGCGCATCTTCGTCGGCGAGGTGCGTTGACGATGTACGACGCGCTCCGCGGCTGGCTGTTCAAGCTCGACCCCGAGGCCGCGCACGGCCTGACCCTGTACGGGCTCGGCGTGGCGCAGCGCAGTGGCCTGATGCGTTGCGTCGCGCACGCCCCGCCGGGCGATTTCTCGGTACGGGCATTCGGCATCGATTTCCCTAATCCCGTCGGGCTTGCGGCAGGCCTCGACAAGAACGGCGAACACCTCGATGCGCTGGGCGCGCTGGGCTTCGGCTTCGTCGAGATCGGCACGACAACGCCGCGCCCGCAACCCGGCAACCCCAGGCCGCGCATGTTCCGCCTGCCGCGGCACGAGGCGGTCATCAACCGGCTCGGCTTCAACAATGCCGGCGTGGACGCGCTGGCCCGCAATGTCGAAAAAGCGGATTGGCGCGGCGTGCTCGGCATCAACATCGGCAAGAACGCGGATACGCCGAACGAACGCGCGGCCGACGATTACCTGTTCTGCCTCGAACGCGTCTATCCGCTGGCGAGCTACGTCACGGTCAACATCTCTTCGCCCAACACGAAAGGCCTGCGCGAGCTGCAAGGCGAAGATGCCTTGCCGCGGCTGCTGGGCGCGTTGCGCGAAAAACAGGAACAACTGACCACGCAGCACCGCGTACGCAAGCCGCTGCTGCTGAAGATCGCGCCCGACCTCGACGAAGCGCAGATGGATGCGATCGCGCGCGCGGTGCTGGACGCCGGTATCGATGGCCTGATCTGCACGAATACCACCCTCGATCGCACCGCGGTGGCGGACGATCCGCAGTCCGCCGAACCCGGTGGATTGTCCGGCAAGCCGCTGTTCGAACGCGCGACCGCGATCCTGCGCGGCATGTCGCAACGACTCGATGGAAAAATTCCCCTGATCGGCGTGGGCGGTATCCTTTCCGGCAGCGACGCGGCGGAAAAACTCGACGCCGGCGCCGTGCTGGTGCAGCTCTACACCGGACTGGTATATCGCGGTCCGTGGCTGCTGACCGAATGCGTGGAAGAAATCCGCCGCCAACGCGGGCACGAAGATGGTCGTTGAGTCCTCCGTCGACCTCGGCGGTCATGCCTTGATCGAGGATGCCTCGCTGCGTACGCGCAACACCCTGCGCGTCGATGCGCGCGCGAAATGGCTGGCCGAAGTGCGTGATGCGGGCGCGCTGCCGCGATTGTTCGAATGGCCGGCGCTGCGCGACACGCCGGTCCTCGTGCTGGGCGAAGGCAGCAACGTCCTGTTCGCCGGCGATTTCGCCGGCCTGGTCGTCACGCTGAAGACGAGCGGCATCGACGTGATCGGCGACGACGCGGATTCCGCGCGCCTGCGCATCGCCGCGGGCGAAACGTGGAACGACGTGGTGCGCTGGTCTCTGGCTCGCGGCCTGTGCGGACTGGAAAATCTCAGTCTGATCCCGGGCACCGCCGGCGCCGCGCCGGTGCAGAACATCGGCGCCTACGGCGTGGAGCTGGACGAATTCGTGCACGCGGTCGAGGCCTTCGACCTGCGCGAACGCCGCACCGAACGATTCGCCAAAAGCGAATGCGCGTTCGCCTATCGCGACTCGCGCTTCAAGCGCGAACCCGACCGCTGGCTGATCACCGCGCTGGAACTCGACCTGCCGAAACGGCGCGAACCCGTGCTCGGCTATGCCGGCGTGCGCGAGGAGCTGGACGCGATGGGCGCCGCGCTGGCTCCGACGCCCGCACAGGTCGCGGAAGCCGTGGTGCGCCTGCGCATGCGCAAACTGCCGGATCCGGCGCGCATCCCGAATGCCGGCAGCTTCTTCAAGAATCCGATCGTTGCGCCGGAAACCGCGCGCGCCCTGCAACGCGAATATCCAACGTTGCCGCTGTGGCCGCTCGACGAAACCCGCGCCAAGTTGTCGGCGGCGTGGTTGATCGAAACCGCCGGCTTCAAGGGCATGCGCGAAGGCGACGCCGGGATTTCCGATCGCCATGCGCTGGTGCTGGTCAACCACGGCCATGCGACCGGCGCGCAATTGTGGGCGCTGGCGCAGCGCGTGCGCGACGGTGTGCGCGCCCGTTTCGACATGACACTGGAACCGGAACCGCGCGTGATCGGCGCCCCCCGTTGAAGCAACAGGCGCCCGACCCTGCCGGAAGTCCGCTTGGCGGCGCCCCGGTGCACCGTTAGCATCGTCCGGTTCGATCATCCACTTCGTCCACAGGGAGTCCCGCATGAACCAGCTCGGCAAGCTCAAACCCCTCGCGCTCGGCGTCCTGCTCGCCTGCGCCGCCGTCACTGCCGCACCCTCCACGGCATTGGCCGCCGATGCGCCGGCCGCCACGCAGAACGACAACGTGCTGCGCGCCACCCTCGGCAACGGCCTGCGCGTGGTGATCGTGCGCGACACGCTGGCTCCGATGGTGACCACGCAGATCACCTACCTCGCCGGCAGCTATGAGGCGCCGAATGGTTTCCCCGGCACCGCACACGCCCTGGAACACATGATGTTCCGCGACAGCAAGGGCATGTCGGGTGCGCAGCTCAACGAGATGACCGGCAAGATGGGCGGCGACAACAACGCCTTCACCACCAACGATGCGACCCAGTACTACTTCGTCGCGCCTTCGCAATACCTCGACGTGCTGCTGCACATCGAATCCTCGCGCATGCGCGGCGCGCAGTTGACCGACAAGGATTGGGACCTGGAGAAAGGCGCGATCGAGCAGGAAGTCTCGCGCGACATCTCCGACCCGGGCTATCTCGCCTTCATGCAGGCCGAGCGCCTGCTGTACGCCGGCACCGGCTACGCCGAGGACGCGCTCGGCACGCGGCCATCGTTCGACAAGACCACCGGTGCGACGTTGCGCAAGTTCTACGACGCCCTCTACCAGCCGAACAACGCGATCCTGGTGATCGTCGGCGACGTCGATCCGCAGGCCACGCTGGCCAAGGTCAAGGACTTGTTCGATGCGATCCCGAGAGGCGACGTGCCCGCGCGCGCGCCGGTGAAACTGCAGACTTTCAAGCCGCAGACGATCGCGCGCACCACACCGGATCCGACCGGCACGGTGATGTTCATGTACCGCGCGCCCGGCCAGGCGACCAAGGACAATGCCGCCGCGCAGATCCTGATGGACGCGATCAACAACCCGCGCAGCGGCGTTTCCGATCTCGCCGCGCAAGGCAAGGTGCTGAGCGCAGGCGCCGGCAGTCAGCCCTTCAGCCAGGGCGGCATCGGCATGGTGCAGGCCGGCTTCCCGAAGGGCGGCGATGCGAAGCAGGCGCAGGCGTATCTTGATGGCGCACTCAACGACATCCTCAAGAACGGCGTGCCGGCCGATCTCGTGGAGGCCGCGAAGAAATCCGAACTGGCGCAATTCGAGTTCAACAAGAACAGTGCGGTCTCGCAGGCCAGCGCGTGGTCGCAGGCGCTGGCATGGCAGGGCCTGGATTCGCCGGCCGAAGCCGAACAGCAGATTCGCGATGTCACCGTGGACGACGTCAACCGCGTGGCGCGCGAATACCTGAAACCCGACCAGCGCGTGACCCTGGTGCTGACGCCGAGCGCGGACGGCAAGCGGCCGCCGGACAGCTCCGGCTTCGGCGGCACCGAATCCTTCGGCGGCAACGACAAGCTCGACGCGCCATTGCCGGAATGGGCCACGCAGGCGCTGGGCAAATTGGAGATGCCGCACTGGACGCTCGCGCCGACATCGATGAAGCTCGACAACGGCATCACCCTGATCGTGCAGCCGGAGTCGGTCAGCAAGACCGTCACCGTGGTCGGCCACGTCGACCACGACGACCACCTGCAGGAACCGCAAGGCAAGGACGGCGTCGGCCAGTTGCTCGGCGCGTTGTTCGATTACGGCACCACCACGCTGGACCGCAACGCCTTCCACAAGGCGCTGGACGAGATCGCCGCCAACGAAAGCGGCGGCAGCGACTTCAATCTCGCCGTACCCAGCGCGGATTTCGACCGCGGCATGCAGTTGCTGGCCGACAACGAATTGCATCCGGCGTTGCCGCAGTCGGCCTTCAGCGTGCAGCAGGAAACGCTGGCGCACACGCTCGCCGGTGAATTGCAGGCGCCCGAATACAAGATGTTCCGCGCGTTCAAGCACGGCCTGTTGCCGAAGGGCGATCCCGGGCTGCGTGAAGCCACGCCGGAATCGGTGGGCAAGTTGAACCTTCAGGACGCCAGGGATTACTACGCGGCCACCTATCGTCCCGACCTGACCACGATCGTGGTTGTCGGCGACGTCACGCCGACACAGGCGAAATCCGTGGTCGAGAAGTACTTCGGCGACTGGAAGGCCAGCGGCCCGAAACCGGACGTGATCCCGAAGCCGGTGCCGCTGAATCCGCCTTCCTACACCGTCGTGCCGAATGCCTTCGCATCGCAGGACCAGGTGCTGATGGGCCAGGCGCTCGACATCGACCTGCACAATCCGGATCGCTACGCGTTGGCGCTGGGCAACGACGTGCTGGGCGGCAACGGTTTCGCCTCGCGTCTGATGGTCGACATCCGCGTCAAGCACGGCTACGCCTACGGCGCCGGTTCCGGGTTGCAGGTCGACCGTTCGCGCTCGGTGTTCTACGTGCAGTACGGCAGCGATCCGGGCAAGGTCGCGCCGGTCGATATGCTGGTGCAGCAGAACCTCAAGGCGATGCAGGATACGCCGGTGACCAAGGCCGAGCTGGACAACGCGCGCCAGTACGAAATCCGCTCGATCCCGGTGAGCGTGTCTTCGGTCGATCGAATCGCACGGCAACTGCTCAACTGGAGCTACAAGGGCGAACCGCTCGACCAGCCGATGGTCGCCGCGAAATACTTCCTCAACCTGAGTGCGGCCGACGTCCAGAACGCCTACAAGAAATACCTGCGCCCGTCGAACCTGGTGCAGGTGGTGCAAGGCCCCGCGCCGGCGACACATTGAGTGGAATGATGCCCCTCTCCCTTCGGGAGAGGGGTTGGGGTCAGGGCTCGGGGCAAAGCGCGGTCGAATTGCGCAAAGACTCAAAAAATCGCGCTGAGCCGAACCCTCATCCGGCGTTTCGTGTCACCGCGGAACTCTTGGCCATGCGGTGCGCAGGAACCGGAGTGTACACGCCAGTACATGAGGATTCCGAGCACCGCCGACGCGCGGCATGCCGAGCGCAGCAGGTCTCAAGCCGCTCCACGCGCCGGCGGACGGATATCCGGCAGTAACGCCGCGAACAATCCGAGCAGCGGCAGGAACGCGCAGACGTCGTACACGAACACGATGCCGTAGTGGTCGGCGATCACGCCGAGCACGGCCGCGCCGATGCCGCCCATGCCGAACGAGAATCCGTAGAACAGTCCCGACATGACGCCGATGCGGTGCGGCACCATGTCCTGCGCGTAGACGATGATCGCCGGAAAAGCCGAAGCGATGCCGACGCCGATCAGCACGCTCAACGCGGTCGTCCACGCAAGGCCGACGTGCGGCAGCAGCAGCGTGAACGGCGCGACGCCGAGGATCGAAGCCCAGATCACGGTCTTGCGCCCGATGCGGTCGCCGATCGGTCCGCCGATCATGCTGCCCACCGCCACCGCCGCCAGGAACACGAACAGGTGGATCGTCGCACCCTGCGCGGTCAAGCCGAAACGGTGGATCAGGTAGAACTCGTAATAGCTGCTGATGCTGGCGAGGTAGAAATATTTCGAGAAGAGCAGCAGCAGCAGCACGCCGATGGTGCGGACGACCAGCGATTTGGGATAGCGCGGGCCCTCGGCAACGCGCTTGTGCCGGCGCTCGTTGAGATGGGCGTGATACCAGCGGCTGACTTGCAGCAGGACCACGATCGCCAGCAATGCGATGAGCGTGGCCCAGCCGACGCTGCCGCGACCGTAACGCAGCACCACCCAGCCTGCCAGCAGCGGCCCCAGCGCGGAACCGACGTTGCCGCCGATCATGAACACCGATTGCGCGAACCCGTACCTGCCACCCGATGCGAGCCGGGCCACGCGCGAGGACTCGGGATGGAACACCGAAGAGCCGCAACCGATCAGCGCGACCGCTCCCAGCAGGATCGTGTAGGACGGCGCGATCGACAGCAGGGCCAGTCCGGCCAGCGTGAAGCACATGCCAGCCGGCAACGAATACGGCATCGGTCGCTTGTCGGTGACCATGCCGACCACCGGTTGCAGCAGCGACGCGGTCAACTGGAAGGTCAGCGTGATCGCGCCGATCTGGAAGAAGCTCAGATGGAAGTCGCCCTTGAGCAGCGGATAGATCGCCACGATCAGCGACTGCATCATGTCGTTCAACATGTGCGCGAGGCTGATGCCGCCCAGCACGCCGAAACGCGTGGCTTCTTCCTGTTGCGGAAGAGCGCCGGGCGATGCGTTTTCGTTCACTTCATCGCTTCCGCCGCGGCGACGACGTCGGCCTCGTCCGGCAACACCAGCAGCGCGGCGCTCGCCAGCGGCGTGTAGGTGTCGGCACCGACCACGCGCTTGAGCGGCGTTTCGCCGAAACCGGCCTCCACGATCGCGGTGATGATGCCTTCGCCCACGCCCGCGCTGCGGCGACCCTCGTCCAGCACGATGATGCGCCTGGCGTTCTTCGCCTGAGCGGCAATGAACTTCTCGTTGAGTGGCACCAGCCAGCGCAGGTCAATCACGCGCACCTGCCACTTCAATTTCCTTTCGATCTCGCGCGCGGCGCGCAGCGCCATCGGCACGCCGTTGCCGAAGGTGAAAATCACCAGGTCATCCGCAGCTTCGTCGTAGACGCGGCCCTCGCCCAGCGGCATGGCCTCGTGCGGCGGCGGATACGCGAACTGCCACCGACCGTCACCCGCCTCGTGCAGGTCCTTGGTCATGTACAACGCAATCGGCTCCAGGAACGCACACACGCGGCCATCGACCTTGCACAACGCGGCCAGCGTGCGCAGCATCGTCGCGGCGTCGTCGCCGCGCGAGGGACAACCGACGACGAGGCCCGGGATGTCGCGCAGCGCAGTGATCGAATTGTCGTTGTGGAAGTGGCCGCCGAAGCCTTTCTGATAACCGAGCGACGCGATGCGCATCAGGATCGGATTGCGGTACTGGTCGTTGGAGAAGAACTGCAGCGAACACGCCTCACCGCGAATCTGGTCGCAGGCGTTGTGGAAATACGCGAGATACTGGATCTCCGGCAGCGGCAGCAGCCCTAAGTTGGCGTAGCCCTGCGCGAGACCAAGGATGATCGTCTCGTCCAGCAGCGTATTGAACACGCGCGCGCCCTTGAAGGCCTTGTGCAAGCCCTTCGTCACCGTATACACGCCGCCCTTTTGCGCGACGTCCTCGCCGAACAGCAGCGACTCCGGATACTTCGCCAGCAGGTCATGCAACGCGGCGTTGATCTGCAGCGCGAGATGCCGCGGCGGCAATGTCTCCGGCAGTTTGGCCTCGCCGCCGAACACCTCGACGCGCTTCTCCGTCGCGGGCGCGCGCTGCGCTTCCGTGCGCACGGCCTTCGGCGAATACGGCGCCAGCGGCGCCATCACTTCGTCGAGCGTTTTCAGGCGCGGGCGGCGATCGGCCTCTTCCGCGGCCGCGAAACACCGTTTGCGGGTCGATTCGTACAACGCAAGCAGCGATTCCTTCGAATACAGGCCGCACTCCAGCGCGATCGTGGCGGAACGCAGCAGCGGATCGGTGGCTTCCAGCGCGACCAGTTCCTCGATGCTGCGCCACTCGATCTCGAAGTCGGTGCCGGCGTGGCCCATCACGCGCATCGTTCTCAGGTGCAGGAAGGTCGGCCGGCGCGTGCCGCGGCAATGTTCGACGGCCGTGCGCACCTGCGCGTAGCCTTCGGCGAGATCGAGCCCGTTGGCGTAGAAGTAGTCGAGATCCTTGCGGTCGCGGAAATTGTTGGCGACCCAGCCGCCCGGCGTCTTCACCGAAATGCCGATGCCGTTGTCCTCGCACACGAACAGCACCGGCGCCGGCAGTTTCTGGTACGCCGTCCACGCGGCCGCGTTGAACGCGGTCTGCGCGGTGGCGTGGTTGCTCGACGCATCACCGAACGAACAGATCGCGATGGAATCCTCCGGAATCGGCAGCGCATGGCCGATGCGCGGCGCCTGCTCGATCGCCACGGCCGTGCCGAACGCCTTGGGCAGGTGCGAGGCGATGGTCGATGTCTGCGGCAGCACCCAAAGCGGTTTGGAACCCCATACCTTGTGGCGGCCGCCGGAAGCCGGATCGTCTTTCGACGCGGCGAAGGACAGCGCGGAATCCATGACGGGATCACGTGGTTTTCCATCGGTGCCCGGCAGCTTGCGGAAGCGTTCGGCCATGAACGCGCCGCTGCGGTAATGCAGGAACGCGGGATCGGTGTGGCGCGTGAGCCGCGCCACCATCGCGTTGCCTTCGTGGCCGCCGGAACCGATGGTGTAGAACACCTTGTTCTGCACGCGCAGCACGCGCGCCATCAGGTCCAGGTGCCGGGAGATCAGTTGCGATTCGAACAGCTCGCGGAAGCCACGCGCATCCAGCGCGCTGCCCGGCAGCACCGGCTCGTCGTCGCGCGGCGCGCGGCGCGCTTCGCCATCCCATTCACCGACAAACTCGATGAAATTGCGGTCGACGATCTCGGCGCGGTTGAAGCCCTTGTGGCGGGCGGCGATGGGAGGGCGCAGGTTCATGACGAGGAACCGTCCTGCCCGGAATCGTCCGGCGCGCGATCGCTGCGCAACAACGCATCGATCCGCTCGCCACGGTCGACGGAGTCGTCGTACTTGAAACGCAGCTCCGGCACGCGCCGCATGCTGCGCATCGAATGCGCCAGTTCGCGCCGCAGATCCTTCGCGGCTTCCTTCAATGCCTTGACCACGTCGGCCGAACGCTCCGGCTGCAGCGCCGTCACCCACACGGTGGCCACGTCCAGGTCGCGCGTCACTTCCACGTCCGACACGCTGGCTTGCGGCAACGCGTGATCGCGCACCAGCGCGTGTACCAGCGCGCCCAGTTCGCGGCGGAGTTCCGCGTTGATGCGGTCGGTGCGATGGAAGGAGTGGGGAGGCATGGGAGTCGTGTGGATGTGAACGGTGAGTGGCAGGGCGGTGTGCGGGAGAGCTTGCGGCTTTTGCCGCTGACCGCTCACTGCTTGACCGCTTACAGCGTTCTTGCCACCTCGATGCGCTCGAAGCACTCGATCTTGTCGCCCGGCTTGACGTCGTTGTATTGCTTGACGCCGATGCCGCACTCCATGCCGTTGCGCACTTCGTCCACGTTCTCCTTGAAGCGGCGCAGCGATTCCAGCTCGCCTTCGAAGATCACCACGTTGTCGCGCAGCACGCGGATCGGCTTGTGGCGCTTGACCACGCCCTCGACCACCATGCAGCCGGCGATCGCGCCGAACTTGGAGCTGCGGAACACGTCGCGCACTTCGGCGGTGCCCAGGATGTCCTCGCGCACTTCCACGCCCATCAGGCCGGACGCGGCCTGCTTCACCTGGTCGATCACGTCGTAGATGATCGAGAAGTAGCGCAGGTCCAGCCCGGTGGCCTCGATCACCTTGCGCGCTGACGCATCGGCGCGCACGTTGAACCCGATGACCAGCGCCTTGGAGGCCGAAGCGAGCGTGGCGTCGGATTCGGTGATGCCGCCCACGCCCGATGCGATCACGTTGACCTTGACCAGGTCGTTGGTGATGTCGGTGAGCGATTGCCGCAGCGCTTCGGCGGAGCCCTGCACGTCGGCCTTGATCACCAGATTCAAGGTCTGCTGTCCATCGCCCTTGCCCATCTGCGCCATCACGTCTTCGAGCGTGTTGGTGCGTGTCACCAGACGCTGGTCGCGTCGCTTGGCTTCGCGTTCGGAAACCACGTCCTTCGCCAGCCGCTCGTCGGCCACCACCACGAATTCGTCACCCGCTTCCGGGACGCCGGAAAGGCCGAGCATCTGCACCGGGATCGACGGCCCCGCGCTCGCCACCTGCGCGCCGGTTTCGTCGAACAGCGCGCGCACGCGTCCGTACTCCACGCCGCACACCACGTAATCGCCGCGCTTGAGTTCGCCGGATTGCACCAGCACCGTCGCGACCGGGCCGCGGCCCTTGTCGAGGCTGGATTCGATCACCACGCCGGAGGCGCGGCCGTCCGCGACCGCGGTCAGCTCCATCACCTCGGCCTGCAAGCCGATCGCTTCCAGCAGCGCGTCGACACCTTGTCCGGTCTTGGCCGACACCGGCACGAACTGGGTGTCGCCGCCGAGATCCTCCGGCACCACTTCGTGCTGCATCAGCCCGTTGCGCACCGTGTCCGGATTCGCTCCCGGCTTGTCCATCTTGTTGACCGCGACGATCAGCGGCACGTGCGCCGCGCGCGCATGCTGCACGGCTTCGACCGTCTGCGGCATCACGCCGTCGTCGGCCGCGACCACCAGCACCACGATGTCGGTGGACTGCGCGCCGCGCGCGCGCATCGAGGTGAACGCCGCGTGGCCGGGCGTGTCGAGGAAGGTGATCACGCCCTTCGGCGTGGTCACATGGTATGCGCCGATGTGCTGGGTGATGCCGCCGGCTTCGCCCGCCGCGACCTTGGTGCGGCGGATGTAATCGAGCAGCGAGGTCTTGCCGTGGTCGACGTGGCCCATGATGGTGACCACGGGCGGGCGCGACGTGCCCGCGCCCTGGGTCGGGGCGTGCGCCGCCAGCGCGGTTTCCGCGGTCTTCTCTTCCGCGCGCACGGCCTTGTGGCCGAGTTCCTCCACCACCAGCGCGGCGGTGTCGTGGTCGATCACCTGATTGATGGTGACCATGGTGCCCATCTTGAACAGGGCCTTGACCACGTCGGAACCCTTGACCGCCATTTTCTGCGCCAGGTCCGCGACCACGACCGAATCGCCGAGCGCGATTTCGCGCGTCACCGGCGCCGTGGGCTTGGAGAATCCGTGCTGCGAGGTGAGTTGCGTGAGGTCGATCCGCTGCCTGGGTTTCTTGCGCGTGGACCGGCGCGCGCGCTCGGCATCGGTGAGGTGCAGTTCGCCGCCGACGTAACGGGTGCTCTTGAGGGCTTCCTCGTCACCCTCGTCGCGCATGCGGTGCGAGCCACGGTGCTTGTGCTTGTGCGCTGCAGGCGCTTCTTCCTTGGCGCGCGTCGGCGCCTTGGGTTCGTGCTTGCGGGCGGGTGCCGCGTCGCGCGGCGCTTCGGCAGGCTGGGTTGCGGCTCCCGCCTGGACCTGGACCGCGGCTTCGGCGCGCACACGTTCCTCTTCGGCACGCCGTCGCTCTTCCTCGGCAGCCTGCAGCTTGGCCTGTTCTTCTTGGCGGCGTCGATCCTGCTCGGCGTGTTCGGCCTGCTCGCGCTCGCGCAACTCGTGCGATTCCGCAAGCAGGCGGCGTGCTTCCTCGCGCTCGGCGTCCGCGTTGGCTTCCTCGGCGATCACGCTGCGCTTGACGTAGGTGCGCTTGGCGCGCACTTCCACGTTGACCGTCTTGGCGCTGGCGCCGCGACCGCCGCCCACGGTGATCTCGCTGACCTTGCGGCGCTTGAGCGTGATCTGGCGCGGCGAGGATTCCTCCGTGCGCGCGGCCTCGGCCTTGCCGTGCGTGCGCCGCAGGAAGCCCAGCAGTTTCACCTTCTCGGTGCTGCTGATGACCTGGTCCGGGTTGTTGAACGGCATGCCGGCCTCGGCAAGCTGCGCCAGCAGCTTGTCTTCGGTCATGCCGAGCAATCCGGCCAGTTGTTTGATGGTTACGTCAGACATTTGCGTCCTCGCATCAAGCGGTTTGCAAAGCTGCTGCGCTTGGCATCTCGCACGCCGGCGTCGCGCAACCTGCCTTCGCCCACAACGCCTTGCAAACCTTCATTTCGGTACATCCGTTCGCTTCTGTCGAGGCTTGTTCAACTTGCCTGCTGCTGCATCCGCTCCAGCATCGGCGCACGCGCGGCCATGATCAGCGCGGCGGCGCGTTCTTCGTCCATGCCTTCGATGTCGATCAGGTCGTCCACCGCCTGGTCGGCCAGATCGTCCACCGTGGTGATTTCGCGTTCCGCCAGCGCGTACGCGGTTTCCTCGTCCATGCCTTCCAGTGCCAACAGTTCATCGGTCGGCTTGTGCTCGTCGAGGTCTTCCTCGACCGCCAGCGCTTCGGTCAGCAGTGCGTCCTTGGCGCGGGCGCGCAACTCCTCGACGATGTCCTCGTCGAAACCTTCGACCGCCAGCAGCTCGCCGGTCGGTACGTAGGCGATTTCTTCCACCGTCGAGAAACCTTCCTGCACCAGGATGTTGGCGATTTCCTGATCGACTTCCAGCTTGTCCATGAACAACTGCCGCGCGGCTTCCTGCTCGGCTTCGGTCTTGGCGGCGACCTGGTCCTGCGTCATCACCTTGAGGTCCCAGCCGGTGAGCTTGCTGGCGAGGCGCACGTTCTGGCCGCCGCGACCGATCGCCTGCGACAGCTTGTCCTCGGCCACCGCGATGTCCATCGAATGCTTGTCTTCGTCGACGATGATCGACTGCACTTCCGCCGGCGCCATCGCGTTGATCACGAACTGCGCGGGCGCATCGCTCCACAGCACGATGTCGATGCGCTCGCCGTTCAATTCGTTGGACACCGCCTGCACGCGCGAACCGCGCATGCCGATGCAGGCCCCGATCGGGTCGGTGCGGTTGTCGTGCGCCAGCACCGCGATCTTGGCGCGGTCGCCCGGATCGCGCGCGCAGGCCTTGATCTCGACGAGGCCCTGGCCGACTTCCGGCACTTCCAGCTTGAACAATTCCATCATGAATTCCGGCACGGTGCGCGAGACGAACAGCTGCGGGCCGCGCACTTCGGATTTCACTTCGTAGAGATAGCCGCGCACGCGGTCGCCCACGCGGGTCGATTCGCGCGGAATCGACTTGTCGCGCGGGATGAAGCCTTCGGCGTTGCCGCCGAGGTCGATATAGAGATTGCCGCGCTCGACCCGCTTGACCACGCCGGTGACCAGTTCACCGATGCGATCCTTGAAGGCGTCGACCACCTGCGCGCGCTCGGCTTCGCGGATGCGCTGCACGATCACCTGCTTGGCGGCCTGGGCGGTGATGCGCCCGAATTCCGGGTTCTCGATCTGCTGCTCGATGAATTCGCCGACCTGCGCGCCCGCGCGCTCGTCCTCCGCGTCCATCAGTCGCAACTGGAAATCCGGCGATTCCATCTGGCCGTCGTCCGCGATCACTTCCCAGCGCCGGAAAGTCTCGTAATCGCCGCTCTCGCGATCGATGGCCACGCGCACCATCGGCTCCTCGCCGGAATAGCGCTTCTTGGCGGCGCTCGCCAGCGCGGCCTCGATCGCCTCGAAGATCACTTCGTGCGGAACGCCTTTCTCGTTCGCCACCGCATCGACAACCATCAAAAGATCACGATTCATCTCTTATCTCCGTAAGGCTCCTCGCTCCTCGACAAGCCTTAGCAACTGCCGGCTTCCCGGCACTTCCAGTTCCGCGAATGAGCGTCTTCGTTCCGCCCACCGCTTTCATACTTCCACAACCCCCGATCAACATCGCTTCGCTTTGTTGGTCAACCCCCTTGGCTCAAGGGGGTTGAAAAAGCCGGGACACCTCACTCTTCGTCATTCCCGCGCAAGCGGAAATCCAGTTCTTCGCTCTTCCGCTTTTCAATGTTTGCGTCTGGCCGCCTTTCCCGGCTTGGTCTTGGGCGCGTAACCCAACGCCTCCCAATCCGGCACCAATCGTGCGCTTTCGATTTCGTCGTGTCGCAGATCGAACATCGCGCCATCGACTTCCATCCTGATGCGCTCGCCTTGCACCTCGACGATGCGTCCTCGCAACCTGCGCCGCCCTTCGCGTGGCAGCTTCAGCGTCAGCTTCGCCTCCGCGCCGATGAAGCGCGCGAACTGCTCCGCGCTGAACAACGGACGATCGAGTCCGGGCGAGGACACTTCCAGCAGGTAATGCCCGGCGATCGGATCGTCCACGTCCAGCAACGCGGAAATCTCGCGGCTGGCCGCTTCGCAATCGTCCACCGTGACCGTGCCGCTTTCGCGATCGACGTACACGCGCAGCAAGCCTTCGCCGCGCCCTGGTACCCACTCGATGCCCGGGCATTCCAGCCCGAGTTCGTCGAGTGCCGGCGCGATCCTCGCCGCGAGTGCATGCACATCCATCCGCGAGCCAAACTCCGTGTGCGAACTGCAGAAACAAAAAATGGGCACGAGGCCCATTCCGTAGTTCGCCGGTTTTGATCCTGAACCCGGCGTTCATGACCTTGCGACCATCCCTGTCGCGAAGATCGAAGAGCGGCCATCCTGACCGCACTCGTACAACTTTGCGATCGTCCTGATCGCGAAGATCAAAAAGCGTCCATCCATGGCCGCACTTCTCAACAACAGCCCGCACAGAAACAACTTGTGCCAGTCGAGGTGGTAGCGGGGGCAGGATTTGAACCTGCGACCTTCGGGTTATGAGCCCGACGAGCTGCCAGACTGCTCCACCCCGCATCAATCAGACGGACAAATATAGCGGCAGGATGCTGATTTTGCAAGGTCGGCGGGCGCGAATCACCACTGAGAGAACGCTTGCCACAGCTCGCGCGAGCATCCGCGGGGCAACCCTGTATCGCTCAGCGCGGCAACATCACCCAGTCGCCGCCGATCGCATCGGCAATCGCCGCGCGCTGCAACGGAATCCCGTAGACCGCCGACAGAAGTTCTGGATCGAGCGCCTGCCCTGGCGTGCCGTGCCGCAACAGCCTTCCATTGGCCAGCAGCGCAATCTCGTCGGCATAGCGCGCGGCCAGATTGAGGTCGTGCAACACCACGATCACGCCGTGCCCCTGGCGCGAAAGCTGGCGCGCGAGACGCAACATGAAATGCTGGTGCGCGATGTCGAGCCCCGCCTCCGGCTCATCCAGCAACAGCCATGCTGGTTGCCCGTCCGTGGCCATGCCGGCCTGCGCCAGCACGCGCGCCAGTTGCACACGCCGTTGCTCGCCGCCGGAGAGCTGCAGGTAATTGCGCTCGCGCAGATGCCAGACGCGCGCCGCGCGCAAGGCGGCTTCGACCGCATGGCGGTCTTGGGCGCTGCTGCGTGGCATGGGCACTGCGGCCGAGCGTCGCGACCTCGCACACGCTGAAACCGAAACCCATCTGGACCTTCTGCGACAGCATCGCGCGCCGACGCGCGAGTTCGCGCGCCGGCCACTGCGCGAGCGGACGACCGTCCAGCGTGACTTTTCCATGCGTCGGCGCCAGCAGGCCCGCCAGCGCGGAAAGCAGGCTGCTCTTGCCGGCGCCGTTGGGCCCGACCAGCGCGAGCAGGCATCCGGACTGCACGCCGAGGCTGACGTCTTCGAGCACGCGCGCGTGACCGCGATGCAGTGTCAAGGCTTCCGCGGCCAATCCATGCATGCGAGGCGCCATCGCGCGCCATTCGATCGCCGCATTCATTCCGCATCTCCGATGCCGCGTGGCCTCAGCAGCAACCAAAGGAAGAACGGTCCGCCGATCAATGCGGTCAACACGCCGATCGGCAATTCCGCCGGCGCCACCACGGTGCGCGCCAGCGTGTCGGCCAGCACCAGCAGGATCGCGCCACCCAGCGAGGACGCGGGGAGCAGCCAGCGATGATCCGGACCGTGCAGCAGGCGCAGCAGGTGCGGCACCACCAGACCGACGAAACCGATCACGCCGGTCATCGCCACCGCCGCGCTCACCATCAGCGCCACGGCCGCGATCAGGACGGGTTGCAGACGTTCCGGACGGAAGCCGAGCAACGCGGCTTCGCGCTCACCGAGCAACAACGCATTCAACCCGCGCGCGGCGTACGGCAATCCAAGCAATGGCACCAACATCAAGGGCGCGATCACCGCGAATCGGTGCCAGTCGCTGCCGCCGAGGCTGCCGAGGGACCAGAAGGTGAGATCGCGCAATTGCGTTTCGTCGGCAACGAAGGTCAGCAGGCCCACGCCCGCCATCGCGATCGCGCCAATCGCCACGCCTGCCAGCAACAGCGTCCCGACACCGGTACGCCGGTGCCCGATCGCGTACACCATGCAAGTCGCCAGCAGGCCGCCCGCGAATGCGGCACCTGTCACGCCGAGCGAACCCGCGATCCCAGGCATCGCGCTCATCAACGTGCGACCCAGCACGATCATCGCCACCGCGCCGAGTGCCGCGCCCGACGACACCCCGATCAGCCCTGGATCGGCGAGCGGATTGCGGAACAACCCCTGCATCGTGGCGCCGCCGCACGCCAGCGACGCACCGACCAGTACCGCCATCAGCACGCGAGGCAGGCGCAGCATCAACACCACGCGGTCGTTTTCGTCGAGCACCGCGCCGCCGAGCATGTGCAGGATCGCCGCGACAACGTCGCTCAGGGAAAGCGCCATCGCGCCGCGACCGAGGCCCCAGCAAACGGCCAGCACCAGCAGCACCGCCAGGATGCCGAGTGCGCGCGGATGCGCGCGGCGCGGAACGATCCGCGGCAGCGCCACCGTGCTCATGGCGAGGCGGATGCAAACGTCCGTTGCAGGAGCAGCGTCTGTTCCGCGCTGCGCGGGCCGAAGCCGAGCAACGCCTCGCCATCGACGGGAACGATACGGCGCGAGGCCCCCGCCGGCGTTTGCGCCACGCCCGGCAGTTTCATCACGGCATCGAGCGCGCGTGCGTGATCGCCGTCGCCCATCACCACGATCAGCTGCGGCGCCAGCGCCGCCAGCGCTTCCGCCGACACCGGCTTGTACCCCTTGTAGCCCTGCGCCACATTGCGGCCGCCTGCCAGCGCGATGACCGTGTCGGCCGCGGTGCCCTGCCCCGCCGCCATTGGGCTGCCGTTGCCGAAGGAAAGCAGGAACAGCACGCGCGGTGGCGAATGCATGCCTGCGACGCGACGCGCGAGATCGTCATATTCGCCTTCGATCTTCGCAGCCAGCCGTTGCGCTTCCGCGTGGCGATCCAGCAGATGCCCGACCGCACGGATCTTCGCGACGACGTCCGCCGGTGTGCGCGAAGGCGGCATCACTTCGATGCGCACGCCTGCGCTGCGCAATTGCGCGATCGCCTGCGGCGGCCCGGCATCATGGGTAGCGACGATCAACCGCGGATGCAGCGCCAGCACGCCTTCGGCATTGAGCTGGCGCACGTAGCCGACGTTCGGCAATCGCTTCGCCGCCACCGGCCATTCGCTGGTGCTGTCCACGCCGACCAGCATGTTCTGCGCGCCGAGCGCGTAGACCGTTTCGGTGATGTCGCCGCCCAGCGCGACGATGCGTTGCAGGCCGGTCGCGGGTGCCGCGGCTTGCGCCGCGCCTGCGACGGCCAGCAATGCCGTGAGCGCAGCGCGCAAGAATCCGCTACGCATGCGCAAGTTCCGCGTCGGACAGGCTTTCCGCCAGCGCGCGCCAAGGCGGCAATTGCGGCGTGCCTGGTTTGCGCTTGCCGAACACCTGCGCGATCTGCACGCCGTTCGCATCGTAGAGCTCCAGCGAGGTGACGGGACCATCCGGCGACGGCTTGTCCACCACCCAGCTTTCCGCGATGTGGTCCGCGCGCAGATGCAGGTTGAAATCGTCATCCAGCACGTTGAGCCATGGCCCCATCGTCTTGATGTTGTGCACGGGCCCGGTGTGGATCTGCACCACGCCGGGCGAACCGACGAACACCATCAACGGCAATCCGCAGATGGCGGCGCGCTCGAACACATGGCGAACCGATTCATTGGCCACCTTGCGCGCGAACTCGCGGCCGACCAGGTGCAGCGCCTGCAGGCGCGTGGTCTTGTGCTTCTTCATCAGCGCGAAGAAATCGTGCGGATCGCGCATCGCGCGCCAGCCTGCGCGCAGGGCATCGACGTCCACTTTCGCATCGTCGAGCGATGCAGATAGTGGATCGGCGACCTCGCGCACTTCCAGCACGACGGATTGTTCCGGCGCGCGGAAGCGCGCCAGCAATTGTTCCCAGCCTTCACGGTGACTGTGGTCGGTGAGATAGACCTTGTGAACCGCCCTGCCGTCGCCGTCGAAGAACTGCAGGCTCTCTAGCGTGCGGCCGCGCGATTCCTCGCGCACCGCGTAACCGTGGCGCCAGTGGCGCCAGTGGCGCAGGAAGATTCGCAGGTCGATCGCCTCGTTCAACACCACGCCCATCATCGGTCCGAGGTCGATGTTGTCGAATTCGCCCTTCTTCTCGTGCACGCAACTGTCGTTGCGCGTGAGCGCCATCACGCGGCCGAGCGCGGGCAGATCGCGGATCAGTTCGTCCCACGGCCCCTGCAGGCGTACGATGTCGCCGTCGCCGCAGCGGCTGGCCACCAATTCGCCTTCGCTGACGCCGAGCCTCTCCGCCAGATCGCGCGCGCGCAACATCGGTTCCGCGGTGCGTAGCTCCCGCCACGCCTGCTGCAATTGCGCGGGCGGCATGACGGTCGTCGTGATCGCAGTGCTTTCGTTCAACATCGCCATTTCCTCGCGTCAGAAGTCGATTTTGGCCGTCAGGCTGAAATTGCGGCCCGGCATCGTGAGGCGGTCGGCGGGCAGGCCGCCGGTTCCGGCGTCGTTGACGCCATTGCCGCTGATCAGGTTGCCGAGCGTGCCGCCGTTGAGGCTGCCCCAGTCCCAGTACTTTCGGTTGGTGAGATTGGTGAGCCCCGCGTACAGCTCCAGATTTCGCAGCGGCGTGTAGTGCGCGTAGAAATCCAGCGTGCCGTAACCGGCGGGCCTGAAATACGTCGGATCGCTCAGCAGGGCGTGGCGGCGCACCGCGGTACCGACCAGTTCGACACCCCAGTCCGTCGCGTCGTAGCCGACGCCGACGACCAGCTTGGCCGGATCGACGGTATTGAGCGGCGAATAGAAATCCTCGCCGGGCTGGATCAACTTGCCGCTGGCGATCGCGGCGCTGGCGCGCAACGACCAGCCCTGCAGTGAAGGACTCAGTGCACCCAACTGCAGTTGGCCGCTGGCTTCGACGCCCTTGATCACCGCGCGCGACGCATTGACCGCCTGGAAGAACTGGTTGAAGAACGCGCCGGGCGAAATCTGGTAAGCCCACGGCGGCACCTGCGAAGGCGCCAACTGGTAACCGGACCAGATGAAATTGCGATAGCGGTTGTAGTACGCGCCGACGTTGAACCAGCCGGCCTCGCCCTGTCCACGCAGCCCTACTTCGGCGTTGCGGCTGGTTTCCGCCTTCAGGTCCGGATTCGGAAGGAACGCGATGTTGACGCCGGGCACGGGTTGCTCGTTCCACGCGCCGGCGATTTCGCTGTACAACGGCGGGCGGAAACCGTAGGCGTAATCCGCGTACATGCTCAACGCGTTGCCGAAATGCCAGATCGCGCCGAACTTGGGTGAAATGTAGTTCTTGTCGTAATCGCGCTGCGCGTAGCCCGGGTTGTACGCCTGATACAGCGCATCGGCCTGCGGCAGGTATTCGTAGCGTTCGGCGCGCGCACCGGGCGTGACCACGAGGCGACCGTCGAGCAGGAAAATCTCGTCTTGCGCGAACAGCGCGTAGCGGTTGGTATTGCTTTCCGGGAACAGGTGCAACGGATAATTGCCCGGCATGAAGGCGTTGCTCTTGCCGGTTTCGCCGGTCTGCTTGTCGACGCCGTAGCCGTCGACGTTCGACTGCGCGTTGGTACGCGAAGCCTCGATGCCGTAGCTCAGTTTCTGGCTGACCGTGCCGCCATCGCCGAAATGCTTGATCGCCACCAGCTTGCCGCCGATCACGCGCTCGAGCAGCGGCAGCGTGTCGAAGTAGCGCCACACCGTCGGCGTGTCAGTCTGGGTATACGAGCGTGTGCGGCTCGATTGCCCGTACAGCCTCCAGTCCAGCGTATCGGCGAGCGCGGAATCCAGATGCGGAAACCACTGCCCCGCGCTGATGCGCAGGCGCGTGTCGATGTCCTGCGACAGGTAATAGTCCGGGACGAATCCCTCGAACGGATCCGGTACCAGCTCGGATAATCCGTCGGTGCTGGTGCGGGTCTGCGCGGCATCCACGATCACGCGGTCGGCGCGACCGCTGTCGGCGGTGTGCACGTATTTCCCGAGCAGGCTGTTCACGTGGTAACGCAGCGGGTCGGGCTCGGTGCGGGTGGCGCCGGTGCCGCCGACATCGCCCATGTTGTCGGTCTCGTGGCCGTCGCGATGATTGGCCACCAGCAGGAAGCCGTTGGCCTGGTCGCCGCCGGCGAACGTGGCCGTGGTGTCGTAGCTGCGGTCGGTGCTGTCGTACTGCTCCTTGACCGAGGCATGAGTCGAGCGGCCGGCTTGCAGGTAATCGGCGGGATCCTTGGTGGTCAGGATCACCGCACCGCCCAGCGCATCGGACGGATACAACGCAGAGATCGGGTCACGCAGGATCTCGACCTGCTTGATCTGGTCGAGGTCGATGAAATCGCGCCCCGCGCGCACGCCGCCGCCGAGATCCGCGCCGAACGATGCCGGCATCGGCACACCGTCGACCTGCATGTAACTGCGGTTGCCGGACAGGCCGCGGATGTTGAAGCTGTCCAGCCCGAAGCGGCCGGCCGTACCGATCGCGGACACGCCCGGCTCGTAGCGGACGAGATCGCGGATCGTCGTCACCAGTTGCCGGTCCATCTGCTCGCGGTCGATCGTCGACACCGTGCCGGGCACGTCCATCGCGATCGGCGCGCGCAGGCGCGTGCCGGTGACCTGGATGGTCGAAAGCTCCGTGGGATGGCTCGCATCACTGCCTGCCGTCCCGGCAGCGACATTGTCCGCTGCCATCGCCTGCGATGTCGCCAGCACGGCGCAAATCAGGCCGGCGAGCGGCATCATTCGCAATCTCGTCACTATGAAACTCCTCCTGCGCCCCATCCGCGCGTGGCGAACCCGTCGCCGCACCGCTCTCATTCGCTCGATCGGTCGGATATGTCGCTACCAATAATACGAATGTATCTCATTTAGATTTGTAATTGCAAGAAACCCGGAAAGGATCGGCCAACAAGGCGCCGTCACAATCGGAAAATGAAAGGAAAAGCGGGGGGAAAGCACGCAGCGGCGCGCACCCCCCGTCAGCCGTGGAACGGCAAAAGGCGGCGCGGGAGCGAGAAGTCGATCAGCCCGCGAACGCGCGCTGGCACCACCCCAGCAGCGGGCCGGAATCGATGCCCAGCGCCAGCAGCGCGAGCGCGTTGGCCGAGAGCACTAGGCGCAGCGAAACATCCGGCACCGGCTGCAGCGGCGGCGCGCCTTCCTGCGGCGCGTCGAAATACATCACCTTGACCACGCGCAGGTAATAGAAGATGCCGATGATCGAGAACGCGATGGCCACGATGGCAAGCCACAGCATGTGCGCGTCGATCGCGGACTTCAGCACCATCACCTTGGCGAAGAAGCCGAACAGCGGTGGCACGCCGGCCAGCGAGAACATCGCGATCGCCATCATCCCCGCGAACCACGGCGAGCGGCGGTTGAGTCCTTTCAAGTCGTCGATCATCTCGCATTCGAAACCTGCGCGCGCCAGCAGCAGGATGATGCCGAACGCCGCGGTGGACATCAGCGCGTAGCACACCGCGTAGTACAGCGCCGCGGTGTAGCCTCCCGCGGAGCCGCCGGCCAGGCCGAGCAGCAGGAAGCCCATGTGCGAGATCGTGGAATAACCGAGCATGCGCTTGAGGTTGGTCTGCGCGATCGCGGCCACGTTGCCGATCGCCATCGACAGCACCGCCAGCGCAGCCAGCATCAGCCGCCAGTCGGCCACCCAGCTTCCCATCCCGGATTCCAGCAGCCGCCACGCCATGCCGAACGCGGCGAGCTTGGGCGCGGAACTGATGAAGGCCACTACCGGCGTCGGCGCGCCCTCGTACACGTCCGGGATCCACATGTGGAACGGCGCGGCGCCGAACTTGAAGCCGATGCCGACCACCAGGAACACCAGGCCGAAGCGCAACAGGCCGGAATGCGTGGTCGTCGTCGCGGCGCGATGGATGGCGTCCAGTGCCAGCGTGCCGGTGGCGCCGTAGATCATCGACATGCCGTACAGCAGCAGGCCGGAGGCCAGCGCGCTCAGCACGAAGTACTTGATCGCCGCTTCCGACGACAGGCGCGAATCGCGGTTCAGGGCGATCAGCGCGTAGGCGGAAAGGCTGTAGAGCTCCAGGCCCAGGTACAGCGATACCAGGTTGCCGGCCGAGATCAGCAGCATCAGCCCCAGCACCGCGAACAGGCCCAGGATGTAGAACTCGCCGATCAGCAGCTTGCGGTCGCGCAAATACGGGCGCGAAATCACGAACACGATCGCGGTCGCGCCCAGCGCGAACACTTTCAGGATCTCCGCCATGCGGTCGCGCACGAACATGCCGTCGAAGGCGATGGCAGTTCCGTTCGGCTGTCCGAAGATCACAAGGTAGATCGCCACGACCAGCACCAGCACCGCCATCCAGTGGATGGCGCCGCGCTGCTCGTCGCGCAGGAACGCGTCGATCAGCAGCAACAGGCAGGCGGCACCGGCCATGTACAGCTCCGGCAACATCACCAACAGGTCGTTCATCGAGAACATAAGAGCCCTGGAAAGTCGCGAACATCCCGATACGCAAAGATCAAAAATGCAGACATCCATGCTGCACTTCTCGATTTTCTGTGATATTCCATGATCACTACAGTCAAACAGCGGTCATCCATGACCGCACTGTTCGCAAAAATCACAACTTCGTCGCCAATGCCTGGTTCACCAGATGCGCCACCGACGCATCCATCAGGTGCGTCAGCGGCGCCGGCCAGATGCCGACCGCCAGCACCGCCGCCGCGAATGCGGTGAGCACCGCGGCCTCGCGCGGATTGATGTCCGTCATCGTGCGCACCGCGTCGCTGGTCACGTCGCCGAACACCACGCGCTTGACCAGCCACAGCGTGTAGGCGGCGCCGATGATCAGCGTGAACGCGGCCAGCAATGCGATCCAGGGATTGGCCTCGAAGCTGGCCAGCAGCACCATGAACTCGCCGACGAAGCCGCTGGTGCCCGGCAGGCCGCAGTTGGCCATCGCGAACAGCACCATGAAGGCGGCGAACCACGGCATCACCTTCGCCAGGCCGCCGTAATCCTTGATCTGGCGCGTGTGCAGGCGGTCGTACATCACGCCGATGCAGGTGAACATCGCGCCGGAAACGAACCCGTGCGAAATCATCTGCACCATCGCGCCCTGCGCGCCGAGTTGCGCGGCTTGCGGATCGTTCAACCCGCGCACCAGCATGAACACGATGAACAGGCCGAGCGTCACGAAGCCCATGTGCGCGATCGACGAATACGCCACCAGCTTCTTCATGTCTTCCTGCACCAGCGCGACGTAGCCGATGTAGATCACCGCGACCAGACTCAGCGCGATCACCAGCCACGCCAGTTGTTGCGAGGCGTCCGGCACGATCGGCAGCGAGAAGCGCACGAATCCGTAAGTACCCACCTTCAGCATGATCGCGGCCAGGATCACCGAACCGCCGGTCGGCGCCTCCACGTGCGCGTCCGGCAGCCAGGTGTGCACCGGCACCATCGGCACCTTGACCGCGAACGCGATCAGGAAGGCCAGGAACAGCCAGATCTGTTCCGTCATCGTCAGCGGCAGCGACCACAGCACGTTGAGATCGAAGGTGCCGGCTTTCAGGTACAGCCAGATCAGCGCGACCAGCATGAAGATCGCGCCGAAGAAGGTGAAGATGAAGAATTTCAGCGTGGCGTAGATGCGGCGCGGGCCGCCCCAGATGCCGATGATGATGAACATCGGGATCAGCATGGCCTCGAAGAACACGTAGAACAGCAGCGCGTCCATCGCGCAGAACACGCCGATCATCAGGCCTTGCAGCACCAGCATCGCGGCCATGTACTGGTGCACCTTGTCCTTGATCACTTCCCATGCGCCGCCGATCACCAGCACCGTGGTGAACGTGGTGAGGATGATCAGCGCGATCGAAATGCCGTCCACGCCGAGGCGGTAATCCGAGTGGATCGCCGGCAGCCAGCGATGCACTTCGCCGTACTGCATCGTGCCGCTGCCGAAATCGAAACCGGGCAGCAGGCACAGGCTGATCGCGAACACGATCACCGCGACCAGCAGCGACAGCCAGCGCGCGAGGCGCGGCCGCGCGTTGCCGCAGAAAAGCACCAGCACCGCGCCGAGGATCGGCGCCCAGATCAGCATGCTCAGCAACGGCCACGCATTCATCAATGCAGCCCCCAATACCAGAAGCCGCCGAGCAGCAGGATCAGCCCCACGATCATCGCGAAGGCGTAGTGATACAGATAACCGGATTGCAGGCGGCGCACGACCTGCGCGCTGCGCGCGATGAAGGATGCGGAACCGTCCACCATCACGCCGTCCAGCAACGCGCCGTCGCCGCCCTTCCAGAACGCGCGGCCCAGCGCGCGTCCGCCGCGCGCGAACACGTTGTAGTAGAGCTCGTCAAACCAGTATTTGCGCACCAGCATGCGATACACCGGCAGGAACATCTTCTCCGCGCGCGTGGCGACAGCGGGGTTGAACAGCCAGATGTAGGTAGCCACCGCGAAACCGGCCAGCGCGATCCAGAACGGCGCCCCGGCGAACCCGTGCAGCACCATCGGCAGCGCGCCGTGGAACTCGCGGCCGACTTCACCGAGCACGTCGTTCGCGGGCGCGACATGGATGGACGATCCGAACCAGCCGCCGAACAGCATCGGACCGATGGTGAACCAGCCGACGAGCACCGAGGGAATCGCCAGCAGGATCAGCGGCACGGTGATCACCCACGGCGATTCGTGCGGCGCGTGCGCCAGCACGCCCGGCTGGTGCCCGTGGTGATCGTCGTGGCCGTGCCCGCCATGCGAATGTTCGACCTTGAAGCGTTCCTTGCCATGGAAGGTCATGTACAGCAGGCGGAAGCTGTACAACGCCGTGACGAATACGCCGATCAGCACGCAGAAATACGCGTAGCTTGAACCCGCGCGATGCGAGGCGCCGACCGCCTCGATGATCGAATCCTTCGAGAAGAACCCGGCGAACCCGGGCGCGCCGGCCAGCGCCAGCGAACCGATCCACATCGTGATCCAGGTGATCGGCATGTACTTGCGCAGGCCGCCCATGTAGCGCATGTCCTGTTCGTGGTGCATGGCCACGATCACCGAACCCGCGCCCAGGAACAGCAGCGCCTTGAAGAAGGCATGCGTCATCAGGTGGTACACGCCGGCGGAATACGCCGACACGCCCAGCGCGGTGGTCATGTAGCCGAGCTGCGACAGCGTGGAATACGCGACCACCTTCTTGATGTCGTTCTGCACGATGCCGATCAGGCCGGTGAACAACGCGGTGGTCGCCCCGATCACCAGCACGAAGGTCAGCGCGGTTTCCGAATGCTCGAACAGCGGCGACATGCGCGCGACCATGAAGATGCCGGCGGTCACCATCGTCGCGGCGTGGATCAGCGCGGAGATCGGCGTCGGGCCTTCCATCGAATCCGGCAGCCACACGTGCAGCGGCACCTGCGCGGACTTGCCCATCGCGCCGACGAACAGCAGCACGCAGATCACGGTGGCCAGCGACCACGGATGGCTGCCGATCACCTCGATGGTCTTGCCGTCCAGCGTGCCGGCCTGCGCGAATACCGTGCCGTAATCCAGCGTGCCGAAGGCATACAGCACGGCCGCTATGCCGAGCACGAAGCCGAAGTCGCCGACGCGGTTGACCAGGAACGCCTTGAGCGAGGCGAAGGTCGCGCTGTCGCGCGTGAACCAGAACCCGATCAGCAGGTAGGACACCAGGCCCACCGCTTCCCAGCCGAAGAACAGCTGCAGGAAGTTGTTGGCCATCACCAGCATCAGCATCGAGAAGGTGAACAGCGCGATGTAGGCGAAGAAGCGCTGGAACCCGTCGTCATCGGCCATGTAACCGATCGTGTAGATGTGCACCATCAGCGAGACGAAGGTGACCACCACCAGCATCATCGCGGTGAGGCGGTCCACCATGAAGCCGACGTGCAACGACAGCTTGCCGACCGTGAACCATGTGTAGACGTCGGCGTTGAAGTCCGGCGCGCCGCCCCAGACCAGTTGGTACAGCACCCAGCACGACAGTGCGCACGAGACCGCGACGCCGAGGATCGTCACGCCGGCCGCGCCGGCGCGGCCGATCCGGTTGCGCAGCAGACCCGCGAGCAGCGCGCCCGCCAGCGGCGCCAGCACGATGATCAGCAGGATGGACGTCGGGATCGGCATCGTCTTTCCTTCAGTCCTTCAGCGTGTCGATTTCGGCCACGTTGACCGTGCCGCGGTTGCGGAACAGCAATACCAGGATCGCCAGGCCGATCGCGGACTCCGCCGCGGCCACGGTCAGGATGAAGAACACGAACACCTGGCCCGCCGGATCGCCGAGGAAGCGCGAGAACGCCACGAAATTGGTGTTCACCGCCAGCAGCATCAGCTCGATGCACATCAGCAGCACGATCACGTTCTTGCGGTTGATGAACACGCCGGCGATCGCGATGCAGAACAGCACGGTGCCGAACACGATGTAGTACGCAAGGGGAATGATCATGCCTGCGGCTCCTTCGGCGTGCCGGTCTCGGCGCGCATCTTCACCAGCCGCACGCGCTGCGAGGCCCGCACCGCCACCTGCTGCGCCGGATCCTGATGCTTCTTGTCGGTGCGCGTGCGCGCGGCCAGCACCACCGCGGCGACCAGGCCGACGGTCAGGATCAACGCGGCGACTTCGAACGGCAGCAGGAAACGCGTGAACAGCGCCTGCCCCAGCCATTCCGTGTTCGACGTGCCGGCCGGATTCGGTCCCGCCAGCACGTCCATGCTGCGCACGCCGATGATGCCGAGCATCTCCACCAGCATGATGCCCGCCACCACCACGCCCAGCGGCAGGTAGCGGATGAAGCGCTCGCGCAACGGCTCCACCTTGATGTCCAGCATCATCACCACGAACAGGAACAGCACCATCACCGCGCCGACGTAGACCACCACCAGCGCGATCGCGAGGAACTCCGCCTGCAGCAGCAGCCAGATGCAGGCCGTCGAGAAGAAGGTCAGCACCAGCGCCAGCACCGCGTGCACCGAATTGCGCAGCGTGATGACACCCAGCGCGGCGATCGTGGCGACCGCGGCGAAGGCCCAGAAGCAGGCCAGTTGGAAGATGGCGTGCATGGCGCTCATCGGTAGGCCGCGTCCTGCGCGCGGGCGGCGGCGATCTGCGATTCGAAGCGGTCGCCGATCGCCAGCAACTGCGGCTTGGTCACGACGTTCTGGCCGCGCTGCTCGAAATGGTATTCGTGGATGCCGGTTTCCACGATCGAATCCACCGGGCAGCTCTCCTCGCAGAAGCCGCAGTAGATGCACTTGAACAGGTCGATGTCGTAGCGCGTGGTGCGGCGCGTGCCGTCCGCGCGTGGCGCCGAGTCGATGGTGATCGCCAGCGCCGGGCATACCGCCTCGCACAACTTGCAGGCGATGCAGCGCTCCTCGCCGTTGGGATAGCGGCGCAGCGCATGCAGTCCGCGGAAACGGTTGGACTGCGGGATCTTCTCCATCGGGTAATGCATGGTGTACTTCGGCTTGAACAGGTACTTGAGCGTGACCCACAGCCCCGCGAACAGCTCCAGCAGCAGCAGGCTCTTGACGTAGTTGACGATGCGATTCATGACGCGCTCATCCGCCTATCGTGACCACGTGGAAATACTTGAACAGCCCCGCCACGAAAATCCACACGATCGAGATCGGGATGAATACCTTCCAGCCCAATCGCATGATCTGGTCGTAGCGGTAACGCGGGAAGGTGGCGCGCAGCCACAAGAAAGCGGTGGCGAACAGGAATGCCTTGATCGCCAGCCACCACCAGCCGGGTGCGGCGAGGAAACCGAGGAACGCCACGCCCTGGAACGGGCTCAGCCAGCCACCCAGGAACAGGATCGGCGCCAGGAACGACACCAGGATCATGTTGGCGTATTCGGCGAGGAAGAAAATCGCGAACGCCGAACCGGAATATTCGACGTGGAAGCCGGCGACGATTTCCGATTCGCCTTCCGCCACGTCGAACGGCGCGCGGTTGGTCTCGGCCACGCCGGAGATGTAATAGACCAGGAACATCGGCAGCAGCGGCAGCCAGAACCAGTCGAACGGCCCCTTGTGTCCCGCCTGCGCGTCGACGATCGCGCTGAGGTTGAGGCTGCCGGCGAGGATCAGCACGCACACCAGCGCCATGCCCATCGCGATTTCGTAGGAGATCACCTGCGCGGCGGAACGCATTGCGCCCAGCAGCGCATAACGCGAGTTGGACGCCCAGCCAGCGAGGATGATGCCGTACACGCCCAGGCTCGTCATCGCCAGCAGGTACAGCAGGCCGGCGTTGATGTTGGCCAGCACCACGTGCTCGTCGAAGGGAATCACCGCCCACACCGCCAGCGCGGGAATCACCGACAGCAGCGGCGCCAGGAAATACAGGAACAGGTTGGCGTTGGTCGGCGTGACCACTTCCTTCAACAGCAGCTTGAAGACGTCGGCGAACGCCTGCAGCAGGCCGAACGGGCCGATCTTGTTGGGGCCGATGCGCACGTGCATCCAGCCGATCACCTTGCGCTCCCACCACACGTACATCGCCACCGCGATGATCAGCGGCAGCGCAATCGCGAAAATCTTCAGCAGCGTGAAGATGAAAAGCAGCAGGTCGGATTGCGTGTTCATGCCGCATCCGCCTTGCTGATCGCCAATGTCGCGCCATACGGCGGCAGCAATGCAGTGGCCTCGTGCGCGGCCTCGATCCAGGCGCAACCTTCCGGCACCGCGGCATCGACCGCCACCGGCAGCACCACGCCATTGACGTTCGCGTGCGCGCCATCTTCCAGTTTCAACGCGGCGGCATCCGCGGCGTTGAGGCGCAGGGCCGGCGGCCGGTTGAGCGGGTGCTCCTGCAGCGGCGCGGCGCGGCGCGTCACGGCATCGACGCGGTAGATCGGCACGTTGCCGAAACGCACCAGCGCACCGTTGGCGGACGTCGAAGCAGATGCTGCGACACCCGCTTCGCCCAGCGGCTTGCGCGCGTAATCCGGTTGCGTGCGGCCCGTGTCCGGCATCGTCGCGCGCAGCTGCGCGATGTCGGTGAAATCGAAACCCGGCACTTCGAGCATGCCGCCCAGCGCGCGCAGCACGCGCCAGCCCGCGCGTGCATCGCCCGGCAACGCCGATCCGGCTGCGCCGGTTTGCGCGGTGCCGTCGACATTCACCAGCGTGGCGTCGATTTCGGGCGTCAGCCCGATCGGCAGGATCACGTCGGCGACATCGCGCAGCGCTTCGGATGCGAATGCGCTGAACGCGATCACGCAATCCGCCTCGTGCAGCGCGCGCATCGCCAGCGCGCCGTCGGCGAAATCCGGCGGCGGTTCGGCGCCGTAGAGAACGTATGTCTTGCGCGCCTGTTCCAGCATCGCGCGCGCGTCCAGGCCATCGGCGCCCGGCAACACGCCGGCCTGCGCCAGGCCGACCGCATTGGCGCCGTCGGGAATTTCATTGAACGCGGCGCCGGTGGCGCGTGCGACGCCCTTCGCCAGCGCGCGCAGCGTCGCGGCATGCGGATGTTGCGCGGCGGCGTGGCCGAAGATCACCACCGAACCGCCTTCGCGCAGGGCATCCGCCCAGGTTTTCGCATCGGCGTGATCGTCCGCCCCGGCGATGGCGTCGGCGAGCATCTTGTCGTCGCTGCCCGCGCCCGCGCCCTTGGCCGTGCACAGCATCGCCTCGACCAGATACTGCGGCGCGAACAGCTTTTCGCAGGCCAGCGGATAGTTGAAATCGAAATGCACCGGATTGATCGCGAAGATCTTCGCGCCGCGCTTGCTGGCCTGGCGCAAACGATGGTTCAGCAGCGGCGCTTCACTGCGTGGATCGCAACCGATCAGCAGCACCGATCTCGCATGTTCCAGTTGCGCCAACGGCATCTCGAACGGCGCCGCGGCAGCGCCGTCGGAAAGATCCAGCGCGCGGAGGCGATGATCGATGTTGCCGCTGCCGAGCGCTTGCACGATCCGCTTCAGCAACACGCCTTCCTCGCACGACGTGGCCGGATGCACGAGCGCGCCGACGTCGTTGCCGGAATGCGCCTTGAGTTTCGTGGCGGCGAAGTCCAGCGCTTCCGTCCATTCCACGTCGCGCCAGGCGCCATCGCGCTTGATCGCGGGCTTCAGCGCGCGATCGGGCGCATACAGGCCTTCGCAACTGTAGCGGTCGCGATCCGACAGCCAGCACTCGTTGACCGCTTCGTTGTCGCGCGGCACCGCGCGCAGCACCTGGCCGCTGCGCGTGTGCAGCCAGAGGTTGGAACCGAGCGCATCGTGGTAGCCGAGCGACGGCCGCGCGATCAGTTCCCAGGCGCGCGCGCGAAAACGGAACGGCTTGTTGGTGAGCGCGCCGACCGGACAGACGTCGATGATGTTGCCGGACAATTCGCTCGTGATCGCCTTGCCGATGTAGGTGCCGATCTCGAGCATCTCGCCGCGGCCCATGCCGCCGAGTTCGTAGGTGCCGGCGATCTCCGCGCTGAAGCGCACGCAGCGCGTGCACTGGATGCAACGCGTCATGTCGGTGGCGACCAGCGGGCCGAGGTCCTCGTCGGCGACCACGCGCTTGCGCTCCGTGTAACGCGACACCGAGCGCCCGTAGCCGAGCGAGACGTCCTGCAGTTCGCATTCGCCGCCCTGGTCGCAGATCGGGCAATCCAGCGGATGATTGATGAGCAGGAACTCCATCACGTCGCGCTGCCAGCGCATCGCCTTGTCGGAGTGCGTGAACACCTTCATGCCGGCGGCGATCGGCGTGGCGCACGCGGGCTGCGGCTTGGGCATCGGCTTGCCGCCCATCTCCACTTCCACCAGGCACTGGCGGCAATTCGCCGCGATCGCCAGTTTCTTGTGGTAGCAGAAGCGCGGAATCGGGATGCCGGCCGCGTCCGCGGCCTGGATGATCATCGCGTTCTTCGGCGCCTGCAGCGGCTTGCCGTCGATCTCGATGTCGACCAGCTCGGGAGCGACGTCTTTCGGCGCGGCGCTCATGCGGATGCCTTCGTGAGCGGAAGAGCGGTGCGCGGTGAACGGCTGCACGCGCCGTTCCGCTGACCGCTGACCGCTGACCGCTCACTATTCGCATAGTGAGATGACATCGCCGACCGCGTCATGCCGCCATCTCCATGCGTGAATCGACCATCGAGCGGCCGTTCTGCACGTAGTATTCGAACTCGTGCCAGTAATGGCGCAGGAATCCCTGCACCGGCCACGCCGCGGCTTCGCCGAAAGCGCAGATGGTGTGGCCTTCGATCTGTCCGGCGACGGCTTTCAGGCGATGCAGGTCGTCGATGGTGCCCTTGCCTTCCACGATGCGCGACAGCACGCGGTACATCCAGCCGGTGCCTTCGCGGCAGGGCGTGCACTGGCCGCAGGATTCGGCGAAATAAAAGCGCGCGATGCGCGTGCACGCGCGCACCATGCAAGTCGTTTCGTCCATCACGATCACCGCGCCGGAGCCGAGGCCGGAACCGGCCTTGCTCAGCGCGTCGTAATCCATCGTGAGTCCCATCATCGTCTCGCCCGGCAGCACCGGCATCGACGAGCCACCCGGGATCACACCCTTGATCCTGTGGCCGTTGCGCACGCCGCCGGCCATTTCCAGCAGTTCGGAGAACGGCGTGCCGAGGCGGATCTCGAAATTGCCCGGCTTGTTGACGTGACCCGACACCGAAAAAATCTTCGGGCCGCCGTTGTTGGGCTTGCCGAGATTGAGGAACCAGTCCGCGCCGTTGCGCAGGATCGCCGGCGCGGAGGCGAAGGTCTCGGTGTTGTTGATCGTGGTCGGACGGCCGTACAGGCCGAAACCGGCGGGAAACGGCGGCTTGAAGCGCGGCTGGCCTTTCTTGCCTTCCAGCGATTCCATCAGCGCGGTTTCCTCGCCACATATATATGCGCCGGCGCCGAGCGCGTTGTGGATCTCGCAGTCGATGCCGCTGCCCTTGAGGTTCTTGCCCAGCAACCCGGCCTCGCGCGCTTCGCGCAGCGCCTGCTCCATGTGCTCGAACGGCTCGTGGTGGAACTCGCCGCGCAGGTAGTTGTAGCCAACGGTGGACCCGGTGGCGTAGCAGGCGATGGCCATGCCTTCCAGCACCGAGTGCGGATTGAAGCGCAGGATGTCGCGGTCCTTGCAGGTGCCGGGTTCCGATTCGTCGGAATTGCACAGGATGTATTTCTGGCCGGGCGCGTTGCGCGGCATGAATGACCATTTCATGCCGGTGGGAAAACCCGCGCCGCCGCGCCCGCGCAGCGAGCTTTTCTTCAACTCGTCGACGATGGTCTGCGGATCGGGTTTCTCGGCCAGGATTTTTTCCCACGCCTGCCAGCCGCCAGTCTTGCGGTAATTCTCGATCGTCCACGGCTGCTCGAAATGCAGCGTGGTGTAGACGACCTGGTGTTCCTGCGGGGCGGGACCGTAAGCCATGGGTTATTCGAGTCCGTCCAAGATTTCGTCCACTTTCTGGATGGTGAGGTTCTCGTGGTAATGCCCGTCCACCACCATCATCGGCGCGCCGGCGCAGGCGGCGAGGCATTCCTCCTCGCGCTTCAGGAACACCTTGCCGTCCGGGCTGCTCTCGCCGAGCCTGATGCCGTATTTCTTCTCGCAATGACGCACGAGATCCTCGCCGCCGTTCAACCAGCAGGAGATGTTGGTGCAGATCGCCACGTTGTGGCGGCCGACCGGCTCCAGCGCGAACATCGAATAGAACGTCGCGACCTCGTAGGCCCACACCGGCGGAATCGTGAGGTATTTCGCCACCGCCGCGATCAACTCGTCGGTGAGCCAGCCGCCGTGCTGTTCCTGCGCGGCCATCAGTCCCTGGATCACCGCCGAACGCTTGCGGTCCGGCGGAAACTTCGCGGCCCAATGGTCGATGTGCGCGCGCGTCGCATCCGTCAGCGCGACCATCGGATCGACGTCCTTGACCTTGTCGAAATTGCCGGTGGCTCTCATGCGCGCGCTTCGCTCTGCTGCTCTCCTCTCCCGCTCGCGGGAGAGGATGTCCGTGCATGCGTGTGGTGGAATGGGAGACGGAACCGCTTGCGTCTGGATCGCAAGATTGCTTTGGGTTCCGCTCGCTGCCGCGAGCGGGCGACTTTTGTTTCGGCAAAAGTCGCCAAAACCATTGCGCTCGGCATGACGGTCTCGCCGACATCGTGTCGGCTCGACTTCCCTGCGCTTCTCGCCGGGCGCGCGCCGGCGCGAACTCGCACATCCCTGTGCTCGAACATGCGCGCCTTTCCCGCGCGCCCGGCCGCGATGCTCGGCGTCATGCGACGGCGCCGGGAAGCGCGCTCAACACGGCCATCCTGGCCTGCCTTGTCGGGCTGTGCGACGTTTGTGTTCACCTGTCCACCTCACCGAACACCAGGTCGTAGGTGCCGACCATCGCCACCACGTCGGCCAGCATGTAGCCGCGGATGATCGAATCCATCGACGAGAGATGCACGAAACTCGGCGCGCGGCACTTCACGCGGAACGGCTTGTTGGCGCCATCGGAAATCATGTACACGCCGAACTCGCCCTTGGGCGCCTCGACCGCGCTGTAGGTTTCGCCGGCCGGCACGCTGTAGCCTTCGGTGAACAATTTGAAGTGATGGATGAGGGCTTCCATGTCCTCCTTCATGTCCTCGCGTTTCGGCGGCGCGACCTTGTAGTTCTCGATCATCACCGGGCCGGGGTTGGCGCGCAGCCAGTCCACGCACTGCTTGATGATGCGGTTGGCCTGGCGCATTTCCTCCACGCGCACGAGATAGCGGTCGTAGCAGTCGCCGTTGACGCCGACCGGAATGTCGAAATCCACTTCCGCGTATTTCGCGTACGGCTGCTTCTTGCGCAGGTCCCATTCGATGCCGGAACCACGCAGCATCGGGCCGCTCATGCCCCAGGCGCGCGCCTCGTCCGGCGACACCACGCCGATGTTGACCGTGCGCTGCTTCCAGATGCGGTTTTCGGTGAGCAGGCTTTCGTATTCGTCCACCCGCTGCGGGAAGATCGAGCAGAAGGCGTCGAGGTAATCCAGCATCGAACCCTGGCGCGCAGCATTGAACGCTTCCAGGTCCTTGCCCTTGTGCCAGCGCGATTCCTTGTACTTCGGCATCTGCGCGGGCAGGTCCCGGTAGACGCCGCCGGGACGGTAATACGTGGCGTGCATGCGCGCGCCGCTGACCGCCTCGTACACGTCCATCAGTTCCTCGCGCTCGCGGAACGCGTACAGGAACACCGCCATCGCACCGAGATCGAGCGCATTGGAGCCAATCCACATCAAGTGATTCAATATCCGCGTGATCTCGTCGAACATCGTGCGGATCCACTGCGCGCGTTCCGGCGCGGCGATCCCCATCAGGGTCTCGATGGCCCGCACGTAGGCGTGCTCGTTGCACATCATCGACACGTAATCCAGCCGGTCCATGTAGCCGATCGACTGGTTGTACGGCTTGGATTCCGCGAGCTTCTCGGTCGCGCGATGCAGCAGACCGATGTGCGGATCGGCGCGCACCACGGTTTCGCCGTCCATTTCCAGCACCAGGCGCAGCACGCCGTGCGCGGCCGGATGCTGCGGACCGAAGTTCATCGTGTAGTTGCGGATTTCCGACGTCGCCATCAGTTCTTCTTCCAGTCGTCGCCGGCTTCCTCGCGCGCGGTGGCGAAGCGCGAATCCTCGCGCACCACCCGCGCAACCAGCACGCGCGGCGTCACCGAAGTCACCGGCTCGTACACCACGCGCCGCGCCTGCGGGTCGTAGCGCACCTCGACGTTGCCGATCAGCGGGAAATCCTTGCGGAACGGATGGCCGACGAAACCGTAGTCGGTGAGGATGCGGCGCAAGTCCGGATGGCCTTCGTAGACGATGCCGAACAGGTCGAACGCCTCGCGCTCGAACCAGTCGGCCACCGGCCAGATGCCGGTGACGCTCGGGATCACCGGCAGCGCGTCTTCCGGCGCGAACACGCGCACGCGCAGGCGGCGGTTGTCCGCCAGCGACAACAGGTGCGTGACGGACGCGAAGCGGCGCAACCATTGTTCGTGCCGCGGGCGGCTGTTCCAGTCGAAACGCCCGGGGCCATCCTGGCCTTCCACGCCACGCGAGAAACCCTGCGAGGTGACTTCTTCCGAAGTCGCCCATTCGTCCTCGCCGTAACCGAGATAGTCCACGCCGCACAGGTCGACCAGTTGCTCGAACCGGAATTCGTCGCGCAACGCACGCGCGATTTCCAGCCAGTGCATCGGCTGCACTTCGATGGTGGTTTCGCCCAGGCGCTCCGCCACGTTGCCGATGCGCTCGCCGAAGCGCGCGCGCAGGCTGTCGGCGAGGGATGTCGTGGCCGTTTCGGTCATGTCACTTCGCGATGGTCTGGGTGCGGCGGATTTTCTTCTGCAACTGCAGGATGCCGTACACCAGCGCCTCGGCGGTGGGCGGGCAGCCCGGCACGTAGATGTCCACCGGCACGATGCGGTCGCAGCCACGCACCACGGCGTACGAATAGTGGTAGTAGCCGCCGCCATTGGCGCAGGAACCCATCGAGATCACCCACTTCGGGTCCGGCATCTGGTCGTAGACCTTGCGCAACGCCGGCGCCATCTTGTTGACCAGCGTGCCGGCCACGATCATCACGTCGCTCTGGCGCGGCGACGGGCGGAAGATCACGCCGTAGCGGTCGAGGTCGAGGCGCGCCGCGCCCGCGTGCATCATCTCCACCGCGCAGCAGGCGAGGCCAAAGGTCATCGGCCACATCGAACCCGTGCGCGCCCAGTTCAGCAGCGCGTCCACCGTGGTGGTGGCGAAGCCGCGCTGCATTACCGGATTGTCGGATGACGGGCGCAGGATGTCGTCCACCTGCCCGACCGGCGACGGGTTGTGCATCACGCGGTCGACCGTCTGGATCAGGCCCATTGGATCAGTCCCATTCGAGCGCGCCCTTCTTCCAGACGTAAACGAATCCCACGACGAGCAGCAGCAGGAAGGTGCCCATCTCCACCAGCGCGGTCATGCCGATCTTCGCGAACACGGTCGCCCACGGAAACAGGAAGGCGATTTCCAGATCGAAGATGATGAACAGGATCGCGATCAGGTAGTAGCGCACGTCGAACTTCAGCCGCGCATCCTCGAACGCCTCGAAGCCGCACTCGTAGGGCGACTCCTTCTCCGCGGTGGCGCGGCGCGGGCCGAGCAGCCGGCCGATGATCAGCAACGCGATGCCGATGCCGCCGGCCACGAGCAGGAACAACAGGATGGGCCAATACTCCGTCAGCATGTCTCGCGCTCTCGGGAATCCAGACAATTTTCGCACGGGCGCGCCGCCGGCGGCAATCGCGCGGCATCCATTCGCCGTTCGCCGCACGGGTGCGCGCGATGCGAACGGTTCTCAACTTGCTCCGCTTGACGGAGTTCATCACCGCGCGCACGCTGCACTGGAGTTCAACGGAGACCGGCCATGCGCATTCCCTTCCGTTCCGCGCTGCTCGCCCTCGCGCTGCTGCTGCCGAGCCTGCAGGCCCTCGCCGCCGACGACAGCCCGGTCGGCACTTGGACCCAGGTGGACGACAAGACCGGCAAACCCAAATCCATCATCGAGATCTCCACTGCGCCCGACGGCACGCTGCAGGGGGTGGTCAAGACCGTGATCTTCTCCGATCAGGGTCCGCATCCCATTTGTGAGGAATGCGACGGCACTCGTCACAACCAGCCCGTCGAAGGCATGACCATCATGTGGGGCGTCAGGAAAGACGACGACGTGTGGGACGGCGGCCAGATCATCGACCCCAAGAACGGCAAGACCTACAAGGTCAAACTCTCCCTCACCGACGGCGGCAAGAAACTCGACGTCCACGGCTACATCGGCTTCTCCCTGCTGGGAAGGTCGCAGGTGTGGATTAGGAAGTAATATTTACCGTTTTGGCAACTTAGCATTTTTCTCCTCAGAATATGCTCGAATTGCAGTGGCACTTTGGGATGGTCCATGAGTGACTCAAACAAAGAGAATCCTTGTGATCACTGCAAAGCGCTTGTAGGCGCCGACAGGACTGTCCCTGCGCATAAGGCGCTTGTACAAGCTGAGTTTATTAAGCTCTCGTCACCTATGGGCCCGGCTGATGAGCGTCACTACAAGTGCTCCATTTGTGGTCATGCATGGATCCACGAAACGGGATCATGTGGATACGGTTGGATTAAGTAGAAAGCGTAAAATGCGCCTTGTAATTTTTCATGTTTGCCCGGAACAGCACTTTCAAAAATATTTATGGTGGAAAACTTCGAGGGTAGGGAAATGAAGGTCCATCGCGTGCTTGGCATGTCCGTGTTTATCTTCGTTCTTTTAGTCGTTGGCTGGTACTGGGAGGCCGGCGAGTGGCGCTTGGTTCCGCTGAATCTGTGGCCGTACTCAGGCGACAAATCTTTAATTGTCTGGCTACTACGCTCATTAGCCGAAGAGACGCAGATATGGTCAATCGAGAACAACACAGATCAATGGTGGCTTTACACACAACCACTAGTATTTCTTGCAGGATGGGCGCTGCGTAGGCAACTTGGTAATGCAGTTGCTAAAGCAGCGTCAGCCATATAACTAAAGCTTAGGAACCCGTATAGGTTGGAGTGGGCCGCCGACGAACTCCGATATTCGTATGATCACGTTGTGATTCGCATAAAGCTGCTCACCCAAATCTATTTCCAAACGTCTTTCCGGCGTAGGCCGGAATCCAGCAAGCAGCCCGGATGGAGCGCAACGCCATCCGGGGTGTTGATCCCGGATTTGGTCGCTGATGCGGCTTCATTCGGGCTACGGCTGATTCTTGCGACAAGGCAGGCCATGGATGGCCGTGTTGAGTGAGCTTCAGCGCCGTGCATGGCGCCGAGCATCGCAGCCGATCGCGCGGGAAAGGCGCGCATGTTCGAGCGCATGGATGCGCGAGTTCGCGCCGGCGCGCAATCGGCGAGAAGCGCAGGGGAGTTGAGGCAACAGGAGGTTGCCGAAACCGTCATGCCCGCGCGCAATGGTTTTGGCGACTTTTGCCGAAACAAAAGTCGCACGCTCGCGGCAGCGAGCGGAACCTAGGCAATCTTGCGACAAGTCCACTGGATTACAAAGTCCATCCATGGACTTTGCCCTTCGGGCCGACCTTCGGTCGTTCAAATTCGTTCCAGACGAATTTGTCCGGCCTTCGCCGGCATGACGACAGCGACTGGATGCCGGCCCCGGCCTTCGCTGGGGCAAGCCCTGCGCCGGCATGACGAGCAAAAACATCGCCCCTGGAGGCCACCATGCGGTTTCCGTCGCGCGAAACGGGCGCGGCGCAAGCATGACGATGTGGCGTTATGCTCCCGCATCGCGACCACCAATGCCGCCGCAGGGAAAGCAAGTCATGGCGCTCCAGAAAACCCTCCGCACCTTCGACCTGGTGCTGTTCAACGTGGTTGCGATCGTGGGCCTGCGCTGGGTGGCGCTGACCGCGCACAGCGGGCCGTCCTCGCTGGTGCTGTGGGTGCTCGCGGCGGTCGCGTTCTTCATCCCGCAGGGGCTGTGCGTGATGACGCTGTCGTCGGCGATGCCGAAGGAAGGCGGTTTGTACGTTTGGATCGGCGAGGCCTTCGGCGAGCGCCACGGCTTCATTGCCGGCTGGCTGTACTGGTCGTCCAACATCCTGTATTTCCCGACGCTGACGTTATCGACGGTCGTGTTCGCGCTGTACATCTTCAACCTGCGGTTCGTGGCGCTGGAAAACAGCGCGACGTATACCGCCGGCGCCTCGCTGGTGCTGCTGGCCGTGGCGCTGTGGCTCAACATCATCGGCATGAAGAGCGGACGCTGGCTGCAGAATCTCGGCGGCATCGCGCAATGGCTGCCGGCGGTGGTGCTGCTGGCGGTGGGCGTGATCGCGCTGCTGGCGTCCGGCTCCGCCACGCCGATGCCGGCGTCGTCGTTTGCGCCTTCGTTCGGCAAGCTGGACACGGTGATCTTCTTCTCGCAGATGTGCTTCGCGTTCGCCGGGCTGGAACTGGCGCCGATCATGGCCGGTGAAATCCACGACGCGCGCCGCTCGATCCCGCGCGCGCTGATCCTGGCGGGCATCTCGATCGCCGCGATTTACGTGCTGTCCACGTTGGCGCTGATGTGGGCATTGCCGTCGCAGAAGATCTCGATCATCGGCGGCGTGAACCAGGCGATTTCCGCGGCAGGCGGCGCGCATGGAATGCCGTGGCTCGGTCCGCCGATCGCTCTGCTGATGACGCTGGCCGGCCTGGGCGGATTGGGCGCGTGGCTGATCGGTTCCGCGCGCCTGCTCTTCGTCGGTGGCATGGATCGCTTCCTGCCGCCCGTGTTCGCGCGCATCCATCCGAAATGGGACACCCCGTGGGTCGCGCTGCTGGTGCAGGGCGTGCTGGCGGCAATCTTCATCCTCGCGGCGACCATGGGCTCGTCGGTGCACACCGCGTACCTGATGCTGGCGGACGCCACCCTGATCGTGTATTTCATTCCGTATCTCTACATGTTCGTGGCCGCGATCGTGATGCGTGTGCGGATTGCGCGCACCGACGGCGCGCTGACGATTCCCGGCGGCGCCGCGGGAAGCTGGCTGGTCAACGGCATCGGCGCACTGACCACCGTCACCGCCATCGTGCTGGCGCTGATTCCGCCTCCGGACACGGCTGACCGCATGGCGTTCTTCATCAAGGTGTTTTCGGGTTCGTTCGGGTTCCTGATCGCCGGCTGGGTGCTGTACGAGATCGCGGCGCACCGGCGGCGCGGCAGCGGCGTGGCATAATTCGCGACCGCTTTCCGACACGATCCCCGGATGCCCCGCGAAATCCTCGTCACCTGCGCCCTGCCCTACGCGAACGGGCCGATCCACATCGGCCACATCGTCGAGCATGTGCAGGGCGATGTGTGGGTGCGCGCGATGCGCATGGCCGGGCACACGGTGCATTTCGTCTGCGCGGACGACGCGCACGGCACCTCGATCATGCTGCGCGCGGAACGCGAAGGCATCACGCCGCAGCAATTGATCGAAGGCGTGTGGAAACGGCACACCGCGGACCTGCGCGATTTCGGCATCGGCTACGACCACTATTCCAGCACCGACAGCGCCACCAACCGCGAGCTGACCTACGCGATCTGGCGCGCGCTGGAACGCGGCGGCCATGTCGAATCCCGGCCGGTGCAGCAGCTCTACGATCCGGTCAAGCAGATGTTCCTGCCGGACCGTTTCATCAAGGGCGAATGTCCGAACTGCCACAGCAAGGACCAGTACGGCGATGCCTGCGAAGTCTGCGGCAAGACCTACAACCCGACCGACCTGATCGATCCGTATTCGGTGGTGTCGGGCGCAAAGCCGGTGCAGAAGGAATCGCTGCACTTCTTCGTCAAGCTCGCCGATTTCGAGGACCTGCTGAAAACCTGGCTGCAGGAACGCCGCGATGCCGGCGGCCTGCAGTCGGAAGTCGTCAACAAGCTGCAGGAGTGGTTCGCCGACGGCCTGCGCAGCTGGGACGTGTCGCGCGACGCGCCCTACTTCGGCTTCGAGATTCCCGACCAGCCCGGCAAGTATTTCTACGTGTGGGTGGACGCGCCGGTCGGCTATCTCGCCGCGTTCAAGGAATTGTGCGACAGCGGCCGCGACGGGCTCACTCCGGTCGATTACGAACGCTTCACGCGCGTGGATGCCGACGACACCGAGCTGGTGCATTTCATCGGCAAGGACATCATCTATTTCCACACGCTGTTCTGGCCGGCGATGCTGCACGGCGCGAAGCTGCGCATGCCGAGCGCGGTGAACGTGCATGGCTTCCTGACCGTGGACGGCGCCAAGATGTCCAAGTCGCGCGGCACCTTCGTCAACGCGCGCACGTGGCTGGATCACCTGGACGCGGATTACCTGCGCTATTACCTCGCGTCCATGCTCGGCCCGACGCTGGCCGACATCGACCTCGACCTCAAGGCCTTCGAGGAGCGCGTCAACTCGCACCTGGTCGGCAAGTGGGTGAACATCGCCAGCCGCTGCGCCGGCTTCGTGCACAAGTTCTTCGCCGGCAAACTGGCGGACGCGCTGCCGCCGGACGAGATCGCGCGCTACGAAGCGGCCGCGCGCAAGCTGGAAGCCTGCGCGGGTCTTTTCGAATCGCGCGACTACGCCGCCGCCGTGCGCCTGATCGTCGAAGTCGCGGACGAGGCCAACGCCTATGTCGCCGACAAGGCGCCGTGGCTGCTGGCGAAGGACGAAGGCAAGCGCGACGAATTGCACGTCGCGTGCACGCTGGCGATCAACTACTTCCGGATGCTGACGGTCTGGCTGGCGCCGATCGTGCCGGCGATCGCGGCGCGCGCTTTCGCGTTTCTCGGCGACACGCCGACGCGTTTCGACGCCGCGCGCACGCCCCTGCTCGGGGCGGCCCTCCAACCGTTCTCGCCGCTGGCCACGCGCGTCGATCCGAAGCAGATCGAGGCGATGATCGAGGCCTCGAAAGATTCGCTGCAACCGACGGCCACAACCGCGGCGACGCCACCTGCCGATGCCGCACCCATTTCCGCGAACGCGAAGCCAGCCATGAACGAAGCCGCCGCCACGCCTGCAACCATCGCCATCGACGATTTCGCGAAGCTCGACCTGCGCATCGGCAAGGTGCTGAAGTGCGAGCACGTCGAGGGTTCAGACAAGCTGCTGCGTTTCGAGCTGGATGCCGGCGAACTCGGCACGCGCCAGATCTTCTCCGGCATCAAGGCCGCGTATGCCGAACCGGAAAAACTGGTCGGGCGCCACGTGGTGTTCATCGCCAACCTCGCGCCGCGCAAGATGCGCTTCGGCATGTCGGAAGGCATGATCCTCTCGGCCGGCAGCGGCGGCGCGGAACTGTTCCTGCTCAACGTCGATACCGGGGCGAAGCCCGGCATGCCGGTGAAGTGATCGCCGCGAAATCCGCCCGATGCGGATTTCCGTGCTTCAACGATCCTGGTCGGTGGGCCGGATCAGGATCTCGTTGACGTTGACGTGCGACGGCTGCGTCACGCAGTAGATCACCGCATTCGCGATGTCCTCGCTCTGCAACTGCCGCATCGATTCCGCCCAGGCGTTGATCGACTTCTGCGTTTCGGCATGGCCGATGTGTTCGCGCAATTCCGTGGCCGCCGCGCCCGGCTCGATCACGCTGACGCGGATGTTGTCCTTGAGGACTTCCTTGCGCAGCGATTCCGAAAACGCCACCACGCCGAACTTGGTCGCCGAATAGCCGCCGGCATTCGGCGTGGCGAAGCGTCCGGCGGTGGAGGCGATGTTGACGACGTGGCCGTCGCGGCGCCGGCGCATGCCCGGCAGCGCGGCCTGGGTCGCGGCGATCAGCGCCAGCACGTTGAGGTCGAACATGTGCCGCCAGCGATCGAGATCCGCCGTGTCGATCGGCTCCAGGTACATCACGCCGGCGTTGTTGACCAGGATGTCGAGCCGGTCGAAATGCGCTTCGGCTTCGCGTACCACGCGCTGGGCTTCGCCATCCCCGGCGATGTCCGCGACGATCACGAAGACTTCGCCGCCCGCGCGGATGATCCGCCCGGCCAGTTCCCGCAGCCTGTCTTCGCGCCGCGCCGTGATCGCCACCTTCGCGCCCTGTTCCGCCAGCGCGAGCGCGCAGGCCTCGCCGAAACCGGAAGAAGCGCCGGTCACCAGCGCCACGCGTCCGTCGAGTCTCGATGCCATGTCGGTTCCTCGCGTCAAAAGGCGAACGATAATGCTAGAGTCGTTAAAGCAACGTGCGCCTCGAAGGGGAAACGACATGCGGAACCGCAGCGCGATATCGATCATTGCTGTGGCACTTGTCTTGTCTTGCACTGGCGTTGCGGCCGATGCGGCGAAACCCGCGCCGACCATGCAGCAGGTGCTGGATGCGTCCAAGCCTTCCGACTGGCGGCCGCTCGATCCCGCCAACACGTTGTACATGGACCTGCCGAAAGGCCGCGTGGTGATCGAACTCGCGACCGCCTACGCGCCATTGCACGCCGACAACATCCGCACGCTGGCGCGCGAACATTACTGGGATGGCACCGCCATTCTTCGCGTGCAGGACGACTTCGTCACGCAATGGGGCGATCCGCAGGCAGAGGCCGATCATCCGGTGCACGTGAAACCACTGGGTGCGGCGAAGAAGACCGTGCCCGCGGAATTCGAACGCGGCATCAATGCCTCGCTGCCGTTCACCCTGCTGTCCGACGGCGACGTATACGCGCCGCAGGTCGGCTTCAGCGACGGCTTTCCGGTCGCGCGCGATCCGCAATCGAACAAGACCTGGCTGACGCACTGCTACGGCATGGTCGGCGCGGGCCGCGACAACGCGCCGGATTCCGGCCCCGGCACCGAGTTGTACGTCGTGATCGGACAAGCACCTCGGCAACTGGATCGCAACATCGCCGTGGTCGGTCGCGTGGTGCAGGGCATGGAATTGTTGTCGGCGCTGCCGCGCGGCACCGGCCCGCTGGGCTTCTACGAGAAACCCTCGCAGCAAACGCCGATCCTGCGCGTGCGCCTCGCCTCCGAACTGCCGCCGGCGCAACGCATGAAACTCGAAGTGCTGCGCACCGACACCCCGACCTTCGCCGCGCTCGTCGAATCGCGCCGCAACCGCTCGGATGCGTGGTATCTGCAAAAGGCCGGCAAGATCGACCTGTGCAACGTGCCGCTGCCGGTGCGGGAAACTCCGTCGCCGGATACGAAGAAGAAATAACGGCAAACCACCCACATCCATGGCCAAGTTCCATTTCGTCGAGGATTACGAGCGGCTCGTGCGCCGCCTGCGGTGGAAATATCCCATCGACGAAGCGATGAGCCTCGCGGTGGGCGGCGACTACGAGGCGATCGGCTTGAAGGAGGCGGCGATCCTCCAATACGCCGGCCTGCGCGACGGCCAGTCCCTGCTTGATCTCGGTTGCGGCAGCGGACGCCTCGCCTGGGCGCTCGGGCAGAAGATGTCGATCGACTACTGCGGCATCGACATCGTCCAGTCGCTGCTGAAATACGCCAGGAAAAAATCTCCCGCGAATTACCGTTTCATCCTCAATCGCGCGCTTTCCCTTCCGTTGCCGGGCGCCTCCTTCGACATGGCGTCGGCCTTCAGCGTGTTCACCCACCTGCTGCACCACGAAAGTTATCTCTACCTCGAGGCATTCCACCGCGTGCTGCGGCCAGGCGGCACGGTCGTGTTCTCCTTCCTGGAATTCCTCGAACCGGGCCATTGGGAAACGTTCGCTGGCACCGTGGAAGCGCAACGCTCGTCGAAACTGCCCGCCCTCAACCAGTTCATCGAACGCAACCAGATCGAACTGTGGTCGCAGAAACTCGGCTACCGCAACGCGGACTTCATCGCCGGCACCGCGTCGCCGTGGGGAGACACCGGCGCACTCGGGCAAAGCGTGGCGATCCTGCGGAGATAACTCGGGTTTCGCTCGCTGCCGCGCGATACCTGTGTTCTTGTTCGTCATGCCGGCGCAGAGCTTGCCCGGCGAAGGCCGGGGCCGGCATCCAGTGGCGATCACATCGCAAGATTGTTTTGGTTCCGCTCGCTGCCGAAGACGGCGCTGCGCGCCGGTCACTTTCCTTTCGGGGAAAGTAACCAAAGCCATTGCGCGCGGGCATGCCGATCTCGCCGACTTCCTGTCGGCTCGACTTCCCTCGGCGCTCGCCGAACGGCGGCCGCGCCGAACTCGCACATCCATGTGCTCGAACATGCGGCGCTTGCTCCGCCGTTCGGCTGCGCGCCTCGGCGTCATGCACGGCGCTGGAAAGCTCGCCCATCGACGGCCATCCATGGCCTGCGCTTGCGAAATATGCAGCGATAATCCGCGCGGATCGCCAAGTTTTACGCCCGCATATCCGGGGCGTAAAACTTTAGTACCCCGTTTTGTGCAATATGCAAGGCGCCATTCAGCTCATCCCGAGGCATCGCTTCCTAGCAAGTCCGTGATTAGTCGAAGAATGTCATTTGACATTGCCCGTCGCCAAGCTGAATATCGCGTGCTACACCTCGGATCCGGGGTCTACTTGTAGTTAGCTTCCGCAATGAAACTTTTCGATCTCACAGACAAAGAGGGGCGTGCGTTCGCGTTTGAGGTCGAGAATATTGCGCTTGGCCGTCGCGGCTTTTGTAGAGTTGTGCAGACCATTCCCGGGGCAACGCTTTTGAAGACGCCGCGCCTCTTCTCGTGGTTCCGAGAAGAGACGTTTTGTATATTCTCTGTCGCTGGAGCAACCTTTAGTGCGTGGGAACCCTTCGGCGACAATAGTCGCTACTGGGTCGGTCCAGAGCCTGTGGGCTATGCGCATCAAATCAGTCTTGTTCGCGCTGCATTCGAGGCGCACGCTCCGCTGTTGGATCGGCCAGTACTGTCATTCTTCAAAAAGTCGCGTGCGTAAGCTAACTATTCGCTCAAGCGGACGGCTGCGGGTCGGTTACGGTAACATGTTGTGCAGCGGCAGCCGCCGCTTAGCTCAGGCGTTAGACGGCTGAGACACCTATGTGCAAACCGAGCGCAAAACTGGCATTTCTCATTGTGGCGTTGATCCTCGCGGAGCCGGCGTTCGCCGCTCCGCAGTCAAAGGTGGAGAATTGCGGCTGGCTCGTGGCAACGAAGGGTGTGCTCGTACCTCAGCCTGATCCGTTACTTAAGCCAAGCGATCCGGCACCGTTATCCAAGCCGCCGCCGCAAGCTAAGGCAGCGTATTGTGAGCGCGATACCATGATGAGTTACGTCGGTGACCAACGCGTGCTCGAGCTCGGGTTGCCTTTAGTAATTCGCTCAGGTGCACGCGAAGGAGTTCTGGAAGTTAACCCAACTGTACTTTTCAATTTCCATCGGGTTGGCGAGCAGTACCTTCCTGGCAAGGTCAACCAGTGAAGGCTATTAACATTGTATGCGTGTCAGTCGTCTAACTATTCATTCCAGCGGACGCGATAGTTCCTTCGCTTTGGTGGACACCCTGAACTAACTTTCAGGAGTGTCCCATGCCCAAACCCGGTCCGCGAACCACGCGACGCTACAGTCCGTCATTCAAGGCCACCGCCGTTCG
>DATNEQ010000029.1:0-23726 GCA_035552915.1 Rhodanobacteraceae bacterium
GGCGGATGTCTTCGACTACATCGAGCGCTTCTACAATCTGAAACGGCAGCACTCGACGATCGGTTACATCAGCCCCATCCAGTTCGAGCAGCAGATGCAAGCAACTTAAGGTGGTGTCTACGAGGCCGGCAGCAGCTCAAACCCAGCATAGGTGAGGTAGAGGCGACGCGCGCACCATCGCAGACACACAGTTAAGAAGGCGTCACGAGCGAACAACTACCGCGATGTTCAAACAAAGCACCACGCCTCGCCTCGATACGCCAATGCCAGAATGGACGAAGGGGAATGAAATCGCGGTCGGGGCGGCGCGCGATGTCAGCCGGCTGACATTTTTCGAAAGAGAAACGATCTAGTGCAGGATAGGGATGACGGGGACAATTGGTACGAAAATTTGGAACGAGATGGCAGCCGCCGTTTGTGCAGAATGCCTAGTCAACCCATGAACTACAGCCATTGCGCTACACCGCCATGGTGAGAGCACGTTCCCTGTTGGGCACCAACTGCACAAGTTGAAGTAGGCGCAAGTGGATGGCAATAGCTTTGGCGGTAACAAGTCGAGGCCTCATCCAAAAAGCATCATTGATACAGCGCATTAGCGCTCTAATGTGAGTGCGTCCCTGGCCACCACTTCCTTCTTGCGATGCATTCGAATCTTCGATGCATGCCTTCCGGCGTTTCGGAAGCAACGCATCCGCTCCGCGGTCCCCGATGTGGCATGCCACCTTCTTGGCGCGGACAGGCCGCCGGATGTAGTCTGCTTCACGGTCGCTCGGTTTCGCCGGGTCGCTCCACACAGGGCAGATGCGGATGAAAGACGTCAACCGGCTCTACTTCGGCGACAACCTGCACGTGCTGCGCGAACACGTCGCCGACGAATCCGTCGACCTCGTCTATCTCGATCCGCCGTTCAATTCCAAGCGCGACTACAACCTGCTGTTCAAGACGCCGAAGGGCCACGAGTCCGACGCGCAGATCACCGCGTTCGAGGATTCATGGCATTGGGGCGAACAAGCCGAGCGCGAGTACGCGGAAATCCTGCGCCAGCCGAACACCGATGTTGCCGAACTGATGCCGGCGCTGCGCGCGTTCCTCGGCGAGAACGACATGATGGCGTATCTCGTGATGATGGCGAACCGCCTGCTGGAACTGCACCGCGTGCTGAAAGCCACCGGAAGTCTTTACCTGCACTGCGATCCCACCGCCAGCCACTATTTGAAGATCGTGCTGGATGGAGTGTTCGGAAAAGCGAATTTCCGGACGGAGATAAGCTGGAAACGTTCAAGCGCGCACAACGACGCGAAGCAGGGCCGGGCACAATACGGAAACATTCGCGACGTAATCTTCTTTTATGCAAAATCGGACGACTGGAAATGGAATTGGCAATACACGCCGTATTCGCAGGAATACGTAGACGGCTTCTACAACCACGTTGAAAAAGAGACCGGGCGCAGATATCAGCTCGACAATTTGACGGCGGCCAAGCCCGGCGGCGATGTTTCATACGAATTCTACGGAACGAAGCCATACAAGGGCCGCTATTGGGCTTACTCGCGCGAAAACATGGAGAAGTTCAAAGCCGAAGGTCGTTTGTATTTTCCCAAAGACGGCGGCACGCCGAGGTACAAGCGTTACCTCGACGAAATGCCAGGCGTACCGCTGCAAAATGATTGGGATGACATCAAGCCAACATCGGCAGGCGAATATCTGGGTTATTCCACCCAGAAACCGCTCGCATTGCTGGAACGCATCATTCAAGCCAGTTCCAAAGAAGGTGACGTGGTGCTCGATCCGTTCTGTGGCTGCGGCACTGCGGTGGATGCGGCGCAGAAGCTCGGGCGGCGCTGGATCGGCATCGACATCACCCATCTGGCGATCGCGCTAATCGAAAAGCGTTTGAAGGATCGCTATCCGTACCTCAATCGCACGAAACCAGAGAAGGTCGCCGCAAGCGCATCGGGCGTCGCCGAACCGGTGCCCGACTACATGCAGAGCTTCGAAGTGATCGGCACGCCGGAAGACCTCGACGGTGCGCGCGATCTTGCCGCGCGCGACAAGTACCAGTTCCAGTGGTGGGCATGTTCGCTGGTCAACGCGCAGCCGTATCAGGGCAAGAAGAAAGGCGCGGACGGCGGCATCGACGGCCTGATCTTCTTCCAGGACGACAAGAATGCCGCCAAGAAGATCGTGGTGTCGGTGAAGGGCGGCGACAACGTCAACGTGGCGATGGTGCGCGACTTGGCGCACGTGGTCGCGCGCGAGAAAGCCGAGATCGGCCTGTTCGTGACGCTGGCCGAACCCAGCAAGCCGATGGTCACCGAAGCGGTGAAGGAAGGATTCTACGTTTCACCGCAAACCGGCGCGCAGTTTCCGAAAATCCAGATCCTCACCATTGCCGGCCTGCTCGATGGCAGCGAACGCGCGCGCTATCCCGACCTCGCGCAAGGCGGCCACACCTTCAAGAAGGCGCGGCGCGACTCGGGAAAAGAGACGGAGCAGGGCAGCCTGCTTTGAGTGGAGGTCAGGCAGTCGCGGATTGCGGCGAAAGATAAAAACTTTCGATCGTGGTTTCGTTGCGACCGGACAGCGTGGCCTGCGCCGAGCGGCCGGCGTCGAGCTGCAACCGCGAAAGTCCGAGGTGCGCGGGCAATGGCGGCCCGTAAACCTTCGTGCCGGTGCTGCCGTCGTAGGACAGCGTGAAACGCACGCCGCGCCGGCGCAGTTGTTCCAGTCCGTCGATCAAGGATTCGCGCGGCAACTGCCGGTGATAGCGGCGGTCGCGCCCGATGCTGGTGCCGAGGTAAGGCGGGTCGAGATAGATGAAATCGTCCGGCCCGGCATCCGCGCTGGTCTCGCGCCAGTCGCCGATGCGCAATTCCATGCGGCCGCGCAACAGCTTCGACGCGCCTTCGATCGCCGCCTGCATGCGATCCGGGTGCATGCCCGTGCGGCGCCGGTCCGCGGATTGCGTGAATTCGCCGCGGCGGTTGAAGCGCACCGCGTTCTTGACGCAGCGGCAAACCAGATAAAGCAGCTCGACCGGATCGCCTTCGTGGTTGAAGCGCGCGCGTACTTGTTCGAAATGCGCGGCGTCGGCTGATTGTTCCTGCCACAGGCGGCGGTAGCGCGCGGCGGTGGCTGCGGGATGTTCGATGATCGCGCGCCAGAGTCCGATCAGCGCCGGCAGGCTGTCGGCGATCACGAAGCGTTGCGCGAGCCCGTGCTGCGCGGCGTAGAGCGTCATCGCCGCGGAACCGGCGAAGGGTTCGTGCATGACGCGCACGTTCGCGGGGAAGTGCCGCGCGATGAGCGGCGCGAGCCGGCGCTTGCTGCCCTGGTACGGGATCGGATGCGGAATCGCCACGCTCAGCGGGCGCGGCGCAGGTTTTTGGATGTCGATACGTAATGCGTGCGCAGCACGAAGTCCCACAGCGGCGATGTCACGCCGAAATTGCGCTCGGGATGGTTGTGGTGGATGTGGTGCACCGCCGCCCAGTTGCGCGCCAGCGGATGCCGGAAGCGGAACGCATGGATGCTCCAGTGCGTGATGCCGTAGGCGGCATAGCCCGCGGCGATGGAACCGCCCAGCAACAGCGCGGATGCGGTCGGCATCGCGTAGGTCAGCAACGCGGCAAGCAGCAGGTACGCGAGCGGTGGCAGGAAGAACGGCAGCGCGTCGTAACCCTGCGGCTGCTCGTGGTGCCGGCGATGGCCCTGCTCGAAAACCTCGAAGGGACCGTGGAACAGCCAGCGGTGCCCCGCGTATTCGATCAGGCTGAAGATCAGCAGGCCGCATGCCACGAGCCCCAGCACCCAGGCGATGCCGTGGTCGTTGAGGCGCAAGCCGGCGGCCAGCAGGCCGAGCGCGACCAGCGTGTCCGAAGTGAGGCCGGCGTAATGGTTGAAGCGACTGGTGGCCAGGCGCGACAACCACTGCAGGGGGACTTGGGCGGAAAATTCGGTCATGTCGTTCTGGCCCGTCGGGAACGGGGCGCCGGGCACCGCGCAATGGTAAGGGCATTCGCGCCGCTTGTCGCGGACGGGCCCCATACTGGGGCGGCTCCGTTTCCGCAGGCTTTCAGCGGGCAGTCATCCGCATGCCGCGGCCCGGCGCTGTAATGGTGGCCCCACCCGAGGAGTCCGCTCATGCACGCTCGACATTGGTTCGCCATCGCGCTGGCGTCGCTGCTGGCCGCGAACGCTTGGGCGCAATCTCCCACCCAACGCGATGCCAAGGATCTGGCGCGCTTCCAGGGTCATGCCTCGCCGCCCCAGAAGAGCATGCATTTCTTCAAGATGGACGGCTTCCAGTATCTGGGCAAGGACGCGCAAAAACAGGACGTGGTCGCGGTGTGGACCGGGGTCAATCAGGTCTACATGCTGACCCTGCAGTCGCCCTGCATCAATCTGGACCTGGCCTTCGCCGTTTCGCTCACGAACACCATGGGCGATGTCAATGCGGGCATGGATTCCGCGAAATACAACCACAACGGTCCGCAGCAGTGTCGCATCCAGACCATCCAGAAGGTGGATTACAAAGCGGTGCGCGCGGAACAGGCGGCGGCGAAGAAGGCGCCCGCTCAGGCCTCGTCCGCAGGCGGCACGTAACCGGTCGGTTTGTCCGCGCCTTCGCCGAACAGGAATCGCTCCATCTGTCCGGCGAGGAAGGCGCGCGCCGCGGGGTCCAGCGGCGACAGCCGGTTTTCGTTGATCAGCATGGTCTGATGGGCCAGCCATTGCTGCCACGCGGACTTGCTGACATGCTCGTAGATGCGTCGCCCGAGTTCGCCAGGCCACGGCGCGTAGTCGAGGCCCTCGGCCTCGCGCTGCAGTTTCGCGCAGAACACGCTGCGGGTCATTCAAGCCTCCTCGGTGATCGCGATGGCCGCGGCATCACGCAGCCCGGCCAGCAGTTTCCGCACCGGCGCGGGCATGCCGAGTGCCGTGCATTCGGCGTGCGAACACCAGCGCAGGTGTGGTGCATCGGCGACCGCGGAATGCGCCGACACGTTGTGCCACAGCAGGGGTTGCGCTTCCAGCCGGTAGTGCGTGAAGGCATGCAGGAACGGCGGCAGCACTTCGATTTCCGCGCGTTCCAGGCAGGCCAGCGATTCCGCGATTTCGCGCGCGAGCGCGGCATCGTCCGCTTCAGGAAGGCTCCACAATCCCGGCCAGATGCCGGACGGCCCCCGCCGTTGCAGCAGCACGTTGCCGCGCGGATCGCATAGCACCAGCATCACCGAACGGCGTTGCGGCAGCGCGCGCGGCGGCTTGCGTTCCGGCAATGCGGCGGTGAGATCCTCGCGCAGCGCCACGCAGTCCGGGGACAACGGACATGCACCGCAGCGCGGCGACGCACGCTTGCACACGGTTGCGCCGAGATCCATGATCGCCTGCGTGTAATCGGCGACGCGCGCATGCGGCGTTTCCTGCTCCGCGATTTTCCACAGATCCTGTTCAACCGCGTGACGACCGGGCCAGCCGCGCACGCCGCGATGGCGCGCCAGGACGCGCTTGGCGTTGCCGTCGAGGATCGCGCGCCGTTCCCCGAATGCCTGCGCGAGGATGGCGCCGGCGGTGGAGCGGCCGATGCCGGGCAATGCCGACAGCGCATCGAAATCGCGTGGCAGTTCGCCGCCGTGGCGCGCGACGCACTGCTTCGCGGCCTCGTGCAGATGCCGCGCGCGGCGGTAATAGCCGAGACCCGACCACAGCGCGAGCACCCGGTCTTCCGGTGCGTCGGCCAACGCGCGCACGTCGGGCAGCGCATGCGCGAAGCGTTCGAAATACGGGATCACCGTCGCGACCTGGGTCTGTTGCAGCATCACTTCGGAAAGCCAGACGCGATAAGGCGAGCGCGTCTGCTGCCAGGGCAGCTCGTGGCGGCCGTGTCGGTCGAACCATCGCAGCAGGCGCGGCGCGATGCCGGCTTCCGCTTTCAATGCGCGGCTCCGCTCTTGGGCGCCGCAGCGCTTGCGGCGGGTTTCGGCGTGTCGTCGTCCGCGATCGGCGCGACTTTGGCCCCCGCCTCGATGCGCACGCCGCGCAGGTGCAGCGCGCCGTATCCGATCTCGCCGACCTGCGCCTGGCCTTCCAGCGGCGGCAGCGCCAACGATTTCCCGGATTGCGCCGTCGCAATGTCGCGCCACCACGACGCCAGTGCGATCGGCGGAATGCGCGCGTCGACATGCTGGTCCGCACCGTCCAGCTTGAACGCGATGGTCAATGGAGAAATACCGCGAGCGGGTTCGATGTGCAGTGCCAGCGTGTATTCGGGAGAAATCGGAGTGGGCGGCGCGGGCGCACCGGTATGCGTCGCGGAAGCGCCGGCAGCGGGCGATGGCGATGCCTGGGCGGGCAGGGTCAGTTTGCCCTGCAGGTTTGCCGAAGCATCGCGGCCGCCGCGCCAGCGCGCAGTGCCGGCGAGCCGCGCTTGCGGACCATCATTGATCCTCGCATCGAGGTGGATGTCGTCCAGGCCGATGCCGTCATCGCCGGAACGCGGAAGCGCATCGAGCACCACGCTGCCCGCATTGTCGACGCCATTGCGAGCCGAGGCGGACAGGTGGAAAGGCTCGCCTTGCAACAGCTTGCCGGTGGCCGCGTCGAGGTCGAACAGCAGCGGTTGCCCGTCCTGCACCAGGGTGCCGTCCGTGATTTTCAATCCCGCGCCGATGTGCGGGAGTTGCGGCGCGCCTTCGCTCGTGGGCAGCGACGCAAGCAGCGCCTGCAACTGGTCGAGGTCGATGCGCGGCGACTGGATTTCCAGCCGTTCGATCGCGAGATTGCGGCGCAGCAGCGAGCGCCAGGACACCACGATGCGCGCCTCGCTCGCGGTCAGCAGCGGCGTGCCCGCGTTGTTGCGGCCCAGCCGGAAGCCTTCCAGTTGCACCGCGGGGTGCGGCCACAACGCAGGTGATGCCGGTTTGTCCACGCTCAGCGTCAATCCGGCATCGGAAAGTTGCGATTGCAGCAGTTCGGTGAAGCGCTGCGGTTGCAGCAACGCCCGCGCCAGCAGCAAGGTCGCGAGCGCCGTCACGACGACCAGCACGAGCAGCGCCGCGGCGAGCCAGCGCCAGGGATGCGCGCGCATGGAGCCGCGGACGTTCATTCGCCGAGCCGCGTCGGCAGCAATCCGTCCACGAATGCGCGCGGATCGAACACCCGCAGATCCGTCGCGCCTTCGCCCAGCCCGACGTAGCGGATCGGCAATCCGAATTCGCGCGCCAGCGCGAACACCACGCCGCCCTTGGCGGTGCCGTCGAGCTTGGTGACGACGAGGCCGGTCACGCCGACGGCGTCGCGGAACTGTCGCACCTGGCTGATCGCGTTCTGTCCGGTGGTGCCGTCGATCACCATCAGCACTTCGTGCGGTGCGCTTTCGTCCAGCTTGGCGAGCACGCGTTTCACCTTCGCCAGCTCGTTCATCAATCCGGCCTGCGTGTGCAGGCGGCCGGCGGTGTCGGCGATCAACACGTCGACATTTTTCGCGCGCGCGGTTTGCAGCGCGTCGAACACGACGCTGGCGGAATCCGCGTCCTGGCCCTGCGCGATCACCGGCACCGCGTTGCGTGCACCCCATTCCTGCAACTGCGCGACCGCGGCGGCACGAAAAGTGTCGCCTGCGGCGAGCATCACTCCGCGGCGTTCGTCGCGCCAGCGACGCGCAAGCTTGCCGATGGTGGTGGTCTTGCCGACGCCGTTGACGCCGACCACCAGCACCACGAAGGGCTTGTGCGTCGTCGCGTCGAGGGGTTGCGCGACCGGCTGCAGCAATGCGACCAGCGCGGCGCGCAGCGCATCCAGCAGCGCGTTCGCGTCGGCGAATTCGCGCTTGTGCATGCGCCTGCGCAGGTCTTCGACCAGCCCGTGGGTCGCGGCGACGCCGACATCCGCGGTGATCAGCGTGGTTTCCAGCTCGTCCAGCAGATCGTCGTCGAGTTTCGGGTGACGCACGAACAGCGCGCCGAGATTGCGCGCCAGTCCACTGCCGGACAGCCGTTCGCGCCAGTTCTTGCGCGTCGATATTTCCGCGGGTTGCGTGGTCGTCGAATCCGCGACGGGAGACGGTTGCGTTTCGTCGCGGAGATCTTCCGGCTCCGCAGGCGCGGCCGGCATGGTTTCCTGCGCATCCGTTTCGAATGCTTGTGCGGAGTCGCCGCGGCCGATGATCTTCTTCCAGAAACCTTGCATGACTGGCGTTGCGCCACGTGCTGTCCGAGAATCCACGCATGGTAACAGTGCATCGGCAACGCCCGTTGTATGCGCCGCGGAGCGCGGCATGAAGCGGGGCGGCAACGCGCCGCCCGGCATGGTGCGCATCGTCGGCGGCAGCCTGCGCGGCTCGAAACTGGCGGTGCCCGCGCTCGCGGATTTGCGTCCGACGCCGCAGCGATTGCGCGAGACGCTGTTCAACTGGCTGGTGCCGGTGATCGACGGTGCGCGCGCGCTGGACGTATTCGCGGGCAGCGGCGCGCTCGGCATCGAGTCGCTCTCGCGGGGCGCGACGCATGCGTTGATGTTCGAGCGCGACCGCGCGCAGGCGGCGCGGATTTCCACCGATCTCGCGCGCCTGCGCGTCGACGGCGGCGAAGTGCGTTGCGTGGACGCCCTGCAGGCGCTGGCGCAGGCGCCCGAGCAACCGTTCGACATCGCGTTTCTCGATCCGCCATTCGATGCGGATCTGTGGACACGCGCGGCGGCGTTGCTGGAAGAATGCGACTGGCTGGCGCCGCGTGCGGCCGTTTACGTCGAGATGCCGGAAACCGTGCGCTTCGCCGCGCCCTCGAACTGGTCATTGTTCCGCGACAGCCGCGCGGGCGCGGTGCGCGGACAGCTCTATCGCCGGGAATGAGTGCTAAAGTGGCCGCCGCCGCAACCGCCGCCACGCCGATGGGCCAATCCAACGCCGCCAGCCGCATCGCCGTCTATCCGGGCACCTTCGATCCGATCACGCGCGGTCACAGCGATCTGGTCGCGCGCGCCGCGCCGCTGTTCGACCGCGTGATCGTCGCGGTGGCGGAAAGCACCGCCAAGTCGCCGTGCCTGGATCTGGACCACCGCATCGCGCTGGCGCGCGTGGCGCTGGCCGGAGTGGCGAACGCGGAAGTGCGCGGGTTCGACATGTTGCTCGCCGATTTCATGACCTCGGTGAATGCCGGCGTGATCCTGCGCGGCCTGCGCGCGGTGTCGGATTTCGAGTACGAATTCCAGCTCGCCAGCATGAACCGGCATCTCATTCCGCAAGCGGAAACCCTTTTCCTGACGCCGTCGGAAGCCTACAGTTTCATATCATCCTCGCTGGTGCGCGAGATCGCGCGGCTCGGCGGCGACGTTTCCGGTTTCGTCCATCCCGCGGTGCAAGACGCGCTGCGCGAACGTTTCAAGCTTCGCCAAACCACACCGACAACGAGGTGAACACCATGCGCAAATTCGCATCCGCCGCCGCCTTCGCGCTCGTCGCGACATTGGCGCTTTCCGCATGCAACAAGCCGCAACAGGCCGAACAGTCGGACCAGCCGGCGCAGGTCAGCAAGCCGACCAGCCCCAGCGACATGAAGGGCTGGAAGACATACCTGAGCCAGATCGTGCAGGCGAACATGAAGGGCATCCAGAACACGCCCTACATGTATTTCATTCCCGCGGGCGATGATGCCGACACCGTCGCCGCGCGCGGCCGCACGCAGGACACCTTGAACGGCGTGGTCGCCACCACGGTGCTGCCGGGCAACATGATCGCCGCGGGCGGACCGGATTCCGGCAAGACCGCCGACGCGCTGGTCACTGCGTTCAAGGACGCGCAGCCCGGTTCCTTCAAGGGCGTGGCGGTGCTGTTCGTCGGCGATGCCGCGGACAAGGATCGCGTGCAGCAGGCGATCGCCCCCAGCGGCGCGGATTTCCGTTTCGCGCAGATGTAACGGTGACCCGTTGATGCACAGCCACAGGCCATGGATGGCCGTCCGAAGGGCGAGCCGCAGGATGTGGCGAGTAATCCATTGACTTTATCGCATGATGGCCTTGGTTCCGCTCGCTGCCGCGCGCGGGCGACTTTTGTTTCGGCAAAAGTCGCCAAAACCATTGCGCGCGGGCATAACGGTTTCGGCAACTTCCTGTTGCCTCAACTTCCCTCGGTGCTCGCCGAACGGCGGCCGCGCCGAACTCCTACATCCATGTAGTCGGACATGCGGCGCTTGTTCCGCCGTTCGGCTGCGCGCCTCGGCGTCATGCACGGCGCCGAAGCGCGCCCATCGACGGCCATCCATGGCCTGCGTTTCGTCGCCATCGAACATCGCGGCAGGTGTTACCATTTGCCGATGGCGTTGAAGATCACCGACGCGTGCGTCAACTGCGACGTGTGCGAGCCCGTATGCCCCAATCGCGCGATCTCGCAGGGCGAAGACTTCTACGTGATCGCGCCCGCGCTGTGCACCGAATGCGTGGGCCATTTCGACGCGCCGCAATGCATCGAGGTGTGCCCGGTCGAGTGCATCGTGCTGGACCCGGAGCATTCCGAGTCGCCGGCCGAGCTGCAGCGCAAGTATCGCGCGCTCACCGGCATGGCGTCCGCTGACGGCAAGGAGCAGGCCGCATGAAGTTTTCACCGCGCGCGACGATCGCCGCGCTCGCATTCGCGTTGTGTCTTTCCGCCGCGCAGGCGGCACCGGAACCCGCGCCAGCGAACACGAAGCCCGCGAGCGGGCAGGCCGCCATCGCTTCCGCGCACGAACAGGCGACCGAAGCCGGCTTCGAAGTACTGCACGAAGGCGGCAACGCCTTCGACGCAGCCATCGCGGTGGCTGCGACGTTGTCGGTGGTGGAACCGCAAAGTTCCGGCATCGGCGGCGGCGGATTGTTCCTGCTGCACCGCGCGTCCGATGGCAGCAACGTGATGCTGGACGGCCGCGAAACCGCGCCGATGGCGTCCAGCAGCAAGCTCTACGAAAAACCCGACGGCGATCCGGATCGCGACAAGTCCTTGAACGGTCCGTTGGCCGCGGGCATTCCGGGCGAACCCGCGGCGCTGGCATGGATGGCCGCGCATTACGGCAAGCTGCCGTTGTCGAAATCGCTGGCGCCGGCAATCCGCATCGCGCGCGAGGGTTTCCGACCGGACGATCGTTTGCTTTCGGAATTGCGCGCGCGCGCGGCGGTGATCGCGCGCTGGCCCGCTTCCGCGGCGCTGCTCTTGCCGGGCGGCAAGGTTCCGCAAGCCGGCTGGGTATTCAAGAATCCGGACCTGGCGAATACCCTGGAGCGCCTCGCGAAGGACGGCGCCGCCGGTTTCTATCGCGGCGAATTCGCGAAGAAGCTGGTCGACGGCGTGCGCGCGGCAGGCGGTGACTGGACCCTGGCCGACCTGGAAAACTACAAGGCCAAGCCGCGCGCGCCGATCGTGTTCGACTATCACCCGCCGGGCAAGGGCGTGTTCCACATCGTGTCCGCCTCGCCGCCGTCGTCCGGCGGCATCGCGCTGGCGGAAATGTTGAACATCCTCTCCGGCTTCGACCTGGACAAGATGGACAAGCCGCAGCGCGTGCATGCCATCGTCGAAGCGATGCGCCGCGGCTATCGCGACCGCACGCAATACCTCGGCGATCCCGATTTCGTGAAGATGCCGATCGCGCGCCTGACCAGCATGGCCTACGCGGACAAGCTGCGTGCGTCCATCCAGCCGGACAAGGCGACGCCGAGCAGCGAATTGCCGGGTGCGGCGCCGCAGCCGGAGAGCATGCACACCACGCATTTCTCCATCATCGATGCCGACGGCAACATGGTTTCCGCCACGCAGACGGTGAACACCGAATTCGGTTCCTGCCTGGTGATTCCCGGCACCGGCTTCGTGCTCAACAACGAGATGGACGATTTCGCGCTGGTGCCGGGCAAACCCAATGCCTATGGACTGATCGGTTACGAAGCCAATGCACCGAAGGGCGGCCACCGGCCGCTGTCGTCCATGACGCCGACCTTCGTGTTCGGCCCCGAACGCACCGGCGTGATCGGCACGCCCGGCGGTTCGCGCATCATCACCATGGTGCTGGAAGGCGTGCTCGGTTTCGTCGACGGCGAGAGCGCCGCGCAGATCACCGCCGCGCCGCGCTTCCATCACCAATATCTGCCCGACGTGATTTCAGCCGAAGCCGGGGCGCTCGATCCCGCGACCGTCAAGGCGCTGCAAGCGATGGGTTACACCGTCAATGCCGGCGAACACCGTTGGGGCTTCATGAATGTGGTGATCCGCAACGACAAGACCGGTGCGCTGGACGCGGCATCCGATCCGCGCGGGGATTCGGGGCTGGGCGAGGTGAAGTGACGCGATGAAACTGCATTCGCTGCTCGGCAACTCGCAGAAACTCGACGGCGGCGCGATGTTCGGCAACGCGCCGAAGGCGATGTGGTCGCAGTGGATCGCGCCCGACGAGCAGAACCGCATCCCGCTGGCCTGTCGCTGTCTGCTGGCGGCCGATCTGGACGGCAGGAACGTGTTGTTCGAGAGCGGCATCGGCGCGTTCTTCGAACCGAAGCTGCGCGAGCGCTACGGCGTGGTCGAGGATCGCCACGTGCTGCTGGAGTCATTGAAAGCGGCCGGACTGTCGCACGAAGACATCGACGTGGTGGTGTTGTCGCATCTGCATTTCGACCATGCGGGCGGACTGCTCGCGGAATGGCGCGAGGGCGCGCCGCCGCAATTGCTGTTCCCGAACGCGACCTTCCTGGTCAGTACCACGCACTGGCTGCGCGCGCGCGATCCGCATCCGCGCGATCGCGCCTCGTTCATTCCCGAACTGGTGCCATTGCTGGAATCCAGTGGCCGGCTCGAACTGGTGGACGAGGAATACTCGCAAACGCTGGGCAAGTCGGTGCGCTTCCATTTCTCGCAGGGCCACACGCCCGGCCTGATGCTGGCGGAAATCGTCGGTGCCGACGATCGCGGCGGGGTGGTGTATTGCGCGGACCTGATCCCGGGTCGTTCGTGGGTGCACCTGCCGGTGACGATGGGTTACGACCGCGCGCCGGAGCTGCTGATCGACGAGAAGCGCGAATTCCTCGACGACAAACTCGCGCGCGGCGTGCGGCTGTTCTTCACCCACGATCATGAAGTCGCACTGGCGGCGCCGACGCGCGACGAGCGCGGCCGCTACGGTGCCCGCGACGCGCAACGCGAATTGGCGGGGATGTCGTTGTAAGCTGCGCGCATGGGCGCGAGCAGTTCCGGCATGGTCGACAATCCGCTTGCCGCGCGGGCGGCAGGCGTGATCCTCGTGTTGCTCGGCCTGTTGCTGCTCGGGTTCACCGAGCATGCGGATCGTCTGCGCGCGATGGGCGAGGATGCGCTCGGCGGTTTCGTGCTGAGCGGAAACGAGGCGCAGCCCGGCGCGGCCAGCGACGGCCAGCTGGTGCTCGTGAGCGACGCGCCGCAGATCGCGCAGCCCGCGCGCGATCCGCAGTTCGGCGTGTCCGCCGATGCGGTTGCGTTGGTGCGCAAGGTCGAGATGTTCCAGTGGCACCCGCTGGATGGCACGCAACGCAATTACGGGCAGGACTGGATCGACCACCCGGTGGATTCCACCAGATTCGCGCAGCCGGCAGGCCACGAAAATCCCGGCGCGTTCCCGTTCGCGTCCCAGCGCTTCGATTCGCCGGACGTGCGCATTGGCGGGTTCCGGCTGGACCCGGAACTGGTGCAAGGCATCGAAGGCCTCGATGCCTACGCACCGGACCTGCACGCATTGCCACCGAACATGGCCGCGACATTCCAGGCCGCGGGCGACGTGCTGGTGACCAGCGCCGATCCGCGGCATCCGCGCATCGGCGACATCAAGGTGGGCTGGATGCAGGTCCTGCCGACGCACCTGACCGTGCTGGCGCGCGCGCAGAATGGCGTGCTGGTTCGCACGCAGGACGCGGCGGGACGCGACATGGCGCAGGTACAGGTCGGCCGGCGTTCCCTCAGCGACGTGGTGCCTGACGCGGCGCCGCGTCCGCGCTTCGCCTGGGCACGACGCGCGCTGGCCGTATTGTTGGCGTGGGCGGGCGCGGTGCTGCTGATGCGGCCCATGCGCAAGGATGGTTTGGCGTTGCTCGCCGCCGCGGTGCCGTTGGCGTTGCTGGCATCGCTGTTCTGGTTCGGCGTGCGCAATATCGCAGCCGGCGGCCTCTTGCTGATCGCGTTGTTGGCGGCGGCCGGCGCCTGGTGGCTCGCAAAGACATTGCGCACTCGATCCGCCGATACCACCGCGCAGGGAGAAGGCCGATGATGCACGTGACGGGCATTTACGCGGCGCTCGGCGCGCTGCTGATCGTGGTGCTGGCGATCCGTGTGGTGTGGCTGCGCAACAAGGAAAAAGTCGGGATCGGCGCCGGTGGCAACGAACGCCTCGCGCGCGCGATCCGCGCCCACGCCAACGCGGTGGAATACCTGCCGATCGCGCTGCTGCTGTTGCTTATCCTCGACCTCGACGGCACCGAACCCTGGCTGCTGCATCTGCTCGGGATCGTGCTGATCGTCGGGCGCGTGGTGCACGCGCTCGGACTTTCTTCCAATGCAGGCTACTCGGTCGGTCGGCTGCTGGGCATGGTGCTGACGCTCACGGTCATCGTCGCCATGATCGCGTTGCTGCTGTGGCGGTTCGTCGTGATCCACGCGACCGCAACGTGAATTCGCGCGCGAGCGTGCGGCGCGCGTCGGCTACTGCGCGTGTTCGAGGAACCACAAACCCGCGAACAATTTCGGATCGATCGAATAACCGCGCGCGGCCATCCCGCGCAGCCATTCGCCGGCTTCCGCGCGCGGCACTTCGTGCACCACGATGTCCTCGGTCTCGTCGCCGCCGCCGTCGCCGACCCTGCGCAAATCCAGCGCGCGCACGAAGTGCATCATCTCGGTGCTCATGCCGGCCGACGACGGGCCGGAATGCAACGGCACGATCCGGGACGCGGCGTAACCGGTTTCTTCTTCCAGTTCCCGTTGGGCTGCCCCGCTGATGTCCTCGTCGCTGGCGTGCTCGAGGTCCCCGACCAGCCCGGCCGGCATTTCGATGGTGAAGGCACGGATCGGTACCCGGTATTGTTCGACGAACAAGACGCGGTCCTGGGGCGTCACCGCGACAATGATCACGGCCCCGCCCGGGGTGTTGCGCTCCACGAACTCCCAACGACCACGGGCCTTGAGTGTCAACCACTTGCCGCGAAAAAGAGCCGTGGTTTCTGCTTCGCCGTCCGGCGGAATCTGCGGATGGCGGCTCATGGCGCCCCGGCCCCGGAGGCGGCGGGCTCGAAGCTTTCCGCCAGCCTGAGCGCGCGCGCACGCGTCATCGGGCCGAGGCGCAGGCGTTCGAACAAGCGGTCCAGCGCGTCCCGATCCGGAATCCGTCGCAACAGTGCCTCTGGCGTGCGCGGCACCGGTGCATCCAGCGCGATCGCCGCGAGCTGCCGGGAAAGCCTGGCCTGTTGCGCATGGTCGCGCAGTTTCGCCGCGAGAGAAGCCGCGCCGCGCACATTCAGGCGGGACACTTCCTCGGTGCGCGACAGCGTTTCCTCGAGGGTTCCGAAATGCGCCAGCAGCACGGCGGCCGAACGCGGGCCGATCCCCGGCACGCCCGGGATGTTGTCGATGGCATCGCCGGTGAGCGCGAGGTAGTCGACCAACTGGTGCGCGTGCACGCCGAGCTTCGCGTGCACGCCGTCGGCGCGCCAGCGCAGGTTGCGCGCGTAGTCCCATTGTTCGTCGTCATCCGCGAGCAGTTGCCCGAAATCCTTGTCGGCCGACACGATCACCGCGCGGAAACCATGCGCCCGCAACGCGGCTTGCGCGCTGCCGATAAGGTCATCGGCTTCGTAGGCCACGTCCGCCAGCACGCACAGGCCCAGCGCGGCGGCGACTTCGCGGCAATATTCGAACTGGCGTTTCAATTCCGGCGGCGCGGGTTCGCGGTTGGCCTTGTAAGCCGGATAAAACGTGTTGCGGAAGGAATGCGTGAGCGAGATGTCGAATGCGGCGATCGCATGCGTGGGCTGCGTCTTCTCGATGAATTCCAGCAGGAAACGGGTGAAGCCGTGCACGGCGTTGACCGGCGCGCCGTCCGTGTCGAAGAACTGGTCCGGCATGGAATGCCAGGCGCGGAACACGTACATGCTGGCGTCCAGCAGATAGATCGTCCCGGCCGGTGTGCGTGTCGACGCGTCCATCATCCTTTCCATTCGGCGACGACGTCGCCCGGCGACGGGCGCTCGCGATCCGGAACCGCTTCGACCGCCGTGCCGATGTGGATATAGGCGATCAGGCGTTCATTGCCCGCCAATCCGAGCAGCGCGGCCGCTTGCGGTTCGTAGCAGGACCAGCCGGTGAGCCATTGCGCGCCATAGCCGAGCGACTGTGCGCCGAGCAGCAGGTTGTAGGCCACGCAGCCGGCGGACAGCAATTGCTCTTGCGGTGGCACCTTGGGATGGTTGTCCTCGACGCGCGCTATCACCGCGACAACCAGCGGCGCTGCGCGGAAACGTTCGCGGTCCTTTTCCAGCTTCTTGGGTGGCGTCTGCGGATCAATGCTTACATGCAATTCCGCGAGGCGTTCGCCGAGTCGATTCTTGTCGGCGCCCTGCAACAGCAATAATCGCCATGGCGCCAGCTTGCCGTGGTCGGGCACACGCACCCCGGCTTCCAGAAGCTGCGCCAGTTGCGTGGAGTCGGGGCCGGGCTCGCCCAGTTGCAAGGCCGGGGTGGAATGGCGTGCACGCAGGAAGTCGAGGACGGAATCGGTCATCGCACGATTTTATCCCGCGCGAGCGGCCGCGTCCCGCATCGGCTAGGATGCGTCGGCTAGGAGACCAGCGATGCCGACCACTGTTGCATGCTTGCGCGAGACCGCCGCCGGTGAGCGGCGCGTGGCGATCACCCCCGAGACCGCGAAGAAATACAAGGCGCGCGGACTGCGCGTGTTGCTGGAAAGCGGCGCCGGCCGCAGCGCCGGATTCCTCGACAACAGTTATGCCGACGCGCAGTGTGTCGATGCAGGTGAGGCAGTCGCGCAGGCGGACATCCTGTTGTGCGTGCAGCCGCCGGATGATGCGCGCATCGCCGCGATGAAATCGGGCGGCGTGCTGGTCGGGCAACTGCGCCCGCATGGCGCAGGCGAACGGATCGCGGGCTACGCGAGCCGCGGCCTGACCGCGTTCTCGCTGGAACTGCTGCCGCGCACCACGCGCGCGCAGGCGATGGACGTGTTGTCTTCGCAGGCGGCGGTCGCGGGCTATCGCGCGGTATTGATCGCGGCAGCGGCCTGTCCGAAATTCTTCCCGATGCTCACTACCGCCGCGGGCACGCTGCGCCCGTCGAAGGTGTTGGTGATCGGCGCCGGCGTGGCCGGATTGCAGGCGATCGCCACCGCCAAACGGCTCGGCGCGCAGGTGGAAGGTTTCGACGTGCGCCCGGAGACGCGCGAGCAGATCGAATCGCTGGGCGCGAAATTCCTCGACCTCGGCGTCAGTGCCGCCGGGCAGGGCGGTTACGCGCGCGAACTCACCGCCGAAGAACGCGCCGCGCAGCAGGCGAAACTCGCGGAACACCTGAAAGGCGTGGACGTGATCGTTTCCACCGCGGCGGTCCCCGGAAGATCCGCGCCGAAGATCATTTCCACCGCAATGGTGGACGGGATGAAGCCGGGCGCGCTGATCGTGGATCTCGCAGCGGACAGCGGCGGCAACTGCGAAGCGACGCGGCCCGGCGAGACCGTCCGGCACGGCGATGTCGACGTGATCGGCCCGCTCAACCTGCCGTCGGGCGCACCGTTGCACGCATCGGAAATGTACGCGCGCAACCTCGCCAATTTCGTCGAGTTGCTGGCGAAGGACGGTGAAGTGAAGCCGGACTTCGACGACGAACTCGTGGCCAAGAGCGCCGTGACCCGCGACGGCAAGGTCTCCTTCGGCGTCTAGCGGTTTGCGCCCGATTGCGGCGGCATGGCGTCGCCCACCTTGCGCGCGGCATCAGTGGCCGGATTTGGACCGGGCCGACGGGTTGCCGCGCCGCCATTGTTCGCGCAGCGTGCGGCGCTGTTCCGGCGACAGCGCCTGGTATTGCTGGTAGGCCTGCGTGATTTTGGCGCGCTCGTCCGGCGACATCTGCTGGAACGCGCGCATGTTCTCGCGAAGCTGGCTGCGCTGCTGCGGCGTCATGTTCGCCCAGTCTTGCAGGTGTTGCCGGATCTGCTGCTGGCGATCGGCCGACAATGAATCCCAGTGCTGGGCGTTGTCCGCGAGTTGCCGTTGACGATCCGGCGGCAACTGGCCCCATGGGTCGTGCAATGGCGCGAGCTGCGCCTGCTGTTGTGCGGATAGCGAATTCCAGTCGACCGCCGATCCGGCATTTGCCGGGGCGGCCTGCGCGTGCGCCAACAGCGGCATGCCGAACGCAAGCGCGCACGCAAGCAGGCTTCCGCGCAGGGGCCGCGAAGGATTCATCGACCGCCTCGGCGCGGATGCGCGGGAAGCTGCGATTGCTGCGCCAGCCACTGGTAGAAATCCAGGTTCTGGTAAAAGTCCAGTTGCTGGGCGTCGGTTTCCGACGGCAATCCGGAATCCACCTGTGCGGTCTCTTCATGCGCCGCCGGCGCGCCGGGCGGTTGCGGTCGCAGCCACATTACACCGATGACCAACATGCAGGCAGCCATTGCACCGGCCGCGGGCAACCACACCAGCCGTTGCGAACGCCGCCCGCCGCCGAGCGCTTCGCTCCGTGCCGCCGCGAGTCGCGCGCGCATGCGCGAGTCGATGTGCGCGCAGGCGTGTTCGTGCAAGGTGCGAGCGCGTCGCACCCATGCTTCGTCATCAAGGGGATCGGATCGATTGTCGGGCGAGTTGTTCATCGCCATGCCTCCAGTTGTCCGCGCAGCGCCACCAGCGCGCGCGAAAGATGTGTCTTGACACTGCCTTCCGAGCAGCCCATCGCGCGCGCGGTATCGGCAACATCCAGCCCCTCCAGCACGCGCAGCAGGAAAGTTTCCTGCTGCCGTCGCGGCAACTTGCGAATTGCCGCCGACATCGCCGCATACGCCTGCCGCGACGACAGTATCCGTGCAGGATCCGGGCCGGGATCGGCCGCCTCCCACACCGGCAATTCCTCGCCGGCTTCGTCCAACTGCAGGCGGCCGGTCCACACCAGAATGCGGTTGCGCACGTTGCGCCGGCGTTGCAGGTCGGTGATGCGCCGGCGCAGGATGCCCCAGAAGAGCGGCGACCACTCCGCGGCGGGCTTGTCGCCGTAATGACGCACCAGTCGCAGCATAGAATCCTGCACCGCATCCAGCGCCTCGTCCGCATCGTTGAGCGCGATCTCGGCAATGCGCCATGCGCGTCGTTCCACGGACGCAAGGAACGCCTCGATCCCGCGCGCAGCCGGACGCACGGTGTCCAGCGGCAGCCGCACCGGCACCGGTTCCGCAACGCTCACTTCGACGGTTTCCGCGAGTCGGCCCTGGCCGTCCACGTCATCGCCGATCCTCTGCATGTGCCTGTCAGCCATAACGTTCCCGATGCCGGGAGGTTGACACGATCCGCATCCGTGACGACCTTCCCGTTATGATGCGCCGATCCGCCGCTCGGGGAAACGCGATGATTACCGGATTTCTGGCGCTGTACATCTTCATGCTGGCCGCGTTCACGGGGTACGAGATCATTGCCCGCGTGCCGGTGATCCTGCACACGCCGCTGATGTCCGGTTCCAACTTCGTGCACGGGATCGTGCTGGTGGGTGCGATGGTGTCGCTGGGACACGCGCAGACGCCGGTGGAAATCACGATCGGCGTGATCGCGGTGCTGCTCTCGGCCGGCAACGTGGCTGGCGGCTATGTGGTGACGGAACGGATGCTGGAGATGTTCAAGGCCAGCAAGCCGCAGAAGGCCGGGGAGGGCAAGTGATGACGACCACAGCGTGGTTGCCGACCCTGGTCGAGGCGATCTATTTCATCGCCGCATTCCTGTTCATCTGGGGCCTGAAGCGGATGAGTTCGCCGCGCACGGCGCGCGGCGGCATCGTGTGGGCGGGCATCGGCATGGCCGCGGCCATCCTCGCGACCTTCCTGTTGCCGGGCCTGCACAACCTTGGATGGATGGCGGCGGCCATCGTGGTCGGCGTGGTGTTGTCCTGGATAGTCGGCCGGCGCGTGGCGATGACCGCGATGCCGCAGATGGTGGCTTTGTTCAACGGCATGGGCGGCGGCGCGGCGGCGGCGATCGGCGCGGTGGAGCTGATCAAGTTCAATCGCGGCTTGCAGCTGGCGGCGCCCGACACCACACCGATCCAGCCCGAGGCATGGGCCGCGCAGGTCGCGACACACTTGAGCACGGTGGAATTGGTGCTGGCGTTCCTCGGCGTATTGATCGGCGCGGTGTCGTTCACCGGTTCGCTGATCGCATTCGCCAAGTTGCAGGGCTGGATGGACCGGCGTTTCGTGTTCCCGCTGCAGCGTTGGGTGAACCTCGCGATCTTTGCGGTTGCCGTCGTCTGCGGTGTCTTGGCGTTGATCGCGGGAATCGAAGGGCATCCGTTCGCTTGGAACCTGCTGACCGCCTTCATCGTGCTGGCGCTGGTGTTCGGCGTGGCGATGACGTTGCCGATCGGCGGCGCCGACATGCCGGTGGTTATTTCGATGTACAACGCCTTCACCGGCCTGGCGGTCGCGTTCGAAGGTTTCGTGCTGCAGAACGAGGCGATGATCATCGCCGGCATGGTGGTGGGCGCGGCGGGCACCTTGCTCACGCAGTTGATGGCCAAGGCGATGAACCGTTCGCTGGCGAACGTGCTGTTCGGCAATTTCGGCGGCGGCGGTGGCGAGGCGCAGGAAATCGCGGGATCGCAGAAACCGGTCGATGCCGGCGACGCGGCGGTGATGATGGCTTATGCCGAGCGCGTGGCGATCGTGCCGGGCTACGGCATGGCGGTCGCGCAGGCGCAGCACAAGATCTGGGAATTCGCCAAGCTGCTGATCGAGCGCGGCGTGAAGGTGAAGTTCGCGATCCATCCCGTCGCCGGGCGCATGCCGGGCCACATGAACGTGCTGCTGGCGGAAGCGGGCGTGCCCTACGATCTGATTGCCGACATGGACGACATCAACCCGGAATTCCCGAACACCGACGTCGCGCTGGTGATCGGCGCCAACGACGTGGTCAATCCGGTGGCCAAGACCGATCCTGCTTCGCCGATCTACGGCATGCCGATCCTGGATGTTGCCGCCTGCAAGAACGTCATCGTGATCAAGCGCGGCAAGGGCAAAGGTTTCGCCGGCATCGAGAACGCGTTGTTCTACGCCGACAACACGCGCATGTTGTACGGCGACGGGCAGGCCGCGGCGAACGAGCTGATTTCGGCGTTGAAGACGCTGGATATGTAGATTCCCGCTGCGATATTGCGCGGTGGGTCAATCGTTCCCGCGCTTGCGGGCAGAAGGCCGACTCATCCATGCCGCGATGATCGCGGCGACGGCATAGACCAGCACGTTCAGCGGCGACAGCCCCAGTTGCGCCACTTGCAGGGTCAACGCGCCGCCGCCCAGATGCCAGGCTTCGGCGAATGCGGCGCCGGTGACCGCGCTGACGCGCGCGACCGCATCGAGGCATTCCGCATAGGCGCCGGCCAGCAACACCGCGACCACGGCGAACAAGGGCGGTGCAGGCAGGCGCAGGCTTCCGCTTGTGCGCAGCACCCATGTCAGTATCGGCGCGCCCACCAGCATCGGCCAGCACGGCGGCACGCCGCTGGACAAGGCGACGAGGCCCGACACGGCGCCCAGCGCCGAGGCGCACAACAGGATCGCCAGCAGCGACAGCGCGATCTGCATGATCCGCGCGCCGAGGGATGGCGGTGTCTCGCGTTGGTCGTCGGGTTCGTCCATGCGTGTGCGCGAGAGGGCGACGCGCGATAATAGCCTGATGTCCGGCTTCAGCCCCACCAGTGAACCTTTCACCCTCGCGCGCGATTGCGCGGCCGTGATGGTGCCGCAAGGCGAGGAAGTGATGCTGCCGGCGGGGCAGATCGGATACATCACGCAAGCACTGGGCGGCAGCTTCACGGTTTACGTGGAAGGCAACCTGTTCCGGATCGCCGGCAAGGACGCCGATGCGCTGGGAAAACCTCCGCCGGATCCGATCGAGTTGCCGCAGAACGCCAATGACGAGGACGTCGAACGCGTCGTGTGGCAGCAGTTGCGAACCTGTTTCGATCCCGAGATTCCGGTCAACATCGTCGATCTCGGGTTGGTGTATGACGTGAGCCTGGACCGGCGAGAGGGAAATCGCCGCGCGGTCTACGTCAAGATGACCTTGACCGCGCCGGGTTGTGGCATGGGAGACATCCTGGTGGATGACGTGCGCGACAAACTGGAAATGATTCCCACGGTGGGCGAGGCGGAAGTGGATCTTGTGTTCGATCCGCCGTGGAACCATTCGATGATGTCGGATGCGGCCAAACTGGAAACGGGCATGCTGTGATCGCTCGCAAGACGGAAAGGTTTTCGACAGTCAACCCCGCTAATGTGCAACCGCCATGCGCTTCCGCTTCTACGCCCTGTTCGGATTCCTGTTCCTGTTCTGCCTGTCCCTGGACGTGCTGATGTTCGGCGGCTTGTCGCAGGAAGCCGGCATTGGCCAGGCGATTGCCGATTCGGCGCGTGCGCAAGCGCCATTGACGCACACTTACATCGTCCTGGGCAGGCCGATCGCCACGAGGATTCCCGCTGCGCGCACGGCGGGGCAAAGCATTGCGGACGCCGGGTTCGGCGACGCCTACGATGACATCCAGACAACACCGGATGCGGCTGCCGACCTGCTGTTTGCGGCTTCGCGCGGGCCCATGCGGGCGTTGCTCGTCCTGAGCTACTGGGCCGCGCCGGCATTCTTTCTGCTCACCCTGCTGGCGTGGATATTCCGGACGCGCCACACGCACCTGATCAAGTCCGCGCGGCGTTGATCCTGAACCGGGGTTCCTGTTCGACGATGGCGTCGCCTCAATGCGTCGGTCACGACTGCTGTCAGCGATTCGACATTTGTCCGATGCGCGCATCGTTGCCTTCGCGATTCGGCGCCATACTTGCGTGAATGGTCAACGCATGACATGGACATACGCCCGACTCCTGCGTATGGACGTCTGTTTCGTCACGTTGCATTTTTAAAATCACGGCTCAGAAATGAATCGCATTGGTGCGTCGCAGCGTGCTAAGAAAAATTCAAACTGATAACTTGATCACGCTTCCAGCGAGGGAGGACGCTGGCAGCGGTCCGCAGTGGTGAACATTCGTTACGGTTCCTCGCGAACCACCTCGTTCGCTCCTTGGATTGGATCAACTCGTCAAGGCAGACAGTTCAATCTCGCGTCTGTCGTGACGGGTTGTCCGCATCTGCGGAAACGTCGTTGTCGTCAAGTCGTCGCAGCGATGCACAGAGGGTGCTGCGTACCTACCTTTTACCGTTGGGAGACTCTCAGAATGCAAAGCAGAATCCGATTGAAAGCGCTCGTCGTGGCTCTGAGCCTTGCCGCATGCGCGGCGGCGAGTGCCGCGACGGCGACCGGCCCCGCAATGGCACGGGCGACCCGCATTGGGCAGGGCGATGTGGTTTCCGGCGCATTGGCGTTGTCGCAGCCGATGCACATCGTGGTCGGCCTGAAGCTGCAGAACAAGGCCGAATTGGACGCCTATATTGCCAAGCGCGGCTTCAAGCCGCTGACCGGCGCGCAGTTCGTC
>DATNEQ010000030.1:0-4281 GCA_035552915.1 Rhodanobacteraceae bacterium
ATTCCGGACGCCACGCAGTGGCGATCCGGAACCCGGCGTCTTTGAGGGAGACCCCGTGGATGCGACCCTGCGTGTACATGCTCGCCAGCCGCCGCAACGGAACCCTGTACGTCGGCGTGACATCCGATCTGGTGAAGCGCGCGCACGAAGACAAGACCGGCGCCGTCAGTGGATTCACGCGCAGCTACGGGGTTCATCACCTTGTCTGGTTCGAACAACACTCAACCATGGAGTCCGCGATTGCTCGCGAAAAAGCCATCAAGGGATGGAAGCGCAAGTGGAAACTCGAGCTTGTGGAGAAGCAAAATCCGTACTGGCACGATCTGTACGACGCGCTGCTTGATTGAAGCGGCGCACGCGTTTCAGACGCTTTGCAAAGCAGAAGTCTCTGGGTTCCGGATCGCGACTGCGTCGCGTCCGGAATGACGACAATTTGGCAGTTGACGCAGGAGCGGCGACTCGACGTTGCGTACCGGACGGCGACAAAAGCTCTCGTCATTCCGGACGCCGCAAAGCGGCGATCCGGAACCCAGTGACCTTGGATTTGGAAAGAAAAGACGGTGAGTCTCAAGTTGCGCGCGATGGCGAGAGCGGTGTTTGCGTTGGAGTGGTGCGGAACCTGGGCGATGCGGAAAGTGTCACGCGTTGTTCCACACCTTGTGCGCGGGATCGAACTCCACGGTGACGCGCTCCGACGCGCGCACGCCGAAGCCGCACACGCACAACGGTCCTTCGGCCATCGGTTCCAGGCCGAACGCCTGCTCGATTTCGACTTCGTTGATCGCGGCGGTGATGAACGCGCCGAGGTTCAACTCGGTGGCGGCGAGGTACATCGCCTGCGACAGGTGCCCGGCATCCAGGATCACCGCGCGATAGGCCTTGGCGTGGTTGCGGTACTTCCAGAAATTGCGTTCGAAGCGCGACACCAGCGCGATCTGCAGCGGCGCCCCGGCGTAGTACGCCTGCGCGGCGACGAAACGGCGTGCCAGCGACGCAGCCGTTTCCGCATCCAGTTCGCGCAACGGCTCCAGCGCGTGCGCGACCGGATGGTAGTGATACAACCCCACCGGCACGCCCTCGACCCGTTGCACCAGCAGATACGCCTCGGTCGCGTGCAGGCCGCCCGCCGACGGCACGCCCTTCTTCAACAGGTGCACGCCGGGCGCGTAATCGCTGACCGCGCGCGCGCCGAACGCGCGATACAGCACCGCGGAAAACGCATCGAACGACAACGGCGCGGGATCGTAGTTGCGGCAGGTGACGCGCCGCTCCATCAACGCATCCAGCGGCGACGGCGACGGTTTTTCCAGCGGCACGCGCGAGGCCGCCGATGCGCGTTCCGGCACCACCGGAAGCGCTGGACCCAGGCGTTCCAGGAACGTCTGCGGACTGGCTTCGGAGAAAAGCCGCTCGGCTTCTTCGGTGTCGACGTCGCGCCAGCGGGTGTGACGATGCGCGATGGCGGACAACCCGCGCCAGTGCACCGCGCGCACCGCACCGTCGGCTTGCGCGAACCGGCGCGACGCTTCGTCCGTCGGTTCCTGCGCGATCAACAAGCCTTTCGCGAGCAACGTTTCCAGCACCGCGCGCGGGTGCCGCTGCGCCAATTCATCCAGCGATTGCCAGTGGCCGGGCGACAGCGCGCCCAGCGCGGCGACTTCGGCTGCGTCCAGCGGAATCTCTTCGTCGCAATGCGCGGTCAGCGCCAGCCAGCCGAGGCGTTCGCGCACGCCGGTTTCGCCCAGCGCCAGTTCGGCAAGATCGAAGTCGATGGATTCGCGCGGCTCGACCAGCACCATCGCGCAACGGCGTACTTGCATGTGGCCCGGTTCTCGCTTCTACTTGCGCCGCCACGGATGGCGCGATTCCTGCATTGTGCCATCCATTGCCAACGCCCCGGGGAACTACCATGGCCGATTCAAAGTTGTCGCGCGAACACTCGCTCGCGTTGTTGCACAAGCTTGCCAATGACGACGGCTTCCGCAGCCGTTACGAGCAGAAGCCCGCCGCCGCGCTGGTCGAGTTGGGGGTGCCGCATGAGACTATCGTGAATCTCAGCGGGGCGTGTCTAGCTCCAATTGCATTGGCAGAAAAGAGGTATTTTTCGGCCGCCCATACCAGACTCGCAGGCGCAGCAGCGGATGAATGCCTCACGATGCTGCCACCCCAGGCAAAGTTGGATGTTCGCTGAGCACGTCGCGTCAGTGCAGCTCTTACAGGCTCTGCTGCAATTTTTGCATCCGCGGCAATAGCCACGTCAACTTGTTCGCTTTCGGCCAGGCACTCTCGAATGTTGTCAACGCTTGCTTCGCTTCCACTCGTCGGCCCGTTGAGTTCAAGATCTCAGCGGAACGCAAGAGAGCTAAATTCGACTCCGCAACGTTGAAGGGCACAAGCATCAACTTCATGCCTTCTTCGATGTATGCCTGTCCACGATGCTCCATCAGCCAGTCAGCTTCGATCAACGTACTAGCATTTTCGTGAGCATCAGCGTAAGCATCCATCAACGCGACGTGGGTAATGTAGAGCTCACTGCCGTTGACCAGTGGTTTAAGGATCGCCAGCGCGCCCCGTGGCTCGCCGGATGTGCGTTCGATTTCCGCTTGTGCTACCACTCGTAAGTTGTCCAACACTGGTGTATCTGTGTCGGACTCGGGACCAGCCATGGCTAATGCACGTTTCGCAAGGTCCGGATTGCCGGCACGCGCAGCAAGATATGCCGCTAAAACGATGTGGAATTTGATTTCGGAACGTTCTACCGCACTCGCATTGGAGAGAATTTTCTCTTCGCGAGACAGATAATTGCTCAGCCCTACGGCCCGTGCCTTGGCCAACGTACCATCTAGCGCACGAAGGCTGAAATCAACGCCTTCGTAGCGTCCTTCAAAGCGAGGGCCGAGCGAGCTGGCACGCGCACGTGCAGCTTTGATCAGTGCATCCTCGCGATGCCAGTCGCCTTGGTCCACCGCCATAGCAATGCTTACGATTGCATCCGTGATATCGAAGCTGTCAGTACCGGAGGTCTTACCACGCTCAACCACCGCCTCCGCGTCCTTGAATTTCCGCTGTGCAGCATAGGCGCTTGCATAAAACGTGTTCTGAAAATGGGCGCCATCGGCGACGGAACCGGAGAATGCTCGCAACGCATCAGTGTATTGCCCTGACTCGACATAAAGCGCTCCAAGCAGGTATTCACTGGTGGCACGGTGTGGGTTCTTTGGCGATGCCGATTGTTTGAGATACGGAATCGCTTCTTCAAAGCGATTGGCATACTCCCAAAGAAAGTAAGCATACTGGCCAAGCCCTGTGAAATAGTCGGGGTACACGGAGGCCAACAGTTTCCATTTCCCTAAGGCTTGCTTTGGTGACGTGTAGCTTGCAGCCCACGCATCCACGTACAGTTTGTCGCGAACAGACAGACGTTTTCCATCGGCTTGGGCTGCATGAACTTCCTGCATAGCCTTGTCCGGCCGATCCTCGCCTTCATAGATGCTGGCAAGATAAACGTGTGCCAGCGCGAAGTGCGGATCGATCCGCAACGCTTCGGTGAAAAACGCCACTGCGCTTTTAAGATCAACATTGTTGTAGGCACGCTGGCCGAGCGAATACGCCTTCAACGCATTCAAATCCGGCGTCGCCACCTGCGCCAGCGGCTGTGATTGCTTGGATACCATCGCCAGCGCTTCGCCCAGCTTGCCGCGCAACTGCTTGCTGACGCTGTCCAGCGAGGGCAGCACGGATTGCGCGCCGAGGCCGTCGGCGGACACCGAGTACACGGTGGCCTGGGTGTTGGGGTCGATCACTTCGGCGGTGACACGCACGCGACCACCGACGTCCGCGACGGTGGGCAGGATCATGGCGCGTGCGCCTTCGCGCAGCGCAACTTGGGAGCCGATCGCACGGTTGACGTCGGTCTTGTCGGGGTTCAACGCCATCCGCTGCAGGGTCTGCTGCACCGACAGTTCCGGCAGCACGTTGACGTACTGCGATTGCTCCAGGCTGATGCGCAGCGCGGAATCGACCGACTGGTCGTACTGCTTGTCGTCGGTGAGGTTGTGCAGGTTGCCGACCACCACCCAGTCGCGCGCGGCGAACGCCAGCGTGGGCGGGCTTTGCAGCAGGAACCACGTGGTGACGCCGACGGCGATCAGCAGCATCGCGGCTTCGGCCATCAGCGTCAGCGGGCGCCGCCACCACGGCAGGATGCGCTTGGCGGTGCGCACGGATTTCGGCGCATGCAGCGGCGCGACTTCGTCCTCGCCCACTTCCACCACTTCGATG
>DATNEQ010000031.1:0-3417 GCA_035552915.1 Rhodanobacteraceae bacterium
TGAAGCCTGGTCCGGCCTTGGCGCTTGCCGCCAATCGCGCGGCGCGGCATGCTGGGCGCATGCACCAGTACGAACGCGTCCTCAAGCTGCACGGCATTTTCAAGTCGCACCGCCGGCCGGTCGGCGTGCAGCGCCTGCGCGAAGAGCTGGGTTGCTCGCGCGCCACGCTGTATCGCGACATCGCGTTCCTGCGCGACGCGCTCGGCGCGCCGTTGGACAGCGATCCCGAAGGCGCGGGTTTCGCCTATGACCAGGCCGAGGGCGAACGCTTCGAATTGCCTGGCCTGTGGCTGACCAGCGAGGAATTGTCGGCCCTGATGGCACTGGAAGCGCTGGTGGCGCGTTCCGATCCGGGCGTGCTGGCTGATGCGCTGGCGCCGTTCCGCGCGCGCGTCGAAAAGCTGCTCAACGAACACGCCGGCACGCAGAAGCAGCCGCTGGAACGCATCCGGGTGGTGCCGTGGGGTTCGCGCAAGTTCAACCAGCAGGTGTTCCGCGCGGTGGCCGGCGCGGTGCTGGCACGCCAGCAGTTGAAGTTCCGCTACCGCGCGCGCACCACCGGTGCCGACAGCGTGCGGCACGTGTCGCCGCAGCGGCTCACGCATTATCGCGACAACTGGTATCTGGATGCGTGGGACCACGACCGCGAGGGGCTGCGCAGTTTCGCGGTTGACCGCATCGGTGCACCGGAAGTGCTGGACAAGGGCGCCGTCGATCGCGACGAGAAGGAATTGAACGACACGCTGGCGTCGAGTTACGGCATCTTTGCCGGTGCGCCCAAGGCGTGGGCGACGATCCGCTTTTCTGCGCGCGCGGCGCGCTGGGTCGCCGACGAACACTGGCACTCGCTGCAGGAAGGCCGTTGGCTGGAGGATGGCCGCTACGAATTGAAGGTGCCGTATTCGCAATCGCGCGAATTGGTGATGGACATCCTGCGTTACGGGCCGGATGCGCAGGTCGTCTCGCCGCAGTCGCTGCGCGAGGAAATCCGCATCATGCACAAACTCGCACTGGACGAGTACGATCACGCGAAGCCGTGAACGATCATCGTGACCTCGTGGTGCCGTCGCACGCCCAGCCCACCATCGCGCTGGCGCTGGGCACCGGCGGTGCGCGCGGGCTGGCGCACATCGGCGCGATCGAAGCCATCGTGGCCGCGGGTTATCGCATCACGGCGGTGTCCGGCAGTTCGATGGGCGCACTGATCGGCGGCATCTACGCCGCCGGCAAGCTCGACGTGTACCGCGACTGGGTGTGTGCGCTGCAGAAGATCGACGTGCTGAAGCTGGTGGACTGGACCTTGTCCGGCGCCGGTTTGATCAAGGGCGAGCGCATCATCGACGCGCTGCGCGACCTGATCGGCGAAATGGACATCGAGGCGTTGTCGATCCCGTTCACGGCGGTCGCGACCGACCTCGATCGCGAGCGCGAAGTGTGGCTGACACGCGGGCCCTTGTTCGATGCGATCCGCGCATCCATCGCGATCCCCACCATTTTCCGGCCGCATCCCGTGCACGGGCACCGGCTGGTGGATGGCGGCCTGATGAACCCGTTGCCGCTGACGCCGCTGCTGCAATCACCCAGCGACTACACCGTCGCGGTCAACGTCAACAGCGCGCCGGAAACACTGGTCTCGACGCGCACGCCGGTGCAACGCTCCGCGCGCACCGGCCTGCGCAGCCGCATCACCGCGTTCGTCAGGCGCACCATCGGCACCCATGAAGACAGGGTCGCGGAGCCGGGCTGGATGGATACGCTTACCCAGTCGCTGGACCTGATGCAGCAAAACCTCACCGGCTTCCGCCTCGCCGCCGATCGTCCCGACCTGGTTATCTAGATTCCGCGCAACGCCAGCGCGGTGTACGAGTTCTACCGCGCGTCGGAGTTGATCGAACTGGGCCGCGAGCGCGCCGAGCGCGCGCTCAAGGCGTGGCAGCCGCAAGGCCGCGGTTGACTATTAGTCGTTATCCCGCCGAAGGCTGGGCGCTAAATCTTGGCTTCTCGACAACTGTGCGGCTAGTTGCAAAGCCTCTCGCGTGGATTTCGCCGTGATCTCATTCCAAGCTTTCTGCAGGTCTTGAATTCGCGGTTTGGAATGCGAAAGCAGTTCGGGCGCGACCCCGGCGAGATCGGGAAAGGTGCGCCAATACGTCTGGGCCGATTCGATAGCACTTTTCAAGTCAAGAAGCGTAGCTACAGTCTCAGGTTGTAGGTGATGGCCGAACCTGTCCAGTAAGACATCGCATTCTGCTCCTGACGCCCGCAAGTTGGACATAAACGTTTTCCATCCGGATTGATCAAGTATTCCGATTTTTGCACTTGCGTTTGGCACAAGAATCGCTATTGCTACGCGAGCAACTTCGGCTTCCATGGTTGCCACATTGCCGCTGGCGAATGCGTGTTGATCAAAAATATCTGTCCCGTATCCGAGCGATGTGCGAATACCCGTGATCGCCCTTGTAGCTACTCGGCGTAGCAAACTCGCGATGCGAAGATCCGTTGCTCTCCATCGATCGCTTTCGTGTTGCTTCAAGATCAAGTCGACGTAGAAGATCGTCACCAGACTGCCGACGAAACCTGCGGCCAAGTTTACGAAAAAGCCGTCCAGCGGCCAGTAGCGGCTTGTCACAATGGATAAGGCGGTAGCTGCAAGCAGAGGTAAAGCGAGTCGCGTAAGAAGACGTCGTTTCATTTCTTCTCTATACAGCTTGGCGTTGAGTTAAGGCATATTGCATATTAGGAGACGAAGCTATCTTGTTTGTGCAGAGCTGGTGCCTCGTAATAGCCGCGGGCCATGGATGCGCGGCAACGAAGCGACAAACGCACCGCCATAGACGCAGAGGCTTGCTTGGCGCGGCAACCGAAACTTCGCCAAAGCGTTGAGTTCTCGTTAAATGGATCCCGGCTTTCGCCGGGATGACGAGCAATTGCTAGAGCGCGGTGAGGTTCGCATACGCCGCGACGAGCCACTTCGGTCCCGCGTCCGCAAAATTCACCTGGATGCGGGTGTGCGCGCCGGAACCTTCGGCGCTGATGACGACGCCTTCGCCGAAGCTGGCGTGGCGCACGCGTTGGCCGAGCTTGACCGGCAGCGTGTCATCGAGGTCGGCGTGGCCGCGGGCACGTTGCAACTGTGCTGATGAGGCATACACCGGCCGCGAAATCTTCGCGCGCGGACGCACTTCGGTGAGCAGGTGCGCGGGCAGTTCGTCGAGGAAGCGCGAGGGACGCGAAAGCGTTTCGCTGCCGTACTGGCGGCGCGATTCGGCGTAGCACAGCACCAGCCGGTCGCGCGCGCGGGTGATGCCGACGTAGGCGAGGCGGCGTTCTTCTTCGAGGCGCGATGGATCTTCCACCGAGCGTTGCGTCGGAAACAAACCGTCTTCAAGACCGACCAGGAACACGACCGGGAACTCC
>DATNEQ010000032.1:0-42444 GCA_035552915.1 Rhodanobacteraceae bacterium
ACGCCTTGAACTCCCCGCCAAAGCGCTCCGCGCCCACCTTCGTCAGCGCCGCCGTCAGCGTCGTCTTGCCGTGGTCCACGTGCCCGATCGTCCCCACGTTCACGTGCGGCTTCTTGCGCTCGAATTTCTCTTTGGACATGGTTACAAGGCCTTTGTAGAAAAATTGCTCTTCAATAAAATCCAGCCGCGAAGGACTGCTGTTCGATCCTGCGATCAGGGTGATCGCGATTCATCCCGAGTTTCAATGGTGCTCACGACAGGAATCGAACCTGTGACCTCTTCCTTACCAAGGAAGTGCTCTACCGACTGAGCTACGTGAGCGTTGCTGCTTCGCACGGCAGGTTCAATGGAGCGGGAGACGGGAATCGAACCCGCACCATCAGCTTGGAAGGCTGAGGTTCTACCGTTGAACTACTCCCGCACTGGCAGTGTTCTCTGGCGGACTGACTACTCCGTTGCATTGAAAATCGATGCCGCAAAATTCAACTGGTGGAGGGAGGTGGATTCGAACCACCGAAGGCGTAAGCCAGCAGATTTACAGTCTGCCCCCGTTGGCCGCTTGGGTATCCCTCCTGAATGGTTCTCGATTATTTCGTCGACGCGTCCCGCGTGCGGCGTGCTTTCTTTACGTCACCGACCGCAGAGGCTGCGCAAACATCCGCGCCAATCCATCAGTACAACCGGGGATACCGTCATGAAAATGACGCCAACACAAAACCCCGGGCGTGGCGAGACATCCCGGAGCAAGGTCAACCTCTTACAAAGACCGCGTATTTTCGCGAGCTTTGGCAGGCAAGTCAACCTCAAGAACAGCCTTGGAAGAGGCAGGTTCGGTACAGATTCGCCTACCGCCATGGGCGCTCCCTTGCGTAAACGTTTACACCCACCTAAATAGGCGCCATTGAAGGAGAGTTTTGGAGTTTGGCAAGTACATACCAGCTTTACCAGAATTCCGGACGAACCACGGTGTGGGGCAATACGGTCGGCACCAATACCGTCGCGGGCACCGGAACAGGCAATTCGCAGTCGCTGACGGTCTACGGCAACGTGCCCGCACAGGCCACGCCGCCGGCGGCCACCTACAACGACACCATCACGGTGACGGTGACGTACTGACGGTCGCGTTCAGTCGCCGGCCCGCAGCGTGGCCAAGTCGGTTCCCGTGACATCCAGCAGGGTCAGGCCGCCGTCCTGCACGCGCACGTGCGCGGTGTCATTCAACGCTTGCAGCACGCCCTGTTCGGTTTCCATCGCGCCGGCGGGTTGCAGACACGCCATCCTGGTGGAAATCATCTGGCCGAAATGCAGGGTGCCGTCATTGCCCGACAAAAACGTGCCGCCATAGCTGTTGCAACCGCCACGGCCGGAAACGCGACCCTTCTCGTCGAAACGCAGCGTGGCATGCACGCCGTCGGGAATCGGCTTGTCGCGCAACGCCACGAAATGCCACTGTGTTCCTGCCAGTTGCACGGCCGTGGATGGCGCGGATGACGGCGCCGCGCTGGCACAGCCACCCAGAACGATTGCCGATGCGAGCCACAGGGAAGACAGGCGCATGGCATCCTCCTCGAACCGCCTTGCACGTACCTTAAGACGCAGCGCCTGAATCGCAGCCTCGATCGCGGTTTCGCGAATTACGGGATTTCGCGCTTCGTCAATCGACCGGCGTGCACATCGATCACTTCGCGGGACGCGGGATGATCCACTTGCAGTCCGGGAAACCGCAGCGAGCTGTCCGTGCCGATGGCCGTCACCGTATAGCCGTCCAGATCGAGGGGTTTGCCGGTGCGCACCCGCTCGACGAGCCAGGCATCCAGCGCAGCGCTTCCACCGCTCTTTTCAACGGCCTCGAGTCCGGTCTGCACGACCAGATAGGCGTGGCCACCGGGATGCCCGCTGAAAAAGCGCGCGCCGCCGTCCTGATCGACGCACAACGCGGTGTTTTCATCCACGCCCAGGCCGACGATCGCACTGCTGTGTTGCGTCTTCGCCAGATTCGCGATGAAGGCAAGCAGGCGCCCCAGCCGGGCGCGAGTGTCGAAATGGCTGTCGGTAATGACTTGCGCGCCATAGAGGGGCGGAAGGTGCAGGAAATCGTCGACGAGCGTGACCGCCGGCCCCAACGGGTCAGCCAGGGCTTCCGGCGAGGTGATGCTGCCGCCGTCGAGCGCGCCGTAGCTGTACTTGCCGAGGATCGCCAGACCTGCGCTGGTGCCGCCCAACGGCCTGCCCGCGCGCACGTGCGCGTTCAGCAAGGCATTCACCGGCGTGCCCTTCCAGAAATGCACGTAGTTGGCCTGGTCGCCGCCGGCAATGAAGATGCCATCGGCATGGCGCACGATATCGAGCACGCGCGGATCGGTGGACTGCCTGCGGTCATGGAAGATGATCGTCTGCACCGAGGCCACGCCGCCGACGTCGTGGTAAATGTAATTCTGCAATTCATCGTCGCCGGACGCGCGCAGGATCACGATGTGGCCGTGGCCCGCATGGTCGACCAGCCACGCGAAGGCAGCATCCACTTCCTTGCCGCCGCCCATCAACATCAGGCCGCCGCGTGTCGGGGAAGGCGTCTTCGCATGGATGTCGCCCACCTGGAAATATTCGTAGCCGGGCGCCGCGGCCGGCGGCGCGGTGCGCGCCGCGACAGGCAGAAACATGACCGCGCACGATGCGACGGCCTGCAACAGGCGCAAGAGGCGACGGGCGATCATGAAGGTTTCCGCTCCGAGGTGACGATGCGTTTACCGGGACGATCCTTCGCCGCGATTCCCCCATCACGAAAGATAGCGACGCCGAATTCCGCACGCCGGACGATCGGATGGATGCACGGACGCCGCGCCGTTGTTATTGTCGCCGCCGTGTCCGCCGACCTCGACGACTGGTTCGTACGCGAAATCCTGCCGCACGAGGAGGCGCTGCTGCGTTTCCTCGCGCGCGCGTGGCCGCAGCGCGACGAGGTCCACGACCTGCGCCAGGAAACCTACGCGCGCATCTACCAGGCCGCGGCAGTGCAGCGCCCGCAATTGCCGAAGGCCTTCCTGTTCGCCACCGCACGCCACCTGATGACCGACCGGCTGCGCCGCAGCCGCGTGGTTTCCATCGAGGCCGTGGGTGATTTGCAGGACTCGAACGTCCTGACAGATGAGCGCTCGCCCGATCGCTGGCTGGATGCGCGGCAGATGCTGAAACGGCTGGCCGAGGCATTCGACCGCCTGCCGGACCGCTGCCGCGAGGTGATGTGGCTGCGGCGGGTGGAGGATCTGCCGCAGAAGCAGATCGCGGCGAGATTGGGTATCAGCGAGAAAACCGTGGAAAAGCAGATCGCCAAGGGGTCCCGTTTGATCGCGCAATATTTCTACGGCGGCGTGCGCGGCGACGACGCGCCGCTGCCACGTCGTTCCCCGCGTATACGCGACCATGCCGACCGACAACAGCAGCCGGATTGAGCGCATCGCCGCCGCCTGGCTGGCGCGCCGCGACGCCCGGGAATGGGATGCGCGGGATCAGGCGCAGCTCGAGGCATGGCTGGACGATAGCGAGGCGCACCGCGTGGCGTGGCTGCGCCTGCTTTCTGCTTGGCAGCAAGCCGATCGGCTGAAAGCGCTCGGCGCGGGCGTGCCGGCTGGCCACGTTCCACCGCGAGTCCAGTGGAATTTGTCGTCGCATTTCGACGCGCGCCACACGCAAGCGCGCGAACGCGCCTTCGCGCGCCAGCGCACGACCCGCAGGCGCCACGCCTTCGCCGCCGCGGCCGTGCTGGCGTTGACCTTGACGGCCGCAACGACAGTGTTCTTCTGGCGCAGCCGTGTTCCGCCGGCACCACCGGCGATCTACAGCACGACTGTCGGCCAGAGCGCCAGCGTATCGCTCGCGGATGGTTCCGAGGCCACGCTCAGCAGCGACACCCGCATCGCCGTGGACCTCTCGGGTGGCGAGCGAAATATCGCGCTGGAGCGCGGCGAGGCGTACTTCGAAGTGAAGAAGGATGCCGTGCATCCGTTCGTGGTGCACGCGGACGGACGCCGCGTGGTGGCCGTCGGCACGCGTTTCGCGGTCCGCCGCGATGACGCTGCCGATTTGCGCGTGGTGGTGACGCAAGGCCTGGTAAGGCTGGAACCGCCGCCCGGCAGCGGCGCGGCGACCACCCTGCTGCCGCCCGGCAGCGTCGCGCAGGTTTCCGGTGACGCGCTGGAAGTTCGCCACCTGCCTTTGGAGGATGCCCGCGAACTGCTGAGCTGGCGCGACGGATTCGTGGTGTTCCACGACACGCCGCTGGCGGATGCCGTCGAAGAGTTCAACCGCTACAACACGCGCAAACTGGCGATCGCCGATCCGTCCATCGCGAACCTGCGGGTGGGCGGGCATTTCCGCTGGTCCAACGACCAGGCCTTCGTGAGGTTGATCGAGCAAGTATTTCCGGTGCGGACGGAAGTCGAGGGAGACCGCATCGTGCTGTCGGGGAAGCGAGCCGAGGCAACGGGACGGAAACACGCGTTCCGCAACTGACGTAGGGAATTCCGCGAACCATTCGTCCTGTCCTGCAGGGGTGCGAATTCGCGCACGGGGAGAACGATATGCGTGTATTGCTTGCAATGCTGCTGGCCATCGTCTGCGCGCTGCCGGCGGCCGGAATGGCGCAAACCGTGGCACGTCCCGTCGACATCCCGGCCGGGGACATGGTCGGTGCGCTCGACGCGTTGGCCCGGCAGACCGGCGCGCAGTTCATTTACGACGCCAACCAGTTGCGTGGCGTGCGCACGGCGGGCGTGCACGGCACACTGGCCACGGGCGACGCCTTGAACCAGTTGCTGCGCGGCAGCGGTTTCGCCGTGAAGCAGGATGGCTCCGGTGCGATGGTGATCGTGAAATCCGCGACCCCGCCGCGCGCAGCGGAGCAATCGCCGCCGCCTCTCGCGCCCACCGGCGCGGCCGCGCCATCGCAGACCCTGCAGCAGGTGGTGGTGACCGGTTCACGCATTCCGCGCGCCCAGATCGAGGGTCCGGCGCCGGTGGTGACGATCACCGCGCAGGATATCCGCGAGCGCGGTTTCGCCAGCGTGCCGGACATCATGACGTCGCTGACGCAGAACCTCGGCGCGCTCGACAACAACCAGAGCACCGACGGTTTCTCGCCCGGCGCGCAGGCCGTCGACCTGCGTGGGCTCGGTCCCAACCACACGCTGGTGCTGGTGAACGGCCGGCGCATCGCCGACTATCCGCAATCCTACGACGGCAACAGCAATTTCACCGACATTTCCAACATCCCGACTTCGCTGATCGACCGGGTGGAAATCCTGAGCGGCAGCGCGTCGGCTGTGTACGGTTCCGACGCGATGTCGGGCGTGATCAACTTCATCCTCAAGGAGAAAGCCGACGGCACCACCATCGACTACCGCGTGGGCGACACCGAACACGGCGGTGGTGCCTCGCAGCGGCTGCAGATCAGCAGCGGTTTCTCGAAGGGAAAATTCGATTCGGTGTTCGGGCTGGAGTTCAACGACGTCCAGCCCCTGTGGGCGTATCAGCGCAGCTTCACCGACTCGCGCTTGGACAGCCCGGCCGACCCTTCCGACATCGTCGCGAGCCAAGTATGGACGCGCATCGACGAGAACGGCAACTACCTCACGCCTCCCAATGGCGCGGCCACCTGCAATGCACTCTCCGGTTACGACCGCGGCACCATTTTCTATGCGTCGCGCGATGGCTACGCGCCCGACAACAACGGCGGCCCGGGCTACTACTGCGGCAGCTATTACGACGTCGGCTACGGCACGCTGGAAAACGGCCGCAAGTCGGCCAACTTCTACGGTACCGCCACCTACCATGTGAATGATCGCATGGATCTGTTCCTCGACGTGCTGGCCGGCACCTCGCACCAGACGAGCTACAACACGCCGCTGCAATGGCAGAACTGCGAGCCGTTGAACGGCGATTGCACGCCGACGCCGTTCTTCGACATCGCGGATGTCGACGCCGATCATCCCAATGGACAGATCGAGCAATGGCAGCGCCGTTATTTCACCATCGAGGAAAATGGAGGTTTCCAACCGGGCGAAATCCGCAACATCAACAACACGCTGTCGCTGACGACGGGCATCAAAGGCAGCCTGGGCAGCGACGACCAATGGAACTACGAAGCCGCGTTCGGGCATTCGCAGAGCGAACTGGAAAGCAAGTGGCCGGCGCTGGTCGCCGCCAAGGCGCAGGCGCTGTATCTGGGTCCGTCATTGGGTGAATACTTTTATCCCGACGGCACCGACAGCGGCTACCAGATCTACGATGCCCCGCTCAGCAAGTTCTACACGCCGCTCACCGTCTCGCAGTTCCGCTCGATCACCCAGGATTCGATCGACAACGACAGGAGCCGTGCCGAGGACTGGTCCCTCACCATCAGCAATACCGAGTTGTTCCACTTGCCGGCGGGCCCCGTCGGATTCGCCGGCGTGGCCGAATACGGCAACCAGTATTTCGGACTGAAGGCCGATCCACTTTCGCTCGACGGCAGTTATTACGGCCTGCACAACACCGATGCGGTCGGTTCACGCGACCACACCGGCCTCGGCATGGAATTCAGCGTGCCGGTGTTCAAGCCGCTCACCCTGTCCGCCGCCGGTCGTTACGACAAATACCAATACAGCGACAATTCGTCGGGCAAATTCACTTATGCGCTGGGCCTGGAATACCGCCCGTTCGACAGCCTGTTGCTGCGCGGTTCGCTGGCCACCGGCTTCCGCGCGCCCGATCTTTCGTACCTGTACGCCGGAGAGAGCGGTTCCAGTTCAAGCGGCACGGACTACTACCAGTGTCGCCTGTATGAACCGGATACCGGACCGGACTACGCCGACAATTGTGATTTTGGCGACGTCGATTTCAACGGTCGCAGCCATGGCAGCACCACGCTGAAGGACGAAACCAGCAAGTCGTTCACCTATGGCGTCGTGTATTCGCCGACCCACAACCTCGACTTCAGCGCCGACTACTACAACATCAAGGTGAACAACGAGGTCGAATACCAGGACAGCGACACGATCCTGCGCGAGGAAGCCGACTGCCGCCTCGGCGAAACCGTGAGTGGCGCGCCAGTGGACGGCAATTCGTCGTTTTGCCAGCAGGTCGAAAGCCAGGTAGTGCGCAATTCACCGACCGCCGGCTACAACCCGAACGGGATCACCTCGGTGCTGGTGCTGCCGATCAATGCCGCGTTGGACCACACTTCCGGCGTGGACGTGGACGCGCATTACCGCCTCAATACCGACCGGCTCGGCAGTTTCGACTTCAACTTAGGCGCGACCTACGTGATCATGCACCGGACGCAATTGTCGCCCGATTCTCCGGTCGACAACGAGATGACCGACATCTACTACTACCTGATCCCCCGCACCAAGGCCAACGCCTCGGTGACATGGGACTATCATGATTTCACCGCCACTCTCTATGAATCCCGCCTGGGCGGCATACCGAATTACGACGGCACGCGCCGGCTGGCCCCGACCTTCCAGTACAACCTGACCATGGGTTACCGCATCGCGCCCAGCGTCAACGTGTCGCTGATGGTCGACAACCTGCTCGACAGCAAGCCGAGACGGGACGACACATGGACCAGCTATCCCTATTACTACATACCGTGGAACAGTCCCGTGGGCCGCGCCTACTTCCTGGAAATGAACGTGAAGTTCGGCGGCAGTCACGATCAGTGATCGGTGGCCGCACGGAATGCCCTGAGCAGTGCGTCGCGCAGATGTCATGAGGTCCGCTTGGCGCGTCTGCTTTTGCGCGGCCTGCATCGCATTGACGTGCTGCGCGCAAGAAGCGAGGGCGCGTGCATTCCGGCTGGACGACCTGCGCAAGATCGTGTCGCTCGGCGATCCGCAGATTTCTCCGGACGGGAAAGAAGTCGCCGTGGTCGTGTCCACGCCGGACTGGGAAACTGACAAGGCCACGGTCGAGATCGACCTGGTGAACGTCGCCAGCGGCGCGCGGCACGCGTTGATCACGCACCGCGAAAGCCTTTCCATGCCGCGCTGGTCGCCGGACGGTTCGCGCATCGCGTTTCTGGCGAAAGACCCGGAGACGAAGCAAGACCAGATCTTCGTGTTGCCGTCGAACGGCGGGGCCAAACTTCGCGTTACCGACAGCGAACAGGGTGTGGACGACTATGCCTGGAGCCCTGACGGGAAGGACATCGCGTTCGTCTCGCAGGAGCCGCCGCGCAATGCGGCAGCGATCAAGGCACACGACAAGTCATTCGAAATCACCAACGGCCATTTCCTGTTGACCGGGGAAGTGGCGCCCTGGCAATTGTGGGTGGTGCCGGCCGCGGGCGGCAAAGCCAGAAAACTCACGACGGGCGATTCCAGCCTCGGCACGGATGAAGGCGGCACGACCACGCCGGCGTGGAGTCACGATGGCCAACGCATCGCCTTCACGGAATACCCGGGCGTGCACTGGGCATCCTCTTTCCGTTCCTTCATCGCCTCGGTGGACGTCGCCAGCGGCGAAGTGCGGACACTGGTTTCCGATCAGACGTCGGATCACCCCGAGTTCGCGCCGACGGGGAACGCTTATGCTTTTTCACGCCCGCGTGGCGGCGACCAGAACAACGGCGATGCCGTGTACGTGAACGTCGACGGCAAAACCTTCGACGCGACGGCATCACTGGCGCGGCATTTCAGCAACTATCTCTGGATGCCGGACGGGCGCGCGCTGGTGACCGCGGGCGGATTCGGCACGCAAACCGCGCTGTGGGAACAACCGTTGTCGGGCGACGCGCGACGGATCGATCTCGGCGAGGTGGAGGCCAACAACGGCCTCGGCACGACCACGAGCAACGACACCACCAGCATGAGCGTTTCCCGGACCGGTGTCCTTGCCTTCATCGGCAGCACGCCGGAACATCCTTGCGAGTTGTACGTGCTGGATTCCTTGCGCGCCAAGCCGCGCCGCATCACCGATGTGAATGCCTTCGTCGACGAGCTCGACCTGGGTCGCACGACATCGATCGAATGGGACGGTCCGGACGGTTTCCACGAAGACGGCGTGCTCACTTACCCGGTCGATTACGAGCAAGGCCGCAAATATCCGCTCGTGCTCGTGATCCACGGCGGTCCGATGATCTCGTCCAACATGGCTTTCCAGCGATTGGCGCAATTGCTGGCCGCCGCGGGCTTCCTGGTGTTCCAGCCGAATTACCGCGGCAGCACCAGCCTGGGCGACGCCTACCAGCACGCCATTTACCGCGACACCGCGGACGGACCCGGCAAGGACGTGATGGCGGGCGTCGCCGCGGTGGAGAAGCTCGGGGTCGTGGACGAAAACCGCATCGGCGTGAGCGGCTGGTCGTACGGCGGCTTCATGACCGCATGGCTCACCAGCCACTACGACACCTGGAAAGCGGCCGTCGCCGGCGCGCCGCTCACCGACTGGCTGATGGATTACAGCATTTCCTGGTACCAGGAAGGCGATCTCTATTTCTTCGGCTCGTCGCCATGGACGGATGCGGGCTGGAAGATCTGGCGCGAGCAGTCGCCGATCAACTACGTGCGCGAGGTCAAGGCGCCGACCCTGATCCTAGGCGACGTGATGGATGCGAACGTGCCGCTGGTGAATGCCGAGGAGTGGTACCACGGCTTGCGCGACAACGGCGTGCCGGTCGAGTTCTACGCCTATCCCGAAACCTCGCATCTGCCGCACGACATCGTGCAGGTCACCGACATGTATCGACGCTGGACAGGGTGGATGGAGAAATACCTGCAGTGACGCGCAGAGGGCGCCCGAACAGTCGTCTTTGCGGAAGCGCTGTTTCCGGCTTCGACCAACATCGTGCGATCTCGTGCCTGCACGAGGGGCGCGCGGCGCGGTTGCCCCGCGGGGCGCCGCGTCGCGCGCTTTTCTTTGGACGAAATCGGTCTAGGATACGCGCCACCTGTCCGACGGGAGTCGCCCATGCGCAAGTCTTCGTTCTGGATCCTGACGTCCGCCCTGCTCGCGTTGTCGCTCAACGCCAACGCGGCGCACCGCAAACCCGGCCTCTGGGAAGAGACCAGCACCCTGCACTTCACCCAGGGCGGTCCGCAGATTCCGCCGGAAGTGCAGGCGCAAATGAAAAAGCAGGGCATCGATCCCGCGAAACTGTTCGGGGCGCCGCATACCTACCGGCAATGTCTGACGCCCGAACAGGCGGCCCAGGACGAAAACCCGCAGATCGGCGACAAGGACTGCACGATGCAGAAAGCCGTCTGGTCGGGCGACAGCTTCCACGGCGAGATGGCCTGCCATCGCGCCGCGGGCGAAACGCACGGGGTATTCAACGGCACGTTGACCGGCGGCGAAAGCTACACCGGAAACATGCACATGGAAGGCACCGACCCGCACCTGGGCGGCGCCTTCGTGATGGAAGGCACCTTCAACGGCAAGTGGCTGGGGCCGACCTGCGGCAAGGACGATCAGTAATCCGCGACAGGCGCTTCCGCTTCAGACGTTGAAGCGGAAGTGCAGCACGTCGCCTTCCTGCACGACGTAATCCTTGCCTTCCAGACGCAGCCGGCCCGCTTCGCGCGCGCCGGTTTCGCCGCGATATTTGATGTAGTCGTCGTATGCGACCGTTTCGGCACGGATGAATCCGCGCTCGAAATCGGTGTGGATTACGCCCGCCGCCTGCGGCGCGGTCGCGCCGCGCTTCACCGTCCACGCACGCACTTCCTTCTCGCCGGCGGTGAAGTACGTCTGCAGGCCGAGCAGCTTGTAGGCCGCGCGGATCACGCGGTTCAGGCCCGGCTCGTCGAGACCCATGTCGTGCAGGAACACGTCGCGGTCGGCGTCGTCCAGTTGCGCCAGTTCTTCTTCGATCGCTGCGCACACCGGCACGACTTCCGCGCCTTCGGATTGCGCGCGCTTGCGTACGGCATCCAGGTGCGGGTTGTCCGCGAAACCATCCTCGCGCACGTTGGCGATGTACATCAGCGGCTTCATCGTCAGCAGGAACAGGTCGCGGACGAGCGCCTTTTCCTCGCCCGACAGGCCCAGCGAACGCGCGGACCGGCCCTCGTTCAAGCGCACCGCGAGTTTCTGCAGCACCGGCTTCTTCGCCAACGCTTCCTTGTCGTTGGCCTTGGCCGCGCGTTCCGCGCGTTGCAGCGCCTTGTCCACCGATTCCAGGTCGGCCAGCGCGAGCTCGGTGTCGATGGTCTCGATGTCGGCGATCGGATCGACCTTGCCGGCGACGTGCACGATGTCCGAATGCTCGAAGCAGCGCACCACGTGCGCGATCGCATCGACTTCGCGGATGTGCGCCAGGAACTTGTTGCCCAGCCCCTCGCCTTTCGACGCGCCCGCCACGAGGCCCGCTATGTCCACGAATTCGACAGCGGTCGGGATGATCTTCTGCGGATGCGCGATGTCCGCAAGCTGCTGCAGGCGCGGATCGGGCACCGGCACCACGCCGACATTCGGGTCGATCGTGCAGAACGGGAAATTCGCCGCGGCGATGCCCGCCTTGGTCAGCGCGTTGAAGAGCGTGGACTTGCCGACGTTGGGCAAGCCGACGATGCCGCATTGAATTGCCATTGCAGTTCCTGTGAGCGGTGAACAGTGAGCGGTGAGCGGAGCACGGCTCTTGGCCGCTCGCCGCTCCACCGCTGACCGCTCACATTGTCGTCGTGTGCAGCCTTTTCATCGCTTCGTTGAAATCGCCGGCGATGATGCGCGGCAATTCGTCCAGCCCGCGCGCGACCGCATCCAGCATCGCTTTTTCATCCGCCACGGAAGGCTTGCCCAGCACCCACGGCGTGACGCGGTCCTTGTGCCCCGGATGGCCGATGCCGATGCGCAGGCGATGGAAACGGCCGTGGCCGAGGTGCTCGAAGATGTCGCGCAGGCCGTTCTGTCCGCCGTGGCCGCCGTCGAACTTCAGGCGTACCGTGCCGGGCGGAAGGTCGAGGTCGTCGTGCGCGACCAGCATTTCTTCCGGCTCGATCTTCCAGTAGCGCAACGCACCGGCGACCGCGATGCCGCTCTTGTTCATGAAAGTCATCGGCTTCAGCAGCCAGACCTGCTCATCGCCGATGCGCACGCGCGCGGTTTCGGCATGCAGCTTGTTCTCGAAACCGAAGCGCGCGTCCGCGCCGGACGCCAGTGCATCCACGAACCAGAACCCGGCGTTGTGCCGGGTGCGCAGGTGTTCGGCGCCGGGATTGCCGAGGCCGACGACGAGCCGGATGGCCATGGGGCGGAAGACCGAAGGTGGAAGCCGGAGATGAGGAGTTGCGCGCTCGGCGCGCTCCCCATCCCGTGTTCCGCGTCCCGGCGATTACTTCTCTTCCTTGCCGGCCTGTTTCTCGGCTTCCGCGGGTGCCGCGGCAGCAGCCGCGGGCGCAGCCTCGGCGCCTTCCGGCGTTTCCTCGACTTCCTCGCGGATTTCCTGCGCGGTCACGACCGGGTGGTCGTGTTCCTTGCCGAACTTCAGCTCCGGAATCTCCACGCCCTCCGGCAACTTGATGTCGGACATGTGCACGATGTCGCCGAGCTTCAGCTCGACCAGGTCCACTTCCAGGAATTCCGGAAGATCCTTCGGCAGGCACGAGACTTCGACGTCGGTCAACGCGTGCGAGACGACGATGCCGGAGGCCTTGCCGGCCGGCGACTTCTCCTGGTTGACGAAGTGCAACGGCACGCGCACGCGGATCGCCTGGTTTTCGTTGACGCGCAGGAAATCCAGGTGCAGCAGTTGCGGCTTGAATGGATGCTTCTGCACGTCGCGCAGCAGCACCTTCTGGCGCTTGCCGTCCACCATCAGGTCGAGGATCGACGAGGTGAACCACTCGTTGCGCGCGGCCAGGGCCAACGTGTTGTGTTCGAACTGGATGTTCTGCGGCGCTTCGCCCGCGCCGTAGACGATGGCGGGCACGTGGCCGGCACGACGCAGGCGGCGGCTCGCACCTTTCCCCTGGTCCGTGCGGCCCTGTGCCGCGATTTCATGGATCTTTGCCATTTTCGTGTTGCCTCTGTTGCAGTGATGCCGCCTCGCGGCGGCGAAAAAACTTCCCCGCGACCAGGGAAGTTCGAAAACGAATCGAGGGCCACCGACTTCGCCCAATAAGCGAAAGTCCCGTTGCCCGCTTTTGCTTGTTTGTCAATCCGCGTACAACTTGTTCAATCGACGTACAAACTGCTGACCGACTCCCCGAACGCCATCCGCCGCAGCGTTTCCGCCAGCAGTTCGGCGACCGAAAGCTGGCGGATCCTGCCGCACGCTGCCGCGGCCTCGTTGAGCGGAATCGTGTCGGTGACCACCAGCTCATCCATCTGCGAATTCTCGATGTTCTGCAGCGCCTTGCCTGAAAGCACCGGGTGCGTGCAGTACGCGACCACCTTCCTGGCGCCGCGCTCCTTCAACGCGGTGGCCGCCGCACACAGGGTGCCGGCGGTATCCACGATGTCGTCCACCAGCACGCAGATCTTGTCCTCCACCTCGCCGATGATGTTCATCACCGTCGCTTCGTTGGCGCGCGGACGGCGCTTGTCGATGATCGCCAGGTCCGCATCGTCCAGCCGTTTCGCCACCGCGCGCGCGCGCACCACGCCGCCCACGTCCGGGCTGACCACGATCAGCTCGTCGCTGGAATAGCGCCGCCAGATGTCGGCCAGCAGCACCGGCGAGGCGTACACGTTGTCCAGCGGGATGTCGAAGAAACCCTGGATCTGGTCGGCGTGGATGTCGACCGTCAGCACGCGATCCGTGCCGACCACGCCGATCATCTGCGCCGCCACCTTGGCCGTGATCGGCACGCGCGCCGCGCGCAGCCGGCGGTCCTGCCGCGCGTAACCGAAATACGGGATCACCGCGGTGACGCTGGCCGCCGAGGCGCGCTTGAGCGCATCCACCAGCACCAGCAGTTCCATCAGGTTCTCCGCCGAAGGCGCGCAGGTGGACTGCATCACGAACACGTCCTGCTTGCGCACGTTCTCTTCGATCTCGACTTGCACCTCGCCGTCGGAAAACTGGCCGACCAGCGCCTTGCCGAGTGGTTCCCCCAGCGCGTGCGCAACCGCGCCCGCCAGCTTGCACGAGGCATTGCCGCTGAAAAGCATCAGGTCGGAAGCGGTGTTCATGGCAGTTGACAGGAAATCGATTCGAGCCTGCTGTTGATGAAAAGTGCGGCCATGGATGGCCGCTTCCGAATCCCGATCCGTCGACAACCAAGAAGCTCGCCAGCGGATAAAGTCAGGCCGCGATCACGGACGATCGCAAAAACACATGTGGCTGGGGCGGCAGGATTCGAACCTGCGAATGCCGGGATCAAAACCCGGTGCCTTACCACTTGGCGACGCCCCACCAATCTCAATTTCTCTGACGCGCCAACGCCTCGTCCAGCGGAGACACGTTGACCCCGCGCGCTACCTGCGCGATGAAACTGCCCGGACACTGCGCCGCCACCTGGCGCGCGCGCGCCTCGTCCGCGCATTCCAGAAACACCGCCCCGCCGCTGCCGGAGAGGCGTGCCTCGCCGTGATCGCTCAACCAGTCCAGAGCTTCGGCAACTTGCGGATGGCGCCTGCGCGCCACCGATTCGAAGGCGTTGTCCGTGATGGCTCCGGAAACAAAGCCGTTTATTGTCGCGGGCAAGGCATTGCGTGTCAATTCAGGCGCTTGGAACAGTTCCGCGGTGGCGACATGGATGCGGGAGTCAAGCACCACGTACCAGCGGGTCGGCAGATCCAGCGGGGCCAGGCATTCGCCCACGCCCTCAGCCCAGGCGCTGCGTCCATGCACGAAGACCGGCACGTCCGCGCCCAGCGTCAGGCCAATGCCTGCCAGTTTCCCCCGCGAAAGCCCGGTACCCCATAACACATTCAGTGCGACCAGTACCGTCGCGGCATCCGAGCTGCCGCCGCCGAGCCCGGCACCGATCGGGATGCGTTTGATCACTTCGATGTCCGCGCCTTGCCGCGCGCCGGTGGCCTGTTGCAGGGCGCGTGCGGCGCGCACGGCCAGATCTTCTTCGGCACTGATTCGATGTAGCGTGCCGACCCGCTCGATCGCACCGTCATCGCGCACTCGCAGCCGGATCTCGTCGCCCCAGTCGAGCAACCGGAACACGGTCTGCAGCAGGTGATAGCCGTCTTCGCGGCGTCCCACGATGCGCAAGAACAGGTTCAATTTCGCCGGCGCGGGCCACGCGCTCCAGGCGTTCACTGGATGCGCCATTGCTCGATCAGAAGGCGCACGGAATACGGCGGCTTGGAAGCGAAAATCTTGCGCGGCAGCGGCGGTTGGCTGTCGGTATACCAGTCGCGGTACTGCACGTTCCAGCCGTCCTGCACCAGCGAGGCCGGCAACCCGTCGTCCCCGTACTGCACCTGCGCAGCGCTGGCCGGCGCGCGCAGGCCGCGCACCCACCAAGTCAGTTGTTCGACCGGCATGTGCCAGCCGAACTCGGCATCTAGCAACGCCTCGGCATCATCGCCGTGGATCGGCAATTCGCGCAGGCCGGTGAGCACCGCGCCGCCCTGGCCGCCCTGCAATTCGATCGTCTTGCCGGTGACCGGCGCGCGCAGCACGAGGAAAAACTGCGCGCCCTGCGCTTGCCACTGCAACGTGCCGCTGCCGCCATCGCGGCCATCGGATACCGCGAAATGACCATCGAAATTCCAGGTGGTGCGCGTGGCGAGCTGGCTTTCGCGCGCGTTCTGTCCCTCGGCCGCCTGTGCCGCCGGGGGGCGCGGCCGCACCGGCGCGCAAGCCGCAAGCATCAGCATTGCGACTATCGCCAGCCCCCGGAAAAAAAATTGCGGCCGCGGGTTCACGGCTGCAGCCGTTGCAACGTGGCGCGCAGTTGCCGGTTGGACGGATCGATTTTCCGCACCTGCGCGAACACCGCCTGCGCCTGTTCCTGCTTGCCGAGCTTCCATAGCACCTCGCCCAAGTGCACCCCGATGTCCGCGTCCTTGCTCAGGCCCCACGCGCGCTGCAGCGCCTGTTCGGCGACATCCGGATGGCCGAGCCGGTATTGCAGCCAGCCCCAGGAATCGATGATCGCGGGCTCCTGCGGTTTCGCCTGCAATGCCTTGCCGAGCAACTGCGCGGCTTCCGCCAGATCCTGGTTCGAATCGGCCAGCGTGTAGCCGAGCGCATTCATGGCTTCGACATCGTCCGGTTTCAAGCCCAGCACGCGGCGCAGGTCGGCGATTGCCGCGGCGGTGTCGCCGGCTTCGGCTTCGCTCAGGCCGCGCCCGTAGAGCATCTCCCCATCGTTCGGGATGGCGTGCAACCCGCGCGTGTATGCCGCGACGGCGGCCTGTGCATCGTCCGCGCGCATGTACAACTCGGCATCCAGTTCGAAGGCGCGCCGCAGCGAGTCCGGATCGTCCGCGTAGTCCTGTTGCAGGGCGCGCGCGACGCTATGCGCCTCGTCGTGGCGGCCGGCCTTGTCGAGCAACACGGCGCTGCGTGCCTGCGCGTCGAATGCGTGGTCGTCGTCATCGCCGACTTGCGCATACCACTTCAGCGCTTCGCCATCCTTGTCCAGCAATTCGGCAAGCTGGCCCAGCAGGAAGGCGCTGTCCTCGCGTACGTCTTCCGGCGCGCGCTCCAATTGCGAATACAGGTTCGCCAGCTGCACCTTGTCATTGGCGCGAGCGGCATAGGCGACGCGCGCAGCCCAGGTTTCCGCGTCTTGCGGCCCTGCAGCGAGCACGCGCCCGGCGCCCGCATTGTCGCCGTCCTGTCCGAGCAGCGCCGCGTACGCCATGCGCAAATCGGTGTCATCCGGATGCGCCGCCAGCGCGCGCACGAACAATGCCTTCGCGGCGGCACGATCGCCAGCGGCAAGTTTCATCTGCGCCGCCCACGCCAGGCTGGGCGCGCCGCCGAAACGCTTGACCGCCGCATCCGCCAGCCGTTGCGCGTAGGCGTGCCTGCCGAGTTTCTCTCCGAGCTGGCTGAAACCGATCCACAGGCCTTGATCCGCCGGCAACCTCGACGGCGGTGCGAGTTGTTCCAGCAATCCTCCCGCCAGCGCCGCATCGCGCGCCTGCAACAACGCGCGCCCGAACGCCTTCCAGTCATCCACTTTCCCGGAAGCGAGCAGCACGTCGAATTCGCGCGCGGCAGTAGCACGATCGCCACGCAACATCGCAAGTTGCGCGCGCGCGCCGACAAGCTCGCGAGGCGATGCACCCAGGGCCTGCCAGCGCGCCAACGCAGCCGACGCACGGGGCTCGTCCTGGATCGCAAGATTCAATTCGACCGCGCGCTGCGCGACGGCAGGGTCATCGGATTGCCCGGCCGCCATCGCGTAGTCGGCGGCGGCGCTTTTGGCGTCGCCGTGTTGCAAGGCGAACTCGGCGGCCAGCACCCGGGCCGCGGCGTCCTCGCCTGCCGGTACCGGCAGGTTCAAGGTGGCCAGCGGCTGCCCGCCTGTCGGGGCTTTCTGCGGCGCGGAGGCACAGCCGGCCAGCAGGAGTGCTGCGGCGGCCAGCACGCCGCCCCGTTTGAACTTAAAATGCCGCATCCACACACTACGCCTCGTGCCTTCGACCGCATGGTCGTTCCGGCGCAAGCTTAGCCGGTCGCGCCCGCTCTCATCATGCCGCTCATTGCCCTCGGTCTGAATCACCTCACCGCGCCGATCGCCCTGCGCGAGCAAGTGGCGTTCGACCCGGATGACACGCCGCCCGCGTTGAACGAGCTGGCATCCGAGCATGGCGTCGAGGAAGCGCTGATCCTGTCCACCTGCAACCGCACCGAGCTGTACTGCACCGTCAGCGAAGGCGCGGAACAGGCGCCGGTCGCGTGGCTGTACCGGCACCACCGTCTGAGTCCCGGAAGGCTGGACGAGTTCCTCTATCGCCATGACAATGACGCCGCGGTGCGGCATGTGTTTCGCGTCGCCACCGGCCTGGATTCGATGGTGCTGGGCGAACCGCAGATCCTCGGCCAGGTCAAGAGTGCCTGGCGCGCCGCGCATGCCGCGGGCACCCTGCACGCGCCGATGGATCGCCTGCTGCAGCACGCCTTCGCGGTAGCCAAGCGCGTGCGCACCGATACCCGCATCGGCGCCGCGCCGGTGTCGGTGGCGTACAGCGCGGTGCGTCTGGTCGAGCGCGCATTCACCGATCTGCGCCAGGCCTGCGTGCTGTTGATAGGCGCGGGTGAAACCGTGGAACTCGCGGCTCGCCACCTCGCCGAACGGCAGGTACGCCGCCTGATCGTCGCCAACCGCGGCGCCGACAACGCCCGCGCGCTGGCGGAACGTTTCGGCGGTTACGCGATTCCCCTGGCCGACCTGCCGGCGCACCTGGCGGAGGCCGACATCGTGGTCTCCGCCACCGCCAGCCGCGCGCCGGTGCTGACGCGCGTCATGCTGGACGATGCGCTGCGCGCGCGCCGGCGCCGCCCGATGTTCCTGCTGGATCTTGCCGTGCCGCGCGACATCGAGGCGGACGCGGCGCAACTGCCCGACGTGTTCCTGTACACCATCGACGACCTGAAACAGGTGATCGACGCCGGTCAACGCTCGCGCGAGAACGCCGCGCGCGAAGCCGAAGCGATCATCGAATTGCAGGTCGAACGTTATCTCGCATGGCGGCGTTCCTCCGCGCTCGACCAGCCGCTGCGTGCCTTCCGCGCGGAAGCCGAGGCGCACCGCGACCAGGCGCTGGCGCGCGCGCACGAGATGATCGCCAACGGCCACGACCCGGCGGCGGCGCTCGATTACCTCGCCCACACGCTCACCGGCAAACTGCTGCACGCGCCCAGCGTGCGCATGCGCGAAGCCGCCGAAGCCGGCGACAGCACCTTGCTGGATGCCGCGGCGCGCCTGTTCGGCAACGACGGCAACCCGCCGCGATGAATGCCGCACTGCGCGCCCGGCTCGAGCGGCTGGCCGAGCGCCATCAGGAAATCGGCATCCTGCTCGCCGAGCCTGAAGTGGCGTCCGATGCCGCACGTTTCCGCGACCTCTCGCGCGAATACGCGCAGTTGCAACCGCTGGCGGACACGCTCGCCGCGAGCCGGCGCAATGCACGCGAGCTGCAACATGCACTCGCGATGCTCGATGAGCCCGACCTGCGCGAACTGGCACGCGACGAAATCGCGCGGCTGGAGCGCGAGGCGGAAACGCTCGACGCGCGGCTGCAGGCATTGCTGATTCCCGCCGACCCGCGCGACGAAGCCAACCTCTATCTGGAAGTGCGCGCCGGCACCGGCGGCGACGAAGCGGCGCTGTTCGCGGGCGACCTGCTGCGCATGTACCTTCGCTACGCCGAGCGCCAGGGCTGGCGCACGGAAATCCTCTCGGCGAACGACGGCGAACACGGCGGTTACAAGGAGGCAGTGGCGCGGGTCGAGGGCCGCGGCGCGTTCTCGCGGCTCAAGTACGAATCGGGCACGCACCGCGTGCAGCGCGTGCCGGCCACCGAAAGCGGCGGCCGCATCCACACTTCCGCGGCGACGGTCGCGATCCTTCCCGAGCTCGACGAAATCGAGGACGTGGAAATCAATCCGGCCGATCTGAAAATCGACACCTATCGCGCGTCCGGGGCCGGCGGCCAGCACGTCAACAAGACCGATTCCGCGATCCGCATCACCCACCTGCCGAGCGGCATCGTGGTCGAATGCCAGGACGAACGCAGCCAGCACAAGAACCGCGCGCGCGCCATGTCCCTGTTGAAGGCGCGACTGCGCGACGAGCGCCAGGCGAAGCAGACCGCCGAGCAGGCCGCGTCGCGCAAGTTGCAGGTCGGTTCCGGTGACCGCAGCCAGCGCATCCGCACCTACAACTTCCCGCAGGGCCGCGTGACCGACCACCGCATCAACCTCACGCTGCACCAGTTGCCGCAGATCCTGGACGGCGACATCGACGAACTGGTCGCTTCGCTGCAGCGCGAAGCGCATTCGCAGGCGCTGGCCGAACTCGCAGGCGCCCCGTGAACGCCCGCATGGAAACCTCCGCCAACGCCATCGAGGAAGTCGCCGCATTGCTCGAACGCAACGACACGGCCGGCGCGGAAGCCAGCGCGCGACGCCTGCTGGCGACAATGGGCGACGACGCGGAACTGACGCGCCTGCACGGCGTTTCCCTGCTGATGCTCGGTCGCACGGCCGAAGCGCGCGCGGCCTTCGAACACGCGATCGAACTGGCACCGCAGGCGTTCGCGCCGTACTGCAACCTCTCCGCGACCCTGCTCGCGTTGAACGATGCGCCGGCGGCGCTGCGCACCATCGAGCACGCCCTGTCGATCCTGCCGGCGCACCCGGCCATGTGGAATGCGCTGGCGAATGCCTGCGTGGCCTGCGGCGATCAGGCACGCGCGCGCAATGTGTATCGCGCCGCGCTCAACCAGACGCCGGACGATCCGCGCCTGCTGCTGAATCTCGCCGCCGCCGAAATGTCGCTGGGCGAATTCGCGGAAGCGGAACGCCTCGCGCGCACGGTACTGGCGCGCGTGCAGGCGCCGCAGGGGTGGCTGCTGCTCGGAAACATCCACAAGGCGCAGCGCCGGTTCGAACGCGCGCGCCAGGCTTATGAGCGCGGCGCGGCGCTCGCGCCGGACGACGCGGCGTTTCCGTATCACTGCGGCCTGGTGGACGAGGAACTGCAACGCTTCGAATCCGCCGTGGCGGAATACCGGCGTGCGCTGAAACGCGATCCGGAATTGATTCCCGCGCTCGCGCAACTCGCCTTCGTGCAACGACGGGTGTACGACTGGCACGACAGCGAGGCGATGGGAACGAAGCTGCGCGCGCTGGCCTCGCAGGGCCATCCGGACGTCGCGCCGTTTTCCCTGCTGGCGGAAAACTCGAGCGCCGAGGAACAACTGGCTTGCGGGCGGGCGCAGGCGCAACGCGTGCTCGCGCGTCTGGGCGGATCGCGCCAGCCGCACGTGCCTGCGAGGCCGTCCGAGGCGCCGTTGCGCGTCGGTTTCGTTTCCTGCGGCTTCCATGCCCACCCGACCGCGCTGCTGTGCGTTCAGATGTTCGAGGAACTGCACGCGCTCGGCCCGGAGATCCATCTGTTCGCCACCAGTCCGGACGATGGCAGTGCGATGCGGCGCCGGCTGCGCGACGCCGCGCATGCGTTCCACGACGTTTCCGCGCTCACGCCCGTTGCGATCGCGGAACAGGTGCGCGCCTGCAACATCGACATCCTCGTCGACGTGGACGTCTGGTGCGGAGGCGGCGTGCCATCGGCGTTCGCCCTGCGGCCCGCGCCGGTGCAGGTCAACTGGCTGGGTTATCCGGGGACGTCCGGCGCCGGTTTCTACGACTACATCGTCGCCGACCATTTCGTGCTGCCGGAAGGATTGCGCCCGCATTTTTCCGAGCGCATCGCGTGGCTGCCGCGCTGTTACCAGCCCAGCGATGCCACCCGCGAGATTCCCGAAGCGCCGCCGCGCCGCGCCTTCCATCTGCCGGAGAACGGCATCGTGTTCGCCAGCTTCAACAACAGCTGGAAATTGAACGCGCAAAGTTTCGCGCGCATGTGCACGGTGCTGCGCGAAGTGCCCGACAGCGTGCTGTGGCTGCTGGAGGCCGGACGCGAAGCCGGCGATCGCCTGCGCGCCGCCGCGCAGGCCTACGGCGTCGATGCGCGCCGGCTGGTGTTCTCGCCGAAACTGCCGCACGCGCAGCACCTCGCGCGTCACGAACTGGCCGACCTGTTCCTCGACACGCATCCCTACAACGCGCATACCACCGCGTCGGACGCGCTGTGGGCCGGCTGCCCGGTGCTGACCTGCCCCGGCGACACCTTCGCCGCGCGCGTGGCCGGCAGCCTCAACCACCACTTGCGGATGGAATCCCTGAACGCGCGCGACGACCGCGAGTTCATCGACACCGCGGTGAACCTGGCGCGCGATCGAGGCGCGCTGGCCGCGCTGCGCATCCGCCTGAAACGCCGCAAGCACGAGACCGGATTGTTCGACATGCGCGGCTACGCCCACGACTTCCATGCGCTGCTGCACACGATGTGGCAGCGGCGGCGCGAAGGAATGGCACCGGGGGATTTCGAAGGGGTCGCGATCCAGAGCGCCACATAAGACTGCGATGGGCGGCTGTACAGGCATCTCAGAGCAATCGAAATCCGCGATCTATTCCAGAAGAAGAATGGACCGGCCGGAGTTTCCTAGACACTCGCAGGCCGCCGCAGCACCTTTTCCGTCAAAGCGAATTGGATATGCGAATGGGCGTGCGGGCCGCCTTGATTCCAGCCAACCACTCGAGCCATTCGCTCAATACGATCAAGGTCCAGATTGCGCGGGAATGATCGGCGAGCTGCGCACGATGTTCCGAAAGAAGCTTGAGCGCGACATCGTTACTCACGCCCGCCTCCGCCAGGAACTCGCTGGAGAGACGAGCATGTGCCCAATCCCGGAGCGGTCCCCGGAACCATGAAGCCAGGGGCACGGAGAGACCGCGCTTGCGTCGGTGCGTCACCGAGCGATGCAGGTACCGGCCTGCATAACGTTTGAGAAACACTTTGGTCGCAAGGCCTCTGACGCGCTCGCGCTCGGGCAAGGTCGTGGCGAACTCGATGACGCCTTGATCCAGAAAAGGCGCCCTGATTTCCACTCCCCAATACATGCCGCCGTAGTCCGCCTTGGTCAGCAATGCCTCGGGCAGAGGCTGCATGAAGTCGTGTCTCTGGACGACATCGAGCAATGCATTCGCATCGTGACGCGAGTCTGCGACTTCCGGCTGGACACCGAGGCGATGCAGCCATTCCGGGCGAATGTTCGCGGTCCAGAGCCGATGCCGGGAGAGTCCATCGAGATCCTGGCCGCATATGAAACGCTTGAGCAGGAACGAAACCGTCATGTTCTTGTCGCTGGACGGAAGACGTTCCACGATGCGCTGAAACGCTGTTTTGACGGCCTTGGGCAGCCGGGCATAGCGGCTGGACAGGTGTGCTCCGAGATAAGTCGGATAACCGGCGAATAATTCATCCGCGCCTTCCCCGGAAAGCAGGACACGCACATCCCTGGAAGCGCGCCTGGCCACCAACGACAAAGGTATCCAGGCCGGATCCGCCAAGGGTTCGCCTGTCGCCGCGATCAAGTCCGGAAGCAAGCGGGGAAAGTCCTGCCATGCAACACCCACCGGAACAAAACCGCAGCCCATCTGCCGCGCCACCCGCTCGGCATGGCGACCTTCATCGAAGGTGCTTTCCGAAAACCGGATGCAATAGGCCGTGAGGTCATTGTCCGGACGCACGCTGCGCGCAACGGCCGTCACCAGGGCGGAATCGACGCCCCCGCTCAGAAGCACTCCATAGGGCACGTCCACGTCGCTCTGCCGGAACACCGCGTTGCGGAACACTTCGTCGAAGGACCGAAGCGAAGGCTTCGCTTGCTTCGTTCGCCGCGCGGGAAAGTGCCAGTAGCGCAGGTAGCGCGTGCCGGAAGCCTCGATGATCACCATTTCGCCGGGGCAAACCTTGTCGTACTCCATCAAGAGGCTGCCGGGAGAAGGGCAATACCCATGGCGAAGAAAATGAGCGAGCGCGGTTGGATCAATCGAGCCCTCGGCATATCCGGCACTCAGCAAGGCCGCGAGTTCCGAGGCGAAGCAAATGACTTGACCGCATTTCGCATAATAGAGATGGCGTTCGCCGGCCCGATCGCGCGCAAGAATCAGTCGACGTTTTGCCGAATCCCACAAGGCGATCGCGAAGACGCCCTGCAGATGCTCCACGAATTCGGGCCCCATTTCCAGATAAAGGGGCGCGATGACGGCGACGTCCGTGCTCTGCGGAATCGCATGTCCGCGTTGTGCAAGAAATCGCCTCAGCTCACGATGATTGTCAATCTCGCCGTTGCAAGCGACTGCCACGCCGCTGCCGCTTTCCAGCAACGGAATCTGGTCTTCGGCCACGCCGCGGATCGCGAGGCGATTCGCGCCCAGCGTCATGCCCGACCGGGACAATACGGCGCTTCCGTTCGGGCCTCGATGCGCCATGGACCGGAGCATCGTTTTTGCCGCGTGTTCCGCGTGGAGAACGGAACTGCCTGCACTCAGGCTCAAGATGCCACAGATTCCGCACATGGATGACTCTTCCTGCCGATACGACCGAGGCCGGTCAGCCCTGCACCAGTTCCAACGCGTTGGTTCGCCATGAACCAGACCGGATCACGTTGCGTACACGACAGCGGGCCAGGGCTGCATTGACCTCGGCGGGGCCGATCGCACGATCGATGACCAGGAGTGCCGGACGGACGCGCAAAGCCCGACACACTTCCGCCGGGCCTTCCGGCAAACGCCAGGCGACGCCGTAAACCGGCTTGTTCATGTAAAGACGCAACCCCCAGGGGGTTTGTTCTTCCACGTCGTAATCAAACGCCGTGTCTTCGACAAATACCAACGATGAGTAGGATGCTTTTTCCGTGAGCGCAGCGAGCTGCCTGGCCGAGAGCCGATTGTCTTCGACCGGATGGAGGAGATAACCGACGCACGCTTTTGCCGCGAGCAAGACGATGATCCACGCGAACAGCCAGAAGCGCTGACGCGTCGTACCCAGGTCGAACGTGTCGCGAAGCGCCAAAGCCGCAATCAGTGACAAGGGAATGAACAGCGGCAGGATGTAAAGCGGAAGTCGCGACTGGGAGAGACAGAACACGACCAGCGGAACGAAAAGCCACAACGCCAGGAACAATTCAATGGAGCGTTCGCGTCCCCATCTGCTCCACTTGTCCGTCTTGAAAACGGCGCGCAATTCGCGCTTCAGCAGTGGCCACCATGGGAGACTGCCCAGGACAAGCGTCGGCACATAGACAGCGGCCCAACCGAAGGCCCCGGGATGCCGTCTTTGGGCGCCCGTGAACAGCCGCTGATATATCTCCCGGTGCGCAAAATAGTGAGGCAACCACGGATAGCGCAACATGACGACGGCGAACCAAAACAGTCCGATCACGGAAAAGACGGCCAATCCCGGTGCGTGGAAAATCGCCCGGAGTCCCTTCCAACCATCCCGGACAACGACAAAAGGCAACACCGCCAGCAGCGGTATCAATCCGGGCGGCCCCTTCGTCAAAAAGGCGAGACCGAACCCCAACCACATCAGCAGCAAATATCGCCGCCCAGGCTCTCCCTGCGCGAAAGCCCATCGCAGAAATCCCAACATCGCCGCAGCCTCGAAAAGAGTGAGGAATACGTCGGTGCTGACGATGTTGGCGGTCAGAAACGGAAACAGCGCGCAAGCGTAAATGACTCCAGGCAGCCACGGTCTCTGCGGGATCAGTTGCGCGCCGATGGCATGCAGCAACCACAGAGTGAAAACGAAGGCTGCCGCATAGGGCGCGCGGGCAGCCCAGGTATTACGGCCGAATATCTTGATTGCGGCAGCGATGATCCAATAGGTCATCGGCGGCTTGGAAAAATTCGGACGATCGGAACTGTAGGCCGGCGCCAGATAATTTCCGGAATCCAGCATCTGCAAGGCGCCGCCCACGTAACGACCTTCGTCGGGACTCCACAAGCCGCGGGTGCCCTGAAACGCAAAACCAAGCACAAGCCCGAGAAAAATGAGCCGGATCAGCGGCGATCGTGCCGCACGCAGGATCAAGAATTTCCTGCTTTCGCTTTTGACGCCAGTCAGCACAGTCGAATCTCCAATCCGGAAGCCACGGCACTTGCTCTCAGGTTTTCTGCCAGCGCCTCGAAATCAGCTGCAAGTTGCGCAAAAAGATCAGCAACGTCACCGTTTCTCCGGTAATGAAAACGGGTTCCCCGCGATGTATTGCGTACGTCAGAAGAAGGGCGCCACCGGCAACGCTCAGGTACCAGAACGCCCGCGGCACAACGCTCTTTCCGTGGAATTCGCTCCACAGCCATTGCACGAGGAACCGGGCCCCGAATAGCGCCTGACCCGCGAAGCCCGCGGCAATCCACAGATTTCCGCCTTGCATCAGCACGGTTCCTGACCCGCGCCGCGCCTGGCTTCACGAAGCCGCAATTGCAGATTGCGCAAGTAAATCAATACGCCTCCGGCCTGCCCGGTGATAAAAACGGGATCTCTGATGTGGATCGCATAGCAAAGGAGCGCCGAACCTCCCAGGATGCTTGCGTACCAGAACGTCATGGGGATCGAGCTCTTTCGCTTGAGTTCGCTGTCGACCCATTGCAAGACGAAACGGGCGGCAAAGATGCCTTGCCCGCCGAATCCGAGTGCAAGCCAATAGGTATCCGACATGTTTCTTGACCTGCGGGTTTCTGAAGGTGATCGGGATTGCTGGCTTCACCGCACTCTCATGCAGCGAAATTCATGGATTTTTTGGAGTGGTGGACAGACCCGACACCGGCGGCACGCGGCGGTCCGCACGGGGGTAATTTGGCCCGACCGCGCAACACGGCCGATCGCCGGCCATGACCACGAAAGCCGCGCCCATCTGCGCTTCCAGTCGTTGCGCGACCGGATGCCACTCATTTCATGAGCGATGCCGAATGAATCGCCGGCATGCACCGACGGAGCGGCGCCTGCCTCGGCGAAGAAGGTTGGACATAGAACGAGAAGGCAGCGCACGGTGGCTTCCTGTCATGACGCAACGTCTCCCCGTGCCCCAAGTATTCCCTCGCATGCTTTGGAAGAGCTTAGGAACCTCGGGCAAGCCATCAGGCCATCAGATTGTGGCGAGCATCATGGGTCGCATTCGCGCAAGGAACGCAACCAACTTCACCCCGCGTCCTTTCAGGCTGAAATCACCTGTTCAGCTCCATTTCGAATTTCCCGTTTGGATTCAAGCGTGATGGCATGCATGCCGCGCAGATGGTCGTCTCTGCAATGCGTTAAGCTGATGCCATGAGCGCGAAAGACGAATTCGTTCCACTGGATCTGTGCGTGCTGACGGTTTCCGACACGCGCACGCAACAAAACGATGCCTCCGGCGATTACCTTGTCGCCGCGCTGGAAGAAGCGGGACACCGCTTGCACGAGCGCCGCATCGTGCGCGACGACCGCTACGCGATCCGCGCGATCGTGGCGGGCTGGATCGCGGATGCGAACGTGCACGGCGTGCTGGTCACCGGCGGCACCGGCTTCACCGGGCGCGACTCGACGCCGGAAGCGGTCGCGCCGTTGCTGGACAAGGAAATGCCGGGTTTCGGCGAACTGTTCCGCGCGGTCAGCTTCGGGGAAATCGGCACCTCGTCGTTGCAGTCGCGCGCGTTCGCCGGGTTGTCCAACCACACCTTCGTGTTCTGCCTGCCGGGCTCCACTTCCGCCTGCAAAACGGCCTGGGAAAAACTGCTGCGCGCGCAACTGGACGCGCGCACGCGGCCGTGCAATCTGGCGGGTTTGATTCCGAGGCTGGACGAGCTTTGAAGACGCGGGGCTGGAGCCATCCTCCCGCTCGCCTGCATGCGCCACGGACCTCATGGCCCAGGATGGCGGCTCTCCCGGAGACAGAGGGCATCACGCGCTACCACTCGCGCGAGATGCTGAACACCACCGCGTTGCGGGAAGCATCGGAAGCCGCGGGATAGCCGAAGGCGTAGTACGCGCCGCCACCGCTGGTCACCGCGGCCAGTTGCAGGTCGACCACGCCGGCGCGCAAGCCGAGCCCGATGCGCGCATCGCCGCGCCAGGACGATTCGCCCGATGGCGATGGATCCAATCGGTGCAACACCCCCACATGTCCCAGCAGCCGCCAGCGCGGCGACAGTTCGCGCGCGCCATCCGTTTCGCAATAAATCACCGCCGGCCCGTAGCCGAAATAATGCGGCGAATAATGGATGTGCGCGGACAGGTGCTCGGAAACCAACCCCGCATAAACCTCGGCATAGTCATAGCCGTGGTCGCGGGTGAAGCCGGCGTACGAAACGCCGCTGTCCCAACTCCATGTCGAGTCGATCCGCCGCGCATAACCTGCATAGCCCAGCCATTGCGCGCCGGGTTCGCCGCGTGGGGCCAGCCGCACGCTGGTTGCGAATGCCCCCGCGTAAAAACCTTCGGGGCTCTCCCAGTCCCGATCCAGTTGCAACGCTGGCGAGTCCCCGCCGAGGCTGATGCCGCGAAAGCGGTTGTCGGAGACCAGGGCAACGCTGCCCGAAACCCGCGCCTGCGCATGGGCCATCCACAGCAATGCGCAGCAGGCCAGCGCAATTCGGCGCAATGTCGATTGTTCTCATCGGCGCGGCGCTGCCTCTCCGGCCTGCGCGATGCCGCAGTCGCAGGCGCAACGCACGCCCACGCGCGCGACGGCCGCGCAGGCGTCCACGGGCATCGGCCGCCTCGAGCGCAAGCCTACCTCAGTCGGCGTCAGCGCAGCGCGCAATTGCGCGGGTGTCGCGCGCGGCGACAGCTCGCGCAACAACGCCACCAGGCCGCTGACCTCCGCGGCGGCGAAAGATGAGCCATGCACGAAACCCCAGCCGCCGCCCGGCAGCGTGGTCGGGATGTCGCGACCCGGCGCGCGCAGATCGGAAACCGAGCTGTCGTCGTCCGCATCGTTGGATGTTACCGCGAGCACGCCTGCCTGCCGGGCGGGAAAGGCATTCACGGGATCCGGATCGACCGCGCCGACCACGCTGATGCCTTGCGACATCGCGAGATCGAGCAGGCGTTCCAGCAATTCATCGCGCGGGCCGCCGAGGCTCAGATTCAACACCTGGGGATCGGATTGCAGCGCGAATTGCAGCGCCTTGGCCAACGTGAAGCTGTTGCACACGGCCGCACCTCCGCCCTGCTGCCAGCATGCGCGCAGCGCCAGCAGTCGCGCCTGCGGCGCCACACCGGCGATGCCCATGCCGTTGCCCGCAACCGCCGCGATGATGCCCGCCACTGCGGTGCCATGCCGCTCCGCCGGCGCATCACTCCCATCGACGAAATTGCGCGATTGCGAAATCCGCCCGCGCAAATCCGGATGCGAAGCATCCACGCCGCTGTCCACTTCCGCGACCGTCACGCCGCGACCGGTCGCCACGCGATGCAGTTGATCCAGATGCCACGCCAGCGCCACCGGCTGCATCGCGAACATCGGATCGCCGTCGTGCGATGAGCCGTCGTTCAACGAATTTCCGTGCAATGAGCTGTCGTTCAATGAATGATATGCATGCATCGGCTGCGCCCAGGCCACGCGCGGATCATGCGAGAGTTCCTGCAACCGATGGTGCGCCGCGACGGCATCGGGCGCCTGCATCACCAGGCAATCCACGCCCAGCGCCGGCATCGGCCATTCGTCCAGCAGGGCGAGCCCGTGCGCGCGGGCCAGTTGCGCGCCGACCATGCGCGCACCCGATCCGGCGCCCGCATCGTAACGACCGGCATAGTTCTGGTCCGGCCGGAAGTGCGGCGGCGCCGCGCGCAGCATCACCAGCAATTGCCGGTCCGCGTCGGCGGCAGAAGGCGGCACCGGCGTCCTCGGCAGCGTCGTGCATCCGACCAGCGCCAGGCAAATCGCCGCGATGGCCAGCGCGCGCGACATTTCTCAATGCCCGTCCGGTGCTGCAAGCGAAGCGGCCGTGCGCACGCCGCGCGCGTAGCGCAGCAGCGACAACGCGTGATCCGATTGCGCGCGCGGCACGCTCAACACGTAAGCGCCGGTGACGGTAGGACCATCGACGATGCGCGCATCGCAACCCTGCAGCAATGCGCGGATCCGGTCTTCGCTCGTTTCCGGATCGAAGATCACCGCGATGCGCGCATCGGTACGCGATGGAGCATCGGCCGCGCCCAGCGTGTGATACGGGGCCGGCGCGCGCGTCTGCGCCAGCGCCAACGCCAACCCCGCGCAGAGCGCAACCTGCGCGGCCAGCGCCCAGCGCGTCCAGGCGGGCGCCCGTGTCCACCCACGGCGCACGCTGCGCAAACCGGCGAGCACGCGTCGCCCCTTCCGCGCTTCGATTCCGGCGTGCAAGCGTTGCCACGCCTGGTCGATTTCCGCATCGGTTTCCGCCATCGGTTCACCGGCGGACGCTTGCAGTTCACGCAGCCACTCCGCTTCGCGCTGGCAGCGCGCGCATTCGGCGAGATGCGCTTCCACGCGCCCGCGTTCATCGCTCGACAGGCTGCCGTTGACGTGCCAAGGCAGCAGCGCGTCGATTTCGCGATGCTCGGGACTTTCGAAATGCACCACGCGTCCGTTCATGACGCGTCTCCTCGTATCGACATCAACAGGGTTTTCAATCGCCGTCGCGCATAGAACATGCGCGTCTTCACGGTATCCACGGGGCAACGCATGATTTCGGCGATCTCCCGGCAGGCATAACCGTGGAAATAGGTGAGCTCGATCACCGCGCGGTGGTCGTGGGACAGTCCCGCCATCGCCGTGCGCAGTTGCGCGCCCAGTTGTTGCTGATGCAGCTCGCCTTCCGGGCCTTCCGCCGGCGAACGCAGTTCGTCCGCGTCGAACGGCTCGCCCGGTTCGTCCAGCTTGCGCAGCGCCTTCAGCGCCTGCCGCCACGCGATCGCGAAAATCCAGGTGGAAGGCTTCGAAGTGCCATTGAACGCGCGCGCCTTGCGCCACACCACCAGCATGGTTTCGTCCAGCACGTCCTCGGCCAGCGCCGGCCGTCGCGTCATGCGCAGCAGGAAATGCCGCAGCCGAGGACGATAGGCGCGATACAGATGCTCGAACGCCAGCACGTCGCGATCCTCGGCCACGCGCGCGAGCAACACGGCCTCCTCGGCCGCATCGCGATGCGGTGCAACGCTCAGGTCGCCTTGCAAATGGGACAAATGGGTCATCGGCACGATCCGGGCTGCGCGTGGATACCCGCAAATGCGCCAGCGGTTCAATTGTCCGCTCCTGCGTGCCTGCGCGCATCCACCGTGAACCGCGGACGCCCCCGGGGGCATCCATCCGCGCACGATCGAGAACGCGACCGTGCCCTCCCCCGACGCTCAAAAGGAGCCCGCTCATGAAACCCTCAGCCCTCGCACTGCGCGGGGCGTCGCTGGCGTTCGCGCTGGCGCTTGCCCTGCCCGCTTTCGCGGCTTCACCGGCCTTCCAGATACCGGGATTCGATTACCAGCAGCACAACCTGGTTTCCGACGGCGCTGTCGCGGCCGACCACGTGGATCCCAACCTGGTCAACCCCTGGGGCATCGCCTTCAATCCGTTCGGTCCGGTGTGGTTGGCCGACAACGGCACCGGCTTGTCCACGCTGTACGACGGCGCCGGCGTGGTGCAGTCGCTGGTCGTGGAGATTCCCGCGCCGGGCTCCGACAGCGGCGGCACTCCCAGCGGCACCGTGTACAACGGTTCGCAAAGCTTCAAGGTAAGCAAGGGCGCCCTGAGCGGTCCCAGTGTTTTCCTGTTCGTCACCGAGGACGGCGTGATCGCCGGCTGGGCGCCCAACGTGGATTCCACGCACGCGATCACTGCGATCGACAACTCCACGTACGGCGCGATCTACAAGGGCATCGCGATCACCGGCGCCGGCAACGGCGGGTTGCTGTATGCCACCGACTTCCACAATGCCAAGGTGGACGTCTATGACGCCAACTTCCAGCCGGTGGCGCTGTCCGGAAGCGCGTTCCGCGATGCGCAGATCCCGACGGGCTATGCGCCGTTCGGCATCCAGAACATCAACGGCGATTTGTACGTGACCTACGCCAAACAGGACGCGGACAAGCACGACGACGTGCCGGGGCCGGGATTCGGCTACGTGGACATCTACGATCCCAACGGCGTGCTGCTGCGGCGTTTCGCCGCGCGCGGCGCGCTGAATGCGCCGTGGGGCGTCGCGCTCGCGCCCGCCGGTTTCGGCCACGCGTCCAATACCCTGCTGATCGGCAATTTCGGCGACGGCCGCATCAATGCCTACGCCCCCACGCTCGGCGTTTCGCTGGGCAGCCTGAAGGACTCTTCCGGCCATCCGATCTCCATCGACGGACTGTGGGGCCTGGCATTCGGCAACGGCTATTCGAGCCAGTCGGTGAACACGCTGTACTTCACCGCGGGACCGAATGGCGAGGCCGATGGCCTGTACGGGCGGATCGATCCGGTGAAGTGAATCAATCCGTCGTTCGCGCCGGGCGCAGATCCGATCCCGGATGAGGAAGGGTGCAAGTCGAGGGCGAAGCACACGAATTCATTCGCCGCGTTCGCTGCGCCCGGTGCGAACAATCTGCATTCACGATGTCGAGAATCCTTCGACGTTCCGATCCGGCAACGTCGCGCGCGTGACACGTTCCACGCGCGCGGCGGGTGGGCCGTGCCGCAGCCAGCGCCCGAGCTCGTCCAGCGCTTCGTCGGTGCCGCAGGCCAGCACTTCCACATCGCCGTCGGCGAGATTTCTGGCATGGCCGCCGATGCCGAGCCGAAGCGCCTGTTCGCACGTCGAGGCGCGGAAGAGCACGCCCTGCACCTTGCCGCTCACGAGGAAACGCACGCAAGCCATCAGCGTTCCCGGTGCGTGTCCGGCGGGAACAAGGCGGACAACGGCGCTTCCAGATGCGTCCGCAGGGACGCGATGGCATCGAGGATCGTGGCGCGCGCCTGCGCCGCAAGCCCGGCCAGCGCGTGCTGCACGGCGGATTCGTCCAGCGGCAGGCGGTACCATCCCGCACGATAGAGATCGGCCAGATTGACCGCGGCGAGGTCGCGCGACAGCACCCATTCGCCGGCTCCCGCGCGCGTCAGCAGGCCGGCGCGATGCAGGTCGCCGAGATAACGCTGCAGCAGGTCGTCCGCGAGGAAACGCTCGCGCCGGCACAGTTCCTCGCTGTGCAGGCCTTCGCCCGCACGCTGCGCATCCACGAAATGCCGCAGCACGCGCAGCAGGCCGATGAACTCGCAACCGGGCGGAAGGCGTTCGCTCATCGGGCGGTATTCGAATGCCGCCATCGCCGCGGCCAGCGATGCGCCCAGCAACACGATCACCCACGACAGATAGATCCAGATCAGGAAGATCGGCGCGGCCGCCAGCGCGCCGTAGATCTGCTGGTACGACGGCACCTTCTGCACGTACAGCGCGAACAGCACGCGCGCGACCTGGAACAGGATCGCCGCGATCAGCGCGGCGATGCCGGCGTGCCGGAATGCCACCGTGCGGTTGGGAATCAACATGTACATCGCCAGCAGCACCAGCCAGGTCAACACGAACGGCAACAGCGCGAACGCCTCGCGCGCGAACAGCGAAGGCGCGGCATTCGCCTGCGGCGTCAGCGGCAGCAGGCGCGACAGCAGCGCCAGCGACGCCACGATCAGCAGCGGGCCGATGGTCAACGCGGCCCAGTACAGCAGCAGGCGCGAACCGCCGCCGCGCGCAGTCTGCACCCGCCAGATGCGATTGAAGCGGTCCTCGATGCTGGACATCATCATCAGCGCGCTGACCAGCAGGAACACGATGCCGACCGCGGTCAGCTTGCTGGCGTTGGCGGCGAACTGCAGCAGGTAGTTCTGCACCGTCGCGCCCGCGGCCGGCACGAAATTGCGGAACACGAAGTCGGACGTTGCCACGCGCCATTCGGCGAACACCGGAAACGCGGCGAGGATCGCCAGCACCGTCGTCAACAGCGGCACCAGCGCGAACAGGGTCGTGTACGAGAGCGCGCCCGCAGTCTCGAAGCACTTGTCGGACAGAAACCGCTGCCACAGGAACAGGCCGAACGCATGCAGCCGGTCGCGGTCGATGCGCTGGTGCAGGATGTCCATGCGGGCCATGCCGCGAGGGTAACCCGGACGCGCGTGCGACTGAAGTGAACGGCAGCCGCTACACTTGCGCGATGCCCGACGAGATCCTGGTCCTGTACTACAGCCGCGGCGGCCACACCGCGCAGCTCGCGCGGCTGATCGCGCGCGGCGTCGAGGAGATCGACGGCGTGCGCGCTCGCTCGCGGCAAGTGCCGCCGGTGGCGAGCGTCACGCAAACCGCGCAACCTGCGGTGCCGGACGACGGACCGCCCTATGCGGAATTGCGCGACCTCGCCGAATGTGCGGGCTTGATCCTCGGCAGCCCCACGCGCTTCGGCAACATGGCCGCACCGTTGAAGCACTTCATCGATTCCACCATCGCGGAATGGGCGTCCGGCGCCCTGGTCGGAAAACCCTGCGCGGTGTTCACTTCCACCGCGACCATGCACGGCGGCCAGGAAACCACGCTGCTGTCGATGCTGTTGCCGCTGCTGCACCACGGCATGATCGCGATCGGCATTCCCTACACCGAACCGGCGCTCAACCGCACGCGCAGCGGCGGCACGCCGTACGGCCTGAGCCACGTGGCGGGGCTCGAAGGCGAAAACGCGATCAGCGAACACGAACGCGAACTGGCGCGCGTGCTCGGCCGGCGCGTGGCGGACCTGGTCCGGCGACTGGCGGCCTCGCGATGAACATTCGAGTCATGCAGCGCGCGGGCTTCGCCGCGTGGATCGCGCTGGCGCTGCTGCAAATCGCCTGGCACGCATGGCTGCTGCCGCCGCAACGCATGCCGGTCGCGGTGGCGCTGGCGATCGCGCTGCTGCCGCTCGCCCTGCCGCTGGCGTATTGGCGCACGCCGCAGCGCGCGCTGATCGCCGCCGGCATGGTGTCGCTGTTCTATTTCTGCCACGGCGTGGCGGAGGCATGGGCCGCGCCGCGCGAACGCGCGCCGGCACTGGCGGAAATCACGATCGCGCTGGTGTTGATCGGTTCGCTGCTGCGCAAGCCGCGGCGCAAATCCGCCGCACCCGGGGTTTTGCCTCCCTGAGTGAAGGGGCGGCAAAGCCGCAGGGTTTGCGGGGCCCGCGGTGACGTGCTTAGATTTCGCATTTCCCGGGCATGAACCGGTCTCCCCACACTGCATGACCTTCGTGCAATCCCCGCCCCAGCTCGGCAACCAGTACCGCGAGGACCGCGTGCTGCGTTCCTACCTGCGACGCGTGCTGCCGGGCGCGCAGTTGCTCACGGCCGAAGGCACGCTGGACGCGCTGGGCGAACACGCGGCGCTCGCGTGGCGGCGGCACGATGCCAGCCGGCGGCGCGAACCGTCGCTCACGCAATGGGACGCCTGGGGCAACCGGGTGGATCGCATCGAGCTGACGCATGCCTGGCGCGAAGGCCCGGGCATGGCGGCGCGGCACGGGTTGATCGCGACCGGCCACGACGCCGCGCTCGGCGCGAACGCGCGCGTGCAACAGTTCGCGCTGGCATACCTGTATCACGTGGCGAGCGAGTTCTATACCTGCCCGCTGGCGATGACCGACGGCGCGGCGACCGCGCTGAAGGCGTCGGGCAATCGCGCGCTGCTCGATCGCGCGCTGCCGCGTTTCCTCTCGCGCGATCCGGGGAAATTCTGGACCGCCGGGCAATGGATGACCGAAACCGCCGGCGGTTCCGACATCGGCAACAGCGAAACCGTCGCGCGCCGCGACGAACACGGCTGGCGGCTGTCCGGGCGCAAGTGGTTCACTTCCGCGATCAACGCGGACGCGGCGCTGGCGCTGGCGCGGCCTCTGGGCAACCCGACGGGCGCGGACGGACTGGCCTTGTTCTATCTGGAAACGCGCGACGAGCACGGCGCGTGGAACGGCATCCAGATCGACCGCCTGAAGGACAAGCTCGGCACGCGCGAATTGCCCACCGCGGAAATCCACCTGCAGGACGCGACCGCGACCCTGGTCGGCGAACCCGCGCACGGCGTGCGCGCGATCGTGCCGGTGCTGCAGGTCACGCGGCTGTGGAATTCCGTCGGCGCGCTTGCCACCATGCGCCGATGCATCGCGCTGGTGCGAGACTATGCGCAGCGCCGCATCGCGTTCGGGCGCCCGTTGCTGGAGCAACCGCTGTACGCGGACATGCTGGCTTCGATGCAGGCCGAGTTCGAGGCGGCCTTCCATCTGGTCTTTTACGCCGCCGAACTGCTGGGCCGCGTGCAGGCACGCCAGGCCGACGAACAACAGCAGCAGTTGTTCCGCCTGCTCACGCCGCTGGTGAAGTTGTGGACCGGCGCGCTCGCGGTGCGCATCGCCTCGGATGCCGTGGAAGCCTTCGGCGGCATGGGTTACCTGGAGGACAGCGGCATCCCGCAACTGCTGCGCGACGCACAGGTGTTTTCCATCTGGGAAGGCGCGGGCAACGTGCAGGCGCTGGATGCGCTCAACGCGCTGGCTCCGCACGGCATGGCGCAGGTGCGCAACGCGCAGCACGCGCTGCTGGCGCAGGCGCAGGGGCCGGATTCCGCCAACGTCGCGCGACTGACGCAGGCGGCGCTGATGGCGGCGGAAACGCGGCTGCGCGATGCACAGCCCCTGCGCGAAGCGACCGCGAGGGGGATCGCGATGGTCTGCGCGCGTACGCTGGCGGCCACCCTGCTCGCGCGCCACGCGGACTGGTCGCAACGCAACCTCGGTGACCCGCGCCCGCTGTTCGCGCTGCGGCGTTTCTGCGCGCAGGGCATGGGGCTGGATCTCCTGCACGTGCGGCAGGCGACCGAAACGCGCTCGCTGGCCGACGACAGGCAGGTTTGATGCGCAGATTCGATACGCATCCCTGCGTGTGAAAGCGGGCTATCCATGCCCGCACTCCTCGACAACAGCCTGCACTATTCAACCGTTCTTTTGAAGATTGGCGTAAAACGCCGCGACGTAATCCTGCAATGTGCGCGTCTCGATGGCTGCGCGCAGTTCGCGCATCAACCGCAGGTAGAAATGCAGGTTGTGCATGGTCGCGAGCTGTGCGCCGAGGATTTCGTTGCAGCGGTCGAGATGGCGAAGATACGCGCGCGAGAAACCGTTGGCGCAGGCATGGCATTCGCAGCCTTCCTCGATCACCCGCGTGTCCTGCGCAAATTGCGCATTGCGGATGCGCAGCGTGCCGGCGCGGGTGAACAGGAAGCCGTTGCGCGCGTTGCGCGTGGGCATCACGCAATCGAACATGTCCACGCCGCGGCGCACCGCTTCCACGATGTCCTGCGGGCGTCCGACGCCCATGAGATAACGCGGCCGATCCGCCGGGAGCAGCGGCAACGTGGCATCCAGCGTGCGGTTGCGCTCGTCCTCCGATTCGCCGACCGCGAGGCCGCCGATGGCGTAGCCGTCGAAACCGATGTCGAGCAGGCCGTGTGCCGAACGCTCGCGCAGATCCGCATGCACGCCGCCCTGCACGATGCCGAACAACGTGTTGGGATTTTCCAGCGCGTCGAAGGCGCGGCGCGAGCGCGCGGCCCAGCGCAGCGACAGTTCCATCGACTCGCGCACGGCATCTTTCGAAACATCCGTCGGCGGGCATTCGTCGAACATCATCGCGATGTCGGAATCCAGCACGCGCTGGATGCGCATGGATTCCTCCGGCGAGAGGAACACGCGCGCACCGTCCACCGGCGAGGCGAACGCCACGCCCTCTTCGGTGAGCTTGCGGCGTTCGCTCAGCGAGAACACCTGGAAGCCGCCGGAATCGGTGAGGATCGGGCCGTTCCAGCCGATGAAGCGGTGCAGGTCGCCGAAGCGTTCGATCACCTCCAGCCCCGGCCGCAGCCAGAGATGGAAGGTGTTGCCGAGGATGATTTGCGCGCCGACCTCGCGCAGGTCGCGCGGCGTCATCGCCTTGACCGAACCATAGGTGCCGACCGGCATGAAGCACGGCGTCTCGATGCTGCCGCGCGGCAGCGTGACGCGACCGCGACGTGCATTACCGTCGGTAGCCAAAAGATCGAATCGCATTTTCTCGAATGCCTCAAGCAAGTCGAAGATCATAACGTCGCCCGGCGGCGCAGCGCCGTCTCGCTCTTTGCGCAGGCCGGGGCCCAGTGACCACGCGCCACATCTGAGCACTGTCGCCACTGGATTCCGGCCTACGCCGGAATGACGAGCAAAAGGGCTTATCGCAGGCGGTGTGTGCAGTCAGTCTTTCGGCCAGATCAGCATCGCGTCGCCGTAGGAAAAGAAGCGGTAGCGCTGTTCGACCGCGTGGCGATACGCGTCGAGCACGAATTCGCGCCCCGCCATCGCCGACACCAGCATCAGAAGAGTCGATTCCGGCAGGTGGAAATTGGTGACCAGCGCATCCACGCTTTCGATTTTGTATCCCGGCACGATGAAGATGCGCGTTTCGCCCGCGAAGGGTTTCAGTTCGCCGCCGTCGCGCGCGGCTTCCAGGGCGCGCACCACGGTGGTGCCGACCGCGACCACGCGGCCGCCGCGTGCGCGCGTGGCGCGGATCTTCTCGACCAGTTCTGCGCCGACGTTGAGCCATTCGCGGTGCATCACGTGGTCTTCGACGCGTTCGCTGCGTACCGGCTGGAAGGTGCCGGCGCCGACGTGCAGGGTGACGTAGCCGGTCTCGACGCCGCGTTGCCGCAATTCGTCCAGCAGCGCCGCGTCGAAATGCAGGCCGGCGGTCGGCGCGGCGACCGCGCCGGGCGTGCGCGCGTACACCGTCTGGTAGCGCTCAGCGTCGTCCGCACCGGCGTCGCGCGCGATGTACGGCGGCAACGGCATGCGGCCGATCCGCGCCAGCAGTTTTTCCAGCGGCTCGTCGCCCTCGAACTGCAATTCGAAGAACGCGCCGTCGCGGCCGAGCACGCGCACGCGGGTGCCGTCGACCAGTTCAATGTGCGAATCCGCGCGCGGCTTCTTGCTGACGCCGAGTTGCGCCGTCGCGGTGTGCGCGCCGGTGATGCGTTCCAGCAGGATTTCCACCGCGCCGCCGGTGGGCTTGCGCCCGAACAACCGCGCCGGCAGCACGCGGGTGTCGTTGAACACCAGCAGGTCGCCCGCGCGCAGCAACGACGGCAGCTCGCGGAACGCGCGGTCCTGCCATGCGCGATGCGGCACGTCGAGCAGCAGCAGGCGGCTGGCGCTGCGCTCGCGCAAGGGTTGCTGCGCGATCAGCTCCGGCGGCAGCTCGTAATGGAAATCGGATTTCTTCAAGCGTGTCGCGGTCGGCGGAAACACGCCATTGTAATCGGTGCCGCGAATCCGGCCGGGGATGGCGCGCCTCGCTATCATCGCGTTTTCGACAAGCGGCAACGCGATGCCACGACCCAAGAAACATTACGGGCAGCATTTCCTGCACGAACGCGGCATCGTCGAGCGCATCGTCGCGGCGGTGGCGCCGCAGCCCGGCGACCGGCTGGTCGAGATCGGCCCCGGCGAAGGCGCATTGACGCTGCCGCTGCTGGACGCCGCCGGCAAGCTGACGGCGATCGAACTGGATGCGGATCTGCTCGAACCGCTGCGTCACGCGGCACGCGCGCACGGCGAACTCACGCTGATCCACGCCGACGTGCTGGAGACCGATTTCACCGCGCTGGCCGGCGGCGGCCAATTCCGCCTGGTCGGCAACCTGCCTTATTACGTGTCCTCGCCGATCCTGTTCCATTGCCTGCAACACGCGCACGCGATCGCCGACATGCACTTCATGCTGCAACGCGAAGTGGTGGATCGCATGGCCGCGGCGCCGGGTGGCAAGGTGTACGGACGACTTTCGGTGATGCTGCAACTGGCCTGCAAGGTCGAACCTCTGCTGCGCGTGCCGGCCGGCGCGTTCCGTCCGCCGCCGCAGGTCGAGTCCGCGGTAGTGCGGCTGATTCCGCGCGCGCCGTCGCAGATGCCGGATGCGGAGGCGATGCCGGCGATCGAAGCCGTGGTGCGCGCGGCTTTCGGCAAGCGCCGCAAGACGCTGTCCAACGCGCTATCCGGATTGCTCGACGCCGATGCGATCCGCGCCGCCGGCATCGATCCGCGTGCGCGCGCCGAGACCCTGGCGCCGCAGCAATACGTGGCGCTGGCGCGCGGACTTGCCCGCTGACGGCGCGTCGCCCACAATCGCAGGCATGTCGCCGCGCAACGACCATCCGCCCTATGCCATCGAAGTGTCGGTGGACACGCAATTCGTGGTCGAGCAATCGCGGCCGGAGGCCGATCATTACGTGTTCGCCTACACGGTGACCCTGCGCAACGTCGGCGGCGTGTCGGCGCGCCTGCTGGCGCGGCACTGGGTCATCACCGATGCCAACGGCAAGGTCGAGGAAGTGCGCGGCGAAGGCGTGGTCGGCGAACAGCCGCGGCTGCACCCCGGCGAAGGCTACGTGTACACCTCCGGCGCGGTGCTCGCCACCAGCGTCGGCACCATGCGCGGCGAATACCTGTTGCACGCGGACGACGGCACGGATTTCGCCACGCCCATTCCGGAATTCGTGCTGGCGGTACCGCGCACCCTGCATTGAGGAGGCAGCGCATGAAGCAGGCGGCAGGCTCGTGGCTCGCAGATGCCGACGACTGCCCTCCCCGTATTCATGCCCGCGCGCTGCGTCATCGCCCTCCATCCGCGGCGCGTGCGCCATGAGCACCTATGCGATCGGCGACGTGCAGGGTTGCTATCCGGAATTGCAGCGCCTGCTCGACAAGCTGAAGTTCGATCCCGCCGCCGACACGCTGTGGTTCTGCGGCGACCTGGTCAACCGCGGCGGCGAATCACTGGAAGTTCTGCGACTGGTGCACGGATTGCGCGAGCGCTGCATCGTCGTGCTCGGCAACCACGACCTGTCCTTGCTGGCCGTGGCGCAGCGCAGCGCCGAGGCGCGCTCGCACGTCAACCCCGACCTGCGCCGCGTGGTGGAAGCCGAAGACGGCGAAACGCTGATCGACTGGCTTCGCCACTGCAACATGATCCATCACGACGAAGCGCTGAACTTCACCCTGGTGCACGCCGGCATCGCGCCGTCGTGGACGCTGAAGCAGGCGCTGCGCATCGGTGGCGAAGTGGAACGCGCGCTGCGCGGACCGGGGCACCGTTCATTGCTGGCGCGGATGTTCGGCAACCGGCCGTCGCGCTGGTCGTCGAAACTGCACGGACAGGATCGCCTGCGCGCGGCGATCAACATCCTCACGCGCATGCGCTACTGCGACGCGAACGGCCGCATCGACTTCGAAGCCAACGGCGCGCCCGGCACGCAACGCGCGGGCTTGTATCCCTGGTACGAAGTGCCCGGCGGCAAACCGCGCGAATCGCGCATCGTCTGCGGCCACTGGTCCACCCTCGGCCTGTTCGCGGGACTCGGCATCCACGCCATCGACACCGGCGCGGTCTGGGGCGGCCAGCTCACCGCGATGCAATTGGATGGGGAAGAGCCGCGGTTCATTGCGGTGGAGGCGGAGGGGAATAGGCGGAAGCCGTAAATTTTGAAACTAAGGCTTGGAAGCAAAAGCATAAGTCCGCTACCGACCCAAAGCCGTAATTCGCCGCGTCAATGCGGTCACACGAACGGCAACTCGTATTCGGGGATAAGACGACATGGCCAAGGGTAACGCGGCTTCACCGAAGCTCCAGCTCACGCTGCCCGAATACAACCGTATCTACGAAGTCATCTATTCCGTGCTTGAAGGTAGGGCAAACACGCCTTTCGCATGCATGTTCTTTGCTACTGTCGGTGCATTGATCCTCAATGAGCACTACAAGATCGCATCGCGTCCTGTTGCAGGGGCTTTTCTCTTGTGCGTTGATCCGACGCCTTCCATCATCAGTATTGCGAAGAACGAAGATGGCTTGGTCACGTCTGACTTAGACGGGTTCCACATGTGGGTACAAACCCAGACCCATGTGATCGACTTCATGGCACCGATCTTCAATGAGTCCATTGAAGGCAATGGTTACCACAAGACTGTTCCGCGCAAGATGTTTCAGCGCCATTTGTCTTCGGAGGCGGAGTCCATCGAGGAGCTGCGTGCACCCGGAGACTACTTCACGCTCCCGAATATCGAGCTGACCAGCGAGCGGGTTCAAACTTTCATGGGTCGCCCTACTTACATGGATCTTCTGGGTGCCGCCAATCGCTGGTTCAAAAAGCATCCGAAGAAGTTGGATGACTTGAGCCTTTTGAATGACCTCAGTGAAGTGTACAAGCTGACCTTGAGCGCGCCGCCTATCTCGGGAGCTTGGTGATGAACGAGCCGCGCATGACCATCCCAAAGGGATTTGAGAGGCAGGCAGAGCACCTTCGCCCAACGGCGATGCCAGTTCATTTGGAAGAAGTTGCAAAGCGGTTATTCGAAGAGGTCTGCTGCGGCAGCCGCTCACTGTGGCCGTTTGAACCTGAGCGCATGAAGGAGCCTGACTTCCGAGCCCATTTCTATCGCCTAGCACATGACGGCATGTGGGCAGCTCAGGAACGCTTCATCAACCGCATTGAGAAGGGCGATCCAATGGCGCCGGGGGAAGAGGCGCTGTATCGCATGGCGATGGATACGATTGCGTGGCAGATGCTGGAAAGACAGCTTTGTTACGCTCGCAGGTTCTTTCGGGAACAAAGGCAGCCTAGTCTCAGCAATTCAAACCTTGAGTCTGTGGTGATCGCGGCCCGTGGACTAAGGGAGCAGAAGCCAGACTCAATGCCTCTGATAACTGACCTGACGACCTTCGTTCAGATCGGGGACATTGAGCTGCTGCCGGTTGCACAGACACTGGGTTTGGGTGTGATGATGAAGCCGGAGGTGGTCAATGGGAACGAGACGGACGTTCAGTCGGGAGTTCAAGCTTGAAGCGGTGAACCTGGTGAGGAGTCGCGGAGTAAGCGTGGCGCAGGCGTCGCGGGAT
>DATNEQ010000033.1:0-10730 GCA_035552915.1 Rhodanobacteraceae bacterium
ACCCCCACGTCGGACAGCGCTTCGCGCACGTCGTCCAGCTTGAACGGCTTGATGATGGCGGTGATCAGCTTCATGGCGGCGATCTTACCGGAGTGGAACACCAAAAGTGCCACACCAAGAGCTTGTCCATAAGTAACGAGACCGTTCGTGTTGAGCCCTTCGACTGTGCTCAGGACAGGCTGCGCGAAGCGAAACTTCGCGAAGTCGAAACGCCGGCAATTCCGCGCCACATGGCACTTCGACTTCGCGCCTTCGGCGCTACGCCCAGTGCGAACGGCTCTACGGACAAGGTCTAAGATACCCTGTAGGAAAATCCCTACACCCCCACACGATGTCCACCGATAGGCGCGGCAGTAGCCGCTCCGTAACCTGTGGACGCATCGAGGCTACGACATGATTGACGTGCACTCCATAGACCAACTCGCGCATCGGCTGGCTACCCTGGTTCCTCCGGGACTGGCGCAGGCGCGGGACGACATGGAAGCCAATTTCAGGGATGTGCTGGCGCACGGATTGCGCCGCCTCGACCTTGTTACCCGCGAGGAATTCGACGCCCAGCGCGCCGTCCTCGAACGGGCGCGCGAACAGGTCACGCAACTTGAAAAACGCGTGACCGATTTGGAAGCGACGCGGAAGGCCTGACTGTCGCCGGCCGACTGGGGACGATGACGCCGGGATGTTTATGCGATCGTCCATGATCGCCGTCATCCCGGCGCATCATCGCAAATTCCACGCTTCGAATCGGGAGCATCACCGCGGCCATCCATGGCCTGATTTTGGGGAAAGCCGCGCACCGGGGAGGTGAAAGGGACATGAGCCTCGCCGTTGCACTCACGCGCGCCTCCGAAGGCGTCGCCGCGCCGCTGGTCACTGTGGAAGTGCATCTGTCCGGCGGCCTGCCCGGCACGTCGATCGTCGGCCTGCCGGAAGCCGCGGTGCGCGAAGCGCGCGACCGCGTGCGGGTCGCGATCCAGAACACCCAGTTCGAATACCCCGCCCGCCGCGTCACGGTGAATCTGGCACCCGCGGAGTTGCCCAAGGACGGCGGGCGTTTCGACCTCGCGATTGCACTGGGCATCCTCGCCGCGGGTGGACAGGTGCCGGGCGAGGCGCTGAAGGGTAGCGAGTTTTTGGGCGAGCTCGCGTTGTCCGGCGAACTGCGTCCGGTGCCCGGCGTGTTGCCCGCGCTGCTGCGTGCGCGCCACGGCAAGCGTTGCGTGATCGTGCCCGCGGGCAATGCGCACGAGGCCGCGTTGCTGGGCGACGTGGACGTGCGTGTCGCACGCACGCTGGCCGAAGTCTGCGCGCACCTGCGCGGCATTGACACATTGCCCGCGCCCGTGACCGATGCGGCGCCGGTCGCTGGCAACCTTCCCGATCTGGCCGACGTGCGCGGGCAGTTGCAGGCGCGGCGAGCACTGGAAATCGCCGCGGCCGGCGGCCACCACCTGCTGATGATCGGTCCGCCCGGCACCGGCAAATCCATGCTGGCCCAGCGCCTTCCGGGCATCCTGCCACCGATGACGGATGCCGAAGCCATCGAGGCCTGCGCGGTGCGTTCGGTCGCCCATGAAGCCTTCGACGTCAAACAATGGCACCAGCGGCCGTTCCGCGCACCGCACCACACCGCGTCCGGTGTCGCGTTGGTCGGCGGCGGCTCGCATCCGCGCCCGGGCGAAATTTCACTCGCGCACCATGGCGTGCTGTTCCTCGACGAACTGCCCGAATACGATCGCCGCGTGCTGGAAGTCTTGCGCGAACCGATGGAGTCCGGCCACATCGTCATTTCGCGCGCCGCCCGGCAGGCCGAATTCCCGGCGCGCTTCCAGTTGGTCGCGGCGATGAATCCCTGCCCCTGCGGCTACGCGGGCGACAATGACGGCCGCTGCCATTGCACGCCGGACGCGATCGCGCGTTATCGCGGCCGCATCTCCGGGCCATTGCTGGACCGCATCGACCTCATCAGCAACGTGCCACGCATGCCGCTGTCCGAGCTGGATGCCAAGCGCGGCGCACACGACGAGGATTCCGCAACCGTCCGCGCCCGCGTCGTCGCGGCACGCACCATCGCGATGCAGCGCGCCGGCAAACCCAACGCCATGCTCGCCACGCGCGAAATCGAACGCGACTGCGCGCTGGGCGATGCCGAACGCGCGTTGCTGGAACGTGCGCTTGAAAAACTCTCCCTCTCCGCACGCGCCTACCACCGTGTGCTGCGCGTCGCGCGCACCATCGCCGACCTCGCCGGCAGCGAACGCATCGCGCGCGAACATCTGGCCGAGGCGGTGCAGTACCGGCGCGCAAGTACGGCCACCGTATAAATCTCGTCATTCCGGACGCCACGCAGCGGCGATCCGGAACCCGGCGTCTTTGAGGGAGACCCCGTGGATTGCAACCCTTCGTGTACATGCTCGCCAGCCGCCGCAACGGAACCCTGTACATCGGCGTGACATCGGATCTGGTGAAGCGCGTGCACGAACACAAGACCGGCACCGTCAGTGGATTTACGCGCCGCTACGGGGTTCATCACCTTGTCTGGTTCGAACAACACGCAACCATGGAGTCCGCGATTGCACGCGAGAAAGCCATCAAGGGATGGAAGCGCAAGTGGAAGCTCGAACCTGTGGAGAAGCAAAACCCGTACTGGCACGATCTGTACGACGGAATGCTTGATTGAAGGTCCACGCGCCTGGTCCAAGCGCGTTGCAAAGCAGAAGTCACTGGGTTCCGGATCGCGACTGCGTCGCGTCCGGAATGACGACAATTTGGAAATTGGGGCAGGAGTGGCGACTCGACGTGGCGTACCGGAAAGCGACACAAGCTCCCGTCATTCCGGACGCCGCAAAGCGGCGATCCGGAACCCAGAGACTTTCAAGCGTCGTCCCACACCCTGTGCGCCGGATCGAACTCGACGGTGACGCGCTCTTTCGCACGCGCACCAAAGCCGCACACGCACAACGCCCCTTCGCTCATCGGCTCCAGCCCGAACGCCTGCTCGATCTCCACTTCGTTGATCGCAGCGGTGATGAATGCGCCGAGGTTCATCTCGGTGGCGGTGAGGTAGAGGTTCTGCGAGATGTGGCCCATCTCCAGCAGGATCGCGCGATAGATCTTGGGGTGGTTGCGATACTTCCACATCGAACGCGCGAAGCGCGCGGCCATCACCAGCATCACCGGCGCATCGGCGAAATATTCCTGCCCCGCCACCGCCGTCATCGCGAACGCGTGCGCTTCATCACGCGTCATTTCATGCAACAAGTCCAATGCATGCGCTTCGACGTTGTAGTGGTATAGCCCTGTCACCAAACCTTCGACGCGCTGCAAGAGCAGGTAAGCCTCGACCGGATGCAGGCCGCCACCGGACGGATGGTTCTTCTTCAGCGCGACTGCGCCTGGCGCAAGTTCTTCCATGCCCTGCACACCGAACACGCGCTTCAGCAACGCCGACAGTTGCGCCGCGGAAACGGATTGCGCCAGGTCGAAGTTGCGGCAGGTCGCGCGGCGTTCCAGCAGGTTATCGAGCACGGTGCGGACGGGCTCATCCAGAGCCACGCGCGCGACCGCGTCTTCTCGATGATGGAAATGCGGCGGCGGCGCGCCGAACACCTCGACCATGTCGTCCACCGACTGCAGGCGCGATTCGCGTTGCGCGGCGATGCTGTCGTTGTGCGACCAGCGTGACATCGTATGCGCGATGGCGGCTCCGCCATGCCAGTGCGAAGCGCGCAGGTCACGATCGCGTTGCGATGCGGACGAGTCGTCATCCTCGGCCAGCAGCAATTGCCTGGCCAGCAATCCCTCGATGCATGCGCCATGGGCCGCGACAAGCGCATCGCAAGACGACCACGTTTCAGGATCGATTTCCGCCAGCACCTGCATTTCGCCGGCATCGATTTCCACGGGCTGATCGAGATGCGCGGCCAGCACCCGGCGAACGTTCGTGACGATCACGGCGGACTTTCCGGAGAGCAACGCCGCGAAATCCAGCGTCTTGATTTGCCCCACGCTGATCTGGAGGTGTGCGCAGCGGCGGACCCTGATTGCTGGCATTGCGGCAGTTCCCCTCATGGTGCAGGCAGCCCCTGCCGCCCGACTCGTCACTCGGATATGCTACCGGCGCTTTCCAGGGGCACGCAGCAACCGCACCTCCATCCAGCAAGGGGCTACCGAGATGATCAAGGGCAATCCGTCACCACAGGCGCTGCATCAGGTTCTGGATCTTCTTGCGACCAGCCACGAGTTCCGCGAACAGATGCTGGGCGACCCGGCGGCCGCGCTCAAGGCGCACGGAATCGAAGTCGACGCGTCGCGGATTCCGGCGGTGCGGAAGCTGCCGCCGATGCAAGAGGTCGCGGCGATCCACAAGGAGCACTTCGATGACCCCATGGACAAGGTCTGCGTCCTGATTTTCTTGCTGAAGTAGCACTCTGAAGCGCCGGGAGTCGGGTATATCCGACTCCTGATCGATCCGGGACGGTCGACCATTTTTGTTACTGAGCTTGTCGCAAAGCCAGCAAGTTCGGAATCAGCCCCGGTTCGTTTTCCAGTTCGGCGACGGCTTGGCCGCGATGCGCGGCCAGCCATTGCGCCTGCGCGTGGGCATTCGCGGTATCGGCGTCGGCGCGGTAGGCCAGCATCAACGCAACGTGGGTCTGGAAGTATTCGCGTCCGTCGACCAGCTTGGCGAGACAAGCGATTCGATCCTTGGGCACGCTGACGTACTGCGCTTCGCAATCCGCCGTGCGCCACAGCGCCGCGCGATCGTAGTAACCATGATCCAGCGACACCTCGCGCGAAGCATCCAATGCGGCGCGTGCCCACTGCGGCTGGCCGTGTCGCGCGGCCAGCATCGCCGCGATGGCCAAATGGATCGGGGTGCTTCCGTCCAGCGCCTGACCCGATGTTTTCAGGCGCGCGATTTCGCTGTCGATCAGCACCTTCAATTGCGTTTCGGCATCGGCGCTGTTCTGAGCCAGCGCCAGTGCTACCCGCGCGAGCCCAACGCGCGCCTGCTGTTCTTTCGACGCGGCCTTCGCTGCGTATTCCGCCGCCTTGTCAAAATAAGACTGGGCAACGGCGAGCTCGCCGCGGTCAATCGCCACCGCCGCATAACGCACTTCCTTCTCTGCCTGGATAGAGGCCGGCAGCGCCGCGGGCGCGGCATCCAGCCTTGCCAGCACTGCCGCGTAGTCGCGCTGCGCCAGATCGGGCGCGACGTCTTCGAAGTGGGGCGTTACGGCGACAAGTTTGCGTGCTTGAGCCATATCGGATTTTGCCGCGTTGAAATCACTCAATTCCGTTTCGACAAGCGCGAGGCTCAACCAACTGAAACCACGCAACGGATTGCGGGATTCCGCGACCGCCTTGAGATGCGGGATGGCATCCTTCAGCTTGTGCTGGTACCACCACAGCCCTACTCCGAGGTTCTGCTGCGCGCTCGAATAATCGGGATAAAGCTGCGCCGCGGTCTGCCACTTCGCCACCCATTTGTCTGCGTTCTGATACTGGCCGATGGTTGCGTCGACCGCGAGCCGCTCGCGCGCACTCAACCGGTCGCGGTTTGTTTCGGCCTTTTGCAGGCTGGCATACGAGGCGCGTGGATCGTTGAGGTAGGCGTTCTGGACAGTCGCCAGCCGAGCCCATGCCAATGCAAAGTTGGGATCCAACCGCAGCGCTTCGTTCAACAAAAGGACACCGTTCTCAACCTGCCCCTGCCCGATCATATCCTCGGCCTTGCTGAGTGCGCGCAAGGCGTCCATGTTGCTGGTCGTGATCTGTGCCAGCGGCATCGAGGTCTTCTGGACCGACGCCAGCGATTCGCCCAGCCGCGAACGCAGCTTGCCGAGCAGCTTGTCGGTGGCGGGCAGGATCTGCTGTTCGCTGTCGGCCTGCGTTGAATCGCTGTACACGGTGACGCCGGTGTGCGGATCGATCACCTCGGCACTGATCTGGACGCGCCCGCCGACCTGCGCGAGGCTGGGCAGGATCAGTGCGCGCGCGCCTTCGCGCATCGCGATGTCGGAACCGATGCTGCGGTTGACCGGCGTGCCGACGGGTTTCTCCATGCGCTTCAGCGCATTGTCCACCTGCATGTCGGGGATCACGTTGACGTATTGCGACTGTTCAAGGCCGATCTTGAACGCCGCGTCCAGCGGCGTGCCGAGCTGGTCCTGGTTGGTGTGGTTCTGCACGTTGCCGACCACCACCCAGTCGCGCGCGGCGAACGCCAGCGTGGGCGGACTTTGCAGCACGAACCATGCGCCCACGCCGATCGCGATCGCGAGCATCGCGGCCTCGGCGGTCAGCGTCAGCGGTCGGCGCCACCATGGCAACACGCGTTTGGCGGTACGGCCGGACTTCGGCGCGTGCAACGGCGCAACGTCGTCCTCGCCCACCTCGACCACGTCCAGTGCTTCGGGCAAGCCCTTGAAGCTGTATTTGCCGTGGTCCTTCCAGTGCACGCGGCGTGCGGCAGCCGCGCCCAGCTCTCCTTCGGCACGATGCGCGATCCCGGCCGCCGCGGATGACATCAATATCTGTTGCGGCCGTGCCAGTTGCGCGAGTCGTGCCGCGACGGGTTTCACCAGGCCTTCCACTTCGATGGGTTTGGCACCGCGCGTGACATCTTCCGGCGCGTTTTCCCAGATCACCACGTCGCCCATGTGGATGCCGACGCGCGCACGCACCACCACGCCTTCTGCGGCGGACAAATGTTTCAGGCCGCGCTGGTAATCCAGCGCGAAGGCGGCGGCCTGCACCGGACGGTCGAACAGCAACAGGAAACCGTCGGTCTTGTCGATCTCGCGACCTTTATGCTGTTCCACCAAAGCGCGCGCGAGGCGATCGTGCTTGCGGATGATGTTGGCCGCGTTCTGGTCGCCCATGCGCTCGACCAGCGCGGTGGAATCGGCGATGTCACACACCACCAGCGTGCGCAGTTGCGGGGTGGCCATGCGGCTGGACCCGGGCGTGGTTTCGAACTGATGGATTTCGGCCGTCATGAAAACACCCCTGCTTGAACGCTGACGACATTCCGATGGCGATGTTCACGCCTTGTATCGACGCATTCCGGCTCGCGCCGGAATGCCCACGAGACTTTAGCACCGCCGGTCACGCTTCGCGGCTTCTCCCGCCTCGTGGCCACACCTTGTGCGCGGGATCGAACTCGACCGTCACGCGCTCTGGCGCGCGCACGCCGAAGCCGCACACGGCCAGCGGGCCTTCGGCCATCGGTTCCAGACCGAAGGCCTGCTCGATTTCGACTTCGTTGATCGCGGCGGTGATGAACGCGCCGAGGTTCAACTCGGTGGCGGCGAAATACATCGCCTGCGACAGGTGGCCGGCATCCAGGATCACCGCGCGATACGCCTTGGCATGGTTGCGGTATTTCCAGAAATTGCGCTCGAAGCGCGACACCAGCGCGATCTGCAGCGGCGCCCCGGCGTAATACGCCTGCGCCGCGACGAAACGGCGTGCCAGCGACGCAGCCATTTCCGCATCCAGTTCGCGCAACGGCTCCAGCGCGTGCGCGACCGGGTGGTAGTGGTACAACCCCGGCAGAACACCCTCGACGCGCTGCACCAGCAGATACGCCTCGGTCGCGTGGAGGCCACCCGCCGATGGCACGCCCTTCTTCAGGAGTTGCACGCCGGGCGCGTAATCGCTGACCGCGCGCGCACCGAACGCGCGGTACAGCACCGCGGAAAACGCATCGAACGACAACGGCGCGGGATCGTAGTTGCGGCAGGTGACGCGCCGGTCCATCAGTGCATCCAGCGGCGACGGCGACGGCTTTGCCAACGACACGCGCGATGATGCCGGCGCGCGTTCCGGCACCACCGGCAACGCCGGACCCAGGCGTTCCAGGAATGTCTGCGGACTGGCTTCGGAGAAAAGCCGCTCGATCGCTTCCGAATCTACGTCGCACCAACGGGTATGACGATGCGCGATGGCGGTCAACCCGCGCCAGTGCACCGCGCGCACCGCATCGTCGGCGTGCGCGAACCGGCGCGACGATTCGTCCGCCGGTTCCTGCGCGATCAACAAACCTTTCGCCAGCAACGCTTCCAGCACTGCGCGCGGATGCCGTTGCGACAATTCATCCAGCGATTGCCAATGGCCGGGCGACAGCGCGCCCAACGCGACGACTTCCGCCGCGTCCAGCGGAATCTCATCGTCGCAATGCGCGGCCAGCGCCAGCCAGCCGAGCCGTTCGCGCACGCCGGTTTCCCCCAGCGCCAGTTCGGCCAGATCGAAATCGATGGATTCGCGCGGCTCGACCAGCACCATCGCGCAACGGCGTACTTGCATGACCACCCCCGAAATCATGCTAGTTTAGCCGCGCTCGAATCCCAGCAAGCCGGCCCACTCCCATCCAAAGGAGGATTCCATGTCGAACTTAGCTACCGAAAGCGTTGCCGCGCCCGTCGTGTCGCTGCAAACCAACGCAAGCCTTTCACGCGAGCATTCGCTCGCCCTGCTGCACAAGCTCGCCACCGATGACGACTTCCGCGGTCGTTACGAGCAGAAGCCGGCCGCCGCGCTGGCCGAACTCGGCGTGCCCTTGGAAACCATCGTGAATCTCAAGGCATCGTGCCTCGCATCAACCAGTTTGGCCGATAAGGCTCATTTCATGAGCGCTCATAAAAAACTGAGCAGCGCATCGGCCGAAAATTGTCTGATGATGATCACGCCCAACGCTCAATTGAATATCGGGTCGCGCGACTAGGGCTACTGTTAGCATTGGCAGGGGACTTGCATGACCCCTGCCAATCTATCCGGGGAAGCAGTCATGGCCGATTCGAAATTGTCGCGCGAGCACTCGCTTGCGCTGTTGCACAAGCTTGCCACCGACGACGGCTTCCGCAGCCGTTACGAACAGAAGCCCGCCGCCGCGCTGGCCGAGTTGGGCGTGCCGCATGAAACCATCGTGAATCTCAAGGCTTCGTGCTTGGCGCCAGCCAGTTTGCCCGACAAGGAACGCTTCCAAGCCGCGCATACCGAGTGGGCCGCCGTAGCAACCGACGAATGTTTGATGATGAGTTGGCCAAACGTGAAGCTGAGTTTTGGTTCCGACGGTTAGTGAGCTTCGGTAACCAATTTGGCGCCACGCAGACGAGGAGCCAGCCAAGGCAGATCTTGCGCTCGGGGCCATGCACGCATAAATGCAGCCAGCGATTTCTGGGCGTCTAGCTTGTTGCCCAAAGCATTCGAAAGCTCCGCGGCACGCAACAGCGCCAGATCCGATTCGGCAGTATTGAAGGGCTCCAGCATAAACTGTGCATTGACCTCGAAATAGGCACGTCCTCGGTGAGCCGAAAGCCATTGCGCCTCGGTTAACGCGGTGGCTAGATCGTGAGCGCCAGCATAGGCATCCAGCAGCTCCACGTGCGTGATGTACAGCTCGCTGCCATTGACTAACGGCTTCAGAATCGCCAGCGACTCTTCCGGTTTACCGGATACGCGGTCGATTTCAGCCTGCGCTACGTCAAGCAGGTTATCCAAAATCGGCATGTCCGTGTTGGACGCGGGTCCGGCAGTGGCAAGCGCCCGTTTAGCGAGATCTACGTCTCCCGCATGCGCAGCCAGATAGGCCGCAAACGCAACTTGAAATCTCAGCTCATGCCGATCGACCGGATCGGCCAGCACAAGCGTTTTTTCCGCCTTGGCTACATAGTCCTTAATTGCCACTACCTGCACTGCAGCGGGCGTTCCATCCAGCGCACTCAGACTTAACGCCATGCCGGCGTAACGACCCACGATGCGGGGACCCAAGGCGTCAGCTTTTGCTCGCGTTCCATTAAGCAGCTTGTGCGCCTGCAACCAATCGCCTTGGTCGACCGCCACCGCGATCGGGAAGGCACTGTCGATGATGTCGAAACTGCCAGTGCCGGATGCCTTGCCCTTGGCCAACACTGTTGACGCTTCGTTGAAGCGACGCTGGGCCGCATAAGTACTCGCGTAAAGTGCATTCTGGAAATGCGCGCCCTGATGCACGGAAGTTGAAAAAGCTTGTGCTGCATCCTCGTACTTGCCCGCTTCGGCATACAAAGTTCCAAGCAAATAGTTACTCGTTGCACGATGAGGATTTTTGTTTGACAGTGCCTGCTTGAGGTAAGAGATGGCATCTTCGTAACGATTGGCATAATTGTCCAACGCATATGCGTAATCGCTCAATCCAATAAAGTAATCTGGATAAACGGTCGCCAACAGCTTCCATTTGTTCAATGACTTGCCTGGCTCCAGGAAACTTGCTGCAAACGCATCCGCGTAAAGCGCGTCGCGTGCAGACAGGCGTGCACGATCCGCCTGTGCCGCTCGAATTTGGCCAAGAGCTTTCGCAATTTGGTCCTCATTGCTGAAGATATTTGCGAGGTCAATTCGTGCAAGCGCGAAATGCGGATCGATCCGCAATGCCTCACCAAAATAAGTCTTAGCATTCTTGAAATCGGCGAGGTCGTAGGCGTCTCTACCCAACGAATACGCCTTCAAAGCATTCAAATCCGGCGTCGCCACCTGCGCCAGCGGTTGCGATTGCCTGGACACCATCGCCAGCGCTTCGCCCAGCTTGCCGCGCAACTGCTTGCTGACGCTGTCCAGCGAGGGCAGCACGGATTGCGCGCCGAGGCCGTCGGCGGATACCGAGTAAACCGTGGCCTGGGTGTTGGGGTCGATCACTTCGGCGGTGACGCGCACGCGACCACCGACGTCCGCGACGGTGGGCAGGATCA
>DATNEQ010000034.1:0-19144 GCA_035552915.1 Rhodanobacteraceae bacterium
GTGGTGTAGATGGTTCCGCGCTCGTCGTATGTCCAGCCACCGAGCGGCCAGCCGAATTCCTCGTAGCGCATTGGATTCTCCTGATGAGGACGGAAGGGCTTGGGAAGGAGCTGCCATATTTGCATCGCTTGGCACATGGGATCCATAATTTTACACAATAGGCATTTGCATCAATCAAAGCCCAGCCAAGGCCAAGGCTGGCGCCGTGTCATTCCCGCCAAAACATCCGACTGCCCCCGGCGCGGGCGCGCGAGCAACGCCACAACAAGTACCGTGTCGGCCGGGGAAAAAGTTGCGCATCTGGAGCTCTAATCCTGTTCAATTACCCCGAAGGATTCTGCGCAGTGAATGACGACCCCGAACAAAGTTGATCAACTTCCTTTGAGACAGCGGAAAGTAACGATCAGATCCTGACGAACGTTCCGCGAAGCCGAGCTATTCGCAGACGTTACAGGTAGACGCCACTTCCCATTGCGCCCAGCAGTCGGCCGACCATTTGTCGGCCGACTGGCGTATCCAGCAACGCCGCTGGCGTCAAGCCACCCAGCGCAGCTTGCGGCCGTTCGATCCACCCCGCAAACCAGTGAGCGGAATCGAAGCGGCCGACGTCAGGGCTGACCAGTCGATCGATCTTGCGAAGCATATTTTCGAGGTCGCTGATTGCATATCCGGGTGCACCGTCGATCCTGACGCGTCGTGCGCGGCGATGTTTATATGTCGCCGGCTTCATGCCCAGGAGCGGCGCGTACTGCTCGACGGACAAGGCCATGGCACGGCGCAGCGCTTCCGCTTCCGACGTGGGGATACCGTTGCGCTCCCGATTGATCTGCGACAGGAAGTCTCCCGCAAATTCGAACGAATTGCGGGTGGCAGCGCTGCTTTGGCTGGTTCGACTCGTCAACTCACGTCTCTGTCGAATTGTTCCAACCCAGTCTACCGTTGGAATCCGGATCAGGGTGCCCGCTCAGCGCGAGCTCGCACATCGTCGGCTGAGGCCCGCGGCAGTGCGATGAAATCGCTCTCGGCCATTTCCTCGTAAGCCTTCTGGAATGGCAGGTAGAGTTCGACCTTCCACGTCTTGCCTTCCTTCTTGCCAGCGTAGGGATGCAATATCTCACCATCCGCGCGTCGCCGGTCGAAACGCAACACGCCCTCATGAGGATATCGGTGCGCGCTCAGCGCCTTCATCATTCGCCTGACAGCCTCCGCGGGATAGCCCGGGTGTCCAGACGTTTCGTGTTCGCGAACTGCACTCGTAATGGCGTCCGTCTCGCTCAGGTGGCAGCGCTCGATTTCATGCTCATCGAACACCGCTTCTTCGGCAATGTACGGTGGTCCCTGGTACCAGTTGGGATCGTCGCGATCCAATCGGATCGCCGTGATGGTACGTGTGCCGACGTCGGTGCAGCGCCATCGAAAGCCGGCACTGCCCAAGAACTCCAAGCCGATATGAAAATCCGCAAGTTTCATGATCTCTCTTTCTAAATCGAACCGCTGGTGCGCCAGGGTTCCGGCGTGATGTTCGACGCCGCCTGATAGAGCGGCAGCCGGCGATCTCCGAACATCCTGCGTAGGCGTTGCCAGTCGCGCCCCATGAACAGCCAGAGGTGCTCGCGGTCGAACTGAAACCGCGAGCGGAACGGAAACGTCGGTGCATCATGCTTGCTGCCTTCCAGCAAGTCGAATCCGTCCAGGATCAGCAGGGTCGGCCACGGGTGCTTGGCGTTGTTCGTGCGGTCGTTGATGTCCCGCAAACGCGCCGTCACTTGGTCGAGCTGCGCCGCCGGGTCCGGCTTCAAGTCCACCACTTCCGTTTTTACGCGCTTCCTCTTTGCCGCAACGGCGATCGCGGTGCGGCAGATAGCGGCGCATTCGTCATCTGGACACGCCAGAAATACCGGCGATCGTAGGCTTGGAAACAGCCGGTGCACGAACGTTGCGGCCACCTGCTCGGCCAAGGCCTGCGTATCGGAGGGAAGATCGTCCGTCATCGAGGACTCGCGGCGGCATCCGGAATGCATGTCGTGATTCTAAGGTCACCGGCCCGGAACATGCCGCGTACGGCGACGTGTGGCTTTCGCATTCCGCTTCCGTTGCGTCTTCTCCGCGCTGGCGCCACGGCTGAGTTTCAGGGTAAGCGCTTCGGCGACACCGCGCTGATGACTCGCCTCGCGTTCGGCGATGGAAAGGGCCTGCGTCAATTCGGCGATTCGCCGTTGCTGTACGCGATGGTCTTCCCGGTACTGCTTGCGGACTTCCGCCAATTCGCTACGCGCGGCTTTCAGATCCACGCGTGCCTGGTCCACTTGCGCATGAGATCGGTTTTCGACCGCTTGGATGTGTTGTTGCCAACGGTCCCGTTCCTGGGCCGTTCGTGTTTCGACCGCCTGGATCTCCTGCCGAAGCTGGGACTCAGTGGTCACGAGCGCCTGATTCCTGGCGACCAGGCGCTCAAGCTCTTGCCCACGGGCCTTCAGCTCGGACTGGAGACGGTCGATCAGTTGTTGCTGAACTTCCGCCCGGCTGGTGGCGAGCTTCGCGGCCGCGACGGCTAGGGCCTTGTCTGCCTCCGCCGCGGTGAGGTGAGCAGTCTGTTCGGACGCACGGGCATCGAGATCGGCGATGGCGCGTTGCAACGCCTCCCGCTCGGCTTGGAGTTCCTGTTGCGCCTGGGTTCGGGCGTGCTGTAGCGCCTGCGCCCAAAGGGTCGTCATCGCCTGCCCGACTTCGTCCGGCAGTTCCGGAAGCAGGCTGACCTGACGCAACCGTTCGGCCAGCCCCTGCCGCCAGACGTCCAGCATCCGGGTGACGGTGTTGGGTGAACCTGTGCCAAGGCGGATGCGGACGCGCTCGACCGTGGGCCGTTCGCCGGCGGCCACGACCGTGTCCGCGGCCTGGTTGACCTGGTCTTGGGTGATACCACGCGGCATTGGAATGTCTCCGAGTTTGGCTGCCCTGCCCTTTGCATTTGTACCAGCGATAAGGGATGATTATCGCCGGTACAGCGACATATTCGTTATATACGTTACATCATACATATGATAAAAAGCACCCTGATCGCGGCGCAAAACGCCTTGGCGCGACTACGGCCCGAGGATCTGGCCGCGTCGGCGGCCGAGGCCGTCCGCGAAATCCTGGCCGAGGCGGCGTCCGCCAACACCACCCGCAGCTATGCGAGCGCCCTGCGCTACTGGGCGGCGTGGTACCAAGGCCGCTACGGCACCCCCATCACGGTGCCTGTGCCCGAGGCCGCCGTGGTCCAGTTCATCGTCGACCACGTGGCACGCCGTTCGAAAGTTGGACTGAAATGGGAATTGCCACCGCAGCTGGACGCGCTGCTGGTCGTCACCCAAATCAAACAGAAGCCCGGCCCCTTGAAGCTCAGCACCGTGGTACACCGAATCGCAGTGTTGTCACAGGCGCATCAGCTCAAAAAGCTGCCCAATCCCTGCGAACAACCCGCGGTCCGGCACTTGTTGGCGCGGGCCCGCCGGGCCGCGGTCAAGCGTGGCGAGCGGCCGGTGAAAAAGACCGCCATCACCAAACCCGAGCTCGAGGCCATGATCGTCACCTGCGATGGCTCCCTCAAAGGCCTGCGCGATCGTGCCCTGCTCTACTTCGCGTTTGCGAGCGGTGGCCGGCGGCGTAGCGAAGTGGCAGCGGCCGATCTGCACGATTTGCACGTACTCCCCGAAGGCGGCTACGTCTACCGGCTCGAACACAGCAAGACCCAACAGGCCGGCGTGACCGCCAGCTCGACGCCTGACAAGCCCGTCCTGGGGGTCGCGGCCGCAGCGCTTACCGCGTGGCTCGGGGTCAGCGGGCTCAAGGAAGGCGCGCTGTTTCGGCGGCTGTGGAAAACCCGCGTGGGCCCTGCCCTCTCCCCGGCCGCCGTGGGTGCAATCGTGCAACGGCGGGCGGCGATGGCTGGGCTGGAAGGAGATTTTGGGGGACACAGCCTGCGCTCCGGCTTCGTGACCGAAGGCGGCCGCCAAGGCATTGCCCTGCCTGCCCTGATGGCGATGACCGAGCACCGGTCGGTGGCGAGCGTGGTCGGATATTTTCAAGCCGGAAGTGTTTCGAAGAATCCCGCGGCCCGTCTGCTGGATGATTCGGAACAAAGAGCCACTGCATGAAAGTAAGTGTGGAATAAGACGCCGTCACCGCCGAAGGCTTAAGTTGCATTACAACTGAGGACGGCAACTGTCGCGTGAATGCACGCGTGAACGATTACATCAGGTTGCCTGCGCCTACACGGCGCCCGCACACGAACCCGCAATGCGCAAGACCCGGCGGCGCGACCCAGGCACGGCACTCCGCGCTAGCTGCGCTTCCGTGTCATGCATGTTCGCTACCGCACGGAACACCCTTTCCCCGCGCGATAGGTTGAACGCACGCCATGGAAGACGCGGCGGCACCGGACGCCACCACGGACACGGAAGCCTCGGCCAAGGATGAAACGTGGGGCACGGACGCCCCCTCCGCCGCCTTGCGGGAGATCGCCATGCAGGCCGGCCCGCCGCGCGCACGGGTGGAAATCCCGAAGAGACAAGACGCCTTCGCGAGGCATCCGCGCCATTTGCCTGCGAACAGCGGGCAGCCAGCACTCCACGCCGCGTGGCGCTTGACTGGTCGCATCACGCGGGTCACCGGCAACGCCGGCACCACTTGCAAAGGAAAGTCCCCATGAACCATGAAACCGCGACGCTCCAGCACCTTCTCCATGCCCTGGATGATTCATCCACGCTGTACCGTCGGCTGGCGCCCAAAACGACCAGCCCGCACTTGAAGCTGCTGCTGGAGCGGGCCGTCCGGACCCACCAATGGATCGCCGGCGAACTGGCCGAACGCATGTTGGCGACCGGCGGCGATCCGGAACGCGGCGGCAGCCTGCTGGGGCCTTTGCATGCGCTGCTAGCAAACTGGCTGGCGCGCATCGGTCCGGACCTCGAACGGGCCTATGCGGCCCAGGCGCTGTGGTGCGAAGACCGTGTCATACAGCGCTTTGACGAGGCAGCAGCGGAATTGACGGACGCCAAACTGCGCAATCTGCTGCAAGCGCAAGAACGCCTGATGGAGAACGTGTGCACGCAGCTCGGGTGTCTCGGTCCACCGGTGCCGGTATCGGCGTACACCGAACCGGCACCGCTGCCGGTCCGGATGGGCGTGAGCCATCCCGGACCGCGGGCCACCGCGCAGCCGCGCGGCCGCGTCCAGACATAGCGGGGAGAGATGGCGCACGGTGGCGCCGGAATCACGCGCATGGATGGAAATCTTAAGGAGCGGCACATGGACAAGCATGCTTTGCTGGACCTGATCGAATTGCTCGACGAGGAGCGGCGGCTCAACGAAACGCTGGCCTTTTCATCGCGGGATGCCGTCGACCAGATCAGGCACGCGATGGCGGCACGCCGCGACGCCGCGGCGGTCGCCGACATCCGCCGGAAACTGGCATCGAAACGTCGCACCGGGCGCAGCCTGCCCACCACCCGCCGTCAGTTCGATGCCTACCTCGACACGCTGCTCGACAGCTGTTTCGAACCGGCGCGCACACCGCCAAACCGCGGCGTGTTCCATGGCGGTTTTCCGCCCGCGCAGTGACGCGCGCGGTGGAGATGGACATCTCCGCGATCACCCCACCATCGCTCGGGCCGCACCGATCCGCGCGAACCTCTCCGGTTCCACGGCATGGCGGTAAGTCCGTTCGCGCAGCTCCCTGGCGGTAATGAAAAGTGACTTTTGCGGCGCTTGCTTTTACCGGCAAAGAGCGGAAAATCGACACGAAGTCGCCGCGCGTTTTCTGTGCGGTACCGTACATAGTAGACCTCGACCGGTCGTTAATCTTCCGTTTCCGGACAGAGGACGATTGCCTATGGCTGCCGCGTTCGACCCCAAGCTCAACGACCTGCTTGCGGCATTGCCCGCAGAGGAAATGGATCGCCTGCAACCGCTGCTGGAACCGGTGCAAATGGGCTTGGGCGAAGTGCTCTACGAGTCCGGCAAACGGCAGGCGCACGTTTACTTTCCCATCGACAGCATCGTGTCGCTGGTGTACGTGATGGAAAACGGCGCGTCTGCCGAGGTCGCCATCGCCGGTCACGAGGGCCTGGTCGGCGTCTCCCTGTTCATGGGCGGCGACACCACGCCCAGCCGCGCGCTGGTGCAGAGCGCCGGTTCCGGACTTCGCATCAAGGGTTCGCTGCTGCGCAAGGAATTCGACCGCGGCGTCGCGCTGCGGCAATTGTTGTTGCGCTATACCCAGGCGCTGATCACGCAGATGACGCAGACCGCGGTGTGCAACCGGCACCACACGGTCGATCAACAACTGTGCCGGTGGTTGCTGATGAGCATCGACCGGCTGCCTTCCAACAAGTTGGTGATGACCCAGGAACTGATCGCCAACATGCTCGGCGTGCGCCGCGAAGGCGTGACCGAGGCGGCCGGAAAACTGCAGGCCGCCGCCACGATCCTCTATCACCGTGGCCGCATCGAGGTGATCGACCGGCCCAAGCTGGAAGGGATGGCGTGCGAATGCTACGAGGTGGTTCGCAAGGAATACGCGCGGCTTTTGCCCTGGACCGTCTCGCCGAAAGCCGCGGCAAAGACTGCACCCGTTGAAGTCGGGGGGGGGGGACGTTGAATACTCCTGACCTGAGTATGCTTTGAACCTTCGTTGCACCCGCTCGCCTGTTCCGACATTGGGGTTTTGAAACGTCTCCGTGCCGGCCGTTGGTCTTCCAACGCCACATGGAGTGCCCCGATGTCCCTCTCTTCCCGTGCCGCGACTGCAAACCGTCCCGCCAGCAACCCACCCTCGCGCAACCGCCTGCTCGCCGCGCTGCCGCGCGCCGAGCGTGCGCGGCTGACCGCCGTCGGCAAGCCGGTGGAACTGGTTTTCGGCGAGGTGTTGTGCGAGCCCGGCGCGCGCCTTCGCCACGTGTACTTTCCCGGCGAAGGTTTCATCTCGGATATCGCCGCCGCCGGTGACCACGCGATGCTGGAAGTCGGGCTGATCGGCAGTGAAGGCATGCACGGCATCGCGGTGGCACTGGGGGTGAACGTCTCCGCACAACGCTCGTTGGTGCAGGGCGCGGGCTCCGCGCTGCGCGTCCATGCCGCCGCATTCCGGCGCGAACTGGAACGCAGCCCCGCGTTGCGACGCATCCTCGACCGCTACGCATTCGTGCTGATGACCCAACTGGCGCAGAACGCACTGTGCATCAGCGTGCACCGCGTCGAGCAACGCCTCGCGCGTTGGCTGCTGATGTCGCACGATCGCGCGCACGCGGATGCGTTTTACGTGACCCACGCTTTCCTCGCCAACATGCTCGGTGTGCGCCGGGTCGGCGTCACCGAGGCCGCGGGGGTGTTGCAAAGGAAAAAGCTGATCCGCTACGCGCGCGGCCGGGTCGAGGTCGTGAATCGCCGTGGCCTCGAAGCCGCCGCCTGCCGGTGTTATCGCGCCGATCGTGAAACCTGGCGGCGCCTGCTCGGCTGATTCGAACCCCGGGCACGGACAACCCGGTGCGCGTCGCGCCGCATGCTTCCGGCTCCGGCGGAATCTCGCGGCCGCCACCGCAGTCGGCGCTCACCGTCGAGGCACGGTGCACGCGATCCCCGCGGCAACGTTCGCCAGCGCACAGACGGCCGTTCCTCGGGAATACACCATTCGCCGTTCAGGGGGACGGACATGCCTCCGCATGGATACGCCAAACGGCCAGGAAGGCCACCGCGTGGGCGGCATGGGCGCATGCTTGCGGCGGCCCAGGGAGAAGACGATGGATCAGGCAACCCTCTGCAATCTGTTGGACAGCTTCACGGATGAAAAACGTCGTCTCGAGACCACCGCACTGTTGACGGACGACCCGTCGCGGCGCGTTGCAATCGAACAGCGGGCGCACGCGATCGCGATCATCGTGACCGATCTTCGTGGCGAGGTGTACGCACGCGACTCGGCCAGCGGAAGGTCCACCAACAGCGCGGCACTGGAATTCGAGACCCATCTGCATCGCGTCCTCAAGGCGCACGGTTCCATGGAATCTGCGCACGGCGCGCGCATGCGCCGCACCGCATGAGCCGCCGGACGCCGGCTGGAAATGAAGAGGTGTGCCGGCTACGCGCGCCACCGCACGGTGAATGCGCAGCCGTCGTCGTACATCTGATCCCTTGAATCCACGAGGGCTACGCAGATGGCACACATTTTTTCCAGGACACTGTTGGGCTTGTCGATACTGGCAAGCGCATCAGCATTCGCCGCCGACGGATACGTGACCGGCAACGTTTACCTGCGCGCCGGACCGGATTCCAGCTATCCCAGCGTCGCCATGCTGGATGCCGGTACGCCGGTCGCCATCGAGGGCTGCGTCGACGGCTGGTCGTGGTGCGATGTGGACGCGGGCGGCAACCGTGGCTGGGTGGCTGGAGACTTCCTCCAGGACGACTATCGGGGCCAGCGCATGCTGGTGCCGCAATACGGCGTGCAGATCGGCATTCCGATCATCAGCTTCGTGTTCGCAACGTATTGGCAGGCCCACTACCGCGACCGTTCGTGGTATTCCCAACGCGAGCGCTGGAGCCGGGTGCAGCCTCGGTACCAGACCGTGGTCGTGCACGATGATTCGCGTGGGTCGAACTACGGGAATTCGCGCGGCACGCCGCGTGCCTACGCTTCGCACAACGCCGCCGTAGTCACCGCCCCTGCGCGATCCGCGCACGAGACACAACGCGGGCGTGCGGCCACGCCGCAACGTCCGGCCGTCGCGAACGCCGAGGCGTACGCAAACCATTCCAGTCGCCCCCTCCCGGCGGTGCACAGTGCAGCCTCGCCGCGCACCGTCGTGCAGCATCCGTCTGCGCAGTCAAGGGTGACTGCGCAACGTCAGGCAGCGCGCCCCAGGGCGGCTGCACAACGCGGAGCGGCACGACCTGAAGCACAACAGAAGAAACCGCCGCATAAGTCGAATTCCGACAAGAACAAGCGCCCTGACAGCAGTGGCCAGCACTGACCTCGCGCAACCACGCGCAGTACGAGTGGCGCATCCCGGAAAGCATTTGGCAGGGCGCTGAGAAACGCCCTGCCAACGCGGGCCACGGATGGCCCGCCGCGGATCAAGCACGTGCAACGAATGCGTGCTTGATTCGCGGGCGTCACATCCCCGTGCCGCGTGGAACCTCTGATTTTGCTCACTGGTGATGTTTCCGACCCTCGGCCCCCTTGAGTCAAGGAGGCTGCCAGACCGCTGCCCTTCAACGGTTTGGTGGGGGTTGTGGAAGAGTGAGCTTGTGGGAACGAAGCACGAACTGGCCGGTTGATCAGATATTCCTCAGGGTATGCCAACAGACCGGGCTGATGCGTCCAACCCCGCGGCCTTTTAGATAAAAAGCGAACGCGGAACATGGATGCCCCTTGTCGAAGTGGCTATCCATTGTCACGTCGCCATCAGTTTGCACATGTTCGGTGCACCGCTTCCATTGGACTCACAAACTGCCCTGGATAGGCAACCACTTCAGCAGCGCGACCTCCAGCCGCTGCTTCACGGTGGTGCCGGGGTCATGTGTGAACGTGATCGTCTTGCTGGCGCCGCGCGCATGCCATTGCATTCGACCGGCGTGCGGCGAGCCCTTGTCGACCAGGCTCACGCGGTAGGCGTTCGCAGGAGAGCTGGCCGTATCGAAGAACTGCAGCACTGCCTGCGCGAGCGCCGGACTGTCGACGATGATGCCCATCTCGGTGTTCAGCAGCTTCGAGCGCTGGTCCATGTTCATCGAGCCGACGAAGACCTGCCTGCGATCCACCACGATCGCCTTCGCGTGCAGGCTCACCCCGGACGAGGTGCCCTTGGCGGTAAAGGGCTGCGGCGCTCCGGTGGCTGGCCGCAGCTCGTAGAGTTGCACGCCGCCCTCGAGCAGCGCATGCCGGTGGCGCGAATAGCCTGCAAACACGGTGAGCTCGTCGGTCGAGCCGAGCGAATTGGTCAGCACCCGCACCGTCACCCCACGCGTGACAAGTCCGAGGAGATAACGCGCGTCCGGCCTGGTGGGCACGAAGTACGGCGAGATCAGCAGCAGTTCGTGGCGCGCCTCGTTGGTCATTTCCCTGATCCGCGGACCGATGCGCAGCGCCGGATCGTCGCTGCGCATCTCGACCTTGGCCGGCTGGTCGGCGACCAGCACCGCCGGGCCCCAGAACCATTCGCCGCGGCGGTCGCCGGAAGGGCCATCGGGATAGTCTTGCGCGGCCGCCCGCGCGTAATCCGATTGCGCGAAATGGCGGGCGTCGCGTCCGAGATCCTTGCGAAGCCGCGCAAGATCGGCGTGGCTGGCGCGACCGCCCAGGAAGGCCGTGACCGGATAGGCGTCGGGAGAGTTCCAGTATTCGTCGAACGCGCGCGAGGCCTCCACGACCACCGAACCGATCGCGATCAGGTCGAGGTCGCGGAAGTCGGTGGTGCGGTCGAAACTGAAATAGTCGTCGCCGATGTTGCGGCCGCCGACGATCGCCACATTGTTGTCCACGATGAACGACTTGTTGTGCATGCGGTGGTTGAGCCGGCTCGGCGAGAACAGCAACTGGATGGCCTTGGACAGCAGCGACGGCTTGCGCGTGTGGAACGGATTGAACAGGCGCACCCGCAAGTCCGGACTTGCGTTGAGCGCCTCGAACATGTCGACCTCCTGGCGCACGTCGATGTCATCGACCAGCACGCGCACGCGCACGCCACGATCCGCTGCCGCCAGCAGGTGCTGCGCAACCAGTCGGCCGGTCGCGTCATTCGCGAAGATGTAGTACTGCAGGTCGATCGAATGCCTCGCCTCGTCGATCAGCGCCACGCGACTCATCAGCGCATTGGTGCCATTGCTCAGCAGGCGGAAGCCCGACTCGTCCGGGTGCCGGCTTGCCGCGGCGTGCACGTAGCGCGCGCTCGGCGTGTTGGTGGTCGGCGGCAAGGCACGCGAGGAACGCTTCGCGAAATCGGTGCGCAGCGCCGAGCAAGCGCCGAGCGTCAGCGCGAACAGCGCCAGCACTGCGCAAGCGCTCGTGCATCGCAACCAGGCTTTCACGTTGTTGCCTCCGCCGTGAACCGAAATCCACGGGTTCCGCCACGTTCCGCGCGTACTGATGGCGTCGATGGCATCCGGATCAGGACACCAGCCGGCTGGACGATTCGCGTTCCTGCGGGCTCGACCGCGCCGCCCGAAACAACTGCCCGGCGAGAGCTGCGCGTGGACAAGAAGGTGACCTCACGTTGATACCAACCCAACGCTGGACCACGGCGGCGTCGACGTCTGTTCGGTAGCGAACGCTGCGTGGATGCACGGTCATGGTCGCCGGCGGCGGACAGCCTGCACACGGGTTGCGACTCTCTTTGATGGAAGGCGATCGCGGTTGCCGCCGGGCACCCCGCATATCCCGCTTCCCGCCAGATCTCGCCAGTCACGGCTTCACGGCGCCGGGTCCATCGCGATACCACTTGCGCCTCGATGCCATGCCCGCTGACCCCGTTGTCCGTGAGGCTGCACCGATCTTCCACGGCAAGGTTCGATTTCCATCCGCCGGCGCGCGCTGCGCTTTTGGCTGCGGCGGCGTACGAACGCGACGGTGGCCGCACCCGGGCGCAGTGGTCAGCACGGATATCGCAATGCCACACAGGACGCGAGCGATGCACTTTCTAAAGCCCGCTATGTGTGCCATCAGACGGAGTTTTTGCATTCCACCCTGTAGCGTGTTCATCAAGGAAGATCGCTGGACACGGACGTCCGCTTTTCGAGGCGCTGATCCGGCGCCGTTTCGCGGCAGCGTGACAGTCCGGCTCCTCAATGGACCGAGCATCCACGCAAGCAACTTCTGTTGCAAAGCCGACGTCGATGAGCAACCTGTTCCGACGAACGCCGTGCAACGACAACGCGATCGCGGGCTTCGACGAGTCAGCGCAAAGGTACACGACGCCACGGTTTTTTCCGCTGCGTTGCGCCAAGTGGTATCACGCAACATCCACGAAGGAATCCGTCATGCTTCGCTATGCAATCATCTTCCTGATCATCGCCATCATCGCGGCGGTGCTCGGGTTCTCGGGAATCGCCGGCGCCGCGGGCAGCATCGCCTACATCCTGGCGATCGTCTTCGTCATCCTGTTCATCGCTTCGCTGATCTTCGGTCGCCGGGTGCGCCTCTGAAACGAGGCGCTGCACGCTCCCGGCCGGGTCACCCCAAGCGACAAACTTCAGACTGATTCACACAGTGGAAATTCCACAGGAGTGTTCAACATGGACAAGAATCGCACCGAAGGCACCAGGCGCGAAATCAAGGGCACGATCAAGGAAGTGACCGGAAAGGTCACCGGCGACAAGACCCGGGAGATCACGGGCAACATCGAGAAGAACACCGGCAAGGTGCAGAAAAGCCTGGGTCGGGCCGCCGATCACATGCGCGACGCCTCACGCAGGAACGACGATCTCGACCGCGAGACATGAACGCGGCTTGGTCACTAGCGCGTCGCCACGGGTCTGCCGTGACGACGCGCACCTTCAGGCATTACGGAGATTCATCATGCAAATGCAAACCTCGAAACTTTCCCTCTCGCTTGCGACAGCGCTAGGCATCGGCCTGCTCGCGCTGGCTCCCGGCGCGCTGGCCGCCAATGACAGCAATGCCGGGAACATGGACTGCCACATGACCTTCACCCTTCACGGCTGGTCCGCGGTCTACGAGACCGCGAGCGGTTCCGGCACGGTCACCTGCGACAACGGCCAGACGATGCCGGTCACCCTCAGCGCCAAGGGCGGCGGACTCAGCGTCGGGAATTACCGGCTTACCGATGGTCGCGGCAGCTTCACCGATGTCAGCAATATCCATCAGGTGCTGGGCAGCTATGCGCGCGCCACCGCCCACGCCGGCGCGGCGCAGAGCGCGCATGCCTCGGTGATGACCAAGGGCGACATCTCGCTTGCCATCCGCGGTCACGGAACCGGCTGGAATGTCGGCGTCGGTTTCTCCGGCTTCACCATCAAGCCCGCGCAGTAAGCCGGGCTGCGCAACGTTGCCGGCGCCTGTCCGGCAACGCGTTCGGGCATGACCTTCCACCGCATTTCAGTTCCAAGGAGCGCCCCATGGCTCAAACCGTCAAATTTCTTTCCCCCCAGTTTCTTTCCGCTTCCACGCTGATCGGCGCGGACGTCAAGAATCCCCAGGACGAGTCGCTCGGGGAACTCAAGGACGTCATGATCAGCACCACCAGCGGCAAGATCGCCTTCGGCGTGTTGTCGTTCGGCGGCATGCTGGGCATGGGCAACAAGCTGTTCGCTGTCCCGTGGGAAGCGTTTCGTGTGGATGGCGGAAACGAACGCGTGGTCCTCGACGTACCCAAGGAACGACTCAAGGACGCACCCGGATTCGACAAGGATCACTGGCCGAACTTCGCGGACCCCACCGTCGCCACGCAGGTGCAGACCTACTATCAGCGTTGACGCGGAAACGGCGTGGACACGGAAACACGAAACATGCGGTGCGCCGCAATCACGGCGCGTCGCTCTTGTCTTCCATGGCCTTGCGCCGCGCCTGCCAGACTTCCGGGGTTTGCGGCTTGACGAACAGCGCGACGATCGCGGCATTCGCCTGCTTTGCGCTGGTTTCCATGCGGTTGACGCAGGCTTCGATCTCGGGCGTGGTCAACGCGTCTTCGAATTCCGCGCTCAGCATGGCGACGATCTGGTCCGGCCCCATCTGCATGGTCAGCACGCCGTTGGCGCTGCGGATGCCCGGATCCCGTCTCGCGATGGCCAGTATCGCTTCGCCCACCCGCGGATGCGCGGGCTCGCCGAGCAGCAACCCCTTGCTTTCGCGCGCCAGCAGCAGCGCCGAGGTCGCCAGCACCAGCGCGATGCCGACCGCCGCCGCACCATCCAGCCGGGGCGCGCCCAGCAACTGCGCGCCAAGGATGCCGAGGAAAGCGATCAAGAGTCCCAGCAGCGCCGCGCTGTCCTCCAGCAGGACCGTGAACGTGGTCGGGTCCTTGCTTTGCCGGAACGCCTGGAAATATCCGAGGCTTCCCTTGCGCGTGCGAAACTCGCGCAGCGCGATCGACCATGAAGTGCCCTCGAACACCGCTGCCACGCCGAGCACGGCGTAATTGATCCAGAGATCCCTGTCCGGAACCGGGTTGCGCAGGCGCATCACCCCTTCGATGAGGGCGACGCCCGCGCCCACCGCCAGTACCAGCAGCGCGACGATGAAGCTCCAGAAATAGAGCTCGCGGCCATGGCCGAAGGGATGGGTCCGGTCGGGCGGCTTGCTGGCGCGATGCAGGCCGTACAGCAACAGCAATTCGTTGACGCTGTCGACCAGGGAATGAACGCCCTCGCTCCACATCGCCGAACTGCCCGTCAATGCGGCGGCGGCGAATTTGCTCAAGGCAATGATCAGGTTTCCGGCGAGCGCGGCGCAAACGACGAAACGCGAATTGGATTTGCCGGGCATGGCCGCACCGCGTCAGGGATCCGGTTCTGCATGGAACGGACACGCCCGCATTACCTGCCCCAGGTCGCGAACATGACCACGGCCGCCACGGTCATCACCAGCGTTGCGATCCAGCCCAGGATCTGCAGCCACAGCGGAAGAACGAATTTGCCCATGTCGCGCAGGCTCATGCTGAACACCATGATCGCGGCCATGATCGGAACCGCGGCGACACCGTTGATCACCGCGCTCCAATACAGCGCCTTGACCGGATCGATGGGGAGGACATTGAGCGCCAGCCCCAGCGCGCCGGAAACGGCGAGTACCACGTAGAAGAGCTTGGCGCGGGACAGTTTGAGTTCGAGCCCGCTCGGCTTGCCGAAGGCTTCCGCCCCGCCGTACGCCGCGGATCCCGCGAGCACGGGGACTGCCAGCAGGCCGGTCCCGATGATTCCGGCCGCGAACAGCACGGAAGCGAACCGCCCTGCCAGCGGGCGCAACGCCGCAGCGGCCTCCGCGGAGGAGGTGATGTCGGTCTTGCCATGTGCGTGCAGCACGACCGCCGCGGTGAGGATGATGAAGAACGCCACGATCTCGGAAGCGAACATCCCCGCAACCGTGTCGATGCCGATGCGCCTGAGCGCGGACGGCCCTTGCAGCGGCATGCGCATGAGCGGCCGGCGCAGGTTGCGGACATCCCGCACTTCCTCGACTTCCTGCGCGGCCTGCCAGAAAAACAGATAGGGGCTGATGGTGGTGCCGAGTACCGCCACGATCGCCATCGCGTATTTGGCATCGATCGTGATATGCGGCAGAAAAACACCTTGCAACACTTCATTCCAGGGGACCTTGACCGCGAACGCGGTGGCGACATAGGCAAACAGACTTAGCGTCAGGATCTTCAGGATGGGCGAGTAGTACGAGAACGGCACGAATACCTGCAGCGCAATCGAGAGCAGCATGAACACCGCGGTGTACGCGAGCGCGGGGCCGCCGACCAGCAGCTTGAGCGCGGCGCCCATCGCGCCGATGTCCGCCCCCAGGTTGATGATGTTGGCGACCAGCAGCGCGGACACGAGGCAGTACACCAGCCAGTGTCCGTAGCGCTTGCGCAAGCCGGCCGCGACGCCGGCGCCGGTGACGCGGCCGATGCGCGCGCTGATCATTTGAATCGCGATCATCAGTGGCAGCGCCAGCAGGACGCTCCACATGGTGTTGTAGCCGTAGGCCGCGCCGACCTGCGAATACGTCGCGATGCCGCTCGGGTCGTCGTCGGCCGCGCCGGTGACGAGTCCGGCGCTGAGCATCCGCCAGTAGGGCGTGTTCGCTTCGGTGTTATTGCGCTTGTTCAAGTCATGCGATCCTTGCGCGGCGGGTCGGGGCATCGTCCCCGATCATCCAAGGCGATCCGTACGGTCGCCAGGATCCCGGCAACGGCCAGCTCAAAACAGGCGAAACGCATCGCGATCAGCGCGGGAAGCTTCATCGCCGAGTGGACGTAATCCTCGATCACCACCTGCACGCCCAAGGTCATGCGATGGAAGAGCGCGATCAGGAGCAGCGCCATCGCGATGTCGGCGGGGAACGCCTCGCCGGGCGCTGCGTCGAGCATCGCACCCATGCGATCCCGTTCGACACGAGCTACGTCCGCGGTCACAGGCGATCGCCTTCCGTTCCGCATTCCATGTCCACGCATGGGTCCGATGCGTCCCATTGGACGCCCAAAGTGAAGCAAGCGCGCGTGAAGATTCACGACGCGCATGCAGCGTTCAGGATACAGCCGCGACCTTCCCGCTCTGTGTGCGTTAGCCAACGGAGCGAACGCGCCGCGCGGTTTAGTCTGCCCGTTTTCAAGGGAGATTCACGCGGCACGGACGCCCGCGTTTCCTGACCGCGCTACGCGCGCTGCCTCTTGGCTGGGTACGCAGTCGCCGTCATTCGTTCCTGCAGAGATGCCCATGGACGAGGACAAGACAAAACTCAGCGATCCCGATCTCGAACAAGGCGTCGAGTTGTCGATGATTCCGGACGGCGGCATGCTGCTCGGGCACGCCCGGGGCGAGCCGGTGATGCTGGTTTGTCGCGGCAACGAGCTGTTCGCGATCGGCGCCATTTGCTCGCACTACGGCGCGCCGCTGGAACAGGGCTTGCTGGTCGGCGATACGGTTCGCTGTCCCTGGCACCACGCCTGCTTCAGCCTGCGCACCGGCGAGGCGCTGCGCGCGCCGGCGCGCGATCCGGTTTCACGCTGGGATATCGAGATCGTGCATGACCTGGCGCACCAGTTCACGCCGGCGCAGACGGTGATCGAAACCGTTTACGTTCGCGAAAAGCTGGAGCGGGTCGCGCCGCATGCCGGCCCGGTCACAGCCGGTACACCGGAATCGATCGTCATCATCGGCGGCGGCGCCGCCGGCAATGCCGCGGCGGAAACGTTGCGCCGCGAGGGCTACGCCGGCCGCATCACGATGCTCAGCGCCGACGCGGTGCTGCCGTGCGACCGGCCCAACCTGTCGAAGGGCTATCTCGCCGGCACCGCGACGGGAATGTCGAACCTTCTGCGTCCTGCGAAGTTCTATCGCGACAACCAGATCGACGTGCGGCTGAACACGCGCGTCGCGGCGATCGACGCGGCAGCGCGACAGGTGCGGCTCGTGGACGGCAGCCACCATACCTACGATGCATTGCTGTTGGCCACCGGCGCGGAGCCCGTCCATCTCGACGCGCCCGGCGCGAACCTTTCGCACGTCCACTACCTGCGCACCGTCGCCGACAGCCAGGCGCTGGTCGCCGCGACCTTGCTTGCCAAGCACGTGGTGGTGATCGGCGCGAGTTTCATCGGCCTCGAGGTCGCCGCGTCGCTGCGCGCGCGCAATCTCGACGTGCACGTGGTAGCGCCGGAAGCGATCCCCATGCAGAAGATTCTTGGGCCGCAAGTCGGGGCATTCATCCGCCGGCTCCATGAACAGCATGGTGTGACATTCCATCTCGGCGCCACGGCGACCGCCATCGACGCGCGTGGCGTCACGCTGAAAAACGGCGACATCCTGACGGCCGATCTGGTCGTGATCGGGATCGGCGTGCGGCCTGCGATCGCGCTGGCCGAACAGGCTGGACTCGACGTCGATCGCGGCGTCGCCGTCGACGAACATCTCGAAACCAGCGTGCCGGGAATTTATGCCGCCGGCGACATCGCCCGCTGGCCCGACCGGCTCACAGGCGAGTCGATCCGGGCCGAACATTTCGTGGTGGCCGAACGTCAGGGACAAACCGCGGCGCGCAACATGCTTGGTCGCCGCGAACCCTTCGACGCCGTGCCATTCTTCTGGACCGAGCAATACGACCTCGGCATCGCCTACGTCGGCCACGCGGAACACTGGGACAGCACCGAAATCGACGGCGACCTCGAAGCGCGCGACTGCTCGATCACCTATCGGTACCGTGGCAGGAAACTGGCGGAGGCGATGATCCACCGCGATCTGGAAGGACTGCGCGCCGAGGTCGCGTTCGAGCGTGCGATCGGCGCCGGGACCTCGGCGGAAGGCCCGCCAACGGAGCATCATGCTAAATCCGCATCGGGTTGAGAACGATGCTGAAGGATCGCGCCTGCAGGCGTCATCAGTTCGAAGCGGTGCCGGCGAACAAAACCACGGGACGGCCGTCTGTTCGAAAACCATTGATTTTCCCGTCCCAATGGCAGCACAGGAGAAGCACCATGGCTACCGCAAAGAAAGCTGCGTTCAAGACGATTCCCGCGGGTACCAAGGTGACCTGGCACTACCGCAGCGCGATCGGCCACGGCACCGTGAAAGGCGTCCACAGGAAAGGCACCAACGCCGGCAACACCATGTATTCGATTGCACAACACGACCATCATCCGGGTGAGCCGGCGGTCGTCGTCCACTCCGGAAAAGCGCTGACGCGAGGGGAATAGGTCATCGACACCCTTGTCGGAAGCCGGCAAACCGCTCCCACAAGGAATGCAGTCTGGAAACCGGAATCCGCGGACCGAATGGAGGGAAGATCATGCTGGTGGCGTTTTCTGTCTTGCCAAGCGGCGGCGAAGCGAGTGACTCCTTTCACGATGCAGTCGCCGCTGCGGTGAAAGTCGTGCGTGCCTCCGGACTGCCCAATCGCACTGATTCGATGTTCACGACCCTTGAAGGCGAGTGGGACGAGGTCTTCGACGTCATCCGGCGGGCGGCCGATGCGGTATCGGCTTATGGCAAACGCGTCGATCTGGTGCTGAAGGCCGACATCCGGCCCGGTCACGGCAACGAGCTCACCGGAAAGCTCGAACGTCTCGAGCAGGCCATCGCCCGTCAACGCTGACCTATTCGGCATCGACGATACACAAAGCGAGGTACCAGCATGCAAGCGTCCCGGACTGATCCCCTCGAAGCCCGCGTCAGCAAGGCGAGTGGCAGCATCCGGCCCGATTCCTGGCTGCCGCCGCAACCGGGTGAGGTGCCGCGGATCCGCGTGGGCAAGCGCTGGATCAACGTCTTGTGGATCCTGCCGGTCGCCTTCGTCGTCCTGATCCTCGGGATCGCGGTCTGCCAAGGTTTGTTCACAAGCCCCTGGTTTCAGCAATTCGTCGTGCGCTATCCGGGCATATCCAAGTCCGCGATGGTGGTTCAAGGCGGCTACCCGTTGTGGCTGCGGGTGGAACACTTCCTCAACATGCTCTTC
>DATNEQ010000035.1:0-137699 GCA_035552915.1 Rhodanobacteraceae bacterium
CAGCGAGGTGTCGTCGAGGAAGATCAGCACCAGCGAGTCGTCGTTCGGCGCGAGGCGGGAGAAGCGCGGCACCACCTCGGGCACGCCGTCGGCGAGCTGGGTGGCGGTCTCGTCCAGCTTGCCGGAGGTCATCCAGTGGTACAGCCGGCGCGACAGCTCGGGCGCCAGCCGACCCAGGTCGCGCTGGTCCGCGCTGGGGTTGCCCAGCAGCATCCACGCCGACTCGTTGATCTGGTGGATGCGGTTGGCGTCGTCCACCAGCAGCACACCGGTCTTCATGCGGCGGATGATCAGCTCGTTGACCTGCGACAGGTTGGCCAGGTCCAGCCCGCGACGCTCGGCCAGCGCCTCGCTGGCGCGCACCTGGTTGCCGAGCGCGTAGCACAACGCGGCGGTGGCGAAATACGCCAGCCCGAACAGGCCGGATTCCAGCAGGTTGCGACCGATGTCGTCCTGGCCGAACGGCGACTGCCCCACCATTGCCAGTGCCGCCAACGCCGCGAACAGGCCCGCCAGCCGCGGTGGCAGCAGCAGCGCGCCCGCGCCGACATTGATGACCAGCATGGCCGCGATGCCGGTGTGCGCCGCCGGCATCAGCAACGCCGCCGCGAGCGCGGCAATGACGTCCACGCCCAGGCATGCGCTGACGGCGCCGTTCAAGCGTCGCGGCATCTGGCGTGTGCGCGACAACACCAGCAATGCAAACAACAGATAGACGGCCGCGGCCACGCGCGCCACCACTGGCGCGCGCGTCGGCATCCACGCGATGAAGGTTTCGCTCAACGCCAGCGCGAGAAAAACCACCGCCTGCAGCACGCGGTAGATATTGAGCACGTACAGTTCGCGGCGGACGTGCTCGCCTGCGGACATGGGTCGGGTACTACTGGGCGCTCGGTTATTCGGCACGGCGCGATGATCGTGCGGGCGGGCCACGCGTACAAGTGCGCGCCCCCCACGTGACAGAATTTTCTTTCCGGCCGGCGATTGGACTTGACGTGCGCTTGCCGTGACAATAGCGGGGTTTGCTCGCACCCGCGCACGCAGGCGACCCTTGGGCCGCATCCCAGACACGAACACAAGACCACGGACATGAACTTCCACGAATACCAGGCCAAGCAGTTGTTCGCCGATTTCGGCATCGCGGTTCCCGCCGGCAAGGTGGCGGACACGCCGGAACACGCGGTGGACGCCGCGCGCGCGCTCGGTGGCGAGCAATGGATGGTGAAGGCGCAGATCCACGCGGGCGGCCGCGGCAAGGCCGGCGGCGTGAAGTTCTGCAAATCGCCCGACGAGGTGAAAGCCGCCGCAGCCGGCATGCTCGGCAAATCGATGGAAACCTACCAGTCAGGCGGCCGCGCGCTGCCGGTGAACCTGGTGCTTGTCACCGACGCCAGCGACATTGCCAAGGAACTGTACCTGTCGATGCTGGTCGATCGCGGTGCGAAAGCCGTTGCCTTCATCGCCTCGGCGCGCGGCGGCGTGGACATCGAGCAGGTCGCACGCGAGACACCGGACGACATCCATACCGTCATCGTGGATTTCGTGCAGGGCCTGCAGCCATACCAGTGCCGCAAGCTCGGCTTCGCGCTCGGGTTGAACCCCAAGCAGGTCAACCAGCTGACCAAGATCATGCTGGGGATGTACAGGCTGTTCAACGAGAAGGACCTCTCGCTGATCGAACTGAATCCGCTGGCAATCGTGAAATCCGGCGACCTGATGGCGCTGGACGGCAAGGTCAATTCCGACGACAACGCGGAATTCCGCCACGCCGACCTCGTGGCGATGCGCGACGTGTCGCAGGAGGACCATGCCGAGGCCGAAGCCGCGGAAAACCATCTCAACTACGTGACGATGGACGGCTCGATCGGCTGCATGGTCAACGGCGCCGGACTCGCGATGGCGACCATGGACGTGATCAAGCTGGCCGGCGGCGAACCCGCCAACTTCCTCGACGTCGGCGGCGGCGCGACCAAGGAACGCGTCACCGAGGCATTCAAGCTGATCCTGTCGTCGGACAAGGTGCGCGCGATCCTGGTCAACATCTTCGGCGGCATCGTGCGTTGCGACCTGATCGCGGAAGGCATCATCGCGGCGGTCAAGGAAGTGGGACTGACGATTCCGGTGGTGGTTCGCCTGCAGGGCACCAATGTCGAGCAGGGCCGCACGCTGCTCGCGAACTCCGGGTTGAAGATCACGCCGGCCGATGACTTGAACGACGCCGCGCAGAAGGCGGTGTCTGCCGCGAAAGCGGCATAATTAAGGAATCGAACGAAATGTCCGTCCTCGTCAACAAATCCACCAAGGTCATCTGCCAGGGCTTCACCGGCCAGCAGGGCACGTTCCACTCCGAGCAGGCGCTGGATTACGGCACCAGGCTGGTCGGCGGCGTCACGCCCGGCAAGGGCGGCAGCGAGCACATCGGGCTGCCCGTTTACGATACCGTGCAGGACGCGGTGGATGACACCGGCGCAGATGCGTCGATGATCTTCGTGCCGCCGCCGTTCGCGGCCGACGCCATCCTGGAGGCCGCCGACGCCGGCGTGCGCGTGATCGTGACGATCACCGAGGGCATTCCCGTTCTCGACATGCTGCGCGTCAAGAACGTGCTGAAGGAATATCCGGACACCGTGCTGATCGGCCCGAACTGCCCAGGCATCATCACGCCCGGCGAATGCAAGATCGGCATCATGCCCGGCCACATCCACAAGCCCGGTTCGGTCGGCATCGTCTCGCGTTCGGGCACGCTCACCTACGAAGCGGTGTTCCAGACCACCCAGGCGGGACTCGGCCAGAGCACCTGCATCGGCATCGGTGGCGATCCGATCAACGGGATGAACTTCATCGACTGCCTGCGCCTGTTCCAGGGCGATCCGCAGACGCAAGGCATCATCATGGTCGGCGAGATCGGCGGCAGCGCCGAAGAGGAAGCCGCGGAATTCATCGCCGAGAACGTGACCAAGCCCGTGGTCGCGTTCATCGCCGGCGCATCGGCCCCGGCCGGCAAGCGCATGGGCCATGCCGGCGCGATCATCTCCGGCGGCAAAGGCACGGCCGCGGCCAAGTTCGCGGCACTGGAGAAGGCCGGCGTGACCACGGTGAAATCGCCGGCGGATCTCGGCAAGACGCTGGCAACGAAGATGAAGCACTGAACGCGCGCGCCACAGTCACTTACAATGCGAGGCCGCGATTCGTCGCGGCCTTTGCTTTTGCGGAGCCCGAAGACATGCCCATGCTGCGGTTCGCGCTGGCGCAATACGATTTTCCCGTCGGCGCGTTGGCGGCGAACGCCGCGCGGATGCGCGCGCTCGCGAACGAAGCGCGGACAAAGGACGCATCGCTGATCGCGTTTCCGGAACAATCCCTGTGCGGTTATCCCGCGGAAGACCTGCTGCTGCGCCCGGGCTTTCTCGCAGGCTGCGAAAACGAACTGCACACGCTGGCGAACGACATCGACGGCATCGCCGCGGTGGTCGGCCATCCGGATTCACGCGGCGAGGTCTACAACGCCGCCTCGGTGATCGCAGACGGCGGGATCGTTGCCACGTATCACAAACAGGCGTTGCCGAATTACACCGTGTTCGACGAGAAGCGCTGGTTCAGACCCGGCGACGAAGCGCTTGTGTTCACCTGTGAAGGCGTGCGCACAGGCCTGCTGGTGTGCGAGGACATCTGGGAAGCCGAACCGGCGGCAAAAGCCGCGGCAGCCGGCGCGCAATGGCTGCTGGTGATCAACGCGTCGCCTTACGACACGCGGCAGGCGGCGACGCGCGAGGCGCTGCTGCGACAACGCGCGCGCGAGAACGGCCTGCCGATCGCCTATGTCAATGTGATCGGCGGACAGGACGACCTGTTGTTCGATGGCGGCTCGCTGCTGGTGGCGGCGAATGGCGAGGTGGTCGCGCGCGCGCCGGCTTTCGTGGAACATTTGCTGTTCGCGGAATTCGACAGCGCGGCAGGTACGTTGTGCGCGATCGACTGGCCCGTGCGCGGCGACGAATGCGAGGAAGCGATCGTCTATGCCGGGCTGGTGCGCGGCGTGCGCGATTACGTCGACAAGAACGGTTTCCACGACGTGCTGCTTGGACTTTCGGGCGGGATCGATTCCGCGCTGACGCTGGCGATCGCGGTGGACGCGCTGGGCGCCGAACGCGTCACCGCGGTGATGCTGCCGTCGCGCTACACCTCGGAATTGTCCTTGCGCGAAGCCGCCGCCCAGGCGCGTGACCTCGGCGTGCGCTACTTCGACCTTGCCATCGAGCCCGCGTTCGATGCGTTCGACGCCACCCTGAAACCGGCCACGGGTGCGCTGAGCGACATTACCGCGCAGAACCTGCAATCGCGCAGCCGCGGCGTGCTGCTGATGGCGCTGTCCAACCAGACCGGCGCGCTGCTGCTGACGACGGGCAACAAGAGCGAGATGGCGGTCGGCTATGCCACGCTCTATGGCGACATGTGCGGTGCCTATGCGCCATTGAAGGATGTCTACAAGACCTTGGTGTACCGGCTGGCGCGCTGGCGCAACGAACGCGGCGCAGCGATCCCGCCGGCGGTGATCGAACGCGCGCCCTCGGCGGAATTGCGTGCGGAGCAGACGGACCAGGATTCGCTGCCGCCCTACGACCTGCTCGACGGCATCCTGTCGCGTTACATCGAAGGCATGCAGTCGCAAGCGGAAATCGTCGCGGCGGGTCATGACGCCGCCACCGTGCAACGCGTGGTGCGGATGGTGCTGGCCAGCGAATTCAAGCGCCGCCAGGCTGCGCCGGGGCCGCGCATTTCCACCTGCGCATTCGGCCGCGAGCGGCGTTATCCGATCAGTTCGGGATATCGCTGAACCGAGCGCCTCAATGGCGTCGACAACCACCGCGACTTCATGCAGGCCGGCGGTGCTTTCTGTTAGCTTACGCGGGTTCCAACGCCGAGGATGTCCTAGTGCCGCGCCGACCCATCATGCCGAAGCCGCGCGCGCTCACCTTGGCCGTCGCATTGAGCGCGCTGCCCGCCGCCATGGCGGTGGCGCAGGACGCGCGCGTCGTCTGTCCGTTGGGCGCGTTCACCTGTCCGCACCAGAAGAACGACTTCTCGCTGTGCAGGAAGAACGATTTGCTGGATTTCTACGTGCCGGGCTTGCCCACCACCGGCGACCCTTCGCTGTCGCCCTCCGACGTGCTCGCGGACCGCGTGGAAAGCCCCGACAGCAATGTCTACCATCTCTTCGGTGACGTGCGGCTGCAGCGCCTCGATCAGCTCCTGCGCGGCGACCGCATCGATTACACCCAGGACACCACGGCCTACCGGGCGCAGGGAAACGTGCGCTACCAGGACCGCAGCCAGTTGATGTCCGCCGATTCGATGCACGGCACGACCAGTCCCGAATACGGCGTAGCCGACAATGTGCGCTACCAGATGCTGACTTCGCGAGGCAACGGCACCGCCAGGCAGGCCACCGTGCTGGACCAGGATCACGGGTATTACCTGCAGGGAACTTTCTCGACCTGCGATCCCAGCGACCGCGTGTGGGAGATCCGCTCGGACAAGATGACGGCGGACCAGACCACCGGCATCGGCCGCGCGCACGACGTCACTTTCCGCGTCAAGGGCGTGCCGGTCTTCTGGTTGCCCTACATGCGCTTCCCGATCAACAACGAACGCCAATCGGGTTTCCTGTATCCGGAATTCGGCAACAACAGCCACTCGGGTTTTTTCTTCAGCATTCCGTATTACTTCAACCTCGCTCCGAACTACGACGCCACGCTGGCGCCGCGCTTCTACAGCAAGCGCGGCACGATGTACGACGGTGAGTTTCGCTATCTTTTCGGCAGCAGCAGCGGCATCCTGCAGTTCGATTACTTGCCGCACGACAGCGTGTCGGACACCGACCGCGGGTTCCTGCATTTCCAGGACACCACCCCGCTGATTCCGCAATGGGTGTTCAGCGCCCATATCAACCATGTCACCGACAAGAGCTACTTCCAGGATTTCGGGAACAACCTGACGAGCGCCGCGACCAGCCTGATCGGTTCTTCGGCCTACATCACCGGCAGCGGCAACTGGTGGGATGCGGGACTTGGCGTGGACAGCTATCAGATCACCGACCCGTCGATTCCGGATTCGGCCGAGCCGTACAAACGCCTGCCCCGTTTGTACTTCGATGCCGATCGTCCGTTCGGACCGCTGGGCGGCCCGGAATGGGGCGTGCATGCCGAAGCGGTGCGATTCGACAGCCCGTTCCGGATCAATGGCGAACGCGCCGACTTCTATCCGTACATCACCTGGCCGTTGCAGGGCGCTGCATGGTTCGTGCGCCCGGAACTGGGCTACCGCTACACGGTCTACAACCTGGAACAGCCCGTGCAAACGGGAGGCCCGACGACGCCATCACGCGGCATGCCGATCTTCGATCTCGATTCCGGCCTGATCTTCGAGCGCGACAACGTCAACCTGTTCGGCAGCAGTTATACCCAGACCCTGGAGCCTCGCCTCTATTACCTTTACGTGCCCTATCGCAACCAGACCGACCTGCCGCTGTTCGACACCGCGCCGCTGACTTTCGATTTCTGGCAATTGTTCTCCACCAACAGTTTTTCGGGCGCAGACCGGCAGGAGAACGCCAACAATCTTTCGCTTGCACTGACCACGCGCCTGCTGGACGACAACGGCGTGGAAAAATTGTCCGCCAGCCTCGGCCAGATCCACTATTTCGACCCGCAGCGCGTGAAACTCTCGCCTTCAACGCCTGCCACCGACTTTGCCGGGTCCGACTACGTCGCCAATCTCGACCTGTCGCTGTCGGACAACTGGCGCTTGACCGCATCCCACCTGTGGAATGTCCAGACCGGCGACACCGACGTATCCACCGTCGGCCTCCAGCGGCGGTTGGGCCAGGATGGCGTCCTCAATTTCTCGTATCGCTACCGCGTGAATCTGCTCGAGCAAGTGGACGTATCCGCGGAAATCCCGGTCGGCGAGCGCTGGAAGCTGGTGGGTCGCTACGACTATTCCCTGATGGACCAGAAGGCGGTCGAGGCGTTCGCCGGCGTGGAGTGGGACAGTTGCTGCACGGCGATTCGCGTGCTGACGCGCCGTTATGTTCGCGACGTCCAGGGTGATGTCAGCAACGCCATCTATTTCGAAATCCAGTTCAAGGGACTGGGCGGCTATGGCAATCAGACCGAGAGCTTCCTCAATCGCGCCATCATGGGATACCAGTAGCCCGTTGCCGCAAGTCTCCCGTTTCGAGCGCCCGCGGGCGCCCCGGTAATTCCCGTCCGTGGACCGGCTCGAACAAGGCCGCGCTCATTTGATTGACCGCGGGCGACGACCCTTTCCGCGAAATCAGCGGAGCCGCCTGTCTTCGGATATTCTTTGCACCCGTCTTCCCGATGCCCGTCGTCACCTCATGAACAAATCCGTTTCCTTCGGCGCCGCCTTCCTGCTCACCTTCGGCGTGGCCGCCTCCGCTTCCGCACAATTGCTGGGCGCCGACAATCCGCCGGGCTCGCAGCAGGAGAATGCCACGCTCGATCGCGTGGTGGCGGTGGTGAACGACGATGTGATCCTCCAGAGCGAGCTGGACGAAGCCGTCGCCAACGTGCAGCACCAGTATGCGCAAACCCCCGGCCAGCTCCCGCCTCCCGATGTGTTGCAGCGCCAGGTGCTGGAGCGGTTGATCCTGAACAAGCTGCAGGTGCAGCGCGCCAACGACAATGGCGTTCAAGTTTCCAACGACGAACTGGATGCCGCGGTCGCCTCCGTGGCGCAGCAGAACAAGATGACCGTCGACCAATTGCAGCAGGCGATGGCGCAGGACCACGTGGACTATTCCTCGTTCCGCGCCAACCTGCGCGACCAGTTGCTGATCCAGCGCCTGCGCCAGCAGGTGATGCAGGATTCCGCGCAGGTTTCGGATGCGGAAATCGACAACATGCTGGCCAATCCCGCCTTCAAGGCCGGGGAAGTGCACTTGGCGCACATCGACATCGGATTGCCGAACGGCGCAGATGCCGACGCGATCGCCAAGGCGCAGGCCAAGGCCGACAAGGTCGAAGCCGACCTGAAATCCGGCAAGGATTTCCGTGCGGAGGCGATCAGTTCTTCCGACGCACAGGACGCTCTGGAGGGCGGCGACCTCGGCTGGCGCCGCGTCGACGAGCTTCCGGCGGCATTCGCCTCGCAGATCGACCAGATGCAGCCCGGGGAAGTCTCCACGCCGCTGCGCACTCCCGACGGATTCACGATCGTCAAGGTGATGGAGAAGCGCAGCGCGGACGCGCGCCAGATCGTCACCGAGTACCACGGGTTGCACATCATGATCAAGCCGAGCGCGCTGGTTTCGGACCAGGACGCGCAGAATCACATCAACCAGATCTACCATGAGGTGGTCGACCAGCATCAGGATTTCTCCACGCTGGCCAAGAAGGATTCCCAAGACCCTTCCACCGCCAATATCGGTGGCGACATGGGCTGGTTCATGCAGGACGACTGGGGCAGCGAAATCGGAAAGCGGGTAGCGACCATGCAACCCAATCAGGTATCGCAGCCGTTCAAGACCCAGGACGGGTCTTGGCACCTGATCCAGTTGCTGGGGACACGCCAGACCGACAAGACCAGTGACATCCAGCGCGAGCAGGCGCGCCAGGCGATCGCCGTGCGCAAGGGCACCGAGGCCTACCAGCAGTTCCTGCGCGACCTGCGTTCGGATGCCTACATCGACATCCGGCTTCCCGGCGCGCTAGGCGGCAACCAGTCCGGCGATGCCGCCACGGCAGGCAGCAGCGGCACGCCGTGAATAAAGCCTGTTGACACCATGACAAGCGAGCCGCGTTGCTTCCGCAGCGGTTGTCAGACAAGGCGCGCGCCGCAGCGCCATGGTCATTCCATGGTCAAGGCGCGCACCGTCGTATGGCGGCCACTACGGAGCAACCCGAAGGGCCGTGGCCCCGTGCCCGCAGGGCTGCGTCATCACTCGTCGATTTATCGACATACACCTTTCTCGTTCTTTCTCGCCCTGCGGGCATGGGGCCGGCGGCGCGGCCGTTTGGCATGGCGTCAGCAGGCTTGATGGCGCTGCCGCGCCTCGCGCTCACCGCCGGCGAACCTGCCGGCGTCGGTCCGGAGCTGATCGCGCGGCTGGCCGCCTCGCCGTTCCCTGCCGATCTCGTCGCGATCGGCGACGCGAGTTTGATGGCGCGTGCCGCCGCGACCTGCGGCCTCCCGATCGACATCGAAACCTACGACGGCACGCCGCGCGTCGCTCGTGCGCGGTCGACGCTGCGCGTGATCGAGATCCCGTTGCGCGCGCGGGAAACGCCGGGGCATCCCGATCCGCGCAACGCCTTCCACGTGCTCAACGCGCTGGCGCGCGCCGCCGACGGCTGCCTCGCCGGCGAGTTCGACGCACTGGTCACCGCGCCGGTACAAAAGTCCGTCATCAACGATGCCGGCGAGGCCTTCAGCGGCCACACGGAATTCTTCGCGCAACGTGCCGGTTGCGAGACGGTGATGATGCTGGCCTCGCCGGAATTGCGCGTGGCGCTCGCCACCACTCACCTGCCGCTGTCGAAGGTGCCGGCCGCCATCACGCGTGAATCGCTCGCGCGTACATTGCGCATCGTGCACGCGGAACTGGTCGGGAAATTCGCCATCGCGTCGCCGCGTATCGCCGTGCTGGGGCTCAATCCGCACGCGGGCGAAGGCGGCCATCTGGGCCGCGAGGAAATCGAAACGCTTTTGCCAGTGATCGAGGGCCTGCGCGCGCAGGGAATCGACCTGCTCGGGCCGCTGCCGGCCGACACCGCCTTCGTACCCGCGCAGCGCGCGCACTACGACGCGGTGCTGGCGATGTACCACGACCAGGCGTTGCCTGTGCTCAAGAGCGAGGCATTCGACCGCACGGTCAACATCACGCTGGGCCTGCCGTTCATCCGCACTTCGGTCGATCACGGCACTGCGCTGGATCTGGCGGGAAGCGGACAAGCCGATCCTTCCAGCCTGTTCGCTGCGGCGCGCATGGCAGTGGAACTCACGGGACGACAACGCGCGCGCATCGGCGCCGCTTCCCGCTCGTAGCGGTCGCCCGCGTGCGCGGCTTCGCTCAGCCATCGGCAAGCAACCATCCATGGTGCATTGCCGTCCGCCATCCATGGCTCACCTGTAATCCGCCGCGCGCGATGCGTGATTACGTTCAACCCATTGCGAGTAACCATCCATGGCGCGCCTTCCGATCGCCATCCATGGCTCACCTGTAATCTGCCGCGCGCGATGCGACTCAACGCATCGCGCAAGCGCGGCGGATTACAACCAGCCCTTCTGGCGCGCCAGACGGTAGGCTTCGATGCGGTTGCCGACGCCGAGCTTGCCGATCGCTTCCGAAAGGTAATTGCGCACGGTGCCGTGCGAGAGGTTCAATTGCTGCGCGATCTCTCCCGCGGACAGCCCCTCGCCTGCCAATCGCAGGACCTGGCGTTCGCGGTCGTTGAGCGGATCGGCTTCCGACCAGGCTTCCAGCGCGAGCTGCGGATCGATCGCGCGGCCGCCGCGGTGTACCGTGCGCAGCGCCTCCGCCAATTGCTCGGCCGGCGCATCCTTCAGCAGGTAACCGCAAACGCCGGCGTCCAGCGCGCGCCGCAGGTACCCGGAACGAGCGAAGGTGGTCACGATGACGACCTTCACCGGCAGCTCGTGGCGCTGGATGCGTTGCGCGAGCTCCAGACCGGTGAGTCCTGGCATCTCGATGTCGGAGACCAGCACGTCGGGTTTCAGGCGCTGCACTTCGCGCCACGCGCCCTCGCCATCCGCGACCGAACCAAGCACTTCGATATCCGGCTCCAGCGCCAGCAGCGCGGACAACGCTCCGCGCACCATCGCCTGGTCTTCTGCCAGCAGCACCCGGATCATGCCGCGTGCTCCGCAAGTCCGCCGCGCATCGTGGAAGGATGGGAGATCCGTATTTTCATGCGGCAGGCTGTCCCGATGCGGAGCCGCCATCCGCATCTCGTTCGTCCTGCGGCGACGGGCGCAATCGCGGCAGCAACCGCAGGTTCGGTACCGGTACGGAAATCTTCAAGGTCGTGCCATGGCGGCGCACGGATTCGATCGCCAGCGTGCCCTTCAACGCGCGCACACGCTCGCTGATGCCGCTCAGGCCATTGCCGTGTTTCTCGACGCCGCCACGACCGTTGTCGCTGATCCGCATGCGCAAGCAGGAAGGCTCCCGCCGCAATTCGATCTTCGCCGTACTGGCACCGGCATGGCGCGCGATATTGGTGGCCGCTTCGCGCAGCACCAGCGAAAGGCTGTGCTCGATTTCCGGCGGCAGGTCCATCGGCGGCAATTCGTAGTCCAGGCGCACGCCGGAGGATTCCAGCAGCAGTCGTGCGGACGCCAGCTCCGCGGCGAGGTCGGTGGCGCGTATGCCACTGACTGCATTGCGTACTTCCGACAGCGCATGGCGCGCCACGCGCTCGGCTTCCTCCACCTCGCGTCGCGCGGCTTGCGTATCGCGATCGAACAGCTTGCGCGACAGTTCCAGCTTCAGGGTGATCAGCGACAGTGTGTGCCCGAGCAGATCATGCAAGTCGCGGCCGATGCGTTCGCGCTCGGCGGTGGCGGCCAGCCGGCGCACTTCCTCCTGCGACAATGCCCAAGCCGCGTCGCGCTGCTTGCCCATGTGTTCGACCATGATGATGGCACTGACGATGAATGCCATTGCCGGCATCAGCACCAGCAACGCCTTCGGATAGCCGATCCACCATCCCAATGCAACGAATGCCACGTTGATAAGAACAAGCGCGCCGAGATAACGGCGCACGCTCGTGCGAGAGTGATAGAGGAAAATGCAGCCGTACATGAAATAGCTCATGCCGCTGGGATACCAGCGCATGGTGACAAAGCACAACGCGACCATGCCCAGCGCGAACCATGCTACCCTGCGCTGGCTGGCGATCTGCACCAGCGCGAACAGCAACAGGAAAATCGGATAGGTCACCAGCGTGAACAGCAGCCATGTACGCGTGTAGCCCGCCAGGCCGTTGTCGAACAGCGGCGTGACGAAGATCCAGATCGACCACAGCAAATGCACCCAGTCCGTATACCGGGGTTTGCCGAGGCGCAGGTTGTCCGCGACGTCGGAATCCGGCGCGGGACGGAACCATTCGCGGAGCGCGGCAACAAGGCGCATGCGGAATCCTCCCGGCATCGATGATGCCACGTCCCCCGCATTGCCGGAGCGGTCACTGTGCATGCGTTTCACCAGACCCAAGGGATGAAGCGGCGCGTGCGCCGCATGTAGCCCCGGTAAGCATCGCCGAGGTCGCTGCACAATGCCCGTTCCTCGACGTGCACGCGATAACCGTAACCGATCGTGGCGGCGAGCAGGATAACCAGCAGGCTGGCCCAATTGGTCATCGCCAAGCCGGTGCCGGCGAACATCAACAACGCGCCGGAATACGACGGATGCCGCACCCATCGATAAGGTCCGTTTTCCACCACGTACTGGCCTTCCCGCGTCGCCACGTCGCGGGTGAAAAACTTGCCCAGCACGCGGATTGCGTACCAGCGCAAGGCCAGGCCGATGAACATGATCGCGATCCCGGACCAGAACACCAGCGGCTGCCGTGCAGTGATTGTCGCGGCGGGCAACGCACCGACCAGGAAGAAGGCGGCCGTGACGCCCGTCGTCAGTGCCACGAGCAGCACGAGATGCGACCCGCGATCGCGTTTCACCGCGGTCTTCTCGGAACGCTGGAAGAACCACCCGAGCCATTCCGGACCGAAGCAGACGAACAGCGCCACGTACAGCACGATCAAATGGAAGTGCGATTGCAGGACCAGTGCTTGCACGGCCTTCTCCTCAACCCGCCTTCGCGAGCCGGCGTCGTGCCAATGCGAAGAACGTGATCGTAAACCCGGCCAGCACCAGGGCGTGCCACGCAATGCGATGATCGCCGCCCAAGCCACTCGCGTCCAGGGCGATCAGGAACAGGTGATTCGCCGGCCACAGCGGCGCGAACTGCTGCAACAGGTGTGGCAACAGGTTCAACGGAATCCACAGGCCGGACAGAAACGCCATCGGCAGGTAGATCAGGTTGATCACGGCCGGCGCGCCCTGCCCGCCGAAGAGAGTGCCCATGAACAAACCCAGCGCACAGAAGGGCAATACACCGAGCACGTCCACACCCAGCAATGCGACAAGGCCGGTCCATGGCAGGCGGACATGGCCAAGGATGAAGCCAAGTGCCAGCAACATCGTGACCACGATGGTCACGAACAGCATCGCCATCAACATCTTCGCGAACAGATAGGCACCCGGCGGCATCGGCAGCGCGCGCTTCAAGGTCAGCAGTCCCTGTTCTCGCTCCAATGCCACCACCACGCCGAACCCGAACAGGCCGGGCGCCATCACGCCGAACACGCTGTAGCTCACCAGCAGATAACTCGCGGCATCGAGGCCGTGGCCGGAACCGTGGTTGAGCAGTACGCCGAACAATAGATAGAACAATGACGGGAACAACAGCGTCGGCAGCGCGAACGACGGCGTGCGCAACAGCCTCAGGAATTCATACTTCGCCTCCAGCAGCCATGCCCGGGCGACGCGAGCGTGGGGCATCGTCGATGCGGTTTCCATCACGCGGCCTCCTTCTGCGGGGTTTCCCGGGCGGCGCTCCCGGTGATTTCCACGAACGCCTCGGCCAGCCCGGCGCGCTGCACTTCCAGTTCGCGCAATGACGGATCGGCCGCCAGCAGCCGGCGCAACGTCGCCTCGGCGCTTTCGGTGAAGAGATTCAGATGTTCACCGTCGCGCTCGGCCCGATCGATTTCCGGCCAGCCGCGCAAGACATCGATGCCGATCGAGGTGATGCAGCGGATCCGCCGTTGCGAGACATGCGCGCGAATCGCATCCACGCTGCCTTCGGCGACGATGCGTCCACGCGCCAGCACGGCCACGCGATCGGCCAACGCCTCGGCTTCTTCCAGGTAGTGCGTGGTCAGCACGACCGAACAACCCGTACCGACGAGCTCGCGCACTGTCTTCCACAATGATCTTCGCGCATCCAGATCGAGGCCCACGGTCGGCTCATCCAGGAACAGGATTTCCGGATTGCCGCAGATCGCGAGTGCAAACTGCACTCGCCGTTTCTGGCCGCCGGAGAGTTTGCCGTAACGGCGCGCCAATAGTTCCCGCACGCCTGCGAGTGCTGCCACTTCGGCGAGCGCGCGCGGCCGCGGGTAATAACTGGAGGTTAGGCGGATCAATTCCTCCACGCACAGGGACGCCTGCAACATCGCATCCTGCAGCATCACACCGAGCCGGCGGCGCGCTTCCAGTCGCGCAGGGTCCGTGCCGAACAGTGCCGCCAGTCCCGCGTCCGGTCGCTGCAGGCCCAGCAGCAGTGAAATCGCGGTGGTCTTGCCGGCGCCATTGGGTCCGAGCAATGCCAACAACTCGCCGCGACGCAACGCGAGGTTCACGCCGTCCAGCGCGGTGCGGTCGCCATAGCGCTTCGTCGCCTTTTCCAGGCGCGCAATCGCCGTCGGATCGCCCATGGATTTTCCTTCGAACCGGGGTAAGCGGGCTTCAGAATGGCCGCGCAAAGCCGCCGATGGCAGTCCCCGTCATCAGCCTCCGGAGGTGACAGGCGTCAGCCCAAGAGGGGTTACGGCTGAACCAGCGAACTGCTAGAATTTATGCAGGTTTTCTTTTTCCTTGAACTACTTGCGCGCGACATCCGTCGCGGCGCGGAGGCGTCGCCATGAATCCGATCGATCTGCTGAAAGAAATGCGCGGCCATGCCGGCGAGGTCCGTACCCGCGGCCTGGACGATGCGACGCTCCAGCGTTTCCTCGCCTCGGACGCCACGCTCGCGGCAGCGATCGCCGATGCTCGCGCCGCGTGGGCGGATCTGCGTACGACGATGCCGGAATTCATGGCCTTGGGCGAACAGGCGCAGATCGAACGCGCGCAATCCGGGTTCGTCAATTTCTACGCGGACGATGCGGTGTGTCCCTTCGTGACGCTGGCCGCGCGCGGCCCGTGGATCGTGACGACCAAGGGCGCGGTGCTTTACGACTGCGGCGGCTACGGCATGCTGGGTTTCGGCCACAACGCGCCGGCGGTGCTCGAGACGCTGTCGCAACCGCAGGTGATGGCCAACATCATGACGCCGAATGCTTCGCAGCTGCGGTTCGCGCAGGCACTGCGGCGCGAGATCGGACATTCGCGCGGCGCGCACCCGTTCCACAGCCTGATGTGCCTCAATTCCGGTTCGGAAAGCGTGACGCTGGCCTGCCGCATCGCGGACGTGAATGCCAAGCTGATGACCGAATCCGGCGCGCGCCACGCCGGCCGCACCATCAAGCGGCTCGCGGTCAAGGGCGCGTTCCACGGGCGCACGGAAAAGCCGGCGCTGTATTCGGATTCCTCGCGCAAGGCCTACGAGGCCAACCTCGCCAGCTTCCGCGACGAGCACTCGCTGGTCACGGTGGAGCCCTACGACGTGGGTGCCCTGCGCAATGCGTTCGCGGAAGCGGACAGGCACGGCTGGTTCTTCGAGGCGATGTTCCTGGAGCCGGTGATGGGCGAAGGCGATCCCGGCCGTGCCGTGACGCCGGAGTTCTACGCCGCCGCGCGCGAACTCACCGAGGCGCATGGCGCGTTGCTGCTGGTCGATTCGATCCAGGCGGGCCTGCGCGCGCACGGCGTGCTGTCCGTGGTCGATTACCCGGGCTTCGAAAAGCTGCCGGCGCCGGACATGGAAACCTACTCCAAGGCGCTCAATGCCGGGCAATTCCCGCTGTCGGTGCTGGCGGTGAACGAGCGTGCCGCGGGCCTGTACCGCAAGGGCATCTACGGCAACACCATGACTTCGAACCCGCGCGCACTGGAGATCGCCTGTCGCGTGCTGGCGCAACTCACGCCGCAGCTGCGCGCAAACATCCGCGAGCGCGGTACGGAACTGCTGGGCAAGTTGAACGCGCTCAAGGACGCATTGCCCGGCCTGATCACCAAGGTACAGGGTACCGGCCTGCTGTTTTCCTGCGAGCTGTCGCCGCAGTTCAAATGCTATGGCGCGGATTCGATCGAGGAATACCTGCGCGAGCGCGGTCTGAACGTGATCCATGGCGGCGCGAATTCGCTGCGCTTCACGCCGCACTTCGCGATCTCCTCGGCGGAAGCCGATCTGCTGGTCGAAGAGGTTCGCCAGGCATTGCTGAACGGTCCGCGCCTCCGGCAAACCGAAACTTCGGCACGCGCCGCGGCGTAATTGCCGTCCCTGGCACAGCCCTGCACGTCCATGTGCAGGATTTTTAAAAGAGCGATTGTTCATTTCTGCTGAACGTCTGGCTGCGTTGCCGGTCCGGTAGGCTGGCGGTCAGCTCCGGCGCGCGCAGCAGCGTATATTTCGCCGCGCCGGCACGGGCCGGTCACCAGGAGGAATCACCATGCGGATCCATTCCACGATGCTGGCATTGGCCCTGTCGCTGGCCGCCGTCGCCGCTGCACCAGCGTTCGCTGCCAGCTCGACCACCGCAGCCAAGCCGATGACGGCTCAGCAGCAGAAGATGGCGACGTGCAGCACGCAGTCAAAAGGCATGAAAGGCGATGCCCACAAGCAGTTCATGAGCGATTGCCTGAAGGGCAAGACGACCACCGCTTCCACGGCGTCGGCGCCGGTGGCGTCCACCGGCAAGATGTCGCAGCAGGACAAGATGAAGGCCTGCAACACGGACGCCAACGGCAAGAAGCTGAAAGGCACGGAGCGCAAGAGCTACATGAGCACCTGCCTGAAGGGCAGCGGCACGCCGGCCACGGCGCACTAAGTTCCACGTTTCCGCAACGCATGACGCCCGGCGCAAGCCGGGCGTTTTTATGCAAGCTTTTTTGAGAAATCCTGCACAAGGATGTGCAGGGCGGTATCAGGGACGATAACCATCGCACGCGCGCACCAGCGCGTCGACGATGCCCGGTTCGAAACCGGAATGCCCGGCGTCCGGCACGATTTGCAGATCTGCCTGCGGCCATGCGCGATGCAGGTCCCATGCGCTGCGCAACGGACATACCACGTCGTAGCGGCCCTGCACGATCACCGCCGGGATGTCGCGCAGGCGCGGAGCATCGCGCAACAACTGGCCATCGCACTCGAAGAACCCGCGATTGACGAAGTAATGGTTCTCGATGCGCGCGAACGCCAGCGCGAAACGGTCTCCGGCGCTGGCCGCGATGTAGGCCGGATCCTGCAACAGGAAACTGGTCGAGGCTTCCCATACCGACCACGCCTGCGCGGCAGCGAGCCGCACCGCGGGATCGGGATCGGTCAGGCGTCTGTGATAGGCACCTATCAGGTCGCCATGCTCGGCTTGCGGGATCGCGGCCAGATAGGTTTCCCATGCATCCGGGAATAGCGCATCGCAGCCGTTCTGGTAGAACCAATCCAGCTCCCAGCGGCGCAGCATGAAGATGCCGCGCAGCACCAGTTCGCTCACGCGTTGCGGATGCGTTTCCGCATAGGCCAGCGCCAGCGTCGAACCCCAGGAACCGCCGAACACCTGCCAACGCCCGATGCCGAGATGATCGCGCAGGCGCTCGACGTCGGCGACCAGGTCCCAGGTCGTGTTCTCGCGCAGTTCCGCGTGCGGCGTGGAGCGCCCGCAACCGCGCTGGTCGAACAGCACGATGCGGTACGCCTTCGGATCGAAGAAACGCCGGCACTTCGGGTTGCAGCCCGCGCCCGGGCCGCCGTGCAGGAATACCACCGGTTTGCCATCCGGATTGCCGCATTGCTCGTAATACAGCGTGTGCAGCGGCGATACCGGCAACAAACCGTGATCGTAGGGTTCGATATCGGAATAAAGCGTGCGGCGAGGTTCGGTCATCTTTGCCGGCTGGCGCGCAGCTGGGAGCTGCGCCGCAGTTGAAAAGCGCGCACATGCGCGCGCGCGCTTTTTTCTGTCCTTCTCATCAGCAACGATGAGACAACAATGGTCGGGACGGCCGGATTTGAACCGACGACCCTCTGCCCCCCAGGCAGATGCGCTACCAGACTGCGCCACGCCCCGACACGACTGGAAAAGTATATCAGCGTACGACGCCTGACCCGGCCGCGTCGCGGGAGCGTCTCGTCGTCCCCGGAACCGCTTGATCAGCCGCTGCGCAGAAGACTCAGCAGCTGCTCCAATTCCATCCGCATCTGCTTGACGATCTGGTTGGAGATGCTGGCTTCCATGCGCGCCTGCTGGCCTTCCAGCCGTGCGCGCGCACCGGTGATGGTGAAGCCTTGTTCGTACAGCAATGCACGGATCTGGCGGATCATCAGCACGTCATGGCGCTGGTAGTAGCGGCGGTTGCCGCGACGCTTGACAGGCTTGAGCGCCGGGAACTCCTGTTCCCAGTAGCGGAGCACGTGCGGCTTGACCGCGCACAGATCGCTGACTTCACCGATGGTGAAGTAGCGCTTGGCAGGAATCGCCGGCAGTTCGTTATTGTTTCTCGGGTCCAGCATGGCTCTCGACTCGCACCTTCAGCTTCTGTCCCGGACGGAAGGTCACCACCCGGCGCGCGGAAATCGGGATTTCCTCGCCGGTCTTGGGATTGCGCCCCGGGCGCTGGTTCTTGTGCCGCAGGTCGAAATTGCCGAAGCCCGACAACTTCACCTGCTCCCCTTTCTCGAGCGCTTCGCGCAGCACTTCGAAGAACGCGTCGACGAATTCCTTCGCCTCGCGCTTGTTGAGGCCCACGTCCAGGAACAGACGCTCGGCCATCTCTGCTTTGGTGAGCGTCATGTCAGCTCCTGAGCCTCGCCCCGAACGCGGCCTCCAGTGCCCCCACCGCGGCGGCCACGCCGCGGTCCGCGTCCTCGTCCGTAAGCGTGCGGGAGGCGTCCTGCAAAATCAAGCCCATAGCCAAGCTCTTTTCACCTTCTTTCAAATTCTTGCCGGTGTACACATCGAAAATGAGAACCCGTACCAGAATCGCCTCCAAGGCCTGGCGCAATGCTGTTTCGACCTCGCCCCAGGCAACTGTGCGCGGCAGCTCAACCGCGATATCCCGTCGTACCGAAGGAAACCGCGGCAAGCCATGTGCCCTCGGGACCGGCCGCATGGCCAGGGCTTCCGCCCGGACCTCGAAGACGTGGACGTCTTCATCCAGATCCAGCGCACGCGACAAGTACGGGTGCAACGCGCCGAGAAAACCCGTCGGCCGGCCGTCGCGCAGCACGCGTGCGCTGCGGCCGGGATGCAACCACGGCGGCAGCGCCGTGCAATCGAAGCTCCACGCACCCGCATCGCCCGACATCGCCAGCAGCGATTCCAGATCGCCCTTGAAGTCGAAGAAATCCGCCTCGCGCGAACGTTCGCCCCACTGTTCTGCTTGGTCGGCCCCGCAAATAGCCGCTGCAACCATCGTGGTTTCGATCGGTGCGCCATCGCCGCCGCGTGCGAAAACGTTGCCTGATTCGAACAGCCGCACGCGCGGCTGCTGGCGACGCAGATTGCCCTGCAAGGCGGCCACCAGCCCCGGCAGAAGCGACGTGCGCATCACGCCCAGTTCCGCCGACAACGGATTGGCCAGCGGAATCGCCTGCTCATCCAATTGCCAGGTCCTGAGCCATTCCGCATCCACGAAGGCGTAGCAAATGGCTTCGTGATAATCGCGTGCAGCCAGTTGCGCCTGCAATGCGCTCAGCGGCAATCGTGTTTCGTCGCGCTCAGGCGCGGGAGGCTCGCCTGCCGGCAGATGCGAGGGGATATTGTCGTAACCGTGCATGCGCGCGACCTCCTCGATCAGATCCTCCTCGCGCTCGATGTCGAAACGCCGCGATGGCGGTGTCACCCGCCAGCCGTCTGGCTGCGCCTCGATCCGCATGTCGAGCGTATCGAGGATGCGCGCGACTTCTTCGTCGGCGATCTCGATGCCCAATACGCGCGGGATGCGCGTACGCCGCAGGACGATGGAAGCGCGCCGCGGCAGATGCGGCGAAGCGGCTTCCAGGATCGGGCCCGGCTTGCCGCCGGCAACCTGCAGGATCAGCGCAGTAGCACGTTCCAGTGCCACCCGCGGCAATTCCGGATCGACGCCGCGTTCGAAGCGGTGCGCCGCATCCGTGCCCATGTTCAATTTGCGCGCGCGCCCGGCAATGGCTGCCGGTGCGAAATGCGCGGCCTCGAGGAACACGCCACGCGTCGTCTCGGTGACACGCGTATCGAAGCCGCCCATCACACCCGCCAGCGCGACCGCGCGGTCGGCATCGGTGATCAGCAGGAATTCCGGATCGAGCGTGACTTCGCGTTCGTCCAGCAGTTTGAGCGTTTCACCCGGGTACGCGCGGCGGACGCCTACGGGGCCCTTCAGCTTCGCCGCGTCGAACGCGTGCATCGGCTGGCCGAGTTCCAGCATCGCGTACTGGGTGACGTCCACCAGCAGGCTGATCGGACGGATGCCGCCGCGACGCAGGCGCTCGCGCATCCATTCCGGCGTGCGCGCGGAGGGGTCGATGCCTTCGATGTAGCGCCCGCAATAACGTGGGCAGTCAGCCGGTGCGTGCAACTCGATGGCGATGCGGCGATCGCCTTGCGGCGTCACGGCCTCAATCTTCGGCGGGTGTGCACGTGCACCGAAAGCAGCGGCAACGTCGCCGGCCAGCCCGATCATCGCCAGACAGTCCGCGCGATTCGGCGTCAGGCCCAGATCGAGCACGTGGTCCGGCAGTCCGAGATAGCCGTCGAATGGCGCGCCGATCGCTGCATCGTCCGGCAGTTCCATCAGGCCCGAAGCATCGGCATCGATGCCGAGCTCCCTCGCGGAGCACAACATGCCCCGCGATTCCACGCCGCGCAATTGCGCAGCCTTGATCACAGTGCCACCCGGCAATGTCGCGCCGACTTTCGCCAGTGGTGCCACGAGGCCCGTGCGCGCATTTGGCGCACCGCAAACGATCTGCAGGATTTCGCCGCCCGCATCGACGCGACAGACCTGCAGCCGATCGGCCTGCGGATGCTTCGTGCATTCGACGATGCGCGCGATGACCACGCCCTCGAGACTGGCGCCAAGTGTTGCGTCGTCCTCGACCTCGTGGCCGATCATGTTCAGGCGTTCGACCAGCGCGTCGTGGTCGGCCGGTATGTCGACGAGTTCCCTGAGCCAATTCTCACTCAGCTTCATGGGCCATCTCCGCACAAAACCCTCCATGGTGCGGTGTTCCGGCCCGGACGTCCTTGTCCGCGCGCCCGCCGGCGCGAGATGCCATTCAAGGCATCTGGCGTCAAATCCCGGCTCACCCAGTTCTCGCTGAGTTTCATGCCACGGCCCTCATGCGAACTGCCGCAGGAAACGCAGGTCGTTCTCGAAGAACGCGCGCAGGTCATTCACGCCGTAGCGCAGCATCGCCAGCCGCTCCACGCCCATGCCGAAGGCGAAGCCGGTGTAGCGCTCCGGATCGATGCCGCAATTCGACAGCACGTTCGGATGCACCATGCCGCAGCCCAGAATCTCCAGCCAGCGCGAGCCGCCATCCGGAAGCTCCCAGCGGATGATCACGTCCGCGCCGGGCTCGACGAACGGGAAGTACGTCGGCTTGAACATCATCTCGAAATCACGACCGAAAAACGCACGCAGGAAGGCCGCGAGCGTGCCTTTCAGGTCGGCCATCGTCGAGGTTTCGTCCACCAGCAGGCCTTCGACCTGGTGGAACATCGGCGAATGGGTCTGGTCGGAATCGCTGCGGTACACCTTGCCCGGCGCGATGATGCGGATCGGCGGCTGCCTGCCTTTCATCGCGCGAATCTGCACCGGCGAGGTGTGCGTGCGCAACATGCGTCCGTCACCAAAATAAAAGGTGTCGTGCATCGCACGAGCGGGATGGTGCGCGGGGAAATTCAGCGCCTCGAAGTTGTGCCAGTCGTCTTCGATCTCGGGGCCTACCGCGACTTCGTAGCCCATGGCCGCGAAGATCGATTCAATACGCTCCAGCGTGCGCGTCAGCGGATGGATCGAACCGCGCTGCGCGTTGCGGCCGGGCAGCGTGATGTCGAGGCTTTCGGAAGCGAGCCGGCGATCGAGTTCAGTTTTCTCGAGCTGCATGCGACGCGCCGCAATGGCGTCGGCGAGCCGGTCGCGCGCGGTGTTCACTTCCGCGCCGCGCGCCTTACGTTGGTCCGGAGGCAACGCGCCCAGTGCCTTCAGCTCCGCGGTGATCGCACCGTTCTTGCCAAGCAGCGCCACGCGCTGCGCTTCGAGTGCGTCGAGCGATGCCGCCGCCGTGATATCGGCGAGCGCCTGCGCGATGCGGGATTCCATCTGAGCCATCGAAATGCGATTCCCCGAAAAGAAACGGGGAGAAGGCCGGGCCTTCTCCCCGCTTGCTTCATCATAGCCGTCCGGCGCGCGGCGCCGAAACGCCTCAAGCAGCCAGGTTGGCCTTGGCCTTCTCGGCGATCGCGCCGAACGCGGCGATGTCGTGCACGGCGAGATCGGCCAGCACCTTGCGATCGATGGTGATGCCGGCCTTGCCGAGGCCGTCGATCAGGCGGCTGTAGGACAGGCCGAACTGTCGCGCGGCGGCATTGATGCGCACGATCCACAACGCGCGGAACTGGCGCTTCTTCTGCTTGCGGCCGATGTAGGCGTACTGCTGGGCCTTGGTGACCGCCTGCTTGGCGACGCGATAGACCTTGCGCCGGGCGTTGTAGTAACCCTTGGCGGCCTTGATGGTTTTCTTGTGACGCGCACGCGCGGTGACGCCACGTTTGACTCGTGCCATGGTCGTCTCTCCTTACGCGTAGGGAAGCATGCGGGCGACACGACCGGCGTCGCAGTCGCGCACGTGGTTGGTGGCGCGCAGGTTGCGCTTCCGCTTGGTCGACTTCTTGGTCAGGATGTGCGACTTGAAGGCGTGGCCGGCCTTGAACTTGCCGGTGGCGGTCTTGCGGAACCGCTTGGCAGCGGCCCGATTGGTCTTGATCTTGGGCATTCGAAACTCCGTTTGTGTTCTTGGTTTACCGACCCGGGCGGCAACCTTGCGGTCACGCTTTCCATCCCTGCCCAAGTCTGCTTGTGATGTCCGCCGTGGCGGACCCGTCGCCGGACATCCCGCGTCCGGACGCTCGCATTTCGTTGTTTCCGAAACGCGTAATTTTTCCGATCGACCGTTACTTCTTCCTCGGCCCGATCATCATCGTCATCTGGCGGCCTTCCAGGCGCGGGAACTGCTCCACCACTCCACTTTCGACAATGTCCGTCTCGATGCGCCTGGCCAACGCGATGCCGAGTTCCTGATGCGACATCTCGCGGCCACGGAAGCGGATGTTGACCTTGACCTTGTCGCCTTCCGCCAGAAACCGCTGCATGTTGCGCAGCTTGATGTTGTAGTCGCCCACGTCGGTAGTCGGGCGGAACTTCAGTTCCTTGATCTCGACCTGCTTGGTCCGCCGCCGCTGTTCGTGCGCCTTCTTCTGTTGCTCGAACTTGAACTTGCCGAAATCCATGACCCGACACACCGGGGGGTCGGCGTTCGGCTGGATCTCGACCAGATCGAGCCCGGCTTCCTCGGCCATGGTCAGCGCCGCGTCCCGGTCCAGAATTCCAACTTGTTCTCCATCGGCGCCGATCACGCGCACGCGCGGAACACGGATCTCCTGATTGCGCCGGTTGCTCTTGTTTTCGGTGGCGATACGTTTGACTCCTCAAGTCCCGCCGGCATGTCCGGCGGCCATTTGTCCGTGCGGGGCGCTTTCGCCCGCCAAGCGTTCGATGAAGGCCGGGAGCGCCATGCTGCCCAAGTCCTCACCCGAACGTGCACGCACGGAAAAAGTGCCCGATTCCCTCTCGCGGTCACCGACCACGAGGAGATAAGGCACCTTTTGCAAGGTATGCTCCCGAATTTTATAGCCTATTTTCTCGTTGCGCAAATCGGCCCTGACACGGATGCCTCGCTCCGCCAGCGCTTGGGCCACCTGCCCAGCGTATTCGGCCTGGGCATCGGTGATATTCAGCACCACCGCCTGGGTCGGGGCCAGCCAGGCCGGGAACAGCCCGGCGTGGTGTTCGATCAGGATGCCGATGAAGCGCTCCATGGAGCCCACGATGGCCCGGTGCAACATCACCGGATGCCGTTTCTGGCTCTGCTCATCCACGTATTCGGCGCCGAGGCGCTCGGGCATCATGAAATCCACCTGCATGGTGCCCAGCTGCCAGGTACGGCCAATCGCGTCACGCAGGTGATATTCGATCTTGGGGCCGTAGAACGCGCCCTCGCCCGGCAGTTCTTCCCATTGCGCGCCGCAGGCACGCAGGGCATCCCGCAAGGCGGCTTCCGCCTTGTCCCAGACCTCGTCCGAACCCAGCCGCGGCTCGGGCCGCAGCGCCAGCTTGATCGCCACGTCGGTGAAGCCGAAATCGCGATAGACCGCCAATGCCTGTTCATGGAAAGCCGTCACCTCGGATTCGATCTGCTTCTCGGTACAGAAGATATGGCCGTCGTCCTGGGTAAACGCGCGCACCCGCATGATGCCGTGCAACGCGCCCGAAGGTTCGTTGCGCGTGCAGGATCCGAACTCGCCGTAGCGGATCGGCAGGTCGCGGTAGCTGTGCAGGCCGTCGTTGTAAATCTGCACGTGGCCGGGGCAATTCATCGGCTTCACCGCGTAGGTGCGCTTCTCCGACTCGGTGAAGAACATGTTGTCCTTGTAGTTGTCCCAGTGGCCGGACTTCTTCCACAGGGAAACGTCCAGGATCGACGGGCAGCGCACTTCCTGATAACCGGAATCGCGGTACACGTGGCGCATGTACTGCTCGACCTGCTGCCACAGCGTCCAGCCGTTCGGATGCCAGAACACCATGCCCGGCGCTTCTTCCTGCTGATGAAACAGATCGAGCTGCTTGCCGATCTTGCGGTGGTCGCGCTTTTCGGCCTCCTCCAGTTGCGTGAGGTAGGCCTTGAGATCCTTGTCGTTCAACCACGCCGTGCCGTAGATGCGCGACAACATTTCGTTGTTGCTGTCGCCGCGCCAGTACGCGCCAGCCACCTTCATCAGCTTGAACGCCTTGAGCTTGCCGGTGTCCGGCACATGCGGGCCACGACAGAGATCGTTGAATTCGCCCTGCGAATAAAGCGAAAGTTCCTCGTTCGCGGGAATCGATTCGATGATCCGCGCCTTGTATTCCTCGCCCATGCCGCGGAAGAACTTCGTCGCTTCATCGCGCGATTTGACGCTGCGCGAAACCGGCAGCGCCTCGGCGGCGATCTTTTTCATTTCCGCTTCGATCACCGGCAAGTCTTCCGGCTTGAACGGTTCCTTGCGCGCGAAGTCGTAGTAGAAACCGTTCTCGACCACCGGGCCTATCGTCACCTGCGTGCCCGGATGCAGCCGCTGCACCGCCTGAGCCAGCAGATGTGCGGTGGAATGGCGGATCACCTCCAGCGCTTCGGGTGATTTTTCGGTGACGATCTCCACGCGTGCATCGTGACCGATGCTGCGCGAGAGATCGACCAGTTTGCCGTCGACCTTGCCGGCCAGCGCGGCCTTGGCCAGACCGGCGCCGATGGACGCAGCGACATCGCGCACACTGGGTGCCTGGTCGAACTGTTTCTGGCTGCCGTCGGGAAGAGTGATCGTGATCATGGGATTTTGTGGAAAGTGCGGTCATGGATGACCGCTTTGTGATCTCAGCGATCAAGATGATCGCAAAAGAAACCCAATAAAAAAGGGCGCAACGCGCCCTCGGTCGGGATCGCGTGCGATCGTCTCAATCGTGGCTGCCCGCAGTCTCCATGTCGCACGCTCGGCCGGCGTTTCCGCGGGCCACCTCTCATCGAATCGACTGCCTTGGCAACGCTAGCGCAGGCACCGGGCGTCGTCAACGCGGTGCGGCCACGGCCCGCGACCGAACCTGAAAAGACCATCAAATTGGTGGGCGCGACAGGGATCGAACCTGTGACCCCTACCATGTCAAGGTAGTGCTCTACCGCTGAGCTACGCGCCCGTGGTCCGCCGCGGGTGGCCGAACGGGGCCGGAGACTATAGCGTGATCGCGCACCGTGCTCAAACGCGCCGCCGCTCGCGCGCGCGTAGGCTATGCTGCGCGTTTTTGCCGGAGCCGGCCATGACAGAGCTTGCCCTGATCGGCGACATCGGCGGCACCAATGCGCGCTTCGCGCTGACGGACTTGAGCACCCCGGTCCCGCAGATACTGCAGGAGCGGACCTTCGGCGATGACCAGTTCGCCACGCTGCAGGATGCCGCTTCGAGTTATCTCCGGCAGGCAAGCGTGAAGCCGGTCCGTGCCACGCTGGCGGTAGCCTCGCCCGTGACCAGCGACGAAATCGTTTTCACCAACCGCGCGTGGTCGTTCAAGCGCAGCGACCTGCAACGCGCGCTGGGTCTGGACCATCTCGAAGTGATCAACGATTTCGGCGCCATCGGCTGGGCCGCGCCGCATCTGGATGCTTCCCGGCGCGTGGCAATGTATGGCGAAATCCGCGACACGCTGCAAAGCCCGGTAACACTGATCGGACCCGGCACCGGATTGGGCATGGGCCTGGTGATCGGCTCGCCGGAGCAAGGCTGGCGCGTGGTCGAAAACGAAGGCGGGCATGCTTCCTTCGCGCCGGTCGATGAACAGGAACGCGAAATCGTGCGCTGGATCGCGGCGCGCCATCGCCGCGTATACAACGAACTGTTGCTGAGCGGCAGCGGACTGTCGCGCATCGACGCGGCCTTGCGCGGCGTGCCGCCGACCTCCCTGCCCGCCCCGCAAGAGGGCCTGCGCGAGCCCAAGGAGATCGTGGATGCCGCATTGCGGGGCAACGACGCGGATGCCTTGCGTGCGCTGGACCGTTTCTGCAGGACGTTCGGCGGCGTCGCCGGCGATGCCGCGATGCTGCACGGCGCACGCACCGTGCTGATCGCCGGCGGCATCGTGCTGCATTTCCTGGATTACTTCCGTGGCAGCGGGTTCATGCAGCGCTTCCTCGACCGCGCCGACTACACCCCGTACATGCAGCGCATGACGGTGCAGGTGATCACGCATCCCAATCCGGGCCTGCTGGGCGCCGCCGTGGCAGCCCGGCAAAGCTGAGCGCCCCATCGCGGGTCCTGCTGCCCCCTATTGCAATAACGTGCGCTCGCGCACTTTCCTGATCTCGTCGCGCAGGCGCGCAGCCTCTTCGAATTCGAGATCCTGCGCATGCTTGTACATCCGTGCTTCCAGTTTCCCGATCAATGCGACGGCGTCGCGTGCATCGAGGCTGGCGTAATCGGCCGGATCCTCCGCGACCATTTTTTCGGTCATGCCGCGCTGCCGCCCGCGCGGACGGCCCGGCGCGGATTCGCGCGCGCCTTCCATGATGTCGGCGACTTTCTTCACGACCGATTTCGGCGTGATGCCGTGTTCGAGGTTGTATTCGACCTGGCGTGCGCGACGGCGGTCGGTCTCGTCGATGGCCGCCTGCATGGATTGCGTGACGGTGTCCGCATACAGGATCGCCTTGCCGCGCAGGTTGCGCGCGGCGCGGCCGATGGTCTGGATCAATGATCCGGTCGACCGCAAAAAACCTTCCTTGTCGGCATCCAGGACCGCCACCAGCGACACCTCCGGCATGTCCAGGCCTTCGCGCAGCAGGTTGATGCCGACCAGCACGTCGAACTTGCCCAGCCGCAGGTCGCGGATGATCTCCACGCGCTCGACGGTCTCGATGTCGGCGTGCAGGTAGCGCACGCGCATGTCCTGTTCGTGCAGGAAATCGGTGAGGTTCTCGGCCATGCGCTTGGTCAGCGTGGTGACCAGCACGCGGTCGCCCAGCGCGACGCGCGCGCGTGCCTCGCCGAGCAGGTCCTCGACCTGGGTGCGCGCCGGGCGCACCTCCACTTCCGGATCGACCAGTCCGGTCGGGCGCACCACGAGTTCGATCACGCTGTCGCCGGACTTCTGCAGCTCGTACTTGCCCGGGGTGGCCGACACGAATACCGTGCGCGGCGCGCGGCGTTCCCATTCCTCGAAACGCAACGGACGGTTGTCCAGCGCGCTGGGCAAGCGGAAGCCGAATTCAACCAGGGTTTCCTTGCGCGAACGATCGCCTTTGTACATGCCGCCGAGCTGCGGAATGGTGACGTGCGATTCGTCGACGACCAGCAATGCGTCGGCCGGCAGGTAGTCGAACAGGCACGGCGGCGGCTCGCCGGGCATGCGCCCGGTGAGGTAGCGCGAATAATTCTCGATGCCCTGGCAATAACCGACCTCGGCCAGCATTTCCAGGTCGAACTGCGTGCGCTGCTGCAGGCGCTGCGCCTCGACCAGCCGGTTCTCGCGGTGCAGGAATTCCAGGCGCTCGCGCAGTTCCTCCTTGATGTTCTCGATCGCGTCCAGCACGGTGCGGCGGGTAGTGACGTAGTGCGATGACGGATAAATCGTGTAGCGCGGGATCTTGCGGATGATGTCGCCGGTCAGTGGATCGAACAGCGCAAGATTCTCGATGTCGCCGTCGAACAGTTCGACGCGCAGCGCATCGGATTCGTTCTCGGCCGGGAAGATGTCGATCACCTCGCCGCGCACCCGGTAGGTGCCGCGCCGCAGTTCCATTTCGTTGCGGGTGTACTGCATCTCGGTGAGGCGGCGGATCAGCTCGCGCTGGTCCACGTGTTCGCCGCGCACCATGTGCAGGATCATGCGGAAATATTCACCAGGGTCGCCGAGGCCGTAGATCGCGGAGACCGTGGCGACGATCAGCGCGTCCTTGCGTTCCAGCAGCGCCTTGGTCGCCGACAGGCGCATCTGTTCGATGTGCTCATTGACCGAGGAATCCTTCTCGATGTACGTGTCGGTGCTCGGCACGTAGGCTTCCGGCTGGTAGTAATCGTAGTAGCTGACGAAATACTCGACCGCATTATCCGGAAAGAACTCGCGGAACTCGCCGTACAACTGCGCCGCCAGCGTCTTGTTCGGCGCCATGACGAGCGTGGGTTTCTGTACCGCCTGCACGACGTTGGCGATGGTGAAGGTCTTACCCGAGCCGGTGACGCCCAGCAGCGTCTGCGCCGCCAGCCCCGACTCGAAACCGTCGATCAATTTCGCGACCGCCTGCGGCTGGTCGCCGGCAGGCTGGTACGGCGCCACCAGTTGGAAACGGTCGTGGGCGCGTTGAATGCGTTCGTCCATCCCGGAATTATAGGTGCGGGCATGGTGCCGGCGGAGTAAGCTGCGCCGGTCCATCGGGGGGCATTGGCATGATCACGCTTCCGGCAGCGACCGAATCGCTGCAAAGTTTCGATGAAGACGCCTGGGACGATCTCCTCAATTACATCGAGGAGCACCGCGTCATCCCGATCATCGGCCCCGACCTGCTGCGTGTGCAGACCGACACCGGCCTGCGCCCGCTGTACGTGTGGCTGGCCGAGAAACTGGCCGCGCGGTTGTCGGTGGATACGACCGGACTTCCGCAACCGCTCACGTTGAACGACGTGATGTGCTGTTACCTCGGCCAGCGTGGACGCCGCGAGGAAGCCTACACGCGTCTGCGCTCGATCATGCGCGAGCTGAACCTCGAACCGCCGCAGGCGTTGCGGCAATTGGCGCAGATCACGGACTTCGATCTGTTCGTGACGACCACATTCGATCCGCTGCTGGAAAACGCGCTCAACACCGAACGTTTCGGCGGCCAGCCATCCACCGAAGTGATCGCCTACGCGCCCAATCGCGTCGCGGACCTGCCGGCCGAACGCGCCGAGTTGCGGCGCACCGTGGTCTATCACCTGCTCGGGCGGCTGTCCGCCTCGCCGACCTACGTGCTCTCCGACGAGGACATGCTGGAATTCATCTGTGCGCTGCAGTCCGAGCACCTGACCCCGGAAAAACTGTTCCACGAACTCGAGCACAATCACCTGCTGCTGATCGGCAGCGATTTTTCCAACTGGCTGGCGCGGTTGTTCCTGCGCATGGCCAAGCGCAAGCGGCTGTCCGACCCGCGCGACGTCACTGAAGTGCTCGCCGATGACCACACCCCGCAAGACGGGCGGCTGGTGGCGTTCCTGCAACAGGTCAGCGTGCGCACCCGCGTGTACGCCGGTGCGGAAACCTTCGTCGCCGAACTGCACCGGCGCTGGAGCGCGCGTCAGCGGCCAGTGCAAGCGTCTTCCGGCTCGAATGCGCCGCAACGCTTCCTGCCGCCGGCGCGCGAGATGCCGGAGCACGCAATCTTCATCAGTTACGCGCGCGAGGACTTGCCCGCGGTGCAGCGGCTGAAAGCCGGCATGGACGCGGCCGGCCTCACTACCTGGTTCGACCTTGACCGGCTGGAAGGCGGCGACGACTACGACCGCAAGATCCGCGCGAACATAGCGCGTTGCAGCTTCTTCGTGCCGGTGATCTCGGCCACGACCCAGAGCCGGCACGAGGCCTACTTCCGCCGCGAATGGAGTTACGCGGTCGACCGCGCGCGCAACATCGCCGATGGCGCGGTGTTCATCCTGCCGGTGTGCATCGACGACACGCCGGAAGCCGCGGCGCTGGTGCCGGAAAGCTTCAAGGCGCTGCACATGACCCGCCTGTCCGGTGGCGAACCCACACCGGAATTCCTGCGCCGCCTGCGCGAGTTGTCCGGCGGGAGACCCGCATGAACGACGCCCATGCCAGCATCAACGACACGGTCGCGCTCGATCCCGAAAATCCGTGGCTGGGCCTGTTCTCCTATTCGGAAGAAACCCGCGCCTATTTCCACGGGCGCGACGAGGAAGCCGCGGAACTCGCTCGACGCGTGCAACGCAAATTGCTGACGGTGCTGTTCGGGCAATCCGGGCTCGGCAAGACCTCGTTGCTGCGTGCGGGCCTGGTGCCGCGCCTGCGCGGCGAGAGCTATTGCCCGGTGTACGTGCGCATCGATTACGCACCGGAATCGCCCGCGCCTTCCGAACAGATCAAGCAGGCGATCTTCCGGGCGACCGCCGAAGCCGGCCACTGGACCCGTCCGGGCAGCGCGCTCGTGGGCGAATCACTGTGGGAATTCCTGCACCACCGCGGCGACCTGCTGCGCGACGCGCAGGGCCTCACGCTGATGCCGCTGCTGATCTTCGACCAGTTCGAGGAGATCTTCACGCTCGGGCAGGCGGACGACGCGGGCCGCCTGCGCGCCAAACAATTCCTCGCCGATCTCGCCGACCTCGTCGAGAACCGCGCGCCCGCTGCGTTGGAAGCGCGGCTGGAGGACGACGACAGCGCCGTCCAGGATTTCGACTTCGCGCGCGCGGATTACCGCGTGCTGATCGCGCTGCGCGAGGACTATCTGGCGCATCTGGAGGGCGTCAAGGACATCATGCCCTCGATCACCCAGAACCGCATGCGGCTGGCGCGCATGAACGGCGCGCAAGCCTTGATCGCGGTGGTGAAGCCCGGCGGCAAACTGGTCTCGCAGGAAGTCGCGGAAGCCATCGTGCGTTTCGTCGCCGGCGGTTCGGAGCTGGCCAACGCGGAAATCGAACCTTCGCTGCTGAGCCTGGTCTGCCGCGAACTCAACACGGCCCGCCAGTCGCAGGGGCGCAGGGAAATTTCCGCCGACCTGCTGGCCGGTTCGCGCGACACCATCCTTTCCGAGTTCTACGATCGCGCGCTGGCGGACCAGCCGCCCGGCGTGCACCGCGTGGTCGAGGACGAATTGCTGACCGAATCGGGTTATCGCGAAAGCCTCGCCGAGGAACGCGTGGTCAAGGCGCTGACCGCGGCCGGCGCCGCACCGGATGCGCTGGCGACCCTGGTCAACCGGCGCCTGCTGCGGATCGAGGAACGCCTCGACATGCGCCGGGTGGAACTGACCCACGACGTGCTGTGCGGCGTGGTGCTCGCCAGTCGCAACCTGCGCCGCGAACGCGAGGCGCGCGAGGATGCCGAACGCCAGCTCGCCGCGCAGCGCGAACGCGAAGAGGCCACCCATCGCGCGCTGCTGCGCGCACGCGCGATCGCTTCGGTCTGCATCGTGCTGGCCCTGGTCGCGATCGCCGGCGCGATATTCGGCTGGATCAGCCAGCATCGCGCGCGCGTCGCCGAAGCCGAGGCGCAGAAATCGCGCAGCGATGCCGAGAAGCTGGTGAGTTTCCTGATCGAGGACTTTTATACCGAGCTCGCGCCGACGGGGCGACTGGACACGCTGGGCAAGCTCGCGCACATGACGGTCGGTTACTACGACAGCCTGCCGCCGGAACTGGTCACGCCGCAAACACAGGTCAACCGCGCGATGGCACTTGTGCGGGAAGGCGTGGCGCAAAACTCCAGCGGCAAGGTGGAGGCGGCGTTCAAGAGTTTCAGCAAGGCTCAATCGACATTCGAGAAATTGCGCGCCGGTGGCGATCGCAGCGAACAGGTCACTTACGGCTTGTCGCTCGCCTTGTTCAACCAGGGCTATTTCGCCGTCGTAGGTGGCGGCAACGGCCAAGGCAGTCCGGCGCAATTGGTGCAGGGCGCCGACCTGTTGCGGCCTCTGGTATACGCACCCGGTGCTTCCCGAAGGGTGCGGCAGTTGTATGCGGACATACTGAATCCGCTCAGCCATGCGCAACCGTTGCAGACGGCCGTGAAGACTTGCGATGAAGCGCGCAAGATCCTGATCGGCCTCGGCGCACTGGACCTTTCGGATCTGGACGCCGCCTCGTCGTATGCGGACACCGCCGATTCCGAGGCCCGTCACTTGCTGTCGCTGGGAAGAATTCCCGAAGCGGAGAAACTGGAGCAACAGGTTTACGATCTCGCCGGAAAGATCCTCGTGCGTCGCCCCGGTGATCTGCATTCCATGGCCGATCGCTCGTGGGCGGCGGAGCTGCTCTCGACGCTCGCCATGCGCCAGCACGACGATGTCGCCGCCGCGGATTACGCCAACAAGGCCATTCAATCGGCCCAGGACGAAGTGCGTTTCAACCCATCCGATCTCGGTGGTTGGCAACGCTGGGCGAACGGGGGTTTGGGCCTGCTCGCCGGCCAGCAAGCCGAAAACGGCGAAATCACGCGCGCCATCGCCACGCTGAGCTCGCTGGCGACACTGGAGAAGGATCCGCGCCTGCCGGCCAGTCTCGGCCCGCTGATCTGGTATGTATGGATTCCCTTGCCGATCCTGCAAGCCCAGGTCGGTGATTCGGCCGGCGCTCGATCGTCGTTGCAGCATTTCAAGCACGACGTGGACGAATTGATCGCGCAATCGGCGCCGGACAACCCGCGGCGCCAACTGCTCGCCGGAGCGGATCTCGGATTGCTCAGTGAAATCGAACTGTCCGAGGGTGCTCCGGAAAAAGCCCTGGCCGACGGCGTCGCCAGAATCGAACGCGTCGACGCCATCGGGGTTCCGCAAGGCGACGTGGTTTCACGCTATTTGAGGGACAACATCCTGGCGGGCACCCTGCGGCCTGCCGCGGAAGCGGCCGTCCGCCTCGGTCGATATCCGCAAGCGGAGGCCTTGGCGCGCCGCTGGCTGGCCGTTCCGCGAAACTCGACTTCGGAGGAGGATCCGCGGATCAGGACTTCCGAAGCGCAGTCCGTCCTCGCACATGCCGTCGCGATGCAGAATCGCGACACTGAAGCTCAAAAAATCTTGCAGCCGGCGCTGGCCTACTACCGGCAGGAACAACAGGCCGGAGCGAAAGGCACCACGTTCCGCCACGACTTCGCCTATGCGTTGTATGTCAGCGCGATTTCGGAGTCCGACGATGCCGGCGGCAGGAAAAAACGCGATGCCGAGCTGATCGAAGCGTCCACACTCATTTCTGGCGCCTCTCCCGAAGCGCAGAAGATGGCGGATATGAAGTACGTGGCCGGCCTGATCGCCGCGGCGCGTGTCGCCCCACACGGCTGAAACGCCGTGCATGCCTCGCGGCACAAAGCGCGGCTGACACGCCGCGTAGGCATGCACTGACGCGCATCGTCGAAACGCGCCGCTGCTTTTGAAATCGCGATGCGCGCACGCTGTCGTCTTCGTTGAACGGAGACGGTGTCATGCGCGCTCGCCAACGTGGAATCACGCTGATCGAAATGATGATGACGGTCGCGATCGCCGGCACCTTGGTCGCGATGGGCGTGCCGGCGCTCGGTTCGATGCTGGCGCGTTCGCACCAGCAGGCGGCGGGCGACGCATTGCAGGAAAGTTTGATGCATGCACGCGAACTGGCCATCACGCGCAGTGAACAGGTGGTCGTCTGCCCCACCAGGGACGGCAAGAGTTGCACGAGCGACGACCTGTGGCAGGGCGGCTGGATGATCGGCGCGGACATCGATCACGACCGCGAACCCGACATGGCCCTGGCGAGGTTCGACGCGATGCCGGAAAACACGCGCATTGTATCCAGCCACGGCCGTCCACTTGTCCTCTTCCAGCCCGACGGCAGCGCCGGCGGCAGCAACGCCCAATTGACGATCTGCAGCAGCACCGATGCGCAAGAGGGACGCGCGATCATCATCTCCAATTCCGGTCGCGTGCGCGCAGCACCAGCGGACGCGAGCCATCTGCAAACTTGTCTCGCCAGCAACTGATACCGCCGAAGTCACGATTGTTCACTGTTTGCGAAAGTCCGCCGCAACTGACGCACAGGGATTCATCCGTGAGCGTGGCACGCGTCTTGATTCTGCCGTCGTGCCAACACAGGGGTTGGCCAGTCAGGGGAAAATCATGAAGCGCGCACTGATCACGGTAGTGGCCTTGGGCCTTGCCATGGGCTCGTTCGGAGTGTGCCTGGCCGGCATGTTCTGAACCCGCCTGCGGGTTCACGCACACACGGCCCGAACACGGCGCCGCCCGACAGCCGCAGTGCGGCGAACGCCGGGCTTGTGTGTGCACCAACATGGGAATCGCGCGCCAGCATGGCGCGATGCGATCGCATGAAACGACAATGCCCGCACGTGCGGGCATTGTCGTTTGCGATGGTGGCGCCCGAACTTGGACTCGAACCAAGGACCCCCAGATTAACAGTCTAGTGCTCTAACCAGCTGAGCTATTCGGGCGGATCGAACTCGTAATTATCCGGTCGTCCTTGCAGGCTGTCAAAGAACCCTAGGCCTTGGCAGGCCCTGTGGCGCCGGCGATGCGATAGCACGGCACGTAGTCCCGGCCGGGCAATTTCATGCGGTGCTGGGCCACGAAACTGCGCAACAGGGTATCCAGCGCATGCATGATCTGCGGGTCGCCATCGATCACGAAGGGGCCGTTCTTGTCGATCTGGTGCAGGCCTTCTTCCTTCACGTTGCCTGCGACGATGCCGGAAAAGGCTCGGCGAAGGTCCGAGGCGAGCAAATGCGGGTCGCGCCCGCTGTGCAGGTTCAGCGCTGCCATCGCCGCGTGGGTCGGCTTGAACGGCACCTGGAAATCGTAAGGTATCTTGAGCGCCCAATTGAAGAAGAACGCATCGTGTTCGTCGACGCGGTGCTCGCGCACGCGCTCGATGCCGCGCATCAGCTCGTGCGCGACCTCGGTCGGATCGTCCACGATGATGCGATAGCGCTTCGCGATATCGGTGCCGAGGGTCAACTTGAGGAACTCGTCGATCTGCTCGAAATACGGTGCCGACACCGCGGGCCCGGTGAACACCAGCGGGAACGGCAGTTGCGCGTTGTCGGGATGCAACAGGATGCCGAGCAGGTAGAGGATTTCCTCCGCGGTGCCGACGCCGCCGGGGAACACGATGAAACCGTGGCCGATGCGCACGAAGGCTTCCAGCCGCTTCTCGATGTCCGGCAGGATCACCAGATTGTTGACGATAGGATTGGGCGATTCGGCGGCGATGATGCCGGGCTCGGTCAATCCGATGTAGCGGTTCCTGTAGTGCCGCTGCTTGGCGTGCGCGATGGTCGCGCCCTTGATCGGCCCTTTCATCGCGCCCGGCCCGCAGCCCGTGCAGATGTCCATGCCGCGCAGACCGAGCTGGTAGCCGACCGTCTTGGTGTAGTCGTATTCCTCGCGCGAGATCGAATGGCCGCCCCAGCACACCACGAGGTTGGGATTCTGGCGCGCCAGCAGCACGCGCGCGTTGCGCAGGATGTCGAACACCGCGTGGGTGATGCCGGATGAATCCTCAAGATCGAACTGGCCCACGTCCATCTGGGTCGACACGTAGACGATGTCGCGCACCACCGCGAACAACAGTTCGTTGGTACCGCGGATGATCCTGCCGTCCACGAAGGCCTGCGCCGGCGCGTTGACCAGCTCCAGCTTGACGCCACGGTCCTGCTGCAGCACCTGGATGTCGAAATCCTGATAGCGCTCCAGCATCGAACGCGCGTCGTCGTTCATCTCGCCCGAAGTGAGCACCGCCAGCGCGCAGGAACGCAGCAATGCGTGCAGGCCCGATGCGGTGGCATCGCGCAGCCGCGAGATCTCGCGGCGCGACAACACGTCCAGGGTACCGGCCGGCACGATGCGCGCGCTCACTGTCGGTGGGGGCTGCATTTCCTGTGGTGATCTTGCGGAATTCATCGCTTGGCGTCTCCTTGCAGACGTGGCAGCGGGCGTGTCACGCCGGCTCGACCGGCAAGCATGGTCCGCGTATCCGGCATCGGTCAAGCGCAATCCAAAAAAAGCCGGCGCCCACGGGGAGCGCCGGCATCATTGGCGTTCGAGCCGCGCTGGTTTACTTGAACGACGCGCTCAAGGTGACCATGTAGGTGCGCGGCTGCAGCAGGATGTAGTACGGCGCCGAAGCATACAGGCTCACGCCGTTCGGATCCTTGTAGCCCTTGGTCGCCAGCAAGGTGTTGCTGTTGGCGTATGCGAAGGCGTGATGGTCGCCGATGTTGAACACGTTGAGCTTGATCGCCGGCTTGGTGAACCACGACGAGAAATCCGGCAGGTTCAATCCCGCGTTGAGATTGAACGTCGTATAGCCGCCGACCTTCTCGGTGTTGTACCAGTCGCCCCATACCGCGCCGCGGTACTTGGCATCCAGGCTGGCCCAGAACATGCCGTTGGTGTAGTTCAGGCGCACATAACCCGAGTTCTTCGGCGCGTTGATGAAGGTCTTGCCATCCAGGACGTAAATGCCGTCGCCGAAGGTATCGACCGAACCCTGCAACGAGGACTTCGTGTAGGCGTACGAGCCGTACAACGTGAACTGGTCGTCGAGCTTGTAGCTGACCTCGCCATTGAGGCCGCGCATGTGCACGCCCGGCAAGGTGACATAGATCGTGTCGCCGGTGGTGTTGTCGAAGCCGGAGACCTGCTTGTTCTTGAGGTTCGAGGCATACGCGTCCACGCTGGCCGATACCCTTCCGCCGTAGTAACGCCATCCCGCATCCAGCGTGCTGGACTGTTCGGGTTTGTTGTTCTGCAGCGTTTCAAGCTGCGCGGGCGTCAGCGGCGTGGCATCGGGGTTCTGTTCGTAATAATCGATCAGCGCGAGATTCTGCATCACCGCGCCATTGATGGGCGCGCGGAAGGTCTGGCCAAAGCCCGCGTAAAGCTGGTTCTGGTCGTCGATCTGGTATTTAACACCGAGACTCGGCGTCACCTTGTTGTAGCTCCCGGTCACGTCGCCGCCGTGGCCGATCTTGAAGTCCTCCGAACCCGGCTGCTGGAAATCGTAACCGTCGCGTTTCACCCATGTGTAAGCGGCGCCTAGGGTCAACGTCCATTTGTCGTTGGGCGTCCAGTTGTTGCTGACGAATGCGCGATCGAGTTCCGTGTCGGTATATTCGAGATAGTTGTACTGGATGCCGCCATCCGGATAACGGATCAGGTAATCATCGGTCTTGGCCCAGACATCTACCGGCGTTCCGTCGGTGGTGGGCGTATAGACCTGGCTCTGTTCCTGGCGCGAGCGATCGAGCCAGATGCCGTATTCCAGACTGTCCGTCTCGCCGAAATACTGATTGAACTTGGCGACGATGCCCGGACGCCACGTGTAGGAACGACTCAGCCCGTAAGCCAGCGCCTTGCCGCCGATCTCGCCGTCGCCGTTCAGATCCTGATTGGTATCCCTGAAAGAGGGAACGGTCGACGTGGTTTCATAAAACGTCGTACCGCCGCCGCCACCGCCGGCGCCGTACTGAAAATAAGGCACGACCGACAGGTGCAGGTTGTCGTTCAACTGGAACTCGCCGTCCAGGCTGAACAACCAGCTCCGGAACGGATTCGTGTGCAGTTCCCAGTAATTGGCGTCGGTGGGATACAGCAACGTGGTGTCGTAATTGGCGAAATAGTTCTGCGCCGCCTGCGTCTTCGTCAAGCCCTCGTACGCGTACTTCATTTCGCGGTTGTACTGCAGCGACGCCGTGATGGAACTGGTGTCGTTGATCTGCCACACCGACTTGCCGTCGATCTTGGTGACGTGCGAATTGCCGCTGCCGCGCCAGAGATCGACCTGGTTGTTGGAATAGGAAATCCAGGAACGCACCGGCCCCGTATCGCCCGTGTTCGCGCGGATGAACTGGCGTTGATAACTGTTGCTTCCGCCCGTGAGGCTCAGGTCCACGCCGGGGGTATGGCTGGGATCGATGGTCGCCCAGGCGATGGTGCCGCCCGCCGCGCCCGCCACGGGCTGGTCGACATCCGGATAGCCTTGCAGCACCGTGATGTCGCCCATGTTTTCGGTGTCGCCGTATTCGGTGGAATACACCCTGTAGTTGCCGCTGTCGTTGACGGGCGCGCCATTCACGGTGACGCCGATTTCGTCGTTGGTGAATCCGCGGATGCTGTAGTTGCCGTCGTTGAGGCCGGTGTAGTCGTCGGTGGCCGCGGTCACACCGGGGATGCTGTCGATCATCTGCACGAAGGTGGCGCCCGGCGCCGCTTGCACGATCGCATCGCGCGTGATGGTCGAAACCGCCTTGGGCGCCGTTTGCACCGACATCAGGCCGCCGCCGAGCGACAGCGACTTGCCCGTCACCACGATCGTTGCCATCTGTTGCAGCTTGGTGTCGTTCTGGGTGGTCGTGTTGGACGTGGTCGACACGCTCGAGCGCTGCCCTGACGGAGAGGGAGATTGGGCTTGCGTCGGCTGAGGGGGTTGCTGGCCGTTCGCATCCTGGTCCGGAGTGCTCTGTGCGAAAGCACCGCTTGCCATGAGCGCGGCGACGATGGCGATCGGCAGCGAACCCTGCCGGATGAAATGCTTCATTGGATATGTCCTTGGAACACGTTGTGCCCGCATCGGGGCTGCCGAATCCGCCGCACGGGTCAGCGACTGGCAATGCCTCGCGCAACCCGGGTTGCGGCTCCCCGAGCCGCCGTGTCTGACGACTCAATTCGCAAGTCTAACAGCGTCAAATGACAAATTTCTAACATCCGCCGACGGTCGACCAGAAAGCCCGCACCGCAAGGTGCCGAGCACGCGGCATCGGATCCGGGAAGTTTCGCGAGCGGCGGTTTCAGTCCGGACTTCCCGAAGACCCTGGTGGTCTTTTCCGGAAATCAGGCGAGATGCAGGTATGCAGTCAACCCGCCCAGGAACATCTGCACCGACAACGCCACCAGCAACATGCCCATCAACCGCTCCATGGCGGTCAATACGCTCTCGCCCAGGCAACGGAACAGCCATGTCGAGGACAGCAGGATGACCGCGGTCGCCAGCCACGCCAGGAACAGCGCCACGCCCCATTGCGCCGTGCGGCCGGGCTGCGAATTGGTCAGCAACAACAGCGCGGCCATCGCCGAGGGCCCCGCCACGCCGGGGATCGCCAGCGGCACAATGAAGGGTTCTCCTTCTCCCGCGTCTCCGAAGATGCCGCCGTCGCGCGGCGGGAACACCATCTTGATGCCGATCAGGAACAGCACGATGCCACCGGCGATGCTCACCGATTCCTGCTTCAGTTGCAGCACGCGCAGGATGAACTGGCCGCAGAGCAGGAAAACGATCAGCACGGCCAGGGCGATCAGCAATTCGCGCGTCATCACCCACAACCGGCGCTGCCGCGGCACGTGCTTCAGCAGCGACAGGAAAATCGGGATGTTGCCGAGCGGGTCCAGGATCAGGAACAGCAGGATCCCGGCCGACAGCGTGGTCATCTGGGTTTCCATGCATCCGGAAAGCGGCAGACACGCAGGAAAAGACCCTCACCCATCGCGCCTGTCTCCCGCTTCACTCCTCCCCTGGTTGGTCGCATGGTTCGTCGCGCAGATCGAGCAGCTTGCCACGCATCTGCGCGGCCGCCGGCGACAGAAGATACACGACCGCCGCCGCCGCGGTTTCCGGCGTGGCGATGTCTTCCGCGTTTTCGCCGAACCACGCCATGCGCCTGAGCGCGGTGCGCATCGGCGCGGGCAGCAGCGCATGCACGCGCAACGGCGAAGTCGCGGTCTCCTGGTGCAGGATGCCGGCGAACTGCTCCAGCGCCGCCTTGGACACGCCGTACGCACCCCAGTGCGCGCGGCCCATGCGTTCGCGATCGTCCAGCACGAATACCACCGCGCTGTCGGCACGCTCCTGCAACAACGGCATGCAGGCCTGTGTCAGAAGAAACGGCGCGCTGACGTTGACGTGCAGCGTCTCCATCCATTCGCGCGGCTTGTGCATCGCGAGCGGCGTCAGGCCGTCGAAGCGCGCGGCCGCGTGCACGATGCCGTCCAGCCTGCCGAGTTCCTCGCGTATCATCTCCGCCAGCGATTCACAATCCGCCGGCGTAGCGCCGAGCACATCGATCAACTGGATCACCGGCGGCATCGCGCCGGGCAGCGCGGCGATTTCATCGTGGACCTTTTCCAGTGCGCGCTGCTTGCGGCCCGCAAGCAGCACAGTGGCGCCGGCTCGCGCGCACGCCAAGGCCGTTTCGCGGCCGAGCCCACCGGCAGCGCCGGTGACCAGCACGACGCGATCCTTCAGCGCATCGTCCGCGGCATTGCAGCCCGACGGAAGATGCGCGACGTCCAGACTCATTGCGCGGACGGCTTGCCGGCTTCCTGCACCATGCGCTGCAGTTCGCCGGACTGGTACAACTCCAGGGTGATGTCGCAACCGCCGATCAGTTCGCCGTTGATGAAAAGCTGCGGGAAGGTCGGCCAGTTGGAATAGCGCGGCAGGTTGGCGCGGATATCGGGATCCTCCAGCACGTTCACCGGGAAGAATTCGGCTCCTGCCGCTCCCAGCGCCTGCGAGGTGCGCGCAGAGAAGCCGCACATCGGGAATTGCGGCGTGCCTTTCATGTACAGCACGATCGGGTGTTCCGCCAGCGTGCTTTTGATCTTTTCGTTCACATCCATGGGCGTAGGGTTACAATGAAAAATGGCGTTGCGCCGAGGTTGGCGATTGTAGCAGGCGCGGCCCGCATTCTTCTTTGATCCAAGGAGCAGGCAAATGGCGATCGAATTCCCCCCGCTGCCCTACGAACGCGACGCGCTGGCGCCGCACATTTCCGCGGAAACGCTGGATTACCACCACGGCAAGCACCACAAGGCCTACGTGGACAATCTCAACAAGATGATCGAGGGCACGGACTTCGCCGACATGTCGCTCGAGGACATCGTGCGCAAGGCCACCGGCGGCATGTTCAACAACGCCGCGCAGGCGTGGAACCACACCTTCTACTGGAACTGCATGTCGCCGAGCGGTGGCGGCGAACCTTCCGGCAAATTGGCCGACGCGGTCAAGAAGGCATTCGGCGGTTTCGACAAGTTCAAGGAAGAATTCACCAAGGTGGGTGCCACCACATTCGGTTCCGGTTGGGCCTGGCTGGTGCAGCGCGCGGACGGTTCGCTGGGCCTGGTCAGCACGTCCAACGCCGGCACGCCGCTCACCGGCAGCGATCGCCCGTTGCTGACCTGCGACGTGTGGGAGCACGCCTATTACATCGACTACCGCAACGCCCGCCCGAAATATCTGGAGGCGTTCTGGAACCTGGTGAACTGGGAATTCGCCGGCACGCAGATGGGTTAGAACGCGCGCTTGCGCGATGCAAAGTAATGCAGCGCGCGCGCGTTCTGACGCCCGCACAAGGATGTGCGGGCCGGAAAGCGCACCATGGACGGCTGCTCGCGTTGGCTGGGTACGGTCGCGCGTGTTTGAGCGCGGCGCCTCACTGACTTAAGCTGCGCGGGTTTCGGCACCGGTCGTTCGCGCGGAACCGTACTTGGACAACACGCCCATCGCACGCGGTCGCTCGCGACCGGTCGTCTTCCTTTCCGCGCTGCTGCTCGCGCTGGCGGTGGCCGGCCTGAATTTCGTCCTGTGGGGCGTGGCCGACCGCCCGACCCGCGTGGAGCCCTGGCAAGGACAGATCTCGGGCTTCGCCTTCAGCGCGTACCAGCGTTACCAGAGTCCGTTCGACGACACGCATCCGAATGACCAGGAACTGGATCGCGACCTTGCGCTGCTGTCGCGCTATACCCATCGCGTCCGCACGTATTCCTCGCTGGAAAGCCCCGCCATTCCGCGGCTGGCTCAGAAGTACGGGTTGGACGTCATGGCCGGCGCGTGGCTGGACAAGCGCGTCGAGCGCAACGAGAAGGAGATGGATGCGCTGATCGCGCAGTCACGACGCTGGCCGGACATCAAGCGCGTGATCGTGGGCAACGAGGTGCTGCTGCGCGCCGACATGCCGCCCGAGCAACTGATGGCCTACCTCGACCGCGCGCGCGCCTCGATTCGCCAGCCGGTCTCCACTGCCGAGCCATGGCACATCTGGCAGACCTATCCGGAACTGGCGCAACACGTCGACTTCATCACCGTGCACCTGCTGCCCTACTGGGAGGGCGTGCCGCGCAAGCAGGCCATCGACGAAGCGCTGATGCGCTACCAGCAGTTGCAGCAACTGTTCCCCGACAAGCACATCGTGATCGGCGAAATCGGCTGGCCGTCCAATGGCGACCGCTTCGAATACGCCAGGCCTTCGATCGCCGACGAAGCCATCTTCCTGCGCGAGTGGTTGAATGTCGCGCGCAACCTCGGCATCGATTATTACCTGATGGAAGCGATCGACCAGCCATGGAAGGAAGCCCTAGGCAACCGCCGCGTGGAAGCCTATTGGGGATTCTTCGGCGCCGACCGCCGCCTGAAATTCCCGTTGACCGGCCCGGTGCTGGAAGACGTGAACTGGCCGTGGAAGGCCACGGCCGCCGCAGCGCTGGCGTTCCTGCCGATGCTGTGGTTCGCGCTGGCGTTCGCGCGCTTCCGCCTGACCGGGCGCTTCGTTTTCCTCGCCCTGATCCAGCTCGCTGCGGCGCTGATCGTATGGTCCGCCACCGTGCCGTTCTTCTTCTATCTCGATGTCGTCGACTGGGCGATGCTGTTGCTGCTGTTCCCGGCGCAACTGGCGATCATGGCCGTGCTGCTGATCAACGGCTTCGAATTCGTGGAAGTGCTTTGGCACAAGCGCTGGCTGCGGCATTTCGCATTGCTGCCCCCGGACGACGCCGCGACGCAGCCGTTCGTGTCGATCCACCTCGCCTGCTACAACGAACCGCCGGAGATGGTGATCGCCACGCTGGATTCGCTCGCGGCACTGGACTACCACAACTTCGAAGTGCTGGTGATCGACAACAACACCAGGAACGAGGAAGTGTGGAAACCGGTGGAGGCATACTGCGCGAAACTCGGCCCGCATTTCCGCTTCTTCCACCTGAATCCATGGCCCGGCTTCAAGGCCGGCGCGCTCAACTACGGCCTGAAGGAAACCGACCCGCGCGCCGAAGTCATCGCCGCGATCGACGCCGATTACGTGGTGCGGCCGGACTGGCTGTCCGCGCTCACCGGTTATTTCCACGATCAGAAAGTCGCGGTGGTGCAGTGCCCGCAGGCGCACCGCGATTTCGCGCACAACGCCTTCCGCCGCATGACCAACTGGGAATCCGACGGCTTCTTCCGCATCGGCATGCATCATCGCAACGAACGCAACGCGATCATCCAGCACGGCACCATGACGATGGTCCGCCGCAGCGCGCTGGAGGGCACCGGCGGCTGGTCGGAATGGACGATCTGCGAAGACGCCGAACTCGGCCTGCGCCTGATGCACGCCGGCTACGACACGGTATACGTCGACGAGGTGATGGGTCGCGGCCTCACGCCGGCGGATTTCACCGCGTACAAGTCGCAGCGCTACCGCTGGGCGTTCGGCGCGATGCAGATCATGAAAGGACGTTGGAACTGGATGGTGCGCCGCGGCCCGCTCGGTGCGGGACAACGCTTCCACTTCCTCACCGGCTGGTTCTCGTGGTTCGCGGACGCGCTGCACCTGGTGTTCACGCTGATGGCGCTGGCGTGGACGGTCGGCATGCTGGCTTGGCCCGCGATCTTCAGCCTGCCGATGCAGTTGTTCCTGATCCCGGTATTGGGTTTCTTCGTGGCCAAGACCCTGTTCGGCATCGTGCTGTTCCGCGCGCGCGTGCCATGCAGCTGGCGCGAGACGCTCATGGCTTCCATCGCCAGCATGGGTTTGTCGCACGCGATCGCGCGCGGCATCTGGATGGGCCTGTTCAAGAAACAGGGCGTGTTCGTGCGCACAGCCAAGCGCCGCAGGCTCACGGGGAAACCGAGCGCATTCGCTTCGGTACGCGAGGAATTGCTGATGGCGATCGCGTTGCTGATGGCGATCGGCGGCATGATGCTCAACTACGGCGGGCGCTATCTGGAAGGCCAGTTGTGGATGGTGATCCTCGCCGCGCAGGCGATCCCGTATGTTTCGGCGCTGATCGGCGCGTGGGTCGCGCATCGTTCGCGCGACGGCGAGGACGAAAATCCCGCGCCGCGGTCTTCGGCATCGCCCGCGCCGACGATCGCGACCGCGGCTCCCGTAAACTAGGACGGGATGCCGAACCGTTCCCTGCGCAGCTTCGTCGCGACCTTCCTGCTCACGCTTGCGCCGTGCGCGTTCGCGCAGAAAATCGGCGTGGTGATCGACGGCGTGGACAAACCGCTGCAGGCCACGGTGCGCGACGGCGTCGGCATCACCCGCTACGCCAATCGCGACGACATCAGCGCCACCCAGGCGCGCGTGCTGGCCGGTGATGCCGCGAAGCAGGCGCAGCTCGCGTTGCGTCCCCTCGGCTATTACAACGCGCAGGTCGACAGCAACCTGGAAACGGTCGAGGGCGGCTGGCGGGTGCGCCTGCACGTCACGCCAGGCGCGCAGACGAAAGTCGCGCAACTCGACTTGCAGGTGCCGGCGCCGGCGGCGCAATTGCCGTCGGTGCGCAAGGCGCTGCGCACGTTCCATCCGCGCGTCGGCGAAGCGATGCAGGACGGCGTCTACGAAACTTCCAAGGCGGCGGTCGGCACGTCGCTGCTCGAGAACGGTTACCTCGATGCGAAGGCCACGGTGCATCGCGTCGAGGTCACGCGCGCGCAGGATCGCGCCGACATCCATTTGCACTACGCGCCCGGCGAACGCTACAGGCTCGGCGCGGTCGGCTTCACCGGCTCGCAATTCGAACCCGGTTTCCTGCAGCGCTACGTACCGTGGGAGCAAGGCGACTGGTACACGCAGGCCGACCTGCTGGCGCTGCAGCAATCGCTCACCGACGCGGATTATTTCTCGATCGTCAACGTGGAGCCGCACCCGGAAAAAGCCGTCGACCATGTGGTTCCGGTCGACGTGGATCTCGCGCCGGCCAAGCGGCATGTCTACACCGCCGGTGTTTTCGTCGGCACCGACACCGGGCCGGGCGTGCGCGGCGGCGTGCGCTGGCGCTGGCTCAACAAGCGCGGCCACAAGCTGGCCACGGAAGTGGTGGTCGCGCAGCGGTTGAAGAGCGCGCAAGCGGTGTACACCATCCCGCGGCCCGGGCCGGATCATCGCAGCTTCAATCTCGGCGCCGCGTATCGCGACGAGAACACCGACACTTCGCTGTCGCGCACGTTTTCGCTGGCCGCGGACGAAACGCGTGACTGGCACGGTTTCGTGCGCACCTTCGGCCTGCACCTGACCGGCGGCACCTTCACCGTCGGCGCGACCAACAGCCAGGACGTCAACGAACCCGGCGTCGAACACGGGCGCAGCGTGCTGGTGTATCCGGAAGCCTCGCTCACCAGGAAAGTCGCCGATGATCCGCTGTTCGTGCGCCGCGGCTGGTCGATCAACCTTATCGCGCGCGCTTCCCCCGGGCCGAGCACGCGCTTCGTGCAGGCGCAGGCCGACGTCAAATGGATCCACGCGTTGTCGCGCCGCGATCGCCTGATCCTGCGCGGCGACGCCGGCGCGATGACGGTCGGCGATTTCAGCAAGCTGCCGCCCGAGCTGCGCTTCTTCGCCGGCGGCGATCGTTCCATCCGCGGTTACGGTTATCAGGCGATCGGACCGCGCAACGACTACGATCGCGTGATCGGCGGCACGCGCCTGCTGGTGGCGAGCGCGGAAGTGGAACACTACTTCACGCGCGACTGGGGCATCGCCGCATTCGTGGATTCCGGCGACGCCTTCGACGGCAACGATTTCCACGCGCAGACCGGCGCGGGGCTTGGCGTGCGCTGGCGTTCGCCCGTCGGCATGGTGCGCGTGGACGTCGGCGTGCCGATCAACAACGCCTACTATCACGGCGCGCAGTTGCACATCGTGATCGGACCCGACCTGTGACGCGCGCGCGCAAATGGCTGCTCGGACTCGGCCTCGCGCTTGCGGCGACCGTCGCGCTGCTCGCCGCCGTTTTCCCATGGCTTCTGTACACACCGTCGGGCCTGCGTTTCGCGCTCGACCGCGCATCGTCGTTCACCCACGCACAGTTCACCTGGGCGGACGCTTCGGGCACGCTGGCGCGCGGCGTCGACGTGCGCGGGGTGCGTTGGCGCGACCAGGACGGCAATGACCTGCGCATCGATTCCGCGGCACTGGCCTTCCAGCCCTGGGGCTTGCCGTTCGGGCGATTGCACGTCACCCGCGCGCGCATCGATGGCATCGACCTCGCGCTGGGGACTTCATTGTCGCAACAAGGTTCCGCGTTTTCGCCGAAGCCCCCGATGACGATCGCGCTGGACGATGTGTTGTTGACGCGCATTGTCGTGAAGCGGCAAGGCAAGCCGCTGGCCGCCGCCGACAGCCTCGCGCTCGCGGGGCTTTGGAGCCAACGGCAATTGCTGCTGAAACGATTGGCCCTGAAAGCGCCGCAAGGCAACGTCGACCTGCAAGGCGTCGTCGCGCTGGCTCCCGGCTACCCCGGACAGGGACAGGCTCGCATCGACTGGACACAGGGCGGCATGCGTTACGCCGCCGAACTGGATTCGCGCTCGGACGGTTCCCGCGCGCAACTGCAGGCGCGCATCACCTCGCCGCTGGCTGCCGACTTGCAAGCCACGCTGTCGCTGGACGCAAGGCGCGCGTGGACACTGAAGGCTAACGCACCGCGTTTCAATGTGCGCGCGTTGCCGATGCTGCCGCCGTCGTTGCGCACGCTGGCGCTGGATTTGCGCGGGGCCGGCGATGGCGCCGGCGGCAAGCTGGAAGGCACGCTGGCCATCGACGACAAGATCGTGCTGCTCGATCCCGCGCAATTCCGTTTCGACGGCAAGACGCTGGCGCTCGATCCGCTGCGCCTGCGCTCGCCGCAGATCGCCGGCGTGGCGATCGCCCATGGCACGCTGCAACTCGATGCCGATCCGGTCAGCGCCAAACTGGACGTGCAGTGGAACGATGTACGCCTGCCCGCCGAACTTGTCGGGCAGACCCTCGACACGCACGGCGCGGTGCACGTGCAAGGCAGCGTGCAACACTTTGCGGCGACCGGCGACGTGGCGATCGGGCCGCCCGGCAAGTTGTCGGCGCTGCAACTCGCGCTGCGGGGCGATCCGGACGCGATCGCGCTGCAAAGCCTGAAACTGGCGCAAAAACGCGGCGGGCTGGACGCTTCCGGCACCATCGTCTTGCAACCGCAACTCGGATGGAAGCTCGATGCGACGGCGAAACAATTCGACCCCGGCGAATTCCTCGCCGGCTGGGACGGCGCGCTGGATTTCGCGCTGGCGACGCAGGGCACGCTCACGCCGCGCGGCCCGCAATTCTCGCTCAAGCTCGATCGTGTCGCCGGGGCACTGCGCCAGCGCAGCGTCGCCGGCAGCGAAGCCGACCTGCGCGTCTCGCCCGACAATCTGTTGAACGGGTCGTTGTCACTGGTCAGCGGTCACAGCCGCATCGTGGCCAAAGGCCAGGGCGGCGCGCGCACCGATGCGACGGTGTCGCTCGACGTCGCATCGCTGGGCGACTGGCTGCCGCAGTCGGCAGGTTCGCTGCAAGGCAACTTCAGCGTGCGCGGCGCGTGGCCGAAACTCGCGGTCGCGGGACGCCTGCATGGCAATGCGCTGAGCCACGGCGAGCAACGCGTCGCTTCCCTGCAACTCGACGCGACGATTCCCGACGTCACCCAGCCCGGCGGCGACATCGATCTCACCCTGGGCGGCGCGCACGTGCAGGGGCTGGATTTCGACACCGCGCATCTCGACGCGCACGGCAACGCGACCGCGCATCGCCTGCAATTTTCCGCGCACGGGCCGCAACTCGACGGCGCACTCGCCTTGCAGGGAAGCTGGCAGTCGAAGACGCAAAGCTGGCGCGGCACGCTGCACGATCTGTCGCTCACGCCGCAGGGCATGCCGGCCTGGCGTCAACAGCAGCCTTCGACGATCGCCTGGAACAAGGGCGCGGCGTCGCTCTCGCAACTCTGCCTCAGCGCAGGACAACCGAATCTGTGCGTCGCGGGCGACCGCAAGGTCGATGGCAGCATCGACGCGCGCTATCAGTTGCAACGCCTGCCGCTGCAATTGCTGGCGACACTGGCCGCGGGCACCGACCCGATGCAGGCCGGCGGCGAACTTTCCGGTTCCGGGCAACTCGCGCTGCGCGCCGACGGCAGCGCCGATGGCAGCGCGAACCTGCAGGCCAGTGCCGGCGCGCTGGCGTTTTCGTCCACGCCGAACCAGCCCTTGCTCGCATGGAAAACTCTTCAAGCCGACATCATCGCCAACGGCCAGAACCAGCACCTGAACCTGCGCGGCGATCTCGACGACGGCGGCAGCCTGCGCGGCGACGTCACGCTCTCCGGCGCGCAACATGCGCTCGGCGGCAGCGTCAGCGCGGACCTGAAGAGCCTCGCGTTCCTGGAAGCGCTGTCTTCGGAAATCGCCAACGTCAAGGGCAGCCTTGCCGGCTCGCTCGCCTTCGGTGGCACGCTGGCGGCGCCGCAATTCCAGGGCGCCATCCGCACGCAGGGATTTTCCGCGGAACTGCCGCGCGCGGGACTGAAACTGCATGACGGAAGCTTCGCGATCACCGGCGACACGCAGGGTTTGTTGCACATCGACGGCCGCATCGCTTCCGGCGGCGGCGCGCTGAATGTCAGCGGCAGCACGGGATTGAACGCGGCCGCGCCATTGTCGATCACGTTGCGCGGCGACAACGTGCTGGTCACCGACATCCCCGCCGCGCACGTGATCGCCTCACCGGACCTGCGCATCGGCCGCAGCGACGGCGTGTACGCGCTCACCGGCACGCTCGGCATCCCGAAGGCGAAGATCGACATCGAGAAACTGCCCGGACAGGGTCCGGCGGAAGCCTCCCCGGACGTGGTGGTGGTGGACGAAGAACAGCCGCAATCCGCGGTGGCGGTGATGGCGATGCGCGCCGACATCACGGTGAAACTCGGCGACGACGTCGCGGTGAAAGGCTATGGGCTGGACGGCAAGGTACGTGGCACGCTCGCCGTGCGCGCGCAACCCGACCAGGATGCCACCGGCCGCGGCGAAATCCAGGTGAGCGGCAACTACCAGGCGTACGGCCAGAACCTGCAGATCGAACACGGACGACTGTTGTTCGCCGGCACGCGGCTGGACAATCCCGGCCTCGACATCCGCGCGCAACGCGCGATCCGCGGCGACGACATCACCGTCGGCCTGAGCGTGCGCGGCACCGCGCAGCAGCCGATCCTCACCGTGTTCTCCGATCCCGCCATGGAACAGGCGGAAGCGCTCTCCTACCTCGTCACCGGGCGTCCACTGGCTTCATTGAAAAGCGGCGAGGCCGACACGCTCAACACCGCGGCGCAGGCATTGGGCGGCATGGCCGGCGACCGGCTCGCCAAGTCGATCGGATCGCGGCTGGGGCTGGAAGCCGGCGTGTCCAGCAGCGAAGCGCTGGGCGGGAGCGCGTTCACCGCCGGCAAATACCTCTCGCCGCGACTGTTCCTGAGCTACGGCGTCGGCCTGTTCACGCCGGGCCAGGTCATCACCCTGCGCTACACCCTCAACCGTTTCCTGCAATTCGAGGCGGAGAACGCCACGACGGGGAATCGGGCGAGTTTGAATTACAGGATCGAAAAGTGATCGGTATTCCTATGCTTCGGCAATCACGACTTTCGTATCATCTGCGTTCCACGTATTTTCAAAAAACAATATTCAACGAATAGGACAAAAAAATACCACCACACAGTGCCCAAGAATGCGCACGCCCACAATGACGGCATCAACTTTTCCAATGGGCCATACAAGATCACGCCGGGAAAATCTAAAATTAAAAAATATAGGCCACTCCAGCCCCCATCGTCAGGATTCAGCGCAATCACAATGCCAATGACCAATCTGAGTGCAGCAACCACAATTGGAAGGCGATATATCTTCATGCGCGTTTTGTTGTGAGCCGATTACCCACTCCAACATTCATTAGCTAACCCAGCAACGCTTGTACCACCGACTGCACCTGCGCTTGCCTTCCGAGCGCATCGCCGATTCTTTGCAAAGTGTTCGCGAGCGTTGCGTCATCTCGCGCGCAAATCGTCGCGTGGCCGACCTTGCGTCCGGCGCGCGGGGATTTGCCGTAGTCGTGCCAGTGCGCACCGCTTTCGCGCAGCACCGCGTCGGCGTCGGGCAGTTCGCCGATCCAGTTCAGCATGCAACTGCGGCCGAGCGCAGAGGTATCGCCGAGCGGCAGTCCGAGCACCGCGCGCACGTGGTTCTCGAATTGCGACGTGACCGCGCCCTCGATGGTCCAGTGCCCGGAGTTGTGCACGCGTGGCGCCATTTCGTTGCCGAGCAACTCGCCGTCGCGCACGAACAACTCCAGCGCAAACACACCGACATAGTCGAGCTTTTCCGCGATCGTCTTTGCGTGCGCGAACGCGGCTTGCGCGATCGCATGGTCCATGTGCGCGGGCGCGAGACTCGCCGACAGGATTCCATCGGAATGCCAGTTGCGCGTCAGCGGCCAGGTGCGGAAATCGCCATCGCGTGCGCGCACCGCGACCACCGAGACTTCCGCATCGAACGGCACGAAAGCCTCGAGGATCAGGCCATGCGAATTGCCGCCCGGCGCGGCCCACGCTGCCTCCGCGTCGTCCGCGGATTTCAGCCGGAACTGGCCCTTGCCGTCGTAGCCCAATCGGCGCGTCTTCAGGATCGCGGGCGTGCCGATGGCGCGCAGCGCCGCGTCGAGGTCCGCGCGCGAATCCACCACCGCGAAATCCGGTGTGCCGAGGCCGCATTCGCGGAACAGGGTTTTCTCTTCCAGCCGATCCTGCGCGATCGCCAGCGCGCGCGGATTCGGAAACACCCGCGTGCGTTCGGCCAGCCATTGCGCGGTTTCCGCCGGCACGTTCTCGAAATCGAAGGTCGCCACATCGACGCCGGCAGCGAAGGATTCGAGCGCGGCGAAGTCGCGCCAGTCGGCGCGCACCAGCGGAGCGACCTGTCCGGCGCAGGCGTCTTCGGCGCTGTCCACCACCACGAAGCGCACGCCCAGCGGCGCGCCGGCCAGCACCAGCATGCGCGCGAGCTGGCCGCCTCCCAGGATGCCGACGGTCTTCGTCATGGAGTCAATGCTTCTTCTCCGCCGGCTTGCGCGGATCGGCATCCTTCAGCACCTGCGCGGTCTGTTCGGCGCGGAAGCGATCGAGCTTTCCAGCGATCTTCGCGTCGTGCGGCGCGAGGATCGACGCCGCCAGCAGGGCCGCGTTGATCGCGCCGGCCTTGCCGATCGCCAGCGTGCCGACCGGCACGCCCGCCGGCATCTGCGCGATCGAAAGCAGCGAATCGAGCCCCTTGAGCGCCTTCGATTCCACCGGCACGCCCAGCACCGGGACGCGCGTCTTGGCGGCGAGCATGCCGGGCAGGTGCGCCGCGCCGCCGGCACCCGCGATGATCACCCGCAGGCCGCGCGTCAGCGCCGATTCCGCGTAGGCGAACAATTTGTCCGGCGTGCGGTGCGCGGAGACCACCTGCACTTCGTGCGCGATGCCGAGGGCGGCCAGCATGTCCGCCGCGTGCCGCAGGGTTTCCCAGTCCGAGCGCGAGCCCATGACCACGCCGACCGTCGGTGCGCGCGCTGTCTGTTTCATGGCCGGTGGACCCCAAAAGGGCTATTGTACGTCCGTGCCCATTTTTTGGCCCCCTTGAGTAAAGGGGGCAGTCGAACCACAGGTTCGGCTGGGACTGTTGGGATATGACAGAGCGGATTCGTTCCTCGACTTTTTCGCTCCTTGCACCGGAGGCCTACGTTGGACAAGCGGCTGCTGGACATTCTTTGCGACCCCGTGAGCAAGACCCCGCTGCGCATGCTCGGCGCGGGCGAACTGGACGCGCTCAACCGCGCGGTGTCGGCGGGCACGCTGGATACGGTCGCCGGCGCCAGGGTGGACGCACCGCTGCAAGCGGGTCTGATCACGGTGGACGGCAAGGTCGTCTACCGCATCGAGGACGATATTCCGGTGATGCTCCCGGATGAGGGAATCGGTACGCTTCAGCTCGCCGATTTCCCGCACTAAGGAGAGGCAGACCCGCGATCCGTGATGGCCATCACGCGCCGCCCGCAAGCCTCCGCCATACTCTGCCGACTACTGACCGGCGCGCCGCCATGACTACATCCCAGAACGATTCCCGCCCCGACCCCGGCAAAGTGGTGGAGTTGGCGGGTCGCGGCGATCCGCGCAACGAACGCGTCGGAGAACTGCTGGGCTCGGTGCGCGCGCTCACCCTGAAGCGCAGCCATGAACTAGCCACCCATCTGCTCGACAACGTGGACGACGCGTTGTTTGATCTCGCGGAAAAGGCCGAGAGCAATGCCGCGCAGACCCAGTATTTCGACGGCATGCGCGAAGCGCGCAAGAAACGTCCGCTGGTAGAACGCCTGTTCGGCGAGGAAGTCGCGCGCGGCTTCGGCGAATTCGCCATGGGTCGCCCGCGTTCGCGCGCCGACAGCGTGGACTCCGCCGCCGCGGCCGCACGCAGCGGCCAATTGTCGCTGGTCGATGACAGCGAGCTGGAAGAGTCGCTGGCCATCGCCAGCATGGTCTCCAAGGCCGACAGTCGCCTCGCCAGCGCGCTGCACGCGCTCAACCAGCGGCTGGGCGTGATCTGCGGCGGCCACCGCATCGACGACGGCAACAATCCGCTCGGTCCCGCCGCGCTGGCGCACGGGTTCCGCGCCGCGCTGCGCGAACTGGAAGTGGACATCAAGGTCCGCCTGATCATCCTCAAACTGTTCGAGCGCTACGTGCTCAACGGGCTGGATGCCCTCTACCACGAAGTGAACACGCTGCTGATGCAGGCGGGCGTGCTGCCGCACCTGCGGCACACCTTCGTGCGAACGAATCCTGCCGGCGACGCCATCGACGCGCACGTGGCCGAGGCGCACGCTGCCGCGATGGCGGAGACGCTGTCCGGCGCCGCGCTCTCCGACCCGTCTGCCGGTCTGCATGCGGAGCTGATGCACACGCTCACCGCGTTGCTGGCGTCGCGCCGCCAGGGACGCGCGCCGGAAACCGCGATGATGAGCGGCGCGTCCATCACCTCGCTCACGCCGGCCGAACTGCTCGGCGCGCTGACCTTGCTGCAGGGTGAAGCCGCACCGCTGCCCCCGGCGCCCATGCCCGCAGAAGGCGGCAATGCGGCGGAAATGGTGCAACGCCTGAAAGAAGAGCTGATGAACCAGATCGGCCGGCTTTCGGGCGAGTCGCGCAACCGCGTCTCGGGCGCCGACGAGGACACCATCGATCTGGTCGGGATGTTGTTCGAGTACATCCTGCAGGACCGCACGATCCCGGCGTCGATGCAGGTCTTGCTGTCGCGCCTGCAGATCCCGTATCTGAAGGTGGCGATCCTGGACCGCCGCATGTTCGCCCACGCGTCGCATCCGGCGCGCAGGCTGCTCGATCTCCTGGCGGACACCGCCAAGGGCTGGTCCGAGGAATCCGACCGCGACCATCGCCTGTACGACAAGACCAAGGGCGTGGTGGAAGCGTTGCTCGCCGATTTCGACGACGACATCGGCGTGTTCGAGCGGCAACTCAACGATTTCACCGCGTTCGTCGACAACAACCGCAAGCGCGCGGAACTCGCGGAACAGCGCGCTGCGGAAGCCGCGCGCGGTCGCGAGCGTTTGCAGGAAGCGCGTCGCCGTGCCGCGCGCGAAATCGTCTCGCGCCTGGAAGGCCATCCGCTGCCGACGCTGCTGCAGGGCGTGCTGACGCGGCCCTGGGCCAACTATCTCGTGCTGGTGCTGCTGCGCCAGGGCGAGCAGTCGCAGGAATTCCAAGACGCGTTGCGGTTCGTGCATGAGTTCGTGACGAGCGCGCGCACGCCGCAGGACGAACGCGAGCGCGCGGAATTGCGCGAGCGCCTGCCGTGGCTGGAAAAGACGCTGCGTCATGGCTTGACCACCGTGGCGTTCCAGGAACCCGACCTGCGCAAGCTCGTGGACGAGTTGCAGGACTTCTGGAAACGCCAGCTCGACGACGGTTTCGTCAATGCGCCGGCGGCACCGGAAATGGCGGCGCCGCTGGCAGCCGAAGAAGGCGTGGCCGAGATCCTCGGCGAAGAGGCGGTCGAGCCCGCGGCGCCAGAAATCGCGCCGACGGCGGAAAATGCGGAAGCATTGCAGACCGTGCGCGCGCTGAAGGTCGGCGCATGGATCGAATTCATCGACGAGGCAGGCACCAGCGAACGCGCCAAGCTTTCCTGGATCAGCCCGATCAGTGGCAAATACCTGTTCGTCAACCGGCGTGGCCTGAAGGTGGCCGACCGCAGCGCGCAGCAACTCGCGACCGAATTGAATGAAGGCCGCGCGTTGATCCTCGAGGAAGTGCCGCTGTTCGACCGCGCGCTGGATGCGATCGTCGAACGCCTGCGCGCAGCGCAGGCGGAGCGGCAAGCCGGCTGACGTCGGCTTTTCCCGCGGCACACGGACTGCGACAATTCCGGAAGCCCTCCGGAGTCCGTCATGGCAGCCGCTCCCCCACTTCCTCCCGAAGCGATCATCGAAGACGATGTCCGGCGCGCGCTGGCCGAGGATTTCGGCGACGGCGACGTCACCGCCGACCTGATCGATGCCTGCGCGACGATGCGCGCGCGCATCGTCTGCCGCGAACGCGCCGTGATCGCCGGCATCGCCTGGGCGCAGGCGTGCTTCGTCGCATGCGATGCCGGGGTGCGCATCGAATGGCAGTGCGTCGACGGCGAGCGTGTCGATTCCGATGCCGTGCTTTGCCACATCGAAGGTCGCGCGCGCGCGCTGGTGGGCGCGGAACGGTGCGCGCTGAATTTCCTGCAGACACTGTCGGCCACGGCCACCGTGACGCGGTCCTACGTCGATGCGGTGGCGGGCACGCGCGCGCGCATCCTGGATACGCGCAAGACGCTGCCAGGCCTGCGGCTCGCGCAGAAGTACGCGGTGCGTTGCGGCGGCGGCGTCAATCATCGCATCGGATTGTTCGACGCCATCCTGATCAAGGAAAACCACGTCGCCGCCGCGGGCGGCATCGCTCCCGCCATCGCCACCGCGCGCGCGCGCCACCCGGACCTGTTGCTGGAAGTCGAAGTGGAATCGCTGGACGAACTGGCAACCGCGCTGCGCAACGGCGCCGATCGCGTGTTGCTGGACGACTTCACCCCCGCGATGCTCCGCGAGGCCGTTGCGCTGGCGGCCGGACGAGTCCCACTGGAAGTTTCCGGCAGCGTCGACCTCGCGCGCGTGCGCGCCATCGCGGAAAGCGGCGTGGATTACATTTCGGTCGGCGCGTTGACCAAGCACATCCACGCGATCGACCTGTCGATGCGCTTCGAATAGGCGCCGCAAGCATCGCGGTCGGATGCGTTGCTGATCCGGATCAGAACCCGGCTGTGAACGCCTTCGCCGCCAGCAGCACCAGTGCGATCGCCGCCACGCTCCATGCCGCGATCCGCAGCAGGTGCCGGCTCTTCGCGGCAGTATGTTGCGCCGACTTGCGCGCGACGACTTCGACCGTCGGCGCCAACAGCATGAACCTCACCGTATCCAGCGCCAGCTCGTCGCCGGGTTTCAACAAGCCGTTGTGGACCCGCTCGCCGTTGATGCAGGTTCCGTTGGCGGAATTCAGGTCTTCCACCAGCACGCCGTCGGGCACGAGGCGCAGGCGGGCATGGCGTCGGGAGATTTCGCCCGCAGGAATGCTGATGTCGCAATCCGACTGGCGGCCCAGCGTCAGTTCGCCGTCGATGCCGAAGTTGCGACCGAAGGTGGGCCCGGACACGCCGCGCAGCACGAAGCGCGGCACCGCCGTGCGCAAGCGCGTGTGTTGCCGGATGTCGCCTGCAACTTGTTCCCGGTTCACCCGGCAGCGTACCGAAGCGAATTCCACGGTATCGCCCGGCTTCAACAGGATGGCGTCGCGCAGCGGCCGCCCGTTCAGGCGCACCGGTTGCGCGCAGGGCCGCAGTTGCACGCGTTCCCCATGGCGCTCGATGCGTGCGTGCGTGGAAGCGATTCCCGGCTGCGCCAGCACCACCGCCGCGGCCGATGTCGCGCCGATTTCGATGAGCCCTTCCGGCAAGACGAAGGGCGCGTGCTCGCCGCCCGCGAAGGTCAGTTGCATTTGCCACCCCCTGGCTTTTTTTCCGGCCGTCGCGGCCGCATCTGGGCCTTACAATGCCCATGCCGGACGGGAATTTCTGTGACTGATGCCCTGCTGCCGCTATCGATTTGCATCGCCCTGGGCCTGCTCTGGCATGCCGCCTTGCGCGCGCGCGAACGTGCGATTGCGTATGCGCGGCGCCTGTGCGCGGGGCACGGCGCGCAGATGCTGGACCAGAGCGTCGCACTGCAGGCGCTGCGGCTGCTGTTGCGCGACGGCAGGTTGCGGCTGGTGCGCCGTTACGGCTTCGAACTCAGTTACGCCGGCGACGACCGGCATGCCGCGCAGCTGACGCTGGTCGGCGGCCGCCTGTTGAATTACAGCCTGCCGCTGCGCGCAAGCTCCGTGCCGGAGGTCACCGTGCCACCCGCGATGGCGCTGGGTCCTGTGCCGTTGCGGCCGACGCCCGCAGGCGATATCGCCATCGGCAGCAACGTGATCCCGATCGGGCGCGGGCGCAGGACGTTGCACTGAACCGGCAGCGGGACGTGCTCGCCGCGCTTTCGCGCATCAGGCGATCACTTGATCACGCGCAACTTCGGCGGACCTTTCGGCGGAGGTTCGGAAGACTGCGCGACAGGAAGCGAAGGCGCGTCGTTGCCCTGCGTTTCCTCGATGCGCATGCCGTTGGCGCCTTCCACTGTTGCCGTGCCGCCTTCTTCGCGCGGGAACATCATGCCCTGCCCGTTCTCGTGCGCGTAGACTGCCACGATCGCATCGACCGGCACGTCGATCGTATGGCTGACCCCGCCGAAACGCGCGAGGCAGCGCACGCGATCGTTGCCCAGCTCCAGATTGGCGACCGCGCGCATCGCGAGGTTCAGCACCACCTTGCCCTCGCGGACCGTGTGCGCCGGCACGAGCACGCCGGGACGCGTAGCGTCCACCAGGATGTAGGGCGTGAGCCCGTTGTCGCCGATCCAGTCGTACACCGCCCTCAGCAGATAGGGTCGGTTGGAAGTCATGGCGGGCTGATCGGTCACGTCGCGGTCCGGGGGCAAACTTGTCATGCGTCCGCTCAAATGTTCATTTCGTGCAACGCGCGTTCGTCCGTCGTCAGACTGCGCGCGAAACCCTGGCCGCGAAAGATGCGCTCGCCGTAATCCAGAATCGGCTTGCCTTCGCGCGGCAGCTGCACATTGAGCATCGGCAGCCGCCAGATTACCGGAGCCACCAGGCAATCGGCCAGACTCATCTCGGGATTGAGGAAGAACTTGGAGGCCTTGAACAGCGGCAGCGCCTCCATCAGCGAATCGCGCAACTTGCGGCGCGCGGGTTCGGACGGGCGACCGCCGGCCTGGATCGCATCGATCAGCGGCAGCCATTCGCGCTCGATGCGGACGCAAGCCAGCCGCAGGCGCGCGCGCGACAGCGGATCGACCGGCATCAACGGCGGATGGGGATAGCGTTCGTCGAGGTATTCGCAGATCAGGGCCGGCTGATACAGCACCAGGTCGCGATCCAGCAGGGTCGGCACATCGCCGTACGGATTGAACTGCAGCAGTTCTTCGCTCGGCTTGCCGAGGGTTTCCTCGGCGCGATCGTAACCGACGCCCTTGGCGGCCAGCACCATGCGCACGCGATGGCACTGGACGTTCTCGGCCGCGGTGAACAGCGTGAGTACGGAGCGCGAACGGGCGGTTTGGGTCATGACGATGGATTCCCCTCAGTTCCGGATCGGGCATGGATCCGCTCGACCTGCGAGCAGGCCATCGATGGCCTGCAGCTCACACATGCGCGTCAATGCACGTCCTTCCAGTATTCCTTCTTGAGGATCAAGGCCACGAACGTGAACAGCGCCAGATAGATCAATACCCACGCGCCGATCGCGGTGCGTTTCAGCGCCGCGGGCTCGGAGGCGTATTCCAGGAACGACGTGAGGTCGCGCACGGCCTGATCGTACTGCTGCGGCGTCATGCTGCCGGGCTGTTTCAGCACCAGCTTTTCCACCGTGGCATCCTCGCCGGGCTTGGCCGGGGACATCACCGCGGTCTGCACGCCCTGCAGCTCCCACAACGGGAACGGCATGGAGGCGTTCGGGAAAACCGAATTGTTCCAGCCCACCGGCCGCGCCGGATCCAGGTAGAAGGAATGCAGGTAGGCACTGACCCAGTCCGCGCCCTTGGCGCGCACTTCCAGCGAGAGATCCGGCGGGGTCTTGCCGAAGAACTTTTCGGCGTCCGCGGCCGGCATCGATGAAATCACCGGTTCGCCGAACTTGGCGCCCGTGAAATCCAGCGAATCCATCACCTGCTGCTCGCTCAGCCCGAGATCTTCCGCGATGCGCGAGTAGCGCAGGTACTGCAGCGAGTGGCAGCCCACGCAATAGTTGAAGTACAGCCTGGCGCCGCGCTGCAACGACGCCTGGTCGGCGACGTTGGTGTCGGCATTCGGGTAACCGCCTTCTTCCGCGTGCACGGCACCCATGCCGGCGAGCAGCAAGAGCGCGAAGACCACTGTATTCAACTTGCTCATCGAACTTGCTCGCTCTTTCCAGAAGTGCAGCCATGAATGGCTGCTTTCACGCGCAGGGATAGCGCATAAACCACGGACACGGATGCCCGCTTTGTGCTTTGCGCAGGGAAGCGCACCGGCTTCAATGTTCCGCCATCGTGACGCGGTCCGGCACCGGCTTCGTCTTCTCCCACCCGAAATAGGTGTAGGCCCACAGGAACAGGAAGAACCCGAAATACAGCACGGTCAGGGTGCGGCCGAAGGCGTTCTCGATGGTGGTGATGTCCGCGTTCGCGCCGAAGAGTTGCGGAATCCATTCGGTGGTCTTGCCGGCACCGATCGAACCCAGCAGCACGAACACGATCGCGAACAGCGCCAGCGCGACCTTGTAACCCGTGCCGCGATAGCGGATTGACTTGACCTTGCCGCGATCCAGCCACGGCACCAGGAACAGCACCACGATCGAGCACAGCAGCGCGATCACGCCCAGACCCTTGCTCGGGATCACGCGCAGGATCGCGTAGAACGGCGTGAAGTACCACACCGGCTTGATTTCCAGCGGCGTCACCAGGTTGTTGGCCGGGACGAAGTTGTCGTGCTCGAGGAACCAGCCGCCGACAGTCGGCTCGAAGAAGATGACGAAGGCGCAGATCAGCAGGAACACGCCGGTGCCGAACAAATCCTTCACCGTGTAGTACGGATGGAACGGAATGCCGTCCAGCGGATGGCCGTCCGGGCCTTTCTTCTGTTTGATCTCCACGCCGTCCGGATTGTTGGAACCGACTTCGTGCAGCGCGGCCAGGTGCAGCACCACCAGTAGCAGCAGCACCAACGGCAACGCGATCACGTGCAACGCGAAGAAGCGGTTGAGCGTCGCGTCGGCCGGCAGGAAGTCGCCCATGATCCAGGTCACCAGGTCGTTGCCGATCACCGGGATCGCGCTGAACAGCGAGATGATCACCTTGGCGCCCCAGAACGACATGTTGCCCCACGGCAGCACGTAGCCCATGAAGGCTTCCGCCATCAGCGTGAGGAAGATCAACATGCCGAGCAGCCAGACCAATTCGCGCGGCTTCTTGTAGGAGCCGTACATCAGCCCGCGGAACATGTGCAGGTACACGACGATGAAGAACATCGACGCGCCGACCTCGTGCATGTAGCGGATCAGCCAGCCCCACTCCACGTCGCGCATGATGTATTCGACCGAGGCGAAGGCGCCCGCCGCGCTCGGGTTGTAGTTCATCGTCAGGAAGATGCCCGTGACGATCTGGTTCACCAGCACCAGCAGCGCCAGCGAACCGAAGTAGTACATCACGTTGAAATTCTTCGGCGCGTAATAGCCGGTGGTGTGCGAGGCGGTGAACGACAGGATCGGCAGCCGCTCCTCGACCCAGGCCAGCACGCGGTTGCGCGGACGGATGGTCACATGCTCGGTCATGCTGGGGCCTGCTCGCCGTTGACCAAGCGAACCGCGTTGCTTTCGCAGCGATTGTCAGACAAGGCGTGCGTCGCAGTGCCATAGCTCGGTCTATGGTCAAGGTGCGCGCCGCAGTATGGCGGCCGCTGCGGAGCAACCCGAAGGGCCGTGGCCCTTTGCCCGCATGGCTGCGTCATCACTCGTTGAAGTATCGACATACATCTTCCTCGTTCTTCCTTGCCCTGCAGGCAAAGGGCCGACGGCGCGGCCGTTTGGCTAACGGTGATCAGGCCCCTACTCCGTTTGCGTTGGGATCAACGCCGATCTGCACTTGCGTGTCGGTGACGAAATGGTACGGCGGCACCACCAGGTTGGCAGGCGCCGGCACGCCGTCGTACACGCGCGCGGACATGTCGTAACGCGACTTGTGGCAGGGACAGTAGAACCCGCCCTTCCATGCCGGATCGAAAGGTTCCGGCCGCACTTCGCCCTTGTAGTCGGGCACGCAACCGAGGTGCGTGCAGATGCCGACCACCACCAGCCATTCCGGCTTGATCGAGCGATGTTCGTTCTGGCAGTACTTCGGCTGCTGGTCGGTGTTCAGGCTGTTCGGATCCTTCAGTCGCGAATCCTGCGCCGGCAGGCCGGCAAGCTGGTCCTGGGTGCGGTTGACGATGAAGACCGGCAGGCCGCGCCATGCATAACGAACCATCTGGCCGGCTTCGATCGGGCTGATGTCGACGGTGACCGGCGCCGCGGCGGACTTGGCGCGCGCGCTCGGTTCCCATGACTTGATGAAGGGAATCGCGGTGGCGACCACGCCGACGCCGCCCAGTACCGCGGTGGTGCCCGCCAGGAACCTGCGCCGGCCCTGGTTGACCTCTTCGTTCGCCATCAAAAGATTCTCCACACTCAGGAAACTCCGAATCGGATCCCGGTTGATTCGCGTTCTACCCACACGACCAGACTTCCACAACCCCCAGCAAACCCTGCGGGTTTGCTCGCCCCCTTGACTCAAGGGGGCTGAAGATCAACAGCATCTCACTCGGGCCATCTGACCAGCGAACCAAAAGAGCCCTCATCTCGCAACAGGCCAGCCCCAAAATCGTGTTAGTTTAACGATCGCCCCCGCCGTGCACAACGCCGCTGCACGCGATGCAGAACATGCCTCGTATCACCCGACCGCTCCTGTTCTTCCTGCAATTCGCGGTGGCGGGCCTCGCCGCCGCCTTCTTGATCGGCCTGCTGTGGCCTGGCCTGGGTGGCCGCCTGCGCGAGCGTCTGGGCATGTCCGCGCCCGCGCCGCACGTTCAGCAACAAACCCCGGCCTCATCGCAAGCGTCGCCCGGCGAAGGCCCGGTGTCCTATGCGGACGCGGTGGAGCGCGCCGCGCCCGCGGTGGTCAACATCTATGCCAACAAGATCGTCACCGAACGTCAGGTGCAGGTGTTCCCCGATCCCTTCATGCAACGCATATTCGGCGGCGATACCGGCCAGCCGCTCAGGCGCCGCGAGCAAAGCCTCGGTTCGGGCGTGATCTTCACCCAGGACGGCTATGTGCTGACCAACAACCACGTCATCGCTGGCGCCGACGACATCCAGGTGATGCTCTACGACGGCCGGGTGGCGAACGCGCGCGTCATCGGCAGCGACAACGACACCGACCTCGCGGTGCTGAAAGTGGATGCCGGCAAGCTGCCTTCCATCAGCACCGACACCGAAGCCCCGCGCGTGGGCGACGTGGTGCTGGCCATCGGCAACCCGTTCGGCATCGGCCAGGCGGTGACCATGGGCATCGTCAGCGCGATCGGCCGCCAGCTCAGCCTGTCGCCGTACGAGGATTTCATCCAGACCGACGCGGCGATCAACTCGGGCAATTCCGGCGGCGCGCTGGTGAGTGCGCGCGGACAACTGGTCGGCATCAACACCGCCATGCTCGAACGCGGGGCCGGCGCGGAAGGCATCGGCTTCGCCATCCCGGTGCGCACCGCCAAGATGGTGCTGGAGCAGATCGTCGAACACGGCAGCGTGATGCGCGGCTGGCTGGGCGCCGACTACACCGGCGTCACCGTCGCCGCCGATTCCGGCCTGCCGGCCGCCGCGCGCGGCGCCACCGTCACCGACGTTTATCCCGGCGGCCCGGCCGCGAAAGCCGGCCTGCAACCCGGCGACGTGTTGCTGCAGCTCGGCAAGCAACCGGTGATCGATCCCGCCGACCTGCGCAACCGCGAGGCGGAAATGAAACCCGGCTCTACCGTGGAAGTATCAGGCCTGCGCGACGGCACGCCATTCCATGCCGACGTGGTGCTGGCGAGAAGGCCGGAGATACGGACGACGGGAGCGACGGATCGGGGCTGAGCGAGTTGGCACTTGTGGGGGCAAACCCTCATTGATACCTTGAAAAATCGATTTCACATCGCCCGCCAACCGGCTGCGGCGAATCCACCAGTCCAATGGAGGGAATCATGAGATCGACAACTGTACTTCTGCTCGCGGCACTGACTCTGACGGCGACAACGTCTGCTCCAGCATGGGCGGGTACGACGGGCAACGGGTGGGCCCGAAGCAACTCGACGTCTTTCGCCTTCTGCTATGGCGGGAACCCATATACCGAGTATTACAGCCGCGTGTTCCCGTTGGCTACCACTACCTGGAGTCACGAGGCCCAAGCCAACGAGGGTGTTGCGTTTACGCACTACCTGGACGGAATAGGCGACCGCACCAATGGCGCGCAATGCATTACCGCGCCAACGATGGCCGGCGCCGCCGCCGAGAAACAAAACCGCCAAAGCGCGGCGGCGGAATACCACCACCGCAAAGTCGTCGAGATCGACTGGGCTGGCAGTTGACTGCATGGAGCCAGGCGTCCATGCGATTCCGTAATGCTGCTCAAACAACTCCAGGTGAAATCATGAGATCGACATCTGCACTGCTGTTCGCGACTCTGACGGCGGCAACGTTCACCGTGGCGGGGGCCGGCACGCTCGGCAACGGAGCGGCCCAACGCAACGCCATGTATCAGCAAAAGCAGACGGCTTTCGAATATTGCTACGGCGGAAACAACCACGTCGAATACTTCAGCCGCGTGTTTTCCCTCAGCTCTGCGACCAACGCTGGCGGCGTCAAGTTCGGAGATTATCTGACGCAATCCGGATTCCACAACGATGGCGGTCAGTGCCGTACCGCGCCAACGATGGCCGGCGCCGTCGCCGGCAAACAGGAAAGCGAAAACACCTTCCAGTCGCAGGAATACCACCATCGCCAGATCGTCGAGACCGAATGGAATGGCTCCTGAGTGAGTGATGCCTGCGCTCCCATCCCGTTGCGATGACGCTGTCGGTGCGCGTGGAAAGGGCCTCGCTCGTGACCCGCCGAAGACAAGAAGGGCCGCAAGGTCCTTCTTCGTTTTGCAGGGTGCATGTATCGCGTGTGACGGGTGCAGGGCGGAACCGGCGTCGCCGTTCCCGCCAAACCCATGTTTGTTCAAGCGTAGGGCGGTATTCGCTGCGCTACTCCCGCCCTACGCTTGCTATATGTCGCGAAATATCAATGGCAAAACACCTGTGCATTTACATAGACCGTATTAAATACCTGACTTGAGTTAGCATAAACTGAGCAAAAAACAGGCTCAGTACGCTCTACATAGCGTACTGCGGGCTTGTGGGTGTAATTCGCACCCTGCGGCAAGGAGTAGTCGATCACCGCTTGGGAAACCAGCTTTACGGTGTTTACTGCGAGGTTTCCTAAATCTCGCATGACGGCGGCTCGATCCCTTTGTTCTCCTTCTATTAGTTTTTGCCTCGCCAATTCCTGATAAGTCTCATATGAATTTGGAGATATTACTGGGGGCGCTTGCATGCCGACGCTGGCGAGATATGACCTAGCTTCGGTCGAACCCTCGATTGCGGCCGATGTGAGCCACTCCATGCCCCGCTTCCGATCGGTGGGCACGTCGTCACCATTTATAAGCATCATGCCAATTTTGTATTGCGAAGTATCTACATGCTCTAGAGCAGCACTTTGATACCAGAAGAATGCTTTCTGCTTGTTCTCAGCGATGCCAGCTTCGGGACAGCCATGGTAGTAAACATCGCCGATTGTCTCCCATGCTTGGATTAGATGATTTTTATACATAATGTAATTTGGTGGTTCTACGCTCCCAGGAAACCAATATTTTTCTATACCGCTCACGTGCTCCCATTGTGTCTTGCAATCGGCACTTGTTTGGTAAGCCGGCCGAGTCTTAGTAGCTTGCGCTGTGTATGAGCAAGCAGATAGCGCAGGAACAACTGCAAGAAATAATGTGACTATCTTTATGGTTTTCATTGGCACCCCTAAATGCCGTGTGTAGAACTAACGGCCTCTAGCCAAGCTTTGACTCGTTGCCACTTGTCGCCGCGACATCTAAAGCTCGCGTAGGGCGGGAGCAGCGTAGCGAATCCCGCCGTCGTTGTTTGAAACTTACTGCACGCCCGCCGCGGCCAGCGTGGTCGGGTGCAGGGCCTTCAGGTAGCGCTCGCGCAGCAGGGCCACGCGTTTGACGTACACCTGCGTCTCGTCGTACGGCGGCACGCCGTTGTATTTGCGCACGGCGGCTTCGCCGGCGTTGTACGCCGCGGCGGCGAGGCTGACGTTGCCGCCGAAATCGCGCAGCAGCATGGCGAGGTATTCCGCGCCGCCGCGGATGTTCTGGCCGATGTCGAAGGCGTCGGTGACGCCGAGGTCGCTGGCGGTGCCGGGCATCAACTGCATCAGCCCCTGCGCGCCCTTGTAGGAAAGCGCGCGCGGATTGAAGCCGGATTCGGCGTGGATCACCGCGCGCAGCAGCGCCTCGCTGATGCCGTTGTGCGCGGCGGCGGCGCGGATGTCGTCGTCGTATTCGTCGAGGTGCAACGCGACCGTGTTGAAGTCGACGCGCGAATGCACGTTGCACGCGTAACAGGTGATGAGATAGGTGAACAGCATCTTCGCGTTCGGCCCCTGCGCGCGCGTCGCGATGTTGGTGTATTCCACGCTGCCGTCGGTGCGCGCGATCTTGTAGACCGCGCCGCGCTTTGGCGGTTGCGGCGGATCGACCTTCTCCACGAACGATGCCGGCACGACCGACGGCGAAGCCGGTTCCTGCGCGCCGGCGGAACGCGGCAAAGGCGCGCCCGGATTGCCGGCGGAGGACGCGGGAGCGGCCGGCGACGCCAGCGCGCGCGGCAACAGGTCGATGGCGATCGCGTCCACCAGTTCCATCGGCCAGGGTTTCTCGATGTCGAGCCCATTGGGCGAAGGCAACGTCTGCACCACCGGCGCATTGGCCTCGTGCAACGGCGTGATGGTGATCACCGCCGGATTCGCCTTCACTTCCTTCGGTGGCGTGGCGGGCGTGGCGGGTTCCGGTGGCGCGTATGCGGCCGGCACGAATTCGTGGATCGGTGCCGCAGGCTGCGTCGCGATCGCCACCGCCGGGATCTTTTCCGCGTGCGGTGCGCGCGGCACCGGCGCAGGCGCATCGAAGCCTCCCAGTTTTTTGCAATCCTTGTATCCCGCGGCATGACTGGCGAACACGGTTTCGCCCTGGCTGCCGATGCACTGGTACAACCCGGCGAATGCTGTGCCACACGCGAAGGTGCCCGCGAATAACACCAGGGCTGCTATGGTGTTCCGCGCAAACCCCGGGTGCAGGCCGACCCCGGCGCGCACTGCGCGGCGACGATCCCGCCCTTCCCCGGCTGCAACGGCTTTCATGGCGAGGCAAGTGTGCGCCCGCAACCCCGCGCTGCCAAGCGCCGACGCTATGCCGGACCCGTCCGCGCCCGCGCGCTAAACTAAACTGCCAACTGTTTCACCGTATCTGCCATGCCCCTCCGCGTCGAAAACCCCTCCGCCGGCAAGCCCGCAGTTGAAAAGCCGGCCGTTGAAAAGGTCGCTTCCGGGAAACCTGCTGCCGGAAAACCTGCTCCTGGAAGACTTTTCATCCAGACCCACGGCTGCCAGATGAACGAGTACGACTCCCGCAAGATGGAGGAAGTGCTTGGCGCCGCGCGCGGCATGCAGCGCACCGACGACGTCGCCGAAGCCGACGTGATCCTGGTGAACACCTGCTCGATCCGCGAGAAGGCGCAGGAGAAAGTGTTCTCGCAGCTCGGCCGCTGGAAGGAGCTGAAACAGGCAAACCCGGACGTGCTGATCGGCGTCGGCGGCTGCGTCGCCTCGCAGGAGGGCGAGGCCATCGTGAAGCGTGCGCCTTACGTCGACCTGGTGTTCGGCCCGCAGACCTTGCATCGCCTGCCCGAACTGATCGAGGCGCGCCGCGCCAGCGGCCGGCCGCAGGTGGACATCTCGTTTCCGGAAATCGAAAAATTCGACGCACTGCCGGAACCGCGCGCGGAAGGCCCGAGCGCGTTCGTCTCGATCATGGAAGGCTGCAGCAAGTACTGCGCGTTCTGCGTGGTGCCCTACACGCGCGGCACCGAAATCTCGCGCCCGTTCGACGACGTGCTGGCGGAAGTCGCCGCGCTGGCCGAACAGGGCGTGCGCGAAATCCACCTGCTCGGCCAGAACGTCAATGCGTATCGCGGACCGATGCACGACGGCAAGGTGGCCGACCTCGCGCTGCTGATCCGCGCGATCGCGCAGTTGGACGAGATCGGCCGCATCCGCTTCACCACCTCGCACCCGCTGGAGTTCTCCGACTCGCTGGTCGCCGCCTACCGCGACGAGCCGAAGCTGGCGAATTACCTGCACCTGCCGGTGCAATCCGGTTCCGACCGCATCCTCGCCGCGATGAAGCGCGGCTACACCGCGCTGGAATTCAAGGCGAAGATCCGCAAGCTGCGCGCGGTGCGGCCCGGCATTTCCGTCTCGTCGGATTTCATCGTCGGCTTCCCCGGCGAAACCGATGCGGATTTCGCGCAGACCATGAGGCTGATCGAGGACGTCGGCTTCGACCAGTCGTTCTCCTTCATCTATTCGCGCCGCCCCGGCACGCCCGCCGCCGGCCTGCACGACGACACATCGGAAGAAGTGAAGCACGCACGCCTGACGGCGCTGCAGAACGCCGTCAACGCGCACGCGATGACGATCAGCGAGGCGATGGTCGGCAGCGTGCAGCGCGTGCTGGTCACCGGCCCGAGCGCGCGCGATCCGCACGAACTCACCGGCAAGACCGAAAACATGCGCTCGGTGAACTTCCCCGGCGACGCGAAGATGATCGGCCGGTTTGTGGACGTGACCATCACCGCGGCGATGACGAATTCGCTGCGTGCGCGCGTTGCCCAAGCCGACATCGCTGCCGCATGACCGACGCCCTCACCCAGCACGACCTAGTGCTCGAACCGGACGACGCGCAGCGGCTGGCCAACCTGTGCGGGCCGTTCGACGAACACCTGCGCCAGGTCGAATTGCGGCTCGGCGTGGAGATCAATAATCGCGGCAACGTGTTCCGCGTGATCGGCGAAGATTACGCCGTGAAGGCCGGCGCGCGCGTGCTGCGCGAGCTCTACGCGGCCACCGCGGAAGAAACGCTGACGGGCCAGGACGTCAACCTGCGCCTGTCGGAATCCGGCGTGGATGCGCTGGCCGAGCGCGCGGCGGAAAGCGCACAGGAAGTCGCGATCAAGGTGAAACGCGGCGTGATCCGCGGGCGCGGTCCCAACCAGATGCGCTACCTGCATGCGATCGCCACCCACGACATCAATTTCGGCGTCGGCCCTGCCGGCACCGGCAAGACTTATCTTGCGGTCGCGTCGGCGGTGGAAGCGCTGGAAGCCAGCCGCGCGCAACGCCTGATCCTGGTGCGCCCGGCGGTGGAAGCCGGCGAGAAACTCGGGTTCCTGCCGGGCGACCTCACGCAGAAGGTCGATCCCTACCTGCGGCCGTTGTACGACGCGCTGTACGAGATGCTCGGCTTCGAGCGCGTGGCCAAGCTGATCGAGCGCAACGTGATCGAGATCGCGCCGCTGGCCTACATGCGCGGCAGGACCTTGAACGACTCGTTTGTCATCCTCGACGAGGCGCAGAACACCACGGTCGAGCAGATGAAGATGTTCCTGACGCGCATCGGCTTCGGCACCGTCGCGGTGATCACAGGCGACGTGACCCAGGTGGACCTGCCGCGCAACGCGCGTTCCGGCCTGCGCCACGTGATCGAGGTGTTGCGCGGCGTGGACGGCATCAGTTTCACCTTCTTCACTTCGCGCGACGTGGTGCGGCATCCGCTGGTGGCGAAGATCGTGCGCGCCTACGAAGCGGCGGAGGCACGCGATGCCGACGACGGGAAGTGAAGTCCACGTCAATTACGCGGTTGCGCGCCGCGGCATTCCGTCGGCGACGAGTTTCCGGCATTGGGTCGAAACGACGTTGCTGCACGCGCGCCATCGCAAGCCGGCGGAATTGTCGATCCGGATCGTCGGCGCGCGCGAGGGCCACGCGCTGAATTGGCGTTACCGCGACAAGGATCGCGCCACCGACGTACTGTCCTTTCCCGCGGAGGTTCCGCGCGGGGTCAGCACGCCCCTGCTCGGGGACCTGGTGATCTGCGCCCCCGTGGTCGCGCGCGCCGCGCGCGAATTGCGCATCCCGCTGCGGGATCATTACGCGCACCTGACGGCGCATGGCGTCCTGCACCTGCTGGGCTACGATCACCACACCGCGAAGGACGCGGCGCGCATGAAGGCGCAGGAAGTGCGCGCGCTCGCTTCGTTCGGCATCCCGGATCCTTATCTGGCCTGGGCACGGCAGGCATGACGCCCGCCAGGAAAGGCGCTGCTGCAGGCAACGCCCGACTTCGCTAAACTGGCGGTTCCGCCCCTCCGGGGACGTGACTCTTCTATGTCGGCAGAACCTCCCAGTACTACCGGCCCCGCCCACCGTTCATGGTGGGACCGTCTGGGCCACATGCTTTCCGGTGAACCGCGCAACCGCGAGGAATTGCTCGCCGAGTTGCGCGAGGCACAGGCCAATGGCCTGCTTTCCGGCGATACCTACGCGATGATCGAGGGCGCGATGCGCGTCTCGCATCTTTCGGTGGACGACGTGATGGTGCCGCGCGCGCAGATGGTGATGCTGGCCATCGACGACGATCCCGCCGCCATCCTCCACAGCGTGGTCGAATCCGGCCATTCGCGTTTCCCGGTGCACGGCGAGGACAAGGACGAAATCCTCGGCGTCCTGCTGGCCAAGGATCTGCTGCGCGACTGCGCGCAGGGCAAGCCCGCCGACGTGCGCGCGCTGCTGCGCCCGGCGATGATGATCCCGGAATCGATGCGCCTCAACGTGCTGCTGGCCGAACTGCGCCGCTCGCGCAACCACATGGCGATGGTAGTCGACGAATACGGCGGCGCCGCGGGACTGATCACCATCGAGGACATCCTCGAGGAAATCGTCGGCGAGATCGACGACGAGCACGATGACGCCATCGCGCCCAGCCTGATCGTGCCTGCCGGCGAGTCCGAATGGCTGGTGGACGCGTTGACGCCGATCGGGGATTTCAACGAACAACTCGGCAGCGCATTCTCCGATGAGGAATACGACACCATCGGCGGCATGGTCACGGCCGGGATAGGCCACCTGCCGGAGCCGAGCGAGGAAATCGCACTGGAAGGATTCGCCTTCAAGGTCACGCGCGCCGACGATCGCCGCGTGCTGCAGTTCCGCGTGCACAAGGCGAACAGCGGTGAGCGGTGAGCGGTGAGCGGTGAGCGGTGAGCGGTGAGCGGTGAGCGGTGAGCGGAAAAGCCTAATGAACCTCATCGTCATTCCGGACGCCGCGAAGCGGCGATCCGGAATCCAGCTTCTTTGCTCTTATCATGTGGCATCGCCAAGGGGCCTCGGCCTTCGCCGAGGCGACGGACTGGAAGCATGCCGATTCTCGATCGCGCGACAACGCTCGCGTTCCTTTCGCTGCTGGCACTCGCAACGTGGGCAGCTCCCGCCCACGCCGACGTCGCGCATGCGACGGGCGAAGAACTGCGGGTGGACCTCTATACCTACGGTCCCGGCGCGGTCTACTGGGAACGCTTCGGCCACGACGCGCTGGTGCTCACCGACGTGCGCGACGGCGAGGCCATCGCCTTCAACTACGGCCTGTTCGATTTCGACCAGAAGGATTTCTTCCTCAACTTCGCGCGCGGCCGCATGAACTACATGGCCGCGGCATGGCCGGCGGCGGACGACGTCTCGCAATACGAACAGGAAGGCCGCTGGATCGAAGTGCAGCGCCTCGACCTCGCCCCCGCGCAGCGCGCGGCGTTGCGCGATTTCCTGGTGTGGAACGTGCAGCCGCAGCACGCGCGTTATGCCTATGACTACTACACCAGCAACTGCACCACCCGCATCCGCGACGCGCTGGACCACGTGCTCGACGGCGCGCTGCGCGCGCAGGCGCAACCGCAGGCGCGGGATTTCACCTACCGCTCGCAGACAGACCGCCTGATGGCGAACCAGCCGTGGCTGATGCTGCTGCTCGACCTCGGCCTCGGCCCGTACGCGGACCAGCGTCTCGACGGCTGGAGCGGCAGTTTCCTGCCGCAGGAATTGATGCAGACCCTGCGCACGGCGCGCACTGCCGAGGGACGGCCGATGGTGCTCACCGAATTGAATCTGTCTCGCGCGCGCCTTCTCGCGCCGCCGGCGGAGGCGCCGGACTTGCGCTGGCCGCTGTTCGCGGCCGGCGCGGGCTGCGGAATCGCACTCGCGCTGTGCGCATGGTTGCGACGTCGCCATCGCATCGCGCGTGCCGCATTCGCATTCATCGGCACGGCATACGCGTTGCTCGCGGGCATCGCCGGCACGCTGATGCTGGTGCTGTGGCTGGCCACCACGCACCACTCGGCCTGGGCCAACGAGAACCTGCTGCTGTTCAATCCGCTCGCGTGGCTGCTGGTTCCCGCCTTGCTGCGCACGCGCAGACCGACCGCGCGTGCCGACCGGTTCGCGACCGTGCTCGCGGCGGCCTTCGTGCTTGCCGCGCTGATCGCGCTCGCCGGCCATCTCTCCGGATGGCTGCCGCAACGCAACCTGCCGTGGATCCTGTTCGCGCTGCCCGCATGGATCGGGCTTGCCGCAGGCGTGCGATCGGCACTTCCGCGCGTCGCCATCGCCTAGAGCCGCGCAGGCAAATTCCAGCGCGCCCTTCGGGATTCCGTGCGCGACATGCGGCTTGTCTTGCCCCTGCAAACCTGCGCGCGCATCATCCGCGCATGGATACGCCTTCGACCGGACCGATGATCGCCAATTGCGTCGCCTACGGCGCGCACGGCGAAAGACTGCGCGACATCTCGCTCGACGAAATCAGCGACGTGCTGGAGCAGCCGGGAACCTTCGTCTGGGTCGGCCTGGTGGAACCGGACGAAGCGCTGCTGATGAAGATGCAGGAGGAGTTCGGCCTGCACGAACTGGCGATCGAGGATGCGCACACCGCGCACCAGCGGCCCAAGATCGAGGCCTACGGCGACTCGCTGTTCATCGTCGCGCAGACCGCGCAACTGGTGGACGGCAACATCGCCTTCGGCGAAACGCATCTCTTCCTCGGGCCACGCTACCTGCTGACGGTGCGCCATGGCGCCTCGCTCTCGTACGCGCCGGCGCGGCGCGCCTGCGAACAGACGCGCGAACACCTCGCGCTCGGCCCCAGTTACGCGTTGTACGCGGTGCTGGATTTCATCGTCGACAACTTCCTGCCGATCGTGCAGGACTTCAAGCAGGAGCTGCAGGAACTGGAGCAGGAGGTTTTCGCCGAGGATTACCGCCGCAGCACCATCAAGCGCCTGTACGACATGCAGCGCGAATTGCTGACGCTGAAACTGGCGGTGGCGCCGCTGCAGGACATCCTCAACCAGCTCGTGCGCATGCACGCGGGACTGGTGCGCGACGAGGTACGCGTGTACTTCCGCGACGTGTACGACCACGTGTCGCGCGTCAACGACGCGATCGGTTCGATGCGCGAAATGCTCGGCGCGGCGATGAACGTGAACCTGTCGCTGATCAGCGTGCGCCAGAACGAGGTGGTCAAGCGCCTCGCGGGTTGGGCCGCACTGCTGGCCGCGCCGACCCTGCTGGCGAGCTGGTACGGCATGAACTTCCACGACATGCCGGAACTCGCCAACCGCTACGCCTATCCCGTCATCATCACCATCACGGTGGGCGTCTGCGTCACGTTGTACGTAGCGCTGAAACGCGCGAAATGGTTGTAACGGCTTCCGCTACGCGGATGCGAGTGCAGCCGTCCGCGCCACCGACGCCTTGCGCGACATCCACAACAGCGCCAGGCCGGCGACGATCAGCGGGATCGATTGCACCTGGCCCATGGTCAGCCAGTGCGTGCCGAGCAGGTAGCCGAGCTGGGGATCGGGCATGCGCACGAATTCCACCGCGAAGCGGAACGCGCCGTACATCAGGCCGAACAGGCCGGACACCGCATACCGTCGGCGCGGTTTCACCGAAAAAATCCACAGCACGGTAAACATCACCACGCCTTCCAGGAAGGTTTCGTACAGCTCGGAGGGCTGGCGCGCATAGGCATCCAGCGCGCCGACGGACCACAGCCCGCGCAATTGCGCGACGCTGCTGGATTCGAATTGCGGCAACTGCTGCAGCGCGTGCGGGAAGATCATGCCCCAGGGTTGCATGGTCGGCTTGCCCCACAGTTCGCCGTTGATGAAATTGCCGATGCGCCCGAGGCCGAGCCCGACCGGCACCAGCGGCGCGACGAAATCCACCACGTCGAAATAATGCGTCACCGTGGCGCGCTGCCGCCACCACCACCACAGGCTCGCGACCAGCACGCCGATCAGCCCGCCGTGGAACGACATGCCGCCGTCCCAGATGCGGAACAGCGCCAGCGGCTCCTTCCACATCCATTCGAGCAGGTTCGACGAAACATTCGACTCGTAATAGAACAGCATGTACCAGATGCGGCCGCCGATGATCACGCCGAGCATGCAATAGAACGCGAGGTCGGCGAACGACTCGCGCGTGACCGGCAGATACCCGCGCTTGCGCCGGTATTCGCCGAGCAGCCACGCCCCGACGAAGCCCCCCAGGTACATCAAGCCGTACCAGTGCACGCCGATCGGCCCGAGCTGCAGCGCGATCGGATTGAAATCGACGAAATAGGGATGGGTCATTGAGTGAGCGGCGAGCGGCGAGCCGTGCAATCTTACAGGCTCGCTGCCGCTGACGCTCCGCGGCGGAAACGCGGAAACATCACTGCGCGGGCAGCACGCGGCATGCGAAGCCCTTGAGATAGGCGGTTTCCGGAATCGCGGGATGCACCGGATGATCCGGCGCCTGCTGCAAAGTCATCAGTACCTGCGCCTGGCGGTCCAGATGCCGTGCGGCCTGCTGCACGCCGCGCAGCAATTCGTCCGCGGGCATGTGATACGAGCACGAGCAGGTCACGAGGATGCCGTCGTGCGCCAGCACCTGCATCGCGAGTTCGTTGAGCCGGCGGTAGGCCAGCGCGCCTTCCTTCAAGTCCTTCTTGCGCTTGACGAACGCCGGCGGGTCGAGGATCACGACGTCGTAATGCTCGCGCCTTTCACGCGCCGCTTTCAGGCAATCGAATGAGTCCGCGCGTTCCGCGCGCACACGTTCGGCCAGCCCGTTGCGGCGCGCATTGTCCGCGATGGCCGCCACGGCATGCGCGGAGGCATCCACGCACACGACCTCGCGCGCGCCCATCGCCGCGGCGCGCAATCCCCATGCGCCCAGATACGAGAACATGTCGAGCACGCGCGCATGCCCGACGAACGGCGCCAGCGCGTCGCGATTGGCGCGCTGGTCGTAGAACCAGCCGGTCTTCTGGCCGCCGATCGGGTCGAGCGCGAACTCGAGCCCGCCTTCGCGCACGCACAGCGGCGAGACGAGCTCGCCGAAGGCGATGTCGGCGTACATCGCCAACTGTTCCAGCGCGCGGATGCCGGCATCGTTCTTCCAGATCATCGCGCGCGGCCGCAGGACTTCGCGCACCGCCGCCTCGACCTGCGGTTTCAGGCACTCGATGCCGGCGGTGGTCGCCTGCGCGACGATCACGTCACCGTAACGATCCAGCGTCAGCCCGGGCACGCCATCGGATTCGCCGTACAGCAGGCGGTAATATGGCTCCGCATGCAGCCGCTCGCGCAGCGCCAGTGCCACGCGCAGGCGTGCCGCGAGCAGGGCAACATCCAGCGCATGTTCGAGGCCGCGCGATACCAGCCGTGCGCAGATCAGCGAATGCGGATTGACGTAGCCGACGCCCAGCGGCTTGTCGCGCGCATCCAGGATCGCGCAGGGTTCGCCCGTTTCGAAGGACGACAGTGGAGAACGCGCCACGTCCACTTCGTTGGCGAACACCCACAGGTGCCCGGCGCGCAGGCGCGCGCCCTCGCCGCGTTTCAGGTACAGCGCGGGGTATTCGATGTCCGCCATGCAACGTGCGCCTCGGGCCAGAGCGCAACGGTAGCGCATCCGCGCGCGCGGCTCCATGCGATCTGCCGTGTTGCGTTGTTTTTGGCATACTGCGCGGCTGAGTCCAGAAGGGGAGAACAAGATGCGCCACGTTATTGCAGGGTTTTGCGCGTGCCTGCTGCTGGCCGGGGCCGCCATGGCCGCGGAATTGCCGGTATCGGATTTCGCCAAACATCCCACCCTTACCCAGCCCGTAATGTCGCCGGACGGCAAATACCTCGCGCTGGCAGTCAGCGAGAACACCGACGCCAGCGATGCCAGTTACCAGTTGGCCGTATTCAGCTTGCCGCAACTCAAAATCGTGAGCCGGCTCGACATGGCCCTGCGCGACGTGCCGATCGATATCCACTGGGTCAGCGACAAACGATTGATCCTGGCTACAGGCAGGGAAACCGGCACGTTGGAAGCGCCATCGGCTACCGGCGACATCGTTGCCGTCAACTACGATGGCTCGCAGAAGAAAATGCTGTACAGCATATTCAATCGAGGAAGCGGCGAAAGCAATATCAATCTCCTCAGCTTGCCGCAAGGAAGGCCTTCCATCGCAGGACTGCCGGCAACTCCGAATGGGCACTTCTATCTCAATATCCAGTTGTTCAATCAAAATTCCAATGGCACCGACTGGGACACATCCAAGAGTGAGTTGTATGACGTGGATGCCGTCAGCGGCGGCGCCAGGGAAATCGGCGAAATCGCCCACGGCGACATGAATATGCTGTCTACCGGAGGCGTTGCCAGGGTCGCCTTCGGCGAAGACGACCATCTGGAAACCGAAGCGTTTTCCAGCAGCGACGGCAAGACCTGGGCGCGCATGCCCGATGCACTCGTGGGCAAGTATTTCGAACCGCTCGCCATCAGCGCCGATGGCCAGCATTTGTATGCGCTGGCGAGCCTCGATGGCGGTCCCAATGCCCTGGTGCAAAGCAGTCTGGACGGCAGCGGCCGCAAGGTACTGGCATCCGATCCGTTTTCATCGGTAACCGGCGTGATGTGGATTCCCGGTGAACACACGCCGTTCGCCGCGGTATTCAGCGCCAACGGCAAGCCGCAGGTGCAATACGTCGACAACGGCTCCTATGCGCAGATCATGCAGGCGCTCGCCAAAAGCGATCCGGACGATTTCGTCGCGCTGGCCGACGCCAGCAACGACGGTTCGATGCTGCTGATCCACGTGCATGGGGACCGCAACCCCGGTGTCTACGCGCTGCTTGACCGCAACACGATGCACGCGCAGCCGCTCTATCAGGTATTGCCGTGGATCGATCCGAAACAGATGCCGCAGCGCATGCCCGTGCGCTTCGCCGCACGCGACGGCACGCAACTGGCGGGCTATCTGACCTTGCCGCTCGGCGGCAACGGCAAGAACCTTCCACTGGTATTGATCCCCCACGGCGGACCGATCGGCATCGCCGACGAGTGGTTCTTTGATCCATGGACGGCATTTCTCGCCAATCGCGGCTACGCCACGCTGCAGGTGAATTACCGTGGTTCCAGCGGGCGCGGTCGCAATTTCGAGCGCTCCGGTTACCGGCAATTCGGCAGCGGCATCCAGGATGACCTGATCGACGGGGTCAAATGGGCCATCGCGCAAGGTTATGCCGACCCGAAGCGCATTTGCGTGTTCGGCGGCAGCTTCGGCGGCTATTCCTCGCTGATGCAGCCGATTCTCGCCCCCGATATCTACAAGTGCGCGATCGACTACGCGGGCGTTTATGACTGGCGGATCAATTTCGATCGCAGCGATACGAGCCATTTCAAAAACGGCCGCACATATTTCGCGGATGCGATCGGCAGCGACAACGACGCCTACGCGATTTCCCCGGCCAGCCAACTCGACAAGTTCAACGTGCCCGTCCTCATCGTGCACGGCAAGGACGATCCGCGCGTGCCGTTCCAGAACGCCACGGACCTGCGTTCCGCGCTGGACAAGGCCAACAAGCCGTACGAGTGGCTGGCCAAGCCCAAGGAGCTGCACGGTTTCTACGCCGAGCAGAACAACGAGGAACTGTTCACCACCATGCAGGCTTTCCTCGGCAAATACATCGGCGCGGACGACGCGCCGGCAGCTGCGCCTAAGGGCAACTGATCCATAGAAAGCCCGGCGCAAGTCGGGCTTTTCATCCGTACGGCTATCATGGCGTTGCTTGCACGCCCGGGTCGCCATGCGCAATGAACTGATCCACGCCTCCAGCCCCTATCTGCGCCAGCACGCGGTGAATCCCGTGCACTGGCAGGAATGGAACACGGCCACGTTGGCCCACGCGAAACGCAGCGACACGCCGATCCTGCTGTCGATCGGCTACAGCGCGTGCCACTGGTGCCACGTGATGGCGCACGAATGCTTCGAGGACGCAACCATCGCCGGGGCGATGAACGCGTTGTTCGTCAACATCAAGGTCGACCGCGAGGAACGCCCCGATCTCGATCGCGTGTACCAGCTCGCGCATCAGGCGTTGACGGGACGCGGCGGCGGCTGGCCGCTGACGGTGTTCATCGATCCGCAGGATCTCGCGCCGTTCTTCGCGGGCACCTATTTCCCACCGCAGCCGCGCCACGGCCTGCCCGCGTTCGGCGAACTGCTGCAACGCGTGCGGGCTTACTACGACGGGCAGCGCGAGCAGTTGCGCGAGCAGGGCGGGCAATTGCGCGAGTGGCTTGCGCGCACCGGCACGATCACCGCCGGCGAGGTGCCCGATCCGTCGCTGGCGAAATTGGCGATCCAGCGCATCGCCGCGCGTTTTGATCCGGACAATGGCGGTACGCGCGGCGCGCCGAAATTTCCGCACACCGGCGAACTGGAACTGCTGCTGGACGCGGACACGACAGCGCGGGCCATGGCGATAGCCACGTTGCGCAGCATGGCCGCGCGCGGCCTGCAGGATCACCTCGACGGCGGTTTTTTCCGTTACTGCGTGGACGCGACGTGGACCATCCCGCATTTCGAGAAGATGTTGTACGACAACGCGCTGCTGCTTCCGCTGTTCGCGCGCGTAGCAGGCGCGAACACAAGTGAGCATGATGCGCGCGCGGCGGACGCGAACCAAGCGGGCGATGACGCACACAAGGCAAGCATGCCGAGCGATCCGGCCTGCGCGCAGGCCGCGCATGGCATCGTCGCCTGGCTGCGGCGCGAGATGACGACGCGCGACGGCGCGTTCTTCAGCGCGCTGGATGCCGACAGTGCCGATGCTTCCGGCCACGCCGAGGAAGGCGCGTACTACTTGTGGACGCGCGAACAGGTGCGCAACACGTTGCCTGCCGACGAAGCCGCCGCGATCGAAGCGGGCTTCGGACTGGATGCGCCGCCGAACTTCGAGGGCCGCGCCTGGCATCTGGTGAAAACCCGCACGCTGGAACAGATCGCGCAGGACATCGGGCGCACGCTGCCGGAGACGGGCGCATTGCTCGCCTCGGCGCGCGGCAAGTTGCTGCAGGCGCGCTCGTCTCGCCCGCGACCGGCCACCGACGACAAGATCCTGACGTCGTGGAACGCGCTGACGATCGCGGGGCTGCTGCGCGCCGCGCGTGCGTTGCGGATTCCGGAATGGTCGGCCATGGCGGAACGCGCGCTGGACGCGCTGCGCGCGACCGCATGGGTGGATGGCGCGTTGTACGCCAATGCCGTCGGCGATGCCGGCGCGCGCATCCCGGCTTTTCTCGACGATCACGCCTTCCTGCTCGATACCCTGCTCGAAATGCTGCAGCACCGCTGGCGCGACGAGGATCTCGCATGGGCGATCGCGCTCGCCGACGCCTTGCTCGAATGCTTCGAAGACAAACAGGATGGCGCGTTCTTCTTCGCCGCGGCGGCGCACGCGACGCCGTTGCACAATCCAAAAACTTTCATGGACGAGGCGTTGCCGAGCGGCAACGGCGTCGCCGCAAAAGCCTTGCTTCGGTTGGGACACTTGCTGGGCGAAACACGTTGGCTCGACGCCGCCGGGCGCTGCCTGCGCGCCGGCAGCGCGATGTTGCGGGCACATCCGGACGCCTGCCCCGCGATGCTTCGCGCCTTGCGGGAATTCCACACGCCGCGCAGCCAGGTCGTGATCCGCTGCAATGAAGACGAACGGGACGAGTGGCGCGACGCGCTCGCCGACGCGATTGCGCGCGACGATCGCATCGACGCCTTCGTGATTCCATCCACGACTGAAACGCTGCCCGGAGTCCTGGCGCAACGCAAGCCGTGCAAGGGCGGCGTCGCTTACGTATGCAGCGGAACGAGTTGTCGCGCGCCGCTGCATTCGCCGCGAGAGTTGGCGGAAATCCTGCGCGCGGAGCCGCTCGCGACGGATTGATCAAAGCACGATCGGCTGATCCGGCAACTCGTTGGCGGGCCCGCCCGGCAGCGGCGGCAGATGCCGCGCCAGCAGCGCATTCATCGCCTTGACGCCTTCCAGCGAACCTCCGCGCCAGTCGTCCTGCTGGAAATGCCTGCGCATCACTTCCGCCACCACGTTCCATGCCGGCCCCGGCAGGCGCGACGCGACGCCGCGATCGGCCACGATCTCGATCGCGCGCTCGGCCAGCAGCACGTACAACAGCACGCCGGTCTTGCGCGTGGTGTCCCATACCCGCAATTGCGCGAACAGGTCTTCCGCGCGCGCATGCGCGCCGTGCCCCGCCAGCAGCGATCGCAACGGCAGGCGCGCCTCCACCGCAAAACAGATTTCGCCGTCGTGGTGACGCTCGCCATCGGCGATTGCCTGCTGGATGGTGGCCATCGTCTCGGGGGGAAACCGCCGGCTGGCTGGTGCGTGCAACAGATGGCGAACGCTGCGCATCAGATCCATCACCAGCTCCCCGAAGCGCCGCCGCCGCCGGTGGCGCCACCGCCGCCGGAAAACCCGCCGCCGCCACCGCCGCCGAAACTGCCGCCACCACCGAAGCCGCCGAAGCCGCCACCGCCCCAGCCGCCGTAACCGCCGCCGCGCGCAAAACGCAGGCTGTGGCCGACGTAGCCGAAGAGTCCGCCGAACGCGCCGCAGACCGCGGCCAGCCACCACAGATGCGTGAACAGCCACACCAGCCCCGCGGCAGCGATGCCGACCACGAACACGCGCGGCCAGCGCGGCAGGATGGAGAAAAAGCCGCGCGCCCACACCAGCGCGAACAGGATCACCACGAAGAAATCCGGAATGCCCTTCGCCCGCGACTCGGCCTTGGGGGCGGGCAGCGATTCACCGTCGATCAGTTTCGTCAGCGAAGCGATGCCGTCCTGCAGGCCGCCAAAATAGTCGCCGCTGCGGAATTTCGGCGTGATCTGTTCGCGGATGATGCGCGATGCTAGCGCGTCGGGAATCGCGCCCTCCAGCCCGTAACCGGTTTCGATGTAGATCTTGTGGTCGTCCTTGGCGACGATCACCAGCACACCGTCGTCGACGTGCGTACGGCCGATCTTCCAGGCATCGAACACGCGGGTCGCGTAATCCTCGATGGTTTCCGGCTGCGTGCTTGGCAGCATCAGCACCACCACCTGCGCGCCCTTGCCCTGCTCGAGCGCGGCCAATTCGCCTTCCAGTTGCTGCGCCTGTTGGGCGGTGAGTGTGCCGGTCAGGTCCGTCACGCGTGCTTTCAGCGCCGGAACTGCGACCTCCGCGCAGGCCGCACCGGCGACGAACAACGACAGCACCGCGCACAACGCGAGCGCGCCGTGCCATCGCAGCACGCGTGGCAACGGTTGAAGCAGGGAAGCCCTCGGCATCAGTGCGCGCTGCCCGTCGACGCCGGCGTCGAGGTATCGAACTGCACCGTCGGCGCGGTCGAGATCGCGGCCTCGTTGGCGACGCTGAAATTGGGCTTCACCTGATAACCGAACATCTTCGCGGTGAGGTTCTGCGGGAACTGGCGGATGTAACTGTTGTAGTCCTGCACGGCCTGCACGTAGCGATTGCGCGCCACGGTGATGCGGTTCTCGGTGCCTTCCAGTTGCGCCTGCAGGGTCTGGAACAAACCGTCGGCCTTGAGGTTCGGATAATTTTCCGACACTGCCATCAGGCGCGACAGCGCGCCGCTCAACTCGCCCTGCGCGGCCTGGAACTTCGCCATCGCCTGCGGATCGTTGAGCGTCTGCGGCGTGATCTGGATCTGGCCGACCTTGGCGCGCGCCTCGGTGACTTCGGTGAGCACGCGCTCCTCGTGCGCCGCATAGCCCTTCACCGTGTTCACGAGATTCGGCACCAGGTCGGCGCGGCGCTGGTACTGGTTGATCACTTCCGACCATGCCGCTTTCACCGCCTCGTCCTTCTGCTGGATCGCGTTGTAACCGCATCCCGACAGCAGCGACACGAGCAGTACGATCAGCAACACACGCAGCATGGACATAGGCAATCTCCGTTGAAGACTGGGGAGTCGGGAAAGCCTGCGCGCAGGCAGTCCTCGGCAGATTACGCTGATACGGATCGCATGCAAGCGAGCCGCTAAAGCCAGCGCGTGCCGAGGATCAACCCCCAGGTCAACACCACGCCGAGCATGCCGAGGAACACGGCGGCCGAACCCATGTCCTTGGCGCGCTCGGCGAAAGGATGGATGTCCGGGCAGACGTGGTCGACCACCGCTTCCAGCGCGGAGTTGAGCAGTTCCAGCGCCAGCACCAGCAACAGTGAACCCGCCAGCAGCACCTTCTCGACCGCGCCCTGCCCCAGCCACAGCCCGAGCGGAAACATCACCACCGAGAGGCAGATTTCCAGCCGGAACGAAGCCTCGTGCCGCCAGCCCGCGCGCAGGCCCTTCATCGACCAGACGAATGCCTTCCAGATTTCGCGCGGACCGCGGGGAACGTTGCTCGGCATGTCAGGCCATCCGCGTTGCGCTTCGATGCGAGGCCACACGCACGCATGAAGCAGGATGACACGAGAAGGCGGGTGTCGGCATGCGCGCGATCCGGTGGCACGGACAGGTCGCGTATGATGCCACACTGGCCGGAACCGGGAAGACGATCATGCGCAAGCTCCTGCCGTTGTTGTTGCTGCCGTCTTTCCTCGCCCTGCTCGCGGTGCCGTTCTACAACCGCGGCGAGCCGACCGTCGCGGGCTTCCCGTTCTTCTACGTCTGGATGTTCGCGTGGATCGTGCTGTCCGCGCTGCTCACGTGGATCGTGTTCCGCGGGAGGCGCGCATGACCCCGCAAGCGGGGTCGATGCAAGCCGCCGCATCGAGCTGGACCGCGCTCGGCGTCTTCGTCTTTTTCTTCGCCGCGGTGACGGTGATGGGTTTCCTGGCTGCGCGCTGGCGGCGCGGCGACCTTTCGCAATTGCACGAATGGGGATTGGGCGGGCGCCGCTTCGGTCCCTTCGTCACCTGGTTCCTGCTGGGTGGCGACCTGTACACGGCCTACACCCTGATCGCGGTGCCGGCGCTGGTGTTCGCGGTCGGCGCGTACGGTTTCTTCGCGATGCCATACACCGTGTTCGTGTATCCGCTGGTGTTCCTCACCATGCCGCGGCTGTGGAATGTCTGCCGCAAGCACGGCTGGGTGACTTCGGCCGATTTCGTGGAAGGCCGCTACGACAGCAAGGGCCTGGCGTTGGCGGTGGCCTTCACCGGCGTGCTGGCGACCATGCCCTACATCGCGCTGCAACTGGTCGGGCTGGAAGTGGTGTTCCAGGGCATGGGATTGGCGGCGCTCGGATTCGGCAAGGAAACCCCGCTGCTGGTCGCGTTCGCGATCCTCGCGCTGTACACCTATTCGAGCGGCTTGCGCGCGCCGGCGATGATCGCCTTCGTCAAGGACGCGATGCTTTACATCACCGTGCTCGCCGCCGTGATCGTGATTCCGATGAAGCTGGGCGGCTATGGCGCCATCTTACACGCCGCGCAGCAGGCCTTCGATGCGAAAGGCGGCGACACCGGCATCTTGCTGCACGCCGACCAGTTCTGGCCGTTCGCCACGCTGGCGTTGGGGTCGGCGTTCGCCCTGTTCCTGTATCCGCATTCGATCACCGCGACGCTGTCCGCGTCGGGTCCCGACACGATCCGTCGCAACGCGGTGTGGCTGCCGGCCTACAGTTTCCTGCTGGGCCTGATCGCGTTGCTGGGCTACATGGCGCTGGCCGCGCACATCAAGGTTGCCAATGGCTCGATGGCAGTGCCGGCGTTGATCAACGCCAGCTTCCCGCCGTGGTTCGCCGGCTTCTGTTTCGCCGCGATCGCGCTGGGCGCGCTGGTGCCCGCGGCGATCATGTCGATCGGCGCGGCCAATCTCGTCACGCGCAACATCTGGAAGCCGTACATCGACTCCGGCTTGTCCGGCGCACGCGAAGCGCGCATCGCCAAGATCGTCTCACTGCTGGTGAAGTTCGGCGCATTGCTGTGCGTGTTGTTCCTGCCGACGCAATTCGCGATCGACCTGCAACTGCTTGGCGGCATCTGGATGCTGCAAACCTTCCCGGCGGTGATCTGCGGCCTGTTCACGCACCGGCTGCGTGCGCCGGCGTTGCTGCTGGGCTGGATCGCCGGCATGACGCTCGGCAGCGCGCTTGCCTTCCACCAGGGCCTGAAGCCCGTGTACGCCATCGGCATCGGCGGCGCGCACGTCGGCATCTACATCGGGCTGATCGCGCTGGCGGCCAACTTCATCGTGGCGATCGTTGCTACGCCACTCTTTGCAATGCGGCAGGCAGCGCCTGCTGATGCGACGCTTGCCATCGACTACGAAGACGCGGCGGCTTGAGACGCCGCGTGCCCAGCGCTCGAACTATGGATTTACCTGATACCCGCCATCCGATTTCTGTATGTCATAGCTACTCGTGGGCGCTTGCGCAGAATTCACCTGATACCCGCCGTCTGACTTGCTTATGTTGTAGCCATCCCTGCGCTGCTGCGCCGGCACGCACTGGAATGGCGGCTTGGTGCCGTGCGCTTGTCCAGCCGGACACGCCTTGACGTCGTCGTCCAGGGAAAAGGTCACCGGCACCTGCACCATGCCGCCGGTCGGTTTGCCGTTTTTGCTGCCCGGATTGAATTTCCATCCGGCCGCGGCCTGCAGCGCCGATGTTTGCAATTCAGCGGGCGCGTTCGTCTTCCGCGGATCGATGCCGACGCTTTTCACGTTGCCCGCTGCATCGACCATGACGTCGAGCATCACGATGCCCTGCTGTTTGGCATTGATGGCTTCCTGCGGATAGCTCGGCGGATTCGCATTCTTCTTCGTCACGTCCACGGAGGGAGACATCGAGGCTTGCGATGCATGCGTGGCCGCACGCACCGGATTCTCTCCCCCGGCGACCAGCAGGCCGGATGCCAGCAACACGGCCACAGCGGCAAAACCCGCACGCCTCCGCAGCACACCCGGACGCATTCTGGAAATCATGGCGATACGCTCCTTCAATTGCGGCTCGGAGAGCCACGGAATCAATGCGGGGGTGGCATGCATGGCGACGCTGTCGAGCAGCGCACGCGCGTAATCCGAGGCGTTGCCGCGCAGCGCGGACAACGTGCGCTCGTCGCAGGCAAGTTCCTGATCCAGACGGAAGCGCGGCAGCGCAATCCAGGCCAGCGGATGGAACCACAACATCGCGCAGGCGAATTCCGCGATCAGCAACCACAGCGCATCGCCGCGGCGTACGTGCGTCAGCTCGTGATGCAGCACCAGCCGCCGGGCGTCGTTGTCGAAACGCGTGTCGAAATCCGGCGGCAACAGCACCAGCGTCCACCACGCCCATAACACCGCAGGCCCGGCTGCGTGCACACGGATGCACCCGGATGGAAGCTGCGGCGCCGCCGCCGCGATCATCTCGCGCCACGACAGCGGCATAGGCGCGACCGCGCGCAGCACCCGGGCGTAGTGCAGCGCCAGCCGGCAGAACGCGATCGAAGCACCGGCCGACCACGCCGCGATGAACATCCAGGCGACCGGAAATGCCGAAACCACGGGAATGTTCGCGGGCAGCACGTTGGCCGTGACCGTGATCGCCGGCAGGGTCCAGACGCTCGAGGCGAAGAAAGAGCGCGGCAGCAGCGGCACCAGCGCGAGCAGGAGCGGCAACAACCACAGCGAGAACGCCGGCCCTGCGCCGAACAACTTGCGCGCGGGCTTGCGCGCCAGCAACACGAAGGCAAGACCGAACGTCGCGTCGAGCAACATCTGCAACGACACGTCAATCATGACGGCGCTCCTTGCGTTCGATCCGTTCGATCAAGGCACGCAACTCGGAAACATCCTTCGCGCTCAATGCCTCGCTGCGGGAAAAATGCGCCAGCAATGGCGCGACGCGGCCGCCGAAGACGCGATCCAGCAGGCTGCTGCTCTCCTGCGCTTGCCATTGCTCGCGCGTCAGCACAGGCGAATACTGGTAGCGTCGGCCATCCCGTTGCGCGCGCACCGCGCCCTTGCGTGCGAGCCGGTTCAACAGCGTGCGCACCGTGTTCTCGTGCCAGCCGGTGGCGTGATGCAGGGCGGTGGCGATGTCCTCGGAGGCCTGTGGCGATTGCCGCCACAGCACATCCATCACCCGGCTTTCGGCTTCGCTGATCGCTGGAATCTGCTTGGACATGAATAAAATTACACGTGTAGTTTTTATTTACACTACACCTGTAATTTCATTTGTCAAGCGCCGCATCGCGATCGGGACAGCGAAGGTGGACAGACGACCTGGCGTTACTCGCAGCGGAATTCCACGGTCGCGCGGGCCAGTTTGCCGGGCGCGGCAAGCGTGCCGGGTTGGGCGTCGTTTTCGCTGGAAGCCACCACGACGGCAATCTTTCCGCGCCGCTCGCAATACGCGCCGGCGCGCTCGACGAGGTGGGCCTTCTCCTTTGCGCCGCCGCTTGAATTCATCGACGATCCTGTGACCTCGAATGCGCCATCGCGCGTGGGCGTGACGAACGATTCCGTTCCGCAGCCGGCCAACGCGAGGGTTGCCAGGCAAATCGCAAAGCGCAAAGACACGATACGTTCCCCTTTCTTTGACATGGGTTCACCTGTTTCGACAGTCGGTCCGGACGAGCAAGTGGCAATGGCCGCGGTTTCCGCGGCTCGAATCGCCAAGGGCGCAAGGTACACCTGATCGGGCCTTTTGCGATCACGCAAGTCCGCCGCCGCTGACCCGCTCCCGCCCTTCCAGGTCGCGCTCGGTGAATATCTCGGAATAACCGTGCTGCGTGAAGAGTGCCAGCACCGCCGCACCCTGCTCGAAGCCATGCTCCAGCAGCAGCCGGCCGCCTGATCGAAGATGCCTCCGCGCATCGCGCACGATCACGCGGATCGCATCCAGTCCGTCCGCGCCCGACGCAAGCGCAACGTGCGGCTCGAAGCGCAAGTCTCCCTGTCGCAGGTGCGGATCGTCGTCCGCGATGTAGGGGGGATTCGACACGATCAGGTCGAAAGCTCGCGACTCGTCCAGCGCGACGCACCAGTCGCCCTGCGCGAATGCGACATTGCGAAGATCGAGTCGCGCCGCATTGCCACGAGCCACGTCCAGCGCCGTGGCGCTGGCATCGGTCGCCAGCACTTCCGCGCGCGGTCGCGCCTGCGCGATGGCCAGCGCGATCGCGCCGGAACCGGTGCCGAGATCGGCGACGCGGCACTCCGTGTCAACGGGGATGCGCCGCAACGCGAGATCGACCAGCAATTCGGTTTCCGCGCGCGGGATCAGCACGTCCGGTGTGACCCGCAGGTCGATCGCATGGAATCCGCGCATGCCGGTGATGTATGCCACCGGCTCACCTGACGCGCGACGCGCGATCAACGCTTCGAAAGTCGCGCGCTTCGCCGCATCGATTTCATCGCTGCCATGCGAAACCAGCCAGGCGCGTGGCACGCTAAGCACATGCATCAGCAACAGTTCGGCGTCGATGCGCGCGGGAAAAGACGGCGCGGCGCGCCCGTCACCGGACAACGCGTGCGCGCCTTCGACGATCAGGTCGCGCACGCACCCACTCATTTATCGGCATTCGCCTGCGGGGGCGCGGCGGTGCTGGCTGCGCGCGGGACGGACTTCCAGTAGCCGCCACGCGTCCAGGCATCGAATCCCCAACGCAACCAGCCGATCAACGCATTGGCCAGCCACAACGCCCATGCGAGCATCACCAGCTTGTAACACCACAAGGGCAGGCTGAAAGCACCCGCGCGCGGCAACGGGCCGCGCGTCTGGTCTGCGAACCAGCGCAGCATCCACGCTGACGAGCCATTGCCGTCCACGCGCATGTCGGGCCGGCCCAACAGGCCATGCGGAACCACCGACACCAGGCACAGCAACGCGATGGCGCTCAACGCCGCGATCGCGAGCTGCGCGAGGTTGAAAGCGCGGAACGTCGCGAGCCGTTCGCTGCGGGCGCGCAGCCCCAGCACGATCAGCCACAGCGCGACCAGCGCATAGGCGCTCCAGGCGAACGTCGAAAAACCGAGTCCCAGCAGCAACCATTGCCACCAGGGCAACGGTGTCGGCGCGAGCCGTGCGAGCAGCAGCGCGACGATCAACAGGACGATCAACTCCGACCAGTACAGCACGGCCGGTCCCACGGACGGGCCCCACGTCCACAATACCCAGCGGTCCTGCGGCAACGACAGCGACACCGAAATGTTGGCGGCGCGTGCATGCAGATCCGCCGCCGGCGTGGACGCGCGCGAAGCGAGCATGCCCGGTTCGCGGAAGCGCAACTTGAATGTCTGCGTGCCAGGTTGCAGCGGCAAGCCGACGTGGCCGTCGCGCGGATTCAGCGCCAGCGTCTCGCCATCGCGCGTCGCTTCCAGCAATTGCGCATCGCGCGGCAGGTCGATCACGTGTTCGCCGCCGCGCGTACTGCGGGCGTCGAGAGTCAACACGGTTTCCAGCGCGCGTTCGCCTTGCGAAACCGAGGCATCCACGCGATCGAACGCAAGGCTCTCGCCGGGCAACGCCGGGGGCCGATCGACACGTACCTCCAGGGTTTCCCCGGGCAGCGGGCGGAATACGTGCACGCCATCCTGCGTCTCGTTCCCGTCGGCACCGACACCAGATTTCGGCACGCCGGAAAAATCCAGGTGCAGCAGCGGCGCGCTGCCCACTTCCCAGATTTCGGCGCGCTCGCCGAGCTCCGGCGCATGCAGCGCCAGCGCGGACGACGGATCGAGCGTGCTCGACCAGGTTTTATCGCCGTCACCCGAATCGAACGTGATGGTCACATGCCCGCCCTCGACCTTCAGCCCCGGCGTGGACACGTGTTCGCCCGGCAGCAATGGCAGCGACACGCTGAATCCGCCCTGCGCCGGCGCGATGCGCTGCACCCGGTTGTCGATGCGGGAATCGATGCCCAGCGCGATGCTCCGGGTGAGCTCCACGTAAGGTGGGAACGCTTGCGCGACGCCGTGATCCGGCGCGCTCGTCGTCGTGGCGCGCACGCGCGAAAGCGTCAAGGTGTCGGACAACAATCGCGAACCATCCAGGCCGGATGCCTGCCAGCCTTGCGCCGACATTTCCACCCGCGGCGGTGGCAGGGGAAAGTGCAAGGCGACGGTGTCCGCATCGTCGCCCACCACAAAGTTCACGCCGATGCGATGCACGCCGCGATCGAGCGCGATCCAGATCCCGTCATCGCGGCGGACCAACCCGGGTGACGGCTTGCCGTCGAGCGTCACGGACGACAACGCCGCCGGCGCATCCATCTTCGGCAAGGGAAACGCCACGCCCGCATCGGCATCCGCTTCAATGACGACGTCGATGACGGAACCTTGCGCGGTGACCTGCGCCGCAGGCGACGCCGCGCACCGCGGCACGCATTTGGGCGGCTCCAGCAGACGCGCGCGCAATTGCGAAAGAATCTCGGGCGAGGGCGTGGCCTGCGCGTGCGCGTGCGGCGACGCCAGGGCGAAAACCAGGAGCGCCGCCGCGCCGGGTGTCGCGCGACGAGGCCAGCGCGGCAATGCGGCCGACAGATCGAACGCACGCGCGATCGCGGCCAGCCATGCGACCAGCAACAACAACATCGCCACGCGCAGGATGCGTGTCGCCCATGACGGCAGGATCACCAGCCGGTAGGTTTCGTCCGGCGTCACCGGCCCGCTCCAACCCAACCGGTAACTCGATCCATAGTCGCTCCAGCCCGGCACGCCGCGTCCCGATTGCACCACCAGGCTCGGCGGATAAGCTTCCGCCGCTACGATGTTCACGCGGTTTATCACCGCGGCGGTGACCACCACGGATTGCAACGACTGCGGCTGGTTGTCGACGCGCGGCGCAATATCGGCTGGTGGTGGCGCTGCTGGTGGAGGCGGCGGAGCCGGCTCGGCCATCGACGACTGTTCCTCCACGGCTGCCTTCTCCGCCTCGTGTTCTTCCTGGAAGCCTGGCCGGGAAATCCGATTGTCCGGCAGGGAATCGAACGGAGATTGCATCACGCGCGCAAGAAAACCCGAACCTTCGAGTTGAGGATGCAGCGCGTCGCGCACTTGTTCCGCGCCGAAAGGCAACGTGGCCAGCACCGCAAGCGCCAGCATCGCCATGCCCGCGTAACGCGTGACGGCGCGCAGGCGCCCCTGCGACAATGCCCGCGCCGCCAATGCCAGCGCGACCGCCAGCCCGGCGGTCCAGCGCGGCGCGCCCGGCTCGCTCTGCGACAACACCACGAAACCCAATGCGACCAAACCCCATTGCCAGCCGAGCAGGCGCCACGCCAGCAAGGCGATGACCGCGGCGACGAAAAGATCCAGCAGATTCCATTGCGCGATCCAGCTGTCCGGCGAACTGTCCGCCCCCGGAGCACCGAGCAAGCGATATCCGTAAGGCAGATGCAGGGTCGCGTCCACGCCGTCGAGCGTGCGCTGCCAGCCGCCGGTGGCGGATTGCGCGCCGCCATAGGCGTCGCGGCGCAGACCGGCATGCAATTCGAGCTCGTGCCTGCGTACTTCGATGCCGCCGAGATTCGGCTTCGCGCCGCGCGTCACAAGCAAGGGCTGGTCGTCGCCGAGGTCGGCGCGTTCGAGCACCCAGGGCGCCGCGACATCGAGGCGATCCGCACCGCGCAATTTTCCTTTGAGCCGATCATCGGCGCTCAAGCCGGCACCGCTGAAATCCAGCCAGAGTTGACGTACGAGTTGCAGTTGATCGCCGGTGTTGGCGTCGAGGCCGCGTGCACTCTGGACGACGGCGAGCGTCGCCCCTTCGGACATGGCGAATGCCGGCAACGTATGCCAATCATCGGGCACGCCGGCCTGTGCCGGATCGATCGGCGGCGTTCCCTCGATGCGGGTGGTGCGCAGCGCGGGATCGTCGCCGTAACTCCAGATTTCCTGGCGCGGCCACGGCGCCGATGGCGCGTGGAACGTCAATGCACGCAGCGGTGAAGTCGCGCGCGCGGCCAGTTCGAGGTTCCAGTCGCCCGGGCGCAACTGGACGCGCAGCTTGCCGTCCGGATCGAGACGCGCGGGCAGATCGCCGCCGAGCGAGGTCGCGACGAACCCCGCGGGAAGCGCAGGTCCGAGCAATTGTTCGCGTGCGCTTCCGGCCACGTGCAACGCGAGCCGCGTGGTCAGCCGCGGCGGCATGCCATCGTCGACGCGGCGGAACACACGCAGCGACAACGCATCCGCCTGACGCTGGTGCGACGTGGCTTCGCCGAGCGTCAGCAGGTCGCCATCCCGCTCGGGTTGCACGACCGGCGCGCCGTCGACGCGCAAATCGATCAGCGCGACCGGCTGCGGCACGCGCAAGCGGACCGGGCGTTCGCTCCATGCAAAGGCGCCGCGGATGTCATGGTTCCCGGCAGCCAGCCGCACCGAGGGCTGGCCGTTGCGATCGAGCACCACGGCCGGCGTATTGTCGATCTGCACCTGCTGCGGCCACGCGTCGCGATCGCCGGGCAAGCCGATCCAGCTCGCGCCATCCACCTGCACATCCAATTCGAAACGCGCGCCAGCCTTGTCCACTTCCAGCGAAAGATGGCCCGGCCACGCACACTGATAATCATCGTCGTCCTGCGGCGTGCGCGTGGACAGGAACGGACAGGCGCGCTGCTCGTTGCCGTGCAGGACCCAGGCCTGCCAGTCCTGCAGCGATTGCGGAATCGCCGGCGCATCGGCGGCATGCGCGCCGGCGCACGACAGGCACAACACGATGACCCACCCCAGTACCCGGCGCATCGTCGTCTCCCCCGCTACGCGCTTTCCCGCAGTGTAACTGCGCGCGTCGCCCGGGGTGACACGGTTGCCGGGATGGAGTCTCCGTTCGCGGCGCGATCGCCACGAACGGAGACTTGGATAGGGAGACTACGAAGTGATCAGTGCGCGATCGCCGCGGCGTCCTGGTGCGAGGCCAACGCGCTGCACAGCAGGATGGATTCGCGCGCCTGCGCCAGGCCGCGGTCGAGTCCGGGCACTTGCTTGAGCTTCGGCTCGAAGAACCCGCGCACGCGATCGGCTTCTGCCTGCGAACAACCGCCGCCCGCGGCGAGTTCGGGCAGGTAGGCGCCGGCGAACACGCCGGTGCGGTCGATGACCCTCTGGTAGTTCGCGGTGAACCAGTTCCAGAGATCGTCGCGTTGCGCGCGCGTGTCGCGGCCGCCGCCGAGGATCATGAACATCTCGCCGACCTTGACCTGCTTGCCGAGCGCGAAATTGCGCACCACGTCGGCCTGGGCGCCGCGCGCATAACCCAGCGCGCCGAGCATGGCGTTGCGCCGGGTGGGATCGGTGGTGTCAGGGATCGCCGCGATCAGCGCATCCACCGCCGGCTTGCCGCGTTCCTGCACCGCCACCGCCAGCACGATGCGCAACAGATCGGGATTGGCGGCACCGAGAGCGAGCGTGCCATCGCTGCCCTTCTTCAACGCGGCGTCGCCTTGTTCGAGAAGTGCTGCGCGTACCGCGGGGATTTCGAAATCGAGCCCCAGCGACCCGGCGAGCGAGGAACGCAAAAGCGCGTCGTCATCGGATTCACCCTGCTTGCGCTGGTAACCGAGAGTCTGCAGTTGCGGCAGGTAGGCCTTGGCGACGGCGTCACGGATCGCCGCGCGCTGCGCGTCGGTCTGCGCCTCGTTCTGGTAGATCCAGCCCAGCGTGTCCAGCGGGGCCAACGCGACCTGGCGCACCTTCGACGGCGCGAGTTGGCGCATCGCGGTCAACACTTCGTCCGCATCCATCGCGCCACGATGGAAATCGGCGTCCACCGAATCCGCGTACACCAGTTGTTCGGCATCGTTGCGCTGCGCAATCACGCCAGCGAGCGCCGCGCGATCGGCCTTGGCCATGCTGAAGCGGTAGTAGCCGACGCCATCGGCGTTCGGCATGTACCAGGCCGGGCATTGTCCGCCCGGGATTTTCATCTGCGCGGTCTTGCCATCGAGCAACTGGCATTGCGTGCCGTTCGGGAAGCGCACGCACACCGGCACGCCCCACAAGCGGTTGGCTTCGCCGGTGGAACCCAGCGGCAGGTAGCGGCTCTGCGCCAGTTCCAGCACGGCGCCACCCTTGTGCTTGCAATCCAGTTGCGTCGACACCAGCGGCACGCCGGTCTGGTCGAGGAAACTGCCAAAGGCTTTCTTGAACGCCTCGCCCTTGTCCGCGGCGCCGGCGATCGAACCCACCAGGTCGTCGGCGACCGCATTGCCGAAGGCATGCGCCTTGATGTAGTTGCGCATGCCCTCCTGGAACACCGGCGGCCCGACGAAGTGCTCGAACATGCCGATCACCGCCGCGCCCTTCTCGTAGGTGATGCCGTCGAACGCCGTCTGGATGTCGCCGTTGCCGGTGATCGGCTGGCGGATCATGCGCGCGCTGACCAGGCTGTCGGTCGCCATCGCGCCTTCGCCGCCTTCGATGCGGCCGAGGTCGGTGCGATAGTCGGGATGCAGTTCCATCGCGACTTTCTGCTGCATCCAGGTCGCGAAGGCTTCGTTGAGCCAGATGTCGTTCCACCAGTCCAGCGTCACGGTGTCGCCGGTCCACTGGTGCGCCAGCTCATGTGCCTCTACGTTGAAGGTGCTTCGCACCGCGCTGGGCGAGGAATCCTTGTCCAGCAGCAACAGCCAGTCGCGGTAGGTCACGAGGCCCGCGTTTTCCATCGCGCCTGCGGAGAAATCCGGCAGCGCGGCGAGATCGAGCTTGCCGAACGGATAACCGAAACCGTAGTAGTTCTCCTCGGCTTCGATGATGCCGGGCACCATCGCCAGCGCACGCTGCATCTTGGGGCCATTGCCCTTGGCCGCGATGCCGCGAACCGGCACCGGATCCTTGCGCCACTTGTTGGCCGGAATGGTCGGGCCGTCCACGATGTCCAGCGGACCGACGGCCCATGCCACCAGATACGTCGGCAGCGGACGGGTAGGTGCGAAGACCAGGGTCTTCCAGCCGTCGGGCGTCTTCGTCTCCGAAACGAGCTGCGTGTTGGCGACCGCCTTGTCGGCCGCGGGAATGCTCAGCACGATATCGAACGGCGTCTTGAAGCCGGGTTCGTCGAAACACGGGAAGGCGTAGCGCGCGCTGATCGGCTCCATCTGCGTCATCGCATACGCATCGCCCGCGAACACCACCTTGTAGAAACCTTCCAGCGTCTGGTTGTAGGGTGCGCTGTACGCGATCTTCAGCGTCAGGTCCTGTGCCGGCAGCGTGCCGCCGAAATCGATGCGTGCGACGCCGGCATCCGGCGCGACCGCGACGTACTTGCCTTCGCGCGGCTTGCCGTGCGCGTCGGTGATCTTCACCGACGACACTTTCAGGTCCTTGCCGTGCAGCCAAAGGTGATCCGACGCCTGCTTCAGGTCCACCGCGATCGTGACCGTGCCGCTGTAGCCGGATTTTTCCGGATCGCTGCGCAATTCGAGTTTGTAGGATTGCGGCACTGCCCAGTCAGGCAATTTCTCCAGCGGCGGTGCTTCGCCTTGAACGGCGGTAGCGGCTTTCGCGGCCCGTGCAGGCTGCGCGGAAACGGCCAGCGCGCTGCAGGCCAGCGCGGTGAAAACGCAAAACACGATCGAACGCATCGCAACGTCTCCGGCAACGGCAATGCCGCCCACTGAAACACAGCGGCACCGCCGCGACAAGTGGGACAAGCCACGCCGCGGCCTGTCGCGGCCGCGCGGGATCAGGCCGCCGCCACGGCCGGCGCCGGGTCGGCGGCTGCCGCCTGTTCCAGCGTCACCGCCAGCGCGTGGATCACCGCGGCGATGCGCGCCGCGCTCTGGATCGCCTGCGCGGAAACCCCGTGCTTGCGCAGGGTCTGCTCGTGCGACGCCATGCACATGCCGCAGCCGTTGATCGCCGAGACCGCGAGCGACGCGAGTTCGAAATCGATCTTGCTGCACCCGGGATTCGCCATCACGTTCATGCGCAGGCCGGCGCGCATCGTCGTGAATTCCTCGTTGCCGACCAGATGCGTGAAGCGATAGTAGATGTTGTTCATCGCCATGATGGCGGCCGCCGCGCGCGCGCCGTTCAATTCCTGCCCGTCGGCGTGCGCGGAGGCGAACTGCGCGATCGCTTCCGTCAGCGGCGCGTGACGCGAGGCGATCGCCGAAGCCAGCGCCATCAGCGCGATCTGCTTTGCGTTGAGGCCCGGTGCCCCATGTTCGCCGAGCACCGAATCGAGGTTGAGCCGCAGATCCTTCGCATAGTCGGGCAGCGAGGCTTTGAATTGGTCGAGTGTCATTCGAGAATCCTTGCGAGAATCCTTGTCGGGAAAGAGTGAGCAATGAGCGGTCAACGGAAAGCGAGCTTTGGCTTCTGCCGCTCACCGCTCACCATTGACCACTCACGACCTCACGCCGCTTTCAGCGTCTCTTCGCCCTGCTTCCAGTTGCACGGTCGTTTCCGCCGCGCCTGCGCGATGCCTTGAATGGCATCACGCGCGGCGGAAACGGAGGAGCCAGGGACGGCGACTGGAAGGCGCTCCATGGATGGATCAGGCAGCCTTGAGTGTTTCCTCGCCTTGCGTCCAATTGCAGGGACAAAGCTCATCGGTCTGCAACGCGTCCAGGACGCGCAGCACTTCCGCCGGGTTGCGGCCGACGCTGCCCTCGGTGACGTAGGCGAAACGGATCACGCCTTCCGGATCGACCAGGAACGTGGCGCGCTTGGCCACGCCTTCCTCGTCGAGGATGCCGAGCGCGCGCGACAAGTCCTTGTTGATGTCGGCCAGCATCGGGAACGGCAGCGCGCGCAGGTCCTTGTGGTCCTTGCGCCACGCGAAGTGCACGAACTCGGAATCCGTGCTGCCGGCGAGGATCTGGCAGTCGCGGTCGGCGAACTGCGGGTCGAGGTCGCCGAAACCCTTGATCTCGGTCGGGCACACGAAAGTGAAGTCCTTCGGGTAGAAGAACACGCACAGCCACTTGCCCTTGTACGTCTCGTTGTTGATCGGGAAGAACGCCTTGTCGAGGCTCTCGATCGAAACGGTGGACTTCAGGTTGAACTGCGGAAACTTGTCGCCTACGGTAAGCATGGCTTTGACTCTCCTTTTGTGCGGGTGCGGAAGAAAACGTTCGAAAGTCAGGATGCGGCGCACTTTCCAGTCCACGCACGACTGTTGCGCCGCAGCAATCACTGCCCAAGATAACGTCATGCACCCGATAATCCAAATAGATAGTTTCCATTGAATCCATAGGCTCTGTATATTCATGGAATGAACCTGCGCGACCTCCGCTATCTCGTCGCCCTCGCCGAACACCGCCATTTCGGCCGCGCCGCCGCGGCCAGCTTCGTCAGCCAGCCGACGCTCTCCACCCAGATCCGCAAGCTGGAAGACGAACTCGGCGTGACGCTGGTGGAGCGCACGCCGCGACGCGTGCTGCTGACCGAAACCGGGCGCGAGATCGCCGCGCGCGCGCGCGATGTCCTCAACGAGGTCGAACAGATTCGCGCCGTCGCGCGGCGCACGCGCGACCCGGAAGCCGGCAGCGTGCGGCTCGGCATTTTCCCGACGCTCGGCCCGTATCTGCTGCCGCACGTGGTGCCGCAGGTGCGCAAGCGCTTCCCGAACCTGGAACTGCTGCTGGTCGAGGAAAAGACCGAGGAAGTGCTGAAACGCCTGCGCGAGGGCAGGCTCGATGCCGGCGTGCTGGCGCTGCCCATCCACGACGACACCCTGCACACGGAATTCCTGTTCGAGGAACCGTTCCTGCTGGCAGCACCGCTGAATCACGCGCTGGCGAAAAAGCCCTCGCTGAAACTCGACGAACTGGAGGATTGCAGTTTGCTCCTGCTGGAAGACGGCCATTGCCTGCGCGACCAGGCGCTTGAGGTCTGCCGCATGAGCGGCGCCGACGAGAAGACCGGATTCCGCGCCACCAGCCTGGAAACCCTCCGCCAAATGGTCGCGGCGGATGTCGGCGTCACCCTGTTGCCGGTGTTGGCGGTGCAGCCTCCGGTGGCGCACGCCGACAACATGAAACTGGTGGAATTCCGCGGTCGCGCGCCCAGCCGCCGCATCGCGATGGCATGGCGCAAGAGTTCCGCGCTGACGCCGTTCCTCAAGCGGCTGGCGCAGGTGTTCCGCGAGCTGCCGCGGCAATTGCTCGACCCGCGCCACCTGCCGCGACAGCCGGCGTCGCGCGCGAAGCCGAAAGCCGCCCCACGGCGCATACCGAAACGGCGCGCAGGCGGATAGCTTTCGGCTATCGGTTTGATCGAATCAATCAATTTTCACCCGCGGCTTCCCGGCGTTATGCTCGTGCAGTCAGCCGGGAACGGCTGCCGCCCTTTCATCCGACAGCGCGAGGTGGATCATGAGCAACCTGAAAGGCTCGAAAACCGAGGAAAGCCTCAAAGCCGCATTCGCCGGCGAATCGCAGGCGAACCGGCGCTACCTGTATTTCGCGTCCAAGGCGGACGTGGAGGGCTACAACGACGTGGCGACCGTATTCCGCTCGACCGCGGAAGGCGAAACAGGCCACGCGCACGGCCATCTTGAATATCTGGAGGCGAGCGGCGACCCCGCCACCGGATTGCCGTTCGGCGAAACCCACCTGAACCTGAAGACCGCGATCGCGGGCGAAACGCACGAATACACCGACATGTATCCGGGCATGGCGCGAACCGCGCGCGCGGAAGGATTCGAGGAAATCGCCGACTGGTTCGAGACGTTGGCCAAGGCCGAGCGTTCGCATGCCAACCGCTTCACCAAGGCGCTGAACGAGCTGGGGTGAGGCATCGGCTGCGCTGACGAACGCCCGCACAAGGACGTGCGGGCCGGCGCCACGCACCAAGGATGGCTGCTTGCAGAGTCGCTCTTACACCAGGTGCGAGAGATGCCGTCCGATCCGATCAGGGAAAACCGCGAAGGCAACCTCGAAGCGCCGACGCGTCATGCCATCGCATGGCGCGACCCGGCGTTCCACGACCAGGACGCGCTCGACGCGGAACTCGAGCGCGTCTTCAACATCTGCCACGGCTGCCGCCGCTGCGTCAGCCTGTGCCAGGCTTTCCCGACACTGTTCGACCTGATAGATGAATCTTCGACGATGGAAATCGACGGCGTCGACAAGGCCGACTACGGCAAGGTCGTCGAGCAATGCTATCTGTGCGACCTGTGCTACCAGACCAAGTGCCCGTACGTGCCGCCGCATCCATGGAACGTGGACTTCCCGCACCTGATGCTGCGCGCCAAGTCCGCGAAGTTCGCGCGCGAGGGCGCCGACTTGGGCTCCAAGGTAATGTCCGCAACCACCACGGTCGGACGCATCGCCTCGATCCCGGTGGTGGCCGAAACCGTCAACGCGCTCAACGACAACGGACTTGCGCGCAAGCTGCTCGACAAGACGCTGCACGTGCACCCCGACGCGCGGCTGCCGGAATACCGGCACCCGCGCGCGCGCAGGCGGCTGCACGACCTGGACGGCAACGGCGAAGCGCAGCCGGCCGGGCGCACGCGCGGGCGCGTGGCGATCTTCGCCACCTGCTATTGCGACAGCGTGCTGCCCGACGTGGTCGAGGACCTCGCGGCGGTGCTGGCGCACAACGGCATCGCGACGAAACTGATCGAACGCGAAACCTGCTGCGGCATGCCCAAGCTGGAACTGGGCGACCTCGAAACGATCGAGAAATACAAGAACGAGAACATCCCGGTGCTCGCCGCCGCGGCGCGTGCCGGCTTCGACCTCACCGCGGCGATCCCTTCCTGCGTGCTGATGTTCAAACAGGAGCTGCCGCTGCTGTTTCCGGACGACGAAGACGTGCTGGCGGTGAAGCGCGCGTTCTTCGATCCGTTCGAATACCTGATGGAACGCCACAGGGCCGGATTGCTGAAAACCGGTTTCCGGAATCCTCTCGGCAAGGTCGCATGGCACGTGGCCTGCCACCAGCGCGTGCAGAACATCGGGCCGAAGACGCGCGAGATCCTCGCGCTGATTCCCGACACCGAAATCGTCACCATCGAACGCTGCTCCGGCCACGACGGCACCTACGGCGTGCGCACGCCCACTTATCCGCTTGCGCGCAAGATCGCCAAACCCGTGGAAACGCGCATCAGGCAATCCGAAGCGGCCACGCTTGCCAGCGACTGCCCGATGGCCGGCTCGCATCTCGCGCACGGACTGGACGACCGGCCGGCGCAGACGCATCCCCTGTCCCTGTTGCGCAAGGCTTACGGAATCTGACATGCACCCGTTGCAACCCGCCGACTTGCTCTCCCTGGAAGCCTACGCGCGCGAACGCAACGCGTTCCGCACACGCGTGATCGCGCACAAGAAATTGCGCAAGCTGCATGTGGGCGGCCACGTCACCCTGCTGTTCGAGGATCGCCTGACCATCCAGTACCAGATCCAGGAAATCCTGCGCACCGAAAGGATCTTCGAGCCGGATGGCATCGCGGAGGAACTGGAAGCCTACAACCCGCTGATCCCGGACGGGTGCAACCTCAAGGCGACCATGCTGATCGAGTACGAGGATGCCGAAGAGCGCCAGCGCGAACTGGCACGGCTGCGCAGCGTCGAGCAGCACGTGCAACTCGTGGTGGCCGGCCACCCGCCCGTCACCGCGATCGCGGACGAGGACCTGCCGCGCAGCAACGAGCAGAAAACCGCTGCCGTGCATTTCCTGCGCTTCGAATTCGATCCTGGCGCGATCGTGGATTTCAGGCACGGCGCGGAAGTGATGGCACGCATCGAACATCCCGCCTATCGCGCCGAACAGCGATTGGACGCACAGCAGCGCGCCGCGCTGGCCGCGGATTTCGACTGAAGGTTCGCTTGGCACCCACCCTTCGTCGAACGCGTTAATCTCCGCGCACAGGAATCCGCGTGTGCGGATCATCCGGGTCGGGGCAATGAAAAGACACTGGCTGCTGTGGCTGGCACTGGCGGTCGTTGCATTCGCCGCATGGTCGCACTGGCAGCATCGCGCGGTGCATCGATCCGACGGCGTGCTGGCGCCGGACGATCCGGTGCAAGCCGACTTCGACTCGCCGCGGCCGGCGATCGCGTTCAAGGACGCGACGTTGCAGCCACTGGCGACGTTCGACATCACTGCACGCGTGCTGTCGCGCGAGGATTATCACGTCGACCCCGAATCCGACCTCTCGCCCACCGATCTGGCCATGGGCTGGGGTCGCATGTCCGACAGCGCCGTGTTGCAGGACATCGACATCAGCCAGGGCGGTCGTTTCTACCACTGGTACACGCGGCACTTCCCGATTCCGCGCCGCGAGATCGAAACCCACAGCGCCAACATGCACATCATCCCGGCGGACGGGGAAGTCGCGCGCGCGTTGAAACGCGTGCGGGAAGGCGACGTGGTCAGCCTGGACGGCTTGCTGGTCGAGGCAGACAAACCCGGCGGCTGGCGTTGGCGCAGTTCGCTGACGCGCGACGACACCGGCGATGGCGCCTGTGAACTGATCTACGTGAAATCGCTGTCGATCGGCGCGCGTTGACGCGCGCGCATGCCGCTTCAGTAACGCAGCAATGCCTGCAGCGGTGCGCGGTCCCGCCACTGCGAACGTCCACCGAGTGCGGTCAGTTCGATCACCACGCTCGCGCCGACGATCTCCGCGTCGCCCTGCACAAGCAATTCGCGAGCGGCGGCGAGCGTGCCGCCAGTGGCCAGCACGTCGTCCACGATCAGTACGCGCGCGCCGGGTTTACCAACATGTTCCAGCGCGTCCGCGTGCATCTCGAGCCGCGCCGTGGCGTATTCCAACGCGTACTCCACGCCGATGGTCGCGGCCGGCAGCTTGCCGGCCTTGCGCAGCGGCACGAAGCCGGCGTCCAGCGAATGCGCCAGCGCCGCGCCGAAGATGAAACCGCGCGCCTCGACGCCGCAGACCGCGTCGATGCGGCGCGCGCGCCATGGCGAAGCCAGTGCGTCGATGCAGATGGCGAACGCGCCCGCATCCGCCAGCAACGGCGTGAGGTCCTTGAATACGACGCCCGGCTTCGGAAAGTCGGGTACGTCGCGGATGTAGCGGGCCAGCGCATGCATGGGCGCTTGCCGGGTGCTCGCCACTACGGAACGGTTCATGCCGGTTTGGGCTGCAAACCGGGTGCCAAACTCGCTTGTGGTTGTTCGGATTGGGGTTTTTCCAGGCGGGATGTCCATTCCCGCACTATCGGCTCGGCCGCATCGAGGCAAACCTCGGGCACGCTGACCGTGATCAGGTCACGCGCCGGCAACTGGCCGATGCCGCCAACCAGGTACTCGCCGGATACGAACGCGGGAATGCCGGATTGCTCCAGCGCGTCCTTCAGCAGGTGGGCATCCACCAAGTTTTCGGCGCGATAGACGATGCGCATGGGTCGGCATTATGCGCGTCCGCGCGGGCGCGCGCTGTCCATGGCCGCATTTTTCACGAGCGCAGTTAAACTTGCGGATTCCGGATATTCAACGCCATGTCCAGCGAAACCACACCCGTCAACCATTTCATCCGCCAGATCGTGGCGGCCGACAACACCTCCGGCAAGCACGGTGGACGCGTCAGCACACGCTTCCCGCCCGAACCCAACGGCTACCTGCATCTCGGCCATGCCAAGTCGATCTGCCTGAACTTCGGCACTGCCGCGGAGAACAGGGGCACCTGCAACCTGCGCTTCGACGACACCAATCCTGGCAAGGAAGACGTCGAGTTCGTCGAGGCGATCAAGGACGACGTGCGCTGGCTCGGTTTCGACTGGAGCCTGCTGCGGCACGCTTCGGATTATTTCGAGGTGTTCCACCTCGGCGCGATCAAATTGATCCGGCTCGGTTTCGCGTACGTGGACGATCTTTCCGCCGACGAGGTGCGCGTGTACCGCGGCACGCTGACCGAAGCCGGCCGCGCCTCGCCTTTCCGCGACCGCTCCGTCGAGGAAAACCTCGGCCTGTTCGCAGCCATGCGCGCGGGCGAATTCGCCGACGGTTCGCGCACGCTGCGCGCGAAGATCGACATGGCCAGCGGCAACATCAACCTGCGCGATCCAACGATCTACCGCATCCGCAAGGTGCCGCACCAGAACACCGGCGATGCGTGGCCGATCTATCCGATGTACGACTACGCACATTGCGTGTCGGATGCGGTGGAAGGCATCACGCACTCGCTGTGCACGCTGGAATTCGAGGACCATCGTCCGCTGTATGACTGGTTCCTGGAAAAACTCGACCTGCCGAACGATGCAGCGTTGACGCAACCGCTGCGTGACGCGGGGCTGTGGCTGCAGCCGTCCAGGCCGCAGCAGATCGAGTTCGCGCGCGGCAACCTCGACTACACCGTGATGAGCAAGCGCAAGCTGCTCGAACTGGTTTCCGATAAACTGGTGCACGGCTGGGACGATCCGCGCATGCCGACACTGTCCGGCGTGCGCCGGCGCGGCTTCACCGCGAACGCCATCCGCACCTTCTGGGAGCGCGCGGGCGTGTCCAAGCAGAACAGCGTGATCGGTTACGGCGTGCTGGAGAATTGCGTGCGCGAGGATCTCGACGCGCGCGCGCCGCGCCGCATGGCGGTGCTGGACCCGCTGAAACTGACGATCACCAACCTGCCCGAGGATCACGTCGAGACCTTGACGTTCGCCAATCATCCCAAGGACGAATCCTTCGGCACGCGCGAGGTGCCGTTCTCGCGCGAACTGATGATCGAGCGCGAGGATTTCATGGAGACGCCGGTGAAAGGCTTCCACCGGCTGGTGCCGAACGGCGAGGTGCGCCTGCGCGGCGTCGGCATCGTGAAATGCGAGGAAGTCGTCAAGGACGCGGACGGCGCGATCGTCGAATTGCGCTGCACGCTCGATCCGCAGTCGCGGCAGGGCATGGAAGGCGCCAACCGCAAGGTGAAAGGCACGATCCACTGGGTCGATGCGTACCGCGCGATCGAAGCCGAGGTGCGGCTGTACGACCGCCTGTTCGACGTGCCGAATCCGGACGACGACAGCGACGGCAAGACTTATCGCGATCACATCAATCCGGATTCGCGGCGCGTCGTGCGCGGTTTGCTTGAGCCTTCGCTGCGCGATGCCGCGCCGGAAGCGCACTGCCAGTTCGAACGGCTCGGTTATTTCGTCGCCGACCGCCACGACCATTCGCCTGCGCACCCGGTGTTCAACCGCGCGGTGACGCTGCGGGATGCCTGGGCGAAGCAAGCGCGCTGACGGATCCATCAATTTCGGCGAGGCTACGAATTTAGACTCGTAAATTCATAGGCTGGCTTTACAGTGCGATGAAATATTGCAAAGAATATTGCTTGAACGTGCCCGATGACTTTCCGTGTGAAGAGTTCACGGCATTTATGGAGGCTGCCCGCGGCGTTCTTCTCACTTCAAACGGTGTACCAACACCAATATATGGAGTGAGTTTGCTGGCGCATCAAATCTCGTAGGCTGGAGATATCGGGCCTCGTGGGAAGACTGGCAGTCATATAAGGCTGCATTAGCGCAATGCACCTATCCTGATCACGAGGGCTCGTTCCAAAGAGAGCGTCTGCTGTTCGGAATGTTCGTTTCAGGAGTGTCAAGTATTGAAAGCACAGTATATGCAATTGCGACGCTTGCAGCTCATCCAACAATTTGTTCCTTGCAGTTTGGCCCGGCCGAACAGAAAGCCTGCTCCCCGCAGAATTTACTTAAGCGACTGGAATTTTTTTCACAAGCGACGGAAATTATTGCAGTTCTGCGCAACCTAGTTTCATCGAAAGAGTGGAGAATGTGGGTTGACCTTCGCAATAGAATGGCTCACAGGTCAAATCTGCCACGCATTGTCCACATAGCAATGGGTGGTCCATTACCTGTCTCGCGTCCGATTCTTTTTGCAGCAACATCAAGTACACCTTCAATCGATCTTGGCATAGAAGATTTTGATGCTCTCCAAGCTTGGCTTGCGTCAGAGTTACGAATCCTCTTGCTTGAAGGTACAAACTTTGTCAAAAATCGGCAATGTGATCAAGCTGTGTAGATTGCGCTCCAAGCTGGTTAGACCTTCAGCCCAAATCGCGCGCACAGTCCGCGTTTGCCCGCTGGCGTGACGCTCAGTGCGCGGCTGTCGAGATCGCGCACGACCCACCGGCGCCGCAAGGCCATGTCGAGCAATTCCGCGCCGACCGCGCCGGCGAGATGCGGCCGGCGCTCGCTCCAGTCCACGCAGGCGCTGGCGAACCGGCGGCGCGAGGCTTGCGCTGCAGGCAAGTCCACGCCGAGCGCTTCCAGTTCGCGCGCGCCGTAGCGCGTCACCTCGTAATCCGCGTCCTGCTCGCGCCGACGCCGCAACCAGCGCAACGCGAACAGCCGGTCGTGCAACGCAACTGCCAGCGCGCCGGCCATGTGGTCGTAGCAGGTGCGCGCCGCGCGGAGGCGATGCGGCGTATTGGGTTCGAAGCGCGCGCGTTCGCCGACCGCGAGCACCGAGAGCGATTCCAGCATCGCGGCCACGCGCGCATCGGCAAGGCTCCAGTAACGATGCTTGCCCTGGCTCAGCAGATTCACCAGGCCATGCCGCTTGAGTTTCGCCAGATGCACGCTGGCGGTCGAAGCGCCCACGCCGGCGACGATGGCCAGTTCGGTGCTGGTGCGCGCGCGGCCGTCCAGCAGGCAGTACAGCATGCGCGTGCGCGCCGGCTCCGCGATCGCGGCTGCGATACCCGACACGGGCACGTCCAGGCGCTCGACATCCATGCTTTGATGCTAAACGAAGCATGGCCGACGCTCAAGCGCGAACATGGCGACCATGGGAAGAGGCGACGAACAGGAACGCGAATCGTCGCCGCGTTCGCCCGCGCGGCGCGGATTCCTCGTGGACAGCCTGGTGCTGGCCATCGCGGGCGCGGCCACTCCCCAAGCGTTCGCCGCGACCCGTGATACCGCCGTTCCACCGCTCGCCTCTTCCCGTCCCGGAACCGCCGCGCAAGGAAATTCCACGATGACCATCGTCTGCATCATCCGTTACGAAATCGATCCGACCCAGCGCGACGCATTCGAGCGCTACGCGCAGGCATGGGGCCGCATCATCCCGCGCTGCGGCGGGCATCTGGTCGGTTACTTCCTGCCGTGGCAGGGCACCAACTACGTCGGCTGGGGATTGATCGCGTTCGACAGCCTGGCCGCGTACGAAACCTACCAGCAGCGGATACGCAGCGACGAGGAAGGAGAAGAGAATTTCGAATTCGCGCAGCGGCAACGCTTCATCCTCAGGGAAGAGCGCAACTTCGTGGAAGTCGTGGACGGCACGTTCGGCATCCCGGCGGCGGGCTGAGCGGGAGAATCGCATGCAAGACCAGGCACGAAAGGGTGCGGCATTCCGCGCGCTGCACCATCGCAACCGCGCATTCGTGATTCCCAATCCCTGGGGTCGCGGCAGCGCGCACCTGCTGGAACGCGCCGGTTTCGAGGCGCTCGCCACCACCAGCGCCGGCTACGCATTCTCGCGGGGCTTGCGCGACAACCGGGTGGGACGCGAAGGCATGCTTGCGCACATCCGCGACATCGCGCAGTCCACCGTGCTTCCGGTCAGCGCGGATCTGGAAAACGGCTTCGGCGACGATCCGGAGACCGTGGCGCAAACCCTCCGCCTTGCCGCCGAAGCCGGCGCGGTCGGCGGATCGATCGAGGATGCCACCGGCGATGCGCAGCACCCGGTCTACGACTTCAACCTTGCGGTGGAACGCGTGCAGGCGGCCGTGGAAGCCGTGCGCGGCCTGCCCTTCCCCTTCACGTTGACCGCGCGCGCGGAAAACTTCATCGCGGGCAATCCGGACCTCGAAGACACGCTCGACCGGTTGTGCGCCTACGAACGCGCCGGCGCGGATGTGTTGTACGCGCCCGGCCTGTCGCGACGGGAAGACATCGCCGGCGTGCTCGCCGCCATCGGGCGTCCGCTGAATGTGCTGGCGGGCGTCAAGGGCATGACGCTGGATCTGGCAGCGATGTCGCGCCTCGGCGTGGCGCGCGTCAGCATCGGCAGCGCACTGGCGCGAACGGCGTACGGCGCGGCAATCGCGGCGATTTCGGAAATGCGGGATCATGGCGGTTTCGCCTTCGCGAACGACGCGCCTTCGCACACCACGCTCGACCAGATGTTCGATTGATGCAGGCCGGGTTGCACGATGAAGAAGATCGGCATTGTCGGCGGCATTGCGTGGCCTTCCACCGTCGAGTACTACAGCGGCTTGTGTCGATTGGCGGAGCGCCGCCACCTTGCGCAAGGCGGCGCCGGCGTGGCGCCGATGCCGCGCATCGCGATCGAATCGCTCGACCTGCGCGATGTGCTCGCCGCGATAGGCGACGATGATGACGAAGCTTCGTGGACCGACTTCGATGCATTGCATCGCGATGCTTTGCTGCGGCTGCAGGCCGGTGGCGCCGACGTCGCCGTGATCGCCAGCAACACGCCTCATCACCGTTTCGCATCGATCACCCGCGGCGTGTGCATGCCGGTGCCGAGCATCCTCGACGCCGCCGCGCGGGCTTGCAATGAACACGATGCGCGACGCGTGCTGATCCTCGGCACGCAAACGACGATGCGCTCGCAAGCCTTTCGCGCCGCATTCGCAAGCCACGGCATCGAGGCTTTTGCGCCCCCCGATCTTGCGGACCGACGCCGCATCGCGGAAATCATCGAAGCCCTGCAACGCGAACGCATCGAAGGTGCCGCCGCTCGCATCGAAGCCATCGTCGCGAAGTCCTTGTCGCAGGCCGGGAACCAGCGCGCCGCCGTCTATCTTGGCTGCACCGAATTGCCGCTCGCGTTTCCGGAATTCCAGGCGCAACCGCAATTCGAATGCCGCGGCCTGTGCTGCCTCAATTCCACCGCACTGCACATCCATGCGGCGTTCGAATACGCCATCGAATCCACCGATAATTGACAGCGCTCGTGGCGACGTCGAATATCACCCATATTTTACTTCGGAGTGGGTCGGCCAGATTGCAATAGGCACAAAGCCACCTCCGGAATCTGGCCGCCAGGCTCAAAACTGATTCGAGCCGACGCCACTATGTAGCTGACGTTGATTAGACATAGCCATAAGTTTTCCGGAGGCCATGATGTGCCCGACGACTCGCGAGCCGATTTTCCTCGCCCCCGGAGAAGGGCGGGAGTATCCGATGGGCCGCTTGTCCGCCGTGTTCAAGGCCAATGGCGACGAGGCCGCAAGTTCTCTCTGCATTTCCGAGTGGTGGCTGGAACCCCGCACCAAGGGCACGGACGGACATTCGCATCCCGAGGACGACATCTTCTACGTCCTCGAAGGGACCGTTTCCTTCCTGGTCGGGAATCGCTGGGTAGACGCACGCCGGGGATCATTTGTCCTGGTGCCCGGCGGAACCACCCACGACTTCGAGAATCGCAGTTCCGCGCGTGCCGGCTTCCTCAACATCCACTGCTCGGGCACGTTCGAGCAGGAACGCATGCCCGGCATCGCGGAATGGTTCAGGTCGAATCAGCCGGACGATGTGGATAACTGAGAGCGACGGTTGCGATCACGCCGCACGTTGTTCAAGTTCGTACTCGAATTCGTAGGAATGCGCGCCGCCCGGCGCGATGATGATGTTCATCGTGCCGCGCAGGCCTTGCAATTCACCGGTGCCGGAACCGGGCACGACGATGATGTGCAGGGAAAATTCGCCGCGATGCATGGTGGCGTCGTGCTGCAGCGCGAAGCTGCCGCGGCGGCCGTGCAGCGCGCCGGTGACGCGCTCGATGGCAACGTAACCCGCGGAGCCGCTCTGCGGCGAACCCGCGCTTAGCATCTCGCCCTTGCTGGCCGCTTGCAGATCGCCATGGAACTGCTTGTCGATCGACATGCGGCCGAGCGCCGCGTGCTCGTCGCGGTTGTACGGTTCCAATGGCGCCATCCTTACTTCGAAATCACCGCGTGCGCGCATGCGTCGCTCCCGCAAATCGGCGATTGTAATCGCAGCATGGCCGACTTGCCTCCGTGCTAAGGTTCGCGGCCATGCATGGTGCATCCGCAAGCGCGTTCCAGCTCGCCCTGCCCGCGTGGCTCGCGTCGGAGGATTTTTCCGCGACGACGTGCGCCGGCGCCGAGGCGCGCGTCGCCTTCGCGATCGACCTCGCGCGCCGCAACATCGCGCATGGCGGTGGCCCGTTCGGCGCCGTGGTGTTCGACGCGGAAGGGCGCGTGGTCGCCACCGGCGTGAACCAGGTCGTCGCGCAATGCTGTTCGCTTGCGCACGCGGAACTCCTGGCGCTGGCACTGGCGCAGAAAACCCTGGGCCGCTTTCGCCTCAACGCGGACGGCGGGCGTTACATCCTGGCAACCAGCGCGCAGCCCTGCTGCCAGTGCTTTGGTGCGCTGGTCTGGTCGGGCATCGACGAATTGCTGATCGGTGCGCGCGGCGAGGACGTGGAAGCGTTGACCGAATTCGATGAAGGTCCGCTGCCGGCGGACTGGGGCGCGCAACTGCAGCAGCGCGGCATCACTGTGCGGCGAGACTTGCAACGCGAGGCCGCACGTGGAGTTCTGACGGACTACGTCCGTCTCGGCGGCACGCGCTACTGACATGCGCCGCCTGCGCGCCACGCTGCCTTTGCTGCTGCTGATCGGCATCGGCGCCGCGTTGTGGGTGACCGGTGCGCTCGACCGCTTCCGCCCCGAACAACTGGTGGCGCAACAGCAGGAATGGCTGCAGATCATCGCCGCGCACCCGATGCTGGCGTGGTGCATCTACGTGGGCCTGGTCACGATGGTGATCGCGACCTGCGTGCCCGCGTCATGGGTGGTGATCCTGGCCGGCGGCATGCTGTTCGGCATCCTGCACGCGACCCTGCTCACCGCGGCCGGAGAAACGCTGGGATCGCTGGTGCTGTACGTTGCCGCCCGCCACGCCTTCGGCAGTGGCGAACGACCACCGCCGAAAATGGTGGAGCGCGTGCGCCGCGGTTATCTGGAACACCCCGTCAGCTACACGTTGTTCCTGCGGCTGGTGCCGGTGCTGCCGTTCGGCGGCGTGACCGTGGCGCTGGCGTGGCTGCGCTGCCCGCTATGGCTGTTCGTCATCAGCACCTTCCTGGGCGGCGGCGCGATGGCGATATTCGAAACCGCGATCGGCGCGGGGCTGGCGCAATCGCTGAGCGCGGGCGAACCCTTCGGCGCGCATCTGTTCCTGCAAACCCGCGTGCTGCTGCCGGTACTAGCGCTGGCGACGCTGGCACTGGTGCCGATCGCGGTCCAGAAGCTGCGCTCGCGGCGCGCGTGATTATTCCTCGTCGTCGCCGCGCGCCAGCCAGAACACCAGTCCGGCGATGAGGCAACTCGCGGCCACGCCGATCAACGCGGTCTCGACCGGACGCCGGCGCGCGAAGCCACCGACCTGACGGCCCGCGCGGCTGATGCCGCGCCACGCGTCGTCCGCCACACCGCCCGCGTTGTCCGCGACCCAGCCCGCGCCGCGACGGATGTGGTGCGCGGCAGTGTCCAGTGCATCGGCGCTGTTGCGCAATGCGCGCCTGCTTCTTCTGCTGATGTCCATGCGTTTCTCCTTGCGGAACACAGATGCTAGCGCGCGTGTGTCAATGCCGCGTTAATGGAATGCAAATGACAAACGCAAAAGCACTGCGGAAAAACAACCGCGGCGCAAGCACCGCGGAATGTCGAACGCATCGTCGCGGGGATTCGCCTCGACCGGCAAATGGCGTTCCAGCTGCCCTCGATCGAGAGGCGCATCGCGTCGCGCGCATGTCCGACTGATCCCGGGAAATACCGCTTGCGTGCCTCGTCCGTTCGGGCATGACTTTCGGGTCATGTGTCGTGATTGTTATATTATAACATTGCATTTTCAGACGGGGAGCGATGCCTGTGAAACCGATCCTGCTTGCCTTGACGATCGTCGCGATCTTCGGATGCGGCGTGCGCGTTGCCACCGCCGCGCCGCAGACAGCCACCGAGCGGAAAGATCCACCTGCATCGAGGGACGGTACTGTGCCGAAGCAGGATGCCGGCACGCCGCAGACGCTGCAGGCCATCGAGGTGACCGCGGCGCTCGATCGTTCGCGCAACGCGCTGTCGCCGGATACCGGCACCAGCCAGACCGTGTTCGATCGCAAGAGCATCGCGCAATTGCCGCAGGGCGACGCAACGCCGTTGAACCAGTTGATCCTGCAGGCGCCGGGCGTAGTGCAGGATTCATTCGGCCAACTGCACGTGCGCGGCGACCATGCCAACCTGCAGTATCGGATCGACGGCATCCTCATCCCGGAAAGCATCAGCGGATTCGGACAGGCGCTGGACACGCGTTTCATCGAGTCGCTGAAGTTCCTGACCGGCGCGTTGCCGGCACAATACGGCTATCGCACCGCCGGCGTGGTGGACATCACCACCAAATCCGGCGCGCAGCTCGGCAACGGCGGCAGCGTCGATCTCTACGGCGGTTCCCATGGCACGTTCAACAACAGCCTGGAGCTGCACGGCAACGACGGCCGCTGGTCGTATTACCTGAGCGCGAATTACCTGCGGGACGATCTCGGCATCGAGAACCCGACGCCGACGCGCAATGCCATCCACGACCACACCGACCAGTTGCAGACCTTCGGCTATCTCTCCTACCTGTTCAGCTCCGCCGCGCGCGCGACTTTCATGTTCGGCAGCGCCGACAATCGTTTCCAGATTCCGGACAATCCCGGCCAGCAACCGAGCTACGTGTATCACGACATTTCCGATTTCGATTCCGCGGATCTCGACGAGAATCAGCGCGAAGTGACGCGTTTCGGCATCTTCAGCATGCAGGGCCACGCGGGCGAGACGGACTACCAGGTATCCGTGGACCAGCGTTACACCAGCGTGGATTTCCAGCCCGATCCGATCGGCGACCTGGTATTCAACGGCGTGGCTTCCACCGTCGCGCGCAGCAATCGCACGAACACGTTGCAGGCGGATTTTTCCACCGGGCTGGGCGATTCGCACCTGTTGCGCTACGGCGTCTACGCAGACGTGGAGCAGGCGGTTTCCGACAATGATTCGATGGTGTTCCCGGCCGACGCCGACGGCAACCAGACATCCACCATTCCCTTCGGCATCGTGGACGACACCAGCAAGCTTGCGCACATCTATGGTGCTTACCTGCAGGATCAGTGGCAGGTCACCGACAAGCTGGTGGTGAACTATGGCCTGCGTGCGGACCATGTCAGCGCCTACGTCGACGAAGGCCAAGTCAGCCCGCGCCTCGGCCTGGTCTACAACCTCGCTTCCGGCACCACGCTGCACGCCGGTTACGCGCGCTATTTCACGCCGCCGCCGACCGAATTGATCGCACCGACCGATATCGCGTTGTTCCAGGGCACCACCAACCAGTTGCCGGGCGATGCCAACACCAATGTCAAATCGGAGCGCTCGAATTACTACGACATCGGCGTCTCCCAGAAACTCGGCAAGAACCTGTCATTCGGCCTCGACGCCTATTACCGCCAAGTCACCTATCTGCAGGACGAGGGCCAGTTCGGTGCCGCCTTGGTATTCTCGCCGTTCAACTACCAGCGCGGTCGAGTGCGCGGCCTGGAATTCACGGCGGACTACGCCACGGGACCGTGGAATGCGTATTTGAATGTGTCCAACAGCCATGCCTTGGGCACCCAGGTCATCTCCGGCCAGTTCAATTTCGATCCGGACGAACTCGCCTACATCAACACGCACTGGGTGCACCTCGATCACGACCAGCGCATGTCCGCATCCGGTGGCGTGAGCTACGAGATCGACGAGGCCACCCGCATGGGCGGCGACTTCCTCTACGGCAGCGGATTGCGCCGCGGTTTCGCCAACACCGAGACGATGCCCGGCTACTTCCAGCTCAACCTCGACCTCACGCATACCTTCGTGCTGCCGGGCGTCGGCAAGCTGGATGCCCGCGTGGCGGTGATCAATGCGCTGGACCGGAGTTACGAACTGCGCGACGGTTCCGGCATCGGTGTCGGCGCACCGCAATACGGTCCGCGTCGCGGCGTCTACGTCGGCTTGAAAAAGGATTTCTGATCTGCATCGGTGGACGCCGCGAGCATAGGAAAATCCCTACATCCGCCCTCGCCGCCTCCCGACAGACCCCGCGAACGTCGTTCGCCATGCTGTGCGGATCAGGCGACGGAGAGAACACCCCCCATGTTCAGGACCCTGGGTATCGCGGCGATTGCGCCATTGATCGCGCAGGCGTTCAAACCGAAACAACCCGAGCCCGACGCTGCCGAGAATGAAGGGCTGGTGGTGGGCGGTGTCCTGCAGCATCTCCGGGAGCTGCGATCCATCGCAGGCGAAGGCGAGGTTTGTCATCCCTGCAACGCGACCCTGCATCCGCAGGCCGCCGAAGGAAGCGGCGCGGCTTGCGTGCAGGTGACCATCAGCGGCGTGCAGGTGGGATACCTCTGCCCGCGCGACGCCATGCTTTACCTGCAAAAGCACGGAATGGCCAAGCGTTCCTGCCGCGCGGCGATCCTCTGTGACGGCCATGATGCCTGGAACCTCGGCGTGTGGCTGGACATGCGCCTCTGACGGAACGCGGGATCGCCCCTACTGAGCCGGATCATGCCTTTCGAGTTGCCGGCTCGCGATGGGCGCGGGCGATTCAGAAACTTGCAGCGCCCGTTCTCCGCGCACGCAATGCCTGCTTGCCAGTATTGCATTGACAAAAGGCCGCCATCGTCGGAATACTTCCCGGCAGTGCGCGATGGGGCGCCTCCATTCCGCGGCAAGGGAATCCGTTCCCACCCATGCGATCCAGACCGATCGTTTCATCCTTGCTTCCAGCCTGTGCGCAAGCGGACTTCAGGCATCATTGGAAGGAAGGCCATGCAACGGCAACTCACGTCGCACAGCAATCTCGATACCCTGCGCAAGCAGGCGAAATCCTGGCTCAAATCCCTGCGCGCAGGCGATCCGCGAGCCCGCGAACGCCTGCAACACGCATGGCCGGGCGCGCCGCGCGAACCCGGCCTGCGCGACATCCAGCATGCCCTGGCCAGGGAATATGGATACACGGGCTGGGTGGCGCTGAAGGACGCGCTCGCGGAACTCGTCTTCGCCGGCAAGACGCTGGACGAGCAGGCTGCGGAATTTCTCGAGCTAGCCTGCCTGCATTACGGCATCCGTCCCGGCACGACGGAGTGGGATCGCAGCTACGCCGATCATCCATCGCGATGGTCGCAAGCCGCGCGCCTGCTCGCGCGCCATCCCGCCATCCGATCCCACGGCATACACACCGCCGCGGTATGCGGCGACCTCGCGGAAGTGCGGCGCATCCTTTCCGAGCGGCCTTCCGCCGCCGTCGAGCCAGGCGGTCGCGAACGCTGGGAACCGCTGGTGCACGTCTGTTATGGCCGCCTGCCTTCGGAGGAAACGCGCGAAAACGCGATCGCGATCGCGCAGGCACTGATTGACGCAGGCGCGGCCGCGACCGTGCGGATGGACAAAGGCGATCCGGGGTTTTTTGCGCTGACCGGCGCGATCGGCGGTGGCGAATTCGCGCAACCGCCGCATCCGCGGGCGCACGAACTCGCCGCGCTGCTGATCGAACGCGGCGCCGATCCCCATGATGCGCAGGCGCTCTACGACACATCGCTCGGTGACGACGACACCGATTGGCTCGACTTCCTGTACGAGCGCAGCGCGCTGCGCGGTGAAGCGGATCGCTGGAGCGCGCACTCGTCCACTTGGCCGCAGACGGGAATCCTGGACTATCTGCTCGGCAATGCCGTCAACGCCAATCAGCTTGCGCGCGCGGCCTGGCTGCTCGCGCACGCGGCCGATGCGCGATCGAGGAACTTCTACACCGGGCGGCCGCATCATGCCGAGGCGCTGCTGCGCGGCCATGCGGAAATGGCCGAATTGCTCGTGCGTCATGGCGCCGAAGTACAGCCGCTCGACGATCGCGAAGCATTCCTTGCCGCTTGCATGCGCACAGACGCCGCGACCGCGCGGCGCCTCGCACATGCAAATCCGTCGTTCCTCGACGATCCGACTGCCCTGATCGAAGCCGCGCAGCAAGGACGCATCGATGTCGCCGCGTTCCTGCTCGATCTTGGCATGTCGCCCGACGTGCGCCGCGAAGACCATTTCTGCCCGCTGCACGCCGCTGCCGGGGCCGGCGCGGCGGATGTCGCCCAATTCCTCCTCGACCACGGCGCGGAAGTCGACCCGGTCGAAACGAGGTTCGGCGGCGTGCCGCTGGGCTGGGCGCTGCATGGCGGGCATGCGGGCACGATCATGTTGCTGGGCAAGCTCAGCCGCAGTGCGCGCGATCTGGTCGAGATGGGCAATCTGGATCGCCTTCGCGAATTGTTCGACTCGCAGCCGCAACTCGCCCGCAAAGTGGACGGTGACGGCTCGCTCTTCGTCCACTTGCCGGACGACGAAGACCTCGCCATGGAGATCGCGGAATTCCTTCTGGCGTACGGCGCCGACCCCGCGGCCAGAGACAAGCATGGTCGCGACGCGATCGAAACGCTGGACAAGCGCGGCTATCCCGATCTGGCAGAAGCCTTGCGATTGCGAGTCCGCGGGGACTGACCGGGAGTTGCCTCGCTCGCCAGTCCCGATCCGGCGACGCGCCGGCGCGGGCCGGCGACATTACGCGGCGAGGCGATGCGCGAAACGCGGCCAATCCCGATCGTCGAGAATGGCGTAAAGCTCGTGCAAGTCTTGCGGATCCGGATCCAGCCATGCGTCGAGATGTTCCGGCTTGATCGACACGAGGCAACGATCGTGTCCCGCAGCGGCGATCTCGGGCGGCGGCTCGTCCGTGATGGCCGCGAAGGAAAAAATGTCGCGTTCCTCCGGCGTACTGCGCAAGGAAAAATTCCACAGGCACGGGACGAGAAGATCGCGCGGCGACTCCGGCGCGAATTCGAGCGACGCGCTTTCCCGATTTCCCGCGGGGCTCGACTCGCGCCGCGCGCCCTCCGCCACTTCTTCGCAAAACGACGTCATCACCATGACCCCGTGGCGGTAACCGAACAGCTTCGACCAGCGCTTCTCCAGATCGTCGAGGCGCGCATGGCAGGTATCGGGATATTTGCGCTCGACGATCGCCGTCCATCCGGGCAACCGGCAGTGGTAGCGCATGGGGATGACCGTGCGCCGGCCGTCCTGGACGATCATCACCGGCGCGTATTGTCCCGGATGGACGCGGGAATCGCTTTCCAGCGGCTCGTCGCGGCGAAGATCGGCCAGGCGTTGCTGCACGGCCTCCTGTCTCGCGGGAGAGCTTTGCTGGTCGTTGAGCGCCTGTTCCTTCACCTGCTCCGTAGTTCTCTTTTGCAGCATGCGTTCGGCGTGATCCAGGCGCGCGCGCAACTGGAACAATTCCATTTCCAGCGCGCGCACTTCATCGGCATCGCCTGCGGCGATGATCTCCACCAGCTTGCGCTCGTCTTCGTCGCGGGGACTCTTGAAGGCATCCTTCAGCCCCTTGGGAATCTTGCGCCACGTCCCGCGCTCGATGCGTTCCCTGAAGAACTTCTCGTAGTGCTGGAAGAACAGCACGGTGCCGAACTCGCGTTCGAACTTGCGATAGTCGGTCCAGATTTGCGCGGAATGGGGCATGCTTGTCAGGGTAAGATCGTGCCGGGTCCGTGAAGGGTCAAGCGTCGTGGAGGTCGGTCATCCTGCCTCCGCTAGAAGGCGATCTGCGCGCGCAGTTCCGCGACGCTGGGATTGAGCACCAATCCCTTGCGATCGCTGAAGGCACGCACGTAATTGGCCTGGAGTTTCAGGTGTTGCCCGAGGTACCAGTTCAACCCCACCGTCCAGTCGTGCTCGCGACCGCCCATCACGCTGCCGTCGTTGAGATCGACGGTGCTGTAGCGCGCCGCGAGCTCGAACGCGCCCCAATCGTGCGAGGGCACGACATTGCCGACGTTGCCGTCCTTGTAGGGTCGCGATTCGCCGGTCATCACCCAGCTCGCGAAGGCGTAATAGCCGTCGACGCTGTAGTCCGGCTTGCCATTGTCGAAGGTCGTGTCGGCGGACAGGTATTCGGTCTGTACCGACCAGGGGCCTCGTATCCACAATCCTTCCAGGCCAAAGCGGTCGACGTGATCCACGTTGTTGAGGTTGCCCGAATCGACGAGATACAAGGGTGAAAGACCGGCCTCCGGCGTGGAACGGAAGCGCGCCGAAGGCAGGCTGGTGATTCCGCGGCCGTCCGTCGTCGCGTCGCGCGATTCCTGCGACGCCGTCACGCCGAAATGCAGCACGTCGCCAGGGCTGTTGTAGGGAATCCAGGCGAGACGCCCGGCCAGCGTGCGTCCGTCGTTGTCGCCCTGCAGATCACCGCCGTAATAGCCGAGGGCCGCGAGCCAGTGCGGCTGCGACATTCCCCAGTCCACGCCGACGCGCCGGTTTTCGTAGACGGCCTGCGAGGGCAATGCTATTTCGATGAAGGTGGTGGCATTCGAACTGGTATTGCCCTCCAGGCTCACGGGCGTCTTGCTCTGCCCGAACCGGAAGGCGCCGAAATCCTTGCCGAAGACGCCCTTGGACTGCAGGCGCAGATAGGCATCCTGCCATTTCTTTGACTGGAAATCGAACTCGGCCTTGGCGTCATACACACCCTTCTTCTTCAGATAGACGCCGAAATACTTCCTGCGATTGGTGGCCGCGTCGTCCAGCTTTCCGTCGTCGTTCGAAAAATCGTTGACGTCGTACTGGTAAAGGCCGCCGAAGCCGAAATCCGTCCCGTCCGAAAATGTGTAATGCGTGGGCCAATCGCCCAGGAACGAATCGCTTTGCGTCGCGGAAGCCGAAGCGGCCACCGCCAACGCGGCGAAAGCGGACATGGCGATGAAGATGCGTGTTCGTTGCATGAAACTCCCCTTGTCAGAAGAAATCGATTGAGAAATCAATTGGCGATGCGTTCGATGGGCGCCAGCGTGGTGATGCCCGCGCGCCCGCCGTTCCAGACCCAGCGATCGCTCATCACCGGCTCCTCGCCCGCGGCGCGAAAGACGATGGCGCGCTTGGGACACACGTGCAGATTCATCCCCATCTGCAAACCGAGGCGGGAAACGTCTTCGCTGGCGACGTCGGCTTCAAGGTGCTGTTTCAGCGATGGCACGTCGAGCTCCAGATGCGCGATGCTGCCGGCCAGATAGATATGCCGCAGTTGCGCGGGCCAGCCGCGATGTCCGGAGGACACGTCGAGGGCCAGATGCTGCGGCCTGACGTAGGCGAACGCCTGTCCGACTTCGTCGTCCCACGGCGCGTGCCCCAGCCCCCACTCTGCCGCGGCGAATCCCTGGGCGTTGCGCGACAAGGCCACGCGATTGACGCTGCCGATGAATTCGCAGACGAACGGAGAAGCCGCTTCGTGGTACACGCTCTCCGGCGTGTCGACCTGCTCGATGCGTCCGCGATTCATCACCGCGATCCGGTCCGCCAGTTCGAGCGCTTCTTCCTGGTCGTGCGTGACGAAGACTGTGGTCAAGCCCAGCTCTTCGTGGAGCTCGCGCAACCAGCGCCGCAGCGAAACCCGGACCTTCGCGTCCAATGCGCCGAAGGGCTCGTCGAGCAACAGGATGTCGGGTTCCACCGCAAGGGCGCGGGCGAGTGCCACGCGCTGGCGCTGCCCGCCGGAGAGCTGTGCCGGATAGCGGTCGCCCAAGCCCGCAAGCTGGACGCGCTCCAGCAGCATCTCCACGCGCGCGGCAATGTCCGAGCGCTTCGGGCGATCGCGCCATCGGCGCACGCGCAATCCGAACGCCACGTTCTCGGCGACGGTCAGGTGCCGGAACAAGGCGTAATGCTGGAATACCAGCCCCACCTTGCGATCGCGCGCGGATACCGAAAGCAGATTGCGGCCGTTCGCCTTGATTTCGCCGGTGTCCGGGAAATCGAGCCCCGCGAGGATGCGCAACAGCGTGGTCTTGCCCGATCCGGAGGGACCGAGCAAGGCGAGGAATTCGCCGGGAGCGATGGAGAGACTGACGTCGTCCAGCGCGTTGAAGCCGGCAAACCTGCGGGTGAGATGATTCAGTTCGATTGCCATGGGAGAACCTCAATGACCGCCCGGCGCGTGCGCCGCGAGTTCGTCGCGGAAGCGCCATTCGAGAAGAGATTTCGCGCCCAGCGTGACCAACGCCAGCAACGCGAGCAGGGATGCGACGGCGAAGGCGCCGGCATAGTCGTATTCGTTGTAGCGCATTTCCACTTCCAGCGGCATCGTGGTGGTGAGTCCGCGGATCATCCCGGACACCACCGTCACGGCACCGAACTCGCCCATCGCGCGCGCATTGCACAACAGCACGCCGTAAAGCAATGCCCAGCGGATCTTGGGCAGCGTGACGCGGAAGAACATCTGCCACCCGCCCGCACCCAATACGCGCGCGGCCTCTTCTTCCTCGCTGCCCTGGCTTTGCATCAGGGGAATCAGTTCGCGCGCGACGAACGGCAGCGTGATGAACACCGTGGCAAGCACCAGCGCGCTGACCGTGAAGATGATCCGTATGCCGTGTGCTCCCAGCCATGGTCCGAACCATCCCTGCGCGCCGAACAACAGCACGTAGATGAGCCCCGCGATGACCGGCGAGATGGAGAACGGGAGGTCGATCAATGCGCCCAGTAATGCTTTGCCGCGGAATTCGAAACGCGTCATCGACCATGCCGCGGCGACGCCGAACACGACGTTCAAGGGCACCGCGATCGCCGCCACCAGCAAGGTGAGGCGCATCGCCGCGAGCGTGTTGTGCTGGGCGATCGCGTCCAGGTAGACGCTTAGCCCCTTGCGCAACGCCTCGACGAACACCGTCGCCAGCGGCAGCAGCAGGAACAGGGCCATGAAGCCCACGGCGCACAGGATCAGCGCCACGTGCGCCACCCGTCGCGCCGTTCGCGGCGGCCGCAGGGGAATCGCGACGGCGCTCATGCCGGCAGCTCCGCCCAGCGACGGGTCCTGCGTTGCAGCACTGCCAGCAGAAGCAGCAGGAGAAAGGCAAAGACGAGCATCGCCACGCCGAGCGCGGACGCGCCCGCATAATCGAACTCCTCCAGCTTCTGCACGATCAGCAGCGGCGCGATTTCCGAATGCATGGGGATGTTGCCGGCGATGAAGATCACCGAACCGTATTCGCCCACGGCACGTGCCAGCGCCAACGCGAAGCCGGTCAGCAACGCGGGCGCCATGAGCGGCAGGATCACGCGCAGGAAACTTTGCCAACGACGCGCGCCCAGGCTTTCGGCGGCCTCCTCGATTTCCCGGTCCAGCGTGGCCAGCACCGGTTGCACCGTCCGCACGACGAACGGAAAGCCGACGAAGATCATGGCGATGCCGATGCCGAGCCGGGTGTAGGCAACGCGGATGCCGTGGTCGAACAAGGGCTGTCCCAGCCAGCCGTTCGGTGCGTACAGCGCCGTGAGCGCGATGCCGGCCACCGCGGTCGGCAACGCGAACGGCAAATCGACCAGCGCATCTAGGATGCGTCGTCCCGGGAAGCGGTAACGCACCAATACCCACGCGACCAGGAATCCCGCCACCACATTGATCAGCGCGGCGGAAATCGCGCCGCCGAAACTCAGCATGAGCGCGGCGCGGGTGCGCGGGGCTTCCAGCAGGTGCACAAGCCCCACGATTCCGATCCCCGATGCCTTCCATGCGAGCGCCGCGAGCGGCAACAGCACGATGAGGCCCAGATAGGTGATGGTGTAACCGAGGCTCAATCCGAAGCCCGGCAGGATTCTTCGTCGCATGACGGTCCTCACTGGCCCGGACCGATCTGGTCGAATACGCCGCCGTCGGCGAAGAACTTCGCCTGCGCCTGGCGCCAGCCGCCGAACAGCTCGATGGTGAACATCTTGACCGCGGGGAATGACACGCCACTGGCCTTCGCAGCCGACGCAAGGCGCGGGCGATAGAAGTTCTTCGCTTCTATCAGCTGGGCCTCGGGCGTGTACAGGAATTTCAGATAGGCCTGCGCCACGGCCGCGTTCCCGTCCTTGCCGGTGTTCGCGTCCACTTGTGCCACCGGAGGCTCGGCGAGGATGCTCTCCGACGGCACCACGATTTCGAAGGAACCCTTTCCGTCCTCCTGTTGCGCAAGGAACGCCTCGTTTTCCCACGCGAGCAACACGTCGCCCACGCCACGCTGCACGAAGGTGTTGGTCGCGCCGCGCGCACCCGTGTCCAGCACCGGCACGTGCTGGAAGAGGGTTTTCACGAAGTCGCGCGCTTTCGCTTCGTTGCCGCCCGGCTGTTTCAGCGCATAGCCCCACGCCGCCAGGAAATTCCAGCGAGCGCCGCCGGAAGTTTTCGGGTTGGGCGTGATGACCTGCACGCCCGGCTTGATCAGGTCGGCCCAGTCCTTGATGTGCTTGGGGTTGCCCTTGCGCACGAGGAACACGATGGTCGAGGTGTAAGGCGAGGAATTGTCGGGCAAGCGTTGCTGCCAGTTCTTGGGCAGCAGGCCGTGATCGGCGATGGCATCGACGTCGTAGGCCAGCGCAAGCGTGACGACGTCCGCGGGCAAGCCGTCCACGACGGCGCGCGCCTGCTTGCCCGAACCGCCATGCGACATTTGCACGGTGACATCGTCTCCGTGCTGCGCCTTCCATTGCGCGGCGAACGCACGGTTGAGGGCCACGTACAACTCGCGGGTGGGATCGTAGGACACGTTGAGCAGCGCGACGTCCTTGGCGTGGCCGATATTGGCCATCGCAGCCAGCAGCACCATCAGGAACAAGGTTTTTGCCTTCATCGTCGTCTCCGTATCAGTCGTTTTTAGATTCGTTTTCGAGAAAATTTGCGTAGCCGGGCCGGACGCCCTCACCGGACGGTTCCCGCCCGGGGCGATACAGGTCTGCTTTCGTGGAGGGTCAGGGTGGAGAGCGGCGGCTCACCGAAGCGTGCAACGAATACGCGTGCGCTGGGTCATGGACTACCTCGCGGATGCGGTGGCGACGCGCGCGACGTCCGCGCTTGGGGAATCCCCCCGCGCGAGCCGGCGGTCGCAGCAATGAAAAAGGAATGCAGCCACAAGCGTCCATGGCCACGGCGGGCGCGGGAACAGATCCCCGCAGGCCGGAAGTCGCGGCTTCAGACGCATTCCGCAAATCCGATCCGGCATTGCCCAGGTCGAAACCCATTCCCGCCCGGACCTGCGTTCCCGTGACGTCGTACATGTTCCATCCCGATGTGGCGGCGCTTGCGGGTTTTAATTCAACACGGGATTCGTTAAATAATCGCTCGGAATTCATTGCATTTGCGCTGGCGAAATTTTTCGCCTTCGGCGACAACAGGATTCGTGCGTCGATGAAGAACGCATCGGCGCATCGAAAGGCTATTGTCCGAAACATCGCGCTGACTTCGCATCGATACGACGCCCGCGTCCCGATTTCCGGATGACGCAGCGTTTGGTTGCGTGAAGTGCGACGCGAAGAAGCGCTAACGGCGCTGTTGCAAGAACGCAAGACTGGATGGTGGTGGATCGAGTTCATTCCGAACTTCTCTCCGCCCTTTCCCTGCCTTCAGGGAAATTAGCAGGGAAAAACCCGCTCCAACACGAATACAAGGTCGTGGGAAGGGCTGGAAGATCGCATCGAGCTTGAGTCACAAGAGCCAATTCCCTGCGCGAAGAGCAGGGAAACATGCAGGGAATTCCGACGCTCCAAACACTCAATGCAGGGATTCTCAAGTCGCTGCGCGATCAGAATGCGGCGCGCCATCCCTCCTCTTGACTGGGCTTTTCGCGGCCATGAGGCGAGACGCCCATTCGCTTCCAAGGCGTTGCGCAAGAGCAAGAATTTTCGAATGACGACGCCATTGCGCAAGCATGTGTGTCAGCAGGTCTTCCCGGCGCGTCTTTGAGCTGAGCGCTTCCGACATCTGTGAAGCCTTGGTCGGATTGTGCTTTGCGTCTCCAGGGCTGTGATTTTCACACGGGGTCTACCTAGCAAGACTCATTCTCTGAGGAGCGTCGCCCGACAGCAGGAAGGAAGTCATGCCCGCCACGAAATTCGTTCCCAAGCGCGCGCCTGCCTGTCAGGTTGCCTTCCTGCGCCCGGGCGAAGCGCGTTTCGCGCGGGGAAATACCCGTCTGAAATCGGCATGGAAGATGGGGGCGCTACTAGCGCTCGTGACTAGCGCCTTCATAGGCAACGCGGACGAGCCTCCCGGCGCACCTCTCCCACAACCCGCAGCGACCAATCTCTCCGGTGCAACCATCAATTTTGCACCAAACGATCCGGGCAGCGAGTGGCATAGCCCTGCACGGGACTATGCCAATTCACGTTATAGCCCGCTTCAACAGATCAATGTCGGCAACGTCGGCAGGTTGCGCGTTGCATGGACTTTTTCAGACGGCACGTTGCATGGCCACGAAGCCGCCCCGCTCGTCGTGGGCAACACCATGTATGTGGTCACACCGTTTCCCGACATGCTTTACGCACTGGACCTGACTAAGCCGGGTGGGTCAATCAAGTGGACATTCAAACCCAATCCTTCGTCCATGGCGGTTGGTAAGGCGTGCTGCGACGCGGTGACGCGCGGTGTGGCCTACGCAAACGGCAAGCTCATCTACAACCTCCTCGACGACCACACAGTGGCGGTGGATGCGAAGACCGGCAAGGAAGTCTGGCGCATCAAGATGGACAATTTGAAAACCGGCGCGACGATGACGATGGCGCCCCTAGTGGTTGGCAACAAGGTCTTCGTCGGCAACAGCGGAGGCGAGATGGGGGCGCAAGGTTGGGTCGCCGCGATCGACGTCAATACCGGAAAAGAACTGTGGCGCGCCTACAACACTGGATCGGATAAGCGCGCATTGATTGGTGCAGACTTCAAGCCGTTCTACAGCTGGATGAAGGGCAAGGATCTCGGGATCAATTCGTGGCCGGCCGGTATGTGGAAGCACGGCGGAGCCACGGTCTGGGGCTGGATTTCCTATGATCCCGAAAGCAACCTGATCTACTACGGCACCAGCAATCCCAGTCCGCGCGTCCCGGCGCAGCGACCCGGAGACAATCTCTGGGCTACCACCATTTTCGCGCGTGACGCAGACACTGGCATGGCACGCTGGGCGTACCAGACGACCCCGCACGATGAATGGGACTACGACGCCGCGAACGAGGACCTGTTGATGGACTTGCCGGTCGGAGGCAAGACCCGCAAGGTTCTGATTCATTTTGACCGCAACGCTTACGCCTACACGATCGATCGCCTCACCGGAGAGGTGCTGCGCGCCACGCCGTTCGCTTCTATGAACTGGTCGACCGGTTTCGACATGAAAACGGGCCGGCCGATCGTCAATCCTGATGAGGAACCGAGACCGGGGATCAAGCTCCCGAACCTTTGCCCGTCCGATCTGGGCGGGAAGGAGTGGCCCCCGTCAGCGATTTCGCCGCGTACCGGCCTGATCTATGCGGGCATCCTCAATGTCTGCATGGACCTCGCGAATCACGAGGTCGGCTACATCGCCAGCACGCCTTACGACGGGATGGAAATCGGTCGCCATCCGGCATCGGGCGGAAACCTGGGCGAATTTATGGCATGGAATCCGGCCACTGGAAAGAAGGCGTGGTCGATCAAAGAAAAATTCATGACCATGAGCGGCGTGCTCGCCACGGCGGGCGACGTGGTTTTCTACGGCACGGCGGATGGCTGGTTTCGCGCAGTCGATGCGCGAAGTGGAAAAGTGTTGTGGTCGCACAAGCTCGGCTCCGGCGTTATCGGCCTCCCGATCACTTATTTGGGTCCGGACCATCGTCAGTATGTAGCGATCTACAGCGGCGTCGGCGGTAACGCGCGCGTGCCCGTCGACAAATCGCTTGCAGGTTTTCCCGCCGAGGGCGGCACGCTCTACGTCTTTTCGATCGATGGTGATGCCGTGGGAATGGGACCCGGCGTCAAGCCGGCCAATGCCAGCAGTAGCGCAAAGCCTTGAGGTGCTGCGATGAAATCTCGGACAGCACTATGCAGTCTGTTTTGCTTGGTAGGGGTATGTTTTCTGAGCGGGTGTGAAGGCGGCAGCACCTCACCGCCAGCAAGCAAGCTGCCGGTATCGAATGAGGTGGCGGCAACGCTAGGACAGCCGGCCGGCATGGCGAATGTGCCGGAATCGGCGTTGTCCACACCCAATCCTTACGCGAACGATCCGCAAGCGGTGACAGCCGGCAAAACGCTTTACATCAAGATGAATTGCGCAAGCTGTCACGCCTACAACGGCACGGGCAACATGGGTCCGGATCTCACCGACGCCTCTTGGCGCTATGGAGGCTTGCCGATCGAGATCTACACATCGATCCATGATGGCCGCCCGAAAGGCATGCCAGCGTGGGGTAACGCGTTGCCCCCGAGCGAAATCTGGAAACTGGTGGCGTATATCCAGTCCTTCGGCGGCAGCACGCCCGCCTCCGCCTACCGACATGCCCGTGAGGGCGATACGCCTGGCGAGCAAGTGGCGCCGGAAATGTCCTCGTCGCCGCCACCGGCCTCCGCGAGTTCAGGTCCATGAGGCCGCGCCGTCTGGTGATATTCGGTCTCGCCTTGGTAGCGGCCGATGCGTCGTGGGCAGGTCCGATGTCGTATGTGCAGACATTCGGGCCTGCCGGTTATCCGGTGACGCGGCTGGGTTGGGGGCTTGCCATCATCTCGATTTGCGTCTGTGTGATCATCGCCTTGCTGTTGCTGGGCGGTATCTTTCACGGCCGCGTTGCGCGCACGGGCAACGACTCCCGCCAGTTGGCAGTACGCCGCGATGCCGGCGGACTGATGTGGATCTATATCGGCGTCGGCCTTTCCTCGTTGGTGCTGATCGGGGCGATGATCTGGACGTTGGAAGTGACGGCTGTCATTTCGAATCCTCCTCGTACGCCCGCATTCACCGTGCAGGTCAGCGCATCGCAGTGGTGGTGGGCCCTGCGCTACGACAATGAACAACCGTCACGCACTTTCACGACGGCCAACGAGATTCATATTCCGGTGGGACAGCCCGTGCGCTTCGAAGTGACAAGCACCGATGTGATCCATTCGTTTTGGGTACCGAAGCTTGGCGGCAAAATGGACGTGATTCCTGGCCAGACCAATGTCACCTGGTTACAGGCGGATCAACCAGGCGTCTATCGCGGCGAGTGTGCAGTGTTCTGCGGGGCGGACCACGCGCGCATGGCATTGTTGGTGATTGCGCAAAGTCCGGCGAATTTTCGCGCGTGGGAGGACGCGCAACGCAGCGATGCGCCACAGCCAGCAACACCAGAAGAACAGCAAGGGCAGATGGTATTCCAGTCTCATTGCGCGGCCTGCCATAGCGTTCGTGGCACGGATGCGTCCGGGGCAGTCGGGCCAGACTTAAGCCATCTAATGAGCCGACGCACACTGGCCGCCGGTCTGTTGCCCGACACGCCAGGCAACCTGGCAGCGTGGATTGGTCACCCCCAATCCATCAAGCCCGGTAGCCGCATGCCTGATCCAGCATTGTCGAGCGCGCATCTGGCTGCGCTGGTGGCTTACCTGCAGACGCTGCACTAGGGAGCGCGCCCGTGACCATCACTGAAACCCGTCGCGCGCCGGTCATCGCCCAAGCCACCGATGCATCGCCGAGTTCCGACACGCTGCGAAAAAGCTGGGAAGGCCCGAGCGGTTGGAGGGGCTGGTTGTCCACCGTCGATCACAAGGAAATCGGCAAACGTTACTTGCTCACCGCGTTCGGGTTCCTGCTGATCGGGGGGCTGGAAGCGGCAGTGATGCGCGCCCAGTTGGCCACGCCCAATGGGCATCTGCTCTCCGCGGAAGAATATGCGCAGCTGTTCACGATGCACGGCGTGACGATGATTTTCTTGTACGCGCTGCCCGTGCTGTCTGGCTTCAGCAATTATCTCTGGCCGTTGCTGCTGGGTTCGCGCGATATGGCGTTTCCGCGGCTCAATGCATTTTCCTATTGGGTGTTCCTGTTTGCCGGAATATTCCTGTACGCCAGCTTCGTGATGGGCAAGGGACCCGATGACGGCTGGTTCAACTACGTGCCCTATGCGTCCCGCGAGTTCAACCCCGGACCGAACATCGACGTCTATGCGCTGGGCATGGTCTTGCTCGGCGTGTCAACCACGGTTGGTTCGATCAATTTCATCGTCACCGTGATTCGCATGCGCGCACCGGGCATGTCCATCAACCGTATCCCGATTCTGGTTTGGGGAACGCTCACCGCATCAGTCGGCAATCTTTTTGCGGTGCCGGCGGTAAGTTTGGCTTTTCTTATGCTCTGGATGGATCGCCAGCTGGGCACTCATTTTTTCGATGTTGCCAATGGCGGCCAGCCGTTGTTGTGGCAGCACCTGTTCTGGATGTTTGGGCATCCGTGGGTTTACGCGATCGTGCTGCCTGCGATGGGCATCGTCTCCGACGGCCTGCCGACTTTTTGCCGCCGTCCATTAGTCGGGTACACCGCCGTGGCACTGGCGACAGTGACTACCATGGTGCTGGGCTTTGGCGTGTGGGCACACCACATGTTTGCCACTGGCCTGCCTGTCATGTCGCTATCGTATTTCAGCGCTTCCAGCATGGTGATCGTGATACCGAGTGCGGTGGCCGTGTTCGCATGGATTGCGACCATCTGGACAGGCCGGCCCGTATTCACGACCGCCTTCCTGTATTTCTCCAGTTTTGTACTGCTGTTCGTCATTGGCGGCGTCTCCGGCTTCATGACGGCCTCGGTGCCGTTGGACATGCAGTTGACTCATACCTATTTCGTGGTCGCGCATTTGCACTATGTGTTGATCGGCATCAACGTGTTTCCGGTGATCGGTGGCATCTATTTCTGGTTTCCAAAGATCACGGGCCGGTTGATGAACGAGAAGCTTGGCAAGTGGAGCTTCTGGATCATGTTTGTCGGATTCAATGTCGGCTTCTTTCCGATGCATATCCTTGGTCTCGCGGGCATGCCGCGACGTATTTACACCTATCCGAGCGGGCTGGGCTGGGGCCCGTGGAACATGGCCGCAACGGTCGGCTCTTACGTCTTCGCGATCGGTATCGCGATGTTCCTGCTCAACGTCTGGATCAGCCTGCGACGGGGCATCGCTGCTGGACCCAATCCCTGGAATGCGCCCTCCCTGGAATGGTCGACCTCCTCGCCGCCGCCGGTGTACAACTTCGCGGTGATTCCCAATGTCGCTAGCCGCTATCCATTGTGGGAAGGTTATATGGACGACGAAGGTCGTGATCGCAGCACGATCCACGAAGGCCTGCTTCTCGATCAGGGCCGTGAAACGATTGGCACGACGGCTCTCGATGCCGAGCCAGCGGTGATCCTGAAAATGCCCGACGACACGTATACCCCACTCGTTCTCGCGCTCACGCTCACCTTGGCGTTTTGCGGCCTTTTGGCGCTGGCGTGGTGGGCCGTCGGCGTGGGTGTGGTGTTGACCTTGCTGGCTGCGATGGTGTGGCTGTGGCCGGAACGAAAACTCAGCCAGATCGAGCGATAAGTCATGACTGAAATCGCCGTCGCACAAAACACCTTGCCGGTTGGCAGCAAGGGACGTAACGCCTCCGGGTGGTGGGGAATGCTTGCGCTGGTCGCGACCGAGGGCACCCTATTCGCCTACCTGTTGTTCAGCTATTTTTACCTCGCCTCGCACTCACCACCGCCTTGGCCACCCACGGGTCCGCCAAGCCTGAGCCTTGCCATCCCGGATACGCTGGTGTTGCTCGCCGGGAGCGCGACGATGTGGTGGGGCGAGCGCGGGATCGCGCTAGGACGCCGCGGCCAACTCGCCATTGGATTGGCGCTGTCACTGCTGCTCGGCATCATTTTCATCGCGCTCGAAGGCATCGAGTGGGCCGGCAAGCCGTACACCTTGAACAGCAGTCTCTACAGCTCGCTGTACTTCACCATCACGGGCTTTCACCTGGCCCATGTTGTGGTCGGCTTGCTGATCTTGGCGGTGCTTCTGCTGTGGACCGCGCTGGATTATTTCGATGAGAACCGTCATTCGGCGGTGTCGATCGGCGTGATTTACTGGCATTTCGTCACTGCGGTGTGGTTGGCCGTGTTTTTTACGTTCTATATCGCACCGCGACTCGGGTGAAGCCATGGACGAACAGATCCTGCCCTTCACCAACATCTCGCACCCGGCGCCACACCGTCATCGTGTCAGCCTAGGGGCACTCGTGTTCGGCATTGCGGGCGCGCCTTTGGCGTGGAACGTGGAATTGTTGGCCGGCGCGGCGCTCGCTGGTCATCAGTGCTATCCGCGGGACATTCCGTTGTCGTTACCGCGCTGGACGGGCACATGGGAATTTCTGCTGACTCTGAGTCTTGCCGCCATCGTGCTCGGCCTCAGCGCAGGCGGGGTGGCATGGCACAGTTGGGGCCGGGTGCGCGACGAGATGTCGGGCTCCGGAGGGGAAGGTCGTACGCGCTTCCTGGCCCTGAGCGGGATGTTGTGCAGCGGGCTATTTCTGTTGGCGCTGCTGTTTACGCTCGCCGTAGTGTGGCTGGTGCCGTTGTGCAGCACTTGAAAAGTCATTTGCGCGGACGACGCGAGAAGCAAGTACTGCCCAGCATCGCCTTATCCGCGCCATCCGGGGTCCCTCTCGCGCACTTCCTGCAGCTGGGTTGGAACTGGCAGTGGTGGATCGTCGCCAGTTTGGCGCTTGCCGTATTCGGCTACGTGCGGGGAATGCTGCGCATGGATGCCACCGCGCGCGCGCATGTCTTCGGGAGCGGTCGCTGCGCTGCGTTTGCGGCTGGGATCGCGGTGCTGGTGTTGGCACTGCTATCGCCGCTGGATGCTCTGGATGACCAATTGTTCAGCGCGCACATGGTGCAGCACATGCTGTTGATGCTGGTGGCACCGCCACTGCTGGTGTGGGGCCGGCCGGTCACGGCTTGGTTGTGGGCGTTCGACCTGCCGCTGCGGCGTGGGATCGGACGCTTCTGGGTGGGCACACCGGGCGTGCAACGTGGTGTCCGATTTCTACTGACGCCGCTGGCGGTATGGGTGCTATCCAGCTTTGCCCTGTGGTTCTGGCACCTGCCTGGTCCGTATAGCTGGGCACTGGGCAACGAATGGATACACAGTGCAGAACATCTATGTTTTTTCCTCACGGCATTGGCTTTCTGGTCACTCATGCTCGCGCCCTACGGACGTCGAGCGATCGACTACGGCAGCAGCATAGTGTTTGTGGGCACGTTGGGCATGCAGATGGGGCTGCTGGGCGCCATCCTCACCTTCGCAGCGCGACCGGTGTATCTGGACCACGCGCATAGCACTTTCGCCTGGGGTATGACGCCGCTGCAGGACCAGCAATTGGCCGGATTGATCATGTGGGTGCCGGCGAGTTTCGTTTATCTCGGCGCGATGGCTGGGTTGTTTGTTGCATGGTTAAACGACGCCGAGCGCAAGGCGGTGGCCGCGATGCGAACCCAACGCCTGCACCGCGCTGCAAGCACTGCCTCGCGGGGCTGATGTGCTTCCTATGTCACCCCAAACTGCAGACAACGATGATCTAAACCCCGTCGAGCAGTACGTTCGGCACGCAACCAGCCCTTTTGACTTGCTTTGAATAAATCCGATCGTTCGCGGAAAGCTGTTTCCCTCGCTGCAGACGTGAGATGAAGCACCGCAAATAGTGAACGTGGATCGCTTCGTGGGCCGGGCATTCCTTTTCGCCAAGGGCCAATCGCATCGATCGGCCGGCTCTGCGACCTCAGCGCGATGGCTAAATCCTTATAATTCCAAATCCAGGCAAAGGTCCATCCGCCAAGGTTCGGATGCCTGACCGAGAATGACTGCTTTGCAGTTGCGCGCGTGCCCACCGTAACGGCTTGCGAAGCGCGAAGCATCCTCTATACCTAAGTGGCCCACTAGCCAGCCTGCAACAATGACGCACACTGCCCACTCCGGCTCCGCCAGGGGATCGAACCTTAGCGTGGCCGTGCATGCGCGAGCCACCTCCCCATGACCGGCAATGCCACGCAGCTCCCTCATGTAGAACGCCGTTCCAATAACGACGACAGGGTAACTGCAGTCTTCAGCTGATGATGCGTTGTTAAGCTCCCTAGTCATCGGCTTCGTCCTTGAATAGCTTTGAATTCCAAGATGGAAACAAAGAAGCGCGGGAATCCCAGGAGGAAAATTCCCGCGCTTCAGTCACCGCTTGTCGGTCAAGATCTGGCGTCGATTGACGCTCGATCGGTGACTGTGCGCGGAGACAGAACACTTTCTCAAAGCCCTTGTGAATGGACTGTCGCGTCGCAAGCAGTGTGGCAGGCCAATTGGACGGACAAGCCACTAACGCTCCGCGAATCGCACCAACAAACGATCTCCTGGCGCCGCGGGAAAGGAGGCCACCGCTCTCTCGGGCCGAGCTTCCGTCGTGTCTTCGTCGCGAAAATGCGCGGCGATTTGCTTGATTTCCGACTCGATCGCCAAGAAGGCATCCAGCACGACCGGATCAAAGGTCGTACCCCTCAGCCGGCCCATGATCTCTTTAGCCAGAGCGTGCGGGAAGGCTTCCTTGTAGCAGCGCCGACTGATCAATGCGTCGTAAATATCCGCAACCGCCATGATGCGTCCGGCCAGCGGGATCTCTTGGCCATGCAGACCTGCGGGGTAACCGGTTCCGTCCCATTTTTCGTGGTGGGTGGCCGCGATCTCACCGGCAATCACCAAGAAGTTGTCACCTTCGATGTGTTGTGCCGTGCAATGGATGATCTGTCGGCCGAACTCCGCATGCCGCCGCATGATCTTCTGCTCGTCTTCCGTGAGTCGGCCTGGCTTTAGCAGGATGTGATCGGGTACGCCGACTTTGCCAATGTCATGGAGCGGCGCTGACAAGTACAGAAGGTCGATGTATTCCTTGGTCAAGATTTCCGTGTAGTGTCCGGATCGCTGCAATTGCCTGGCGACAGCGCGTACGTAGTACTGGGTGCGCTTGATATGCCCACCGGTTTCGGGGTCGCGCGTCTCGGCGACCGCGGCCATGGATTCGATGGTCACTTGGCGCGCATTCTCCAGTTGCCGGCGCCAACGTTGGGCTCGACGTTGGTTGATGGCGAAACGGGCCACGAAGGCAAGCGTCAGCAAGGTGCCCAGAGCCAGCAACGGAACGCCCAGGGGAAGGAACATACCGATGCGCACGAACGCCACCCATCCCATGGCAACCAGGGTAGCGCAGGAAAATGCGCAGAACGTCGCCAGTTGGGTGAGCCCATAATTTCTAACGAAAAGAACGGAAAGCACCAAAGCGGCGAGCAGGCCGCAAATCAATGCGGCCTCGCCACCCCACGAGGGGACGCGCACCGCAGCATCGGTCAGAATGTTTTGCGCCATCACCGACTGAATCTTCAGGCCGGAAAAATCACGATCCACCGCGGTCCGATGGACATCGTGCAGGCCCATTGCCGATGAGCCGATGAAGACAATCTTGTTGTGCAGATCCGCGGGCCGGACCTGACCGTCCAAGATGTCCACGGCCGAAATGCTCTTGTAGCTTGGCGACGCGCCGTTGAAGCGCAGCACGGCATAGCCCGCGCTATCGATGGGAATCCCATGCCGCCCAACACGTATGGACAGTCCATCGGCGCCGGATTCCACCAGCCCGGAGGTGACGCCCAATGTGTGCATGGTGGCGGCGAGCGCCAGACTGGCGTGCAGGACGCCGCGGTATTGGATCAACAGCGGCAGTCGTCGCAATACGCCGTCATCGTCCAAGCGACTGTTGACGAAACCGCTCGTGCGCGTCTGCGAGGCAATGGGCGCGACGCTGTCGAGAACGCCCGTCGCCTGATCGGGCGTCAGCAGCTCGACACGGCCATCAAACCCCACCCCCGGACGGATTGGATGGCTCCCGGGGGTCACATGGTCGAAGTAGAAATATTGTGCGCCGATAACATCGGCACGCGCCATCTCCTGCCCGAGAAAGCCATCATTATCCAGCAGCCCAGAGGGCACGCCATGGATGGAGACGTTGATTCCAAAGTCGTGCCTGAAGGTCTGCTGTAGGTTGCTAAGGGAAGTTCGATCTGGCTCGGGAAAGACGATGTCCATCGCAATCGTAGACGGATGCGCCGCTGCGATGCGATCGATGAGCTGCGCTACGCGGTAGCGCGGCCAAGGCCATTGACCCAAGGCAGACAGGCTGACGTCATCGACGTCAACCACCACCGTGTCCGACGATGGCACGCCCGAGGCGGTGCGCACTTCCAGGGTGTCGAGCATCAAACGATTGATGCGCGCGACGGGTGCAAGGTTAAAGAGGCCGCCTATCCCCACGCCTAAGGCAACCCCCACTCCGGCCAGCAGGAAGCCTGCAGCCGCGCGCCGCGATAGCCGGTGGGGAGAGGAAGGCGTCATGGTCGAAGGAGGTCAAAGAATGACGATTTCGGCGCGTCGGTTGCGTGGTTCCGGAACCCCGTTGCGCGAGGGCACCAACGGATATTTCTCTCCGAAATACCTGACATTCACCGGTAGCTTGGGATCGATCTGCTTGAGCACGTCGGCGACGGCCCTGGCGCGCTGCGCGGACAACCCCAGGTTGTAATCGGCGGTGCCCACTGCGTCGGTGTACCCGAACACAGTGACTTCCGTCGGACTTCGTTCGCGCACCACGCGCAGAACCTCAGGCAAAAGGGCTTTGGACTCTGGCGTGAGCTTCATGCTGTCAAACAAGAAGTCCAGCACGAAGCTTCGCGGCGGCGTGGGCTCCGCGCCGATCAGGGCACGATGATCGATTTCGAAAGCTTGGGGATTGACCGCACGCGGCTCACCGGGAGCCGAGCCCCCGATGGCGACGGTGCTGAAGGCTTGGTCGATGCGCTGCTGGCCCTGTGCGTTGGAGACGGTAACCGAACCGACGTGGCCGCTTTGGTCTGGAAGAAGCGTCACACGAGTGACCGCGCAACCCGCCAACATCGCCGCCGCCGCCATCAAAATCAGGCGCGACGCCCGAACTCGCGCGAAGAAGTTCGTCATGGCCATTTACTGCGCTTCGATCAGAAAGCGCGTTCCCCGCACACCCACCGTCGCCTTGGGCGTGTCGAACCGCACCGATTGCGGGGACAACTTGCCAATCTTCCCGGATTCGTAGATGGCCGAGCCCTTGGCGAGATACACCGAGAAGGCGAACTTGCCGTCTTTGGGCTCGAAGACGTAGTCGCGTACCAGGATGTCCGCACCAGACCCTAAGGTCAGGAGCGTGCCATCGCGGAATACGATGCCGGCGGAGGACCCTTGCGAGGTGATCACCCGGTCGGACACCAGCAAGGTGCTGCCGCTCGTCGCCTCAAAGGTGTTGTGTTCGCGGGTGATCTTCACATCCCCGCTCACACTCTTTATCAGCGCTGCATGATCTTCCCCGGCGAGCGCAGGCAGAGTCAGGCCTAAGAGCAGCGCGAACGTCAGACGCAAGAGCACTTGATATCGCTTCATGTGGATCTCCTTTTCCTGTCGATAAGGAATCGACGTCGTCATCACATCGCTGAACAATTTCTCCATGACGATGCATTGGTATCTCGCAACATTTGTGCCAGAAACTTTTCTCTTCACAAGACTTTGCGATCCACGTGAAGACGCGTGAATATCTCGGGACAAAAAAATCTGCGTCACCCATTGAGCAGATTTCAAAGCCGCAAGGTCTGCTGCATGCGTGAATTGCCCGCGATAACGGATTGCTCTAAGCGAAGGTTTGTGCACACTGCCACTGTTGGAATGGATCTCCAGAAATTCTTTCGAGAAAAGCCTGGGCAGTTCTTGCTCGGAGATCCATTGCGCAACACGGTCCACCGTCGAATACGATGACCGAGCGCCGAAAGCGAGTGCGACAAAATGTACCCGTGAGATCAACGGGCCTTACGCCGCCTCCCGCACAATCGAAGATGGGAGGATCAATTCATGCCGTGGGGCTCGGGATGCCGATGGGCTCAGTGATCGATGCGTTCGACAAACGTGCTCGGAAGCCAATAAGGCGGTCCTCCCGCGGCGGGCCGCACCTTGATCGATACCGTAAAGATGTTCGGGTCATCGATGGGAGATGCAACGACAACCACATGTTGCCCGCGCTGGGCGACCCCGCATTTCGCAATAGCCTCACCCACGGATGAAACTCCCGCGTTACGACGAAGGCTCTTCACCATCGCTGCGCTCGCACCTGTCCATTGATTCTCTAATTCTTCAGGGCTTGCCGGCTGAGTCATCCCAATACCCGCACTCGTTGAAGCTACGCTCATGACGTAGTTCGCATAGTCAGAGAGCGCCTGAGTTGGGCAGGTGGCCGCCATCTCGGTCTTCGAGCTGTAGATGACCCCTGGTTGGCTGATAGGGCACGGCGCATCCGCACAAGTCTTTCCCCATGCGGTGGTGGCAACGAAAACGAGGAATGCCGCGCTTAGAGGTCGCATGATCGGAGTGTCGGACGCATAAGAAGGAGCCGTTTCGTGGTACGGGAATACCGAGTTGAACTAACGCCTCTTACGTTTGCCTCGAAGCTTGCGAGCATTTGCGCTCGCGCGATGCTGGTAAGGCTTGATGGCGGCATCCAACGAATGAGTCGCCATTCGCATCAAGGCGGTCGGCGATCCAAGTGCCGTCGACGTATTGCCTTTCACAACTGCCGACCAGAATTCGAACACCATGCGCTGAGGCATCATCGCGGCATTCATCATGACGGAGGCGCAAGACTCCGCAGCGGCCGCGTGCTTTTCGGTAAACATGCGCAGGAATTCCGCTTGGTTGCCTGCCGATAGCAATGCGCCTGGCTGGCAAAACCTAAGGGTCCTGGCAGCAATCACTTGCGGGGCGTCGAGTGACAAGCTCACCCAAGTCTTGGCGAGTTCGGATCGGCCAGATCGTCTCATACCCATCCTCCTGAAGTGAGTTTCTTAACGTCGAGCGACATTAACTCGCTCCAGAGAACGCTATCATTGGCCCATCTCAATTCGTGCCCAAGACTTTCACGCGGGATCCTTAAACTGGTTGTTGTCATGGCCGCTAATGGAAACCTCGGCGGTCGTGACCGGCTCCAGGCGTGGGGGCTACTCGCCTTGGGGCCGTTTCTGTAAATCAGGTGCGTTTTCGCTTTGTCGGAGTGACGTCGTCCCCTGTCAGAGAATTGATTGCATCCGCCCAGTCCTGCAGCAACGTCCTGGTTCGAGGTCCTGCGTATGGATGTAGGCGAGCCGTGCGTAGTCGGTGATTCCCCCGCACGAGCTTTTCGACTGCTTGGCGTCGCAAGCGCACTGGGTTGCTATCGTCATCTCTCGTGCAGTCCATCTATAGCCGCTCGCGCTCTGCGGGTCCGTGGACTTCAGGCAATCGCTCGTAACCTCGCTAGAACCGTTCCGACTCGCAGTGACGCTCCCCGTCCGCCAAAAGGGCTCCAGCACAGGCTCTGGTTGAATCAAACGGGTTCAATCAAAGGGGATCCTTGTTTCATTTTGTGTCCAGTGAAGCTGCGCGTCTCTGGTGCAGGCAAGCCGTTGGCTTTGATAGCAGCAAGCAGTTCGGCCTTCCGCGCCGCGAGTTCAACACCCAAAGAGCCCATATCTATGCCTGCATTGCGCGCCTGCGCAAAAAACCCCTCGCCAGGTTTCTCTTCCTCCTTGACGTGATGCTTGATCTGCTCGCTAAGCACCGTCATTTTCGCGTCATAGAATTCATTGCCTGGATCGCTGGCCGCAAGCTCCGCGATCAGGACCTTGGCTCCATCGTGTTCGACGTAGGACTCCGTTCTCAGGTCTTTCTCGACAGCGTCCCTGCAGGCTGGATAGAAAATTTCCTCTTCGACGGTTGCATGCACCGAAAGCTCAGTGCAAATTTCGTTCGCAAGCGCTTTTTTGGCTTTTTCGTCCTTCGCCTTGTCGAACTTTTCAAAAAGTGCTTCGACCTTTCGATGGTCCGCCTTGAGCAAGGCAATGGCGTCCATTTTTTTCTCGGCAGTCATGATTACGATCCTTTTTGGGGTGTGGGCTCAGCCGGCGGGAGGGGCCGGACGGCGGGTTCACGGGGCCAGAACTTTCCCCGCGATGCCCGACTGATGTAGACAGTCGCGTCGGTAGGTTTGGTCAGACCGACGCAAGCTTCATCCAGCGCTTTGGCATCGAGGCCCGCTTTCTGGAACAACAAGTTTGTATTGGGCGAGAAGCCGATGACCTTCAAATGGGCGAAAGCGTCTTTGACAAAGTCTTGTGCCGCTCCCATATTTGCCAACCGCTTCGCTCCCTCGTCGGATGCGATAATCGCAACATGGTCGAATAGGGCGGAGGGTCCTCCTTCGACTCTCTCATCTGCCGGCAAAATCTTCTTGTTTGCCAATTTGGCGCCCGCGATTCGCTCGGCGATAATTTTTACTTTTGCGCCGGCGGAAGTTGCCGCCTTGACGACAGCGTCCACCAGTCCGCTGTCCGCGCCATCCGTCACCAGGAGACCAATACACCGCCCATCGAGCGTTGGCTTTGATTTCGCCACGATGCTGAGCGCTGGGGATGGCGCCATGTCGATGGGCTTAGTCGCCGCCTTGAAAGGCGCCACTTTGCCGATACCGAGACCTGCGGCGACGCGCGACGTCAACCCCTCGTCAACATTGGCGAGATGTGAAACCACGCGTTCGCGGACGGCCGGCGTTTGGACCTTGCTCAGTTCGAATATGAGCGCCGCGACGATGTGATCTTGCTCGATGGAAGTCTGGCTCCGGAAGAAAAGCCGCGCTTGGGAGTAATGATCCGCAAAGGATTCAGGCCTGACACGCATTTTTTCGCCGTCCTCTTGGACCACGAAGGAGCTGAACCCTGTGGGAGTTTCGCGAGGCCCAGCGAGGTCAAGGCTATTGGGCTCGTAATTGACCCTGCCCTTGGGAACCGCCATCTGTGCGTGACCATCGCGCTGATTGTTGGCAAAAGGGCATTTCGGCGCGTTGATCGGGATCTGGTGAAAATTGGGGCCACCCAAGCGCTTCAATTGGGTGTCGAGATAGGAGAACAGCCTACCCTGCATGAGTGGATCATTGCTGAAATCGATTCCCGGTACGACGTTCGCCACGCAGAACGCGACTTGCTCTGTTTCGGCGAAAAAGTTGTCCGGATTCCGGTCGAGCACCAATCGCCCTACGGGGGTGAGCGGCACAAGCTCCTCGGGCACGAGCTTGGTGGGATCGAGCACGTCAAAATTGAATGCATTAGCTTCCCGCTCGCTGAATAGCTGAACGCTAAGGTCAAATTCGACGACGCCACCCTTGTCGATGGTTTCCCACAAGTCCCGACGATGAAAATCGGGATCGGCTCCGCTGATCTTCAGCGCTTCATCCCATACGACCGATTGCGCCCCCAAAATCGGGCGCCAGTGGAACTTGCAAAAGGTCGATTTGCCATTGTTGTCGATCAGGCGGAAGGTGTGCACACCGAAACCTTCCATCATCCGTAAGCTGCGCGGTATGGCACGATCCGACATGGTCCACATGATCATGTGGAAGCTTTCCGGCGTGAGCGAAATGAAGTCCCAAAACGTATCGTGGGCTGTTTGCGCCTGAGGAAATTCGCGGTCGGGCTCGGGCTTTGCCGCGTGAACGAGGTCGGGAAATTTGATCGCGTCCTGAATGAAAAAGACAGGCATGTTATTGCCGACGAGATCGAAATTTCCCTCTTGTGTGTAGAACTTGACCGCGAAACCGCGTACGTCGCGCGCCAGGTCGCGGGAGCCCTTGCTGCCGGCCACGGTCGAGAACCGAACGAATACCGGTGTTCGAGCACCCTTTTTTTGCAGAAACGCAGCTTTGCAGGCCTTAAGGGGTTTCGTCACCTCGAAATAGCCGTGCGCCGCGCTACCGCGCGCATGCACGACGCGCTCGGGAATTCGCTCATGGTCGAAATGGGTGATCTTTTCGCGGAGAACGAAGTCTTCGAGAAGAACGGGGCCGCGGGAACCGATCTTCAGTGAATTCTGATTGTCGGAGATAGGGACGCCCTGATTGGTGGTCAGTGTCTGGTCGGAAACCTGATGCAGCTCTCCGCCTTGTCCGGCGGACTCTTGCCGTTGCGGCGCCTTGCGCGGCCCCTTATCGCCAACTCTTTTTTTCATGATTTTCTCCGTGTAGCGCACGACAGATCCGACCCAATCTATACATTGAGGGACGTAGGCCTGACGTGAGGGCGGCGACCAAGGCGGCTGAACCACGCACCAAGGGATGTCATGACCGCATCACCGCTTCGCAGTGGCGGGCTCTACCTCAACCGCGCTAGGAACTCGAACTATCGCTGCCGCTCTCCACCAGTGTCGATGTGCGGCGGCTGGTTTTTCGGCAAAGCGTGCCGGAGAGTTCCTACGAAAAAGTGGACACCGATGGATCAAACGCATTGGGCTTCGAACTCCACGGGTGAACGATACCCCAGCGCCGAGTGCAAGCGGTGCTGGTTGTAGAAATCGATGTAGCTGCGCAGGGCCGAACGCAGGG
>DATNEQ010000036.1:0-88487 GCA_035552915.1 Rhodanobacteraceae bacterium
AGCGCGCGGGAAACTGGGCAAAGTGGCGCTAGTGGCATGCATGCGCAAACTGCTGGGAATCGTCAACGCCAAGCGGCGCGATGAGTTACGCCAGCAAGCACTGATCGCCACCTGAAGATCGAATCGCAAGACAGTTGCTGAAATAAGCCGCGTGGCGAAGCCACGTCGGCTTGATTGAATTGTTAGGCACCATTATGACCCCCTAAATGCCATGGTCTTGTACATCAGAAGCATCGAGCTTGCTGGGTGACGTTGCAACTGTGTGTTTGTGTACGCCAGAAGCTCATCGTCCTTCTTGGCCTCCCACAGTTGTTTCATCTTTTTATAGTCATCATTGCGTTTGGCATGCCTGAGGTTGCAGAGCACATTCGCGACAATGAGCAGACAAACCACGCCAGTAAGAACCCATAGATGTATCTGTATTGCGGCGAGCTGAGATGCCATCACTGCTCCTACTGAGGGCTAACGCTGGAGTTAAGCGGCGGCGTAGCCGTCCGCCTTGAACGAGTAGTTAGGCGCGACTACACAGCCGCGCGATAGCCATTGGAAGCGAGATACAGAAGTGCCGCCTCGATTGAGCTCTTGGAGATTTGTAGAGTAACGGAGTAGCCACCCTTAGGGTGTTGCACAACCTCACTTACCGAATTGACGCCCGGAGCTGATAAGACGAGAGCGGAAAGGCCCTGCATCTCGGCAGCAGTGTACAACTCGGGAAGATCACTCTTTAAGAGCCTGAAGGAATGACGACTGGCAAACGACGATGAATTTTCCATAGGCCTAACGCCCGAATTTAGCGGCGCGCGTAGCGCGTCCGCTGGAATGAGTTGTTAGGCATCAGTTGCACTCGGCAAGATACTTGATGCACTTGTCTACTGACGCAATGTAGAACTGTTTGGCACATACCTCGTAGTCTGCCTTGTTGAATGCCCTGAAGCCTTTGGATACCGGAAACGGGAAGGTTGGAGCTGGCCCAAGCGGTGCCAGCACTGATGACTCAAGACGCAGGTAGGAGCGAAACATGCTGATGCTGTAATCGGTGAACACGCCCTCCCAGAGCGCGCCGCAGATCTGGCATACATAGCAAGTATGGGTGGAATCTTGAACTTGGCTCTGCGACTCGCAACGCAGGAAAGCGTGTGGCCCATGGTACGACGCTACTACCAATTCTTCGGTGTCGCCGCACGCCACGGGTTTTACTTTGTAGTCTTGGAAATTAAACCCAACAAGAAACACGAAGCGCGGGAAACGGCATGGACAACCGCGTGATACCAAGATGGGTAGTAGTGCCGCTAACGTTTCCATTGATGCCTAACGCCCGAGGTAAGCGGCCGCGGAACGCGGTCCGCTTGACCGAGTTGTTAGACACCACGCGCCCCGAACCCTTAATTTACACACTGCGTAACGGTCCCATGGCCCGTTGGTGTAAAGCAACCCGTGTATGTTGCAGCGCACTTGTTGCCATGCAGCGCCTCGATGCAAACACTCTCACAGCCCTTTGAATTTTTGCAAGGCTTGCCGCCATCGCTTGTGAGCATGAAGCAATAGTACGTAGGGTTGCCCGGCATTACCGGAATCCAGTCTCCGCCCTTGGCCAAGCAGGCTTGTTGCGTGCGTGGAACCTGCAGCTTCTTCGGCTGCGAGGAGGGGCTGCTTGCCTGCGCGGCGCACGTCACTAACGCGACAATCGCAAACAACACCACCCGTTTGACGTGAACTTTCATCGTGGTGTCTAACGCTGGAGTTAAGCGGCGGCGAAGCCGTCCGCCTTGAACGAATTGTTAGCACTCATGCTGAGAGCCCCATGACTTGCCCGAGCAAATCCAAGTGCACCCAAACATCCCCTTTATCGTATGTATCAAGTGTGCCTGAGCCGCCCATCCGTTGGAATGGAACAGGGAAAAAACACTGATCGTCGCTGAGAGGCCCAAGCTTGGAGACAAGGTGCTCGTAGTCGGACTGGCGCAGAACATGCCCAACAACACCTGCGCTCGTAAGGAAGGTACTGGTGAATGACTCGATAGAGTCGAAGTTGAGCTGCTCAAGTTTCGGAAGGTTGGTCATTACTAAAGCGACCTGACGGCCGTCATGCGAGCAAACGAAGAGGTCCCCGAATGCGGAGAAGCCGAACACGTTGGGATAGTGCGCTTGGATGCGATTTGCCCAGCGCTTGGTTTTATCCGCTAGTGGGACTGGCGAGAAGGTTCGGAACATGAGTGCTAACGCCAAGTAGACCCCGGATCCGGGGTGTAGCACGGAATATTCAGCTTCGTAGAGGGTGTTGTCAATCGGCGAATCCCTACGCGGATCAGGGAATTCGCCGCTATCTTCGCGGCTCGATCAAGTGCCAGCATTGCCGTGCATATCGCGCAATGCGAGGCGCTATGACTTATCACTCCGGATCCGCGGGCGTAAAAGCCGGTGACGCCATGCGCAGGCCACCGCGTCTTCTGGACGAGGTTCGCCGCAGATTGCGGTTGAAGCATTACAGTTTGCGCACCGAGCAGGCGTATGTCGGGTGGATACGCCGCTATATCCTGTTCAGCGGAAAACGCCATCCCCGCGAGATGGGCGCGGAGCATGTCGAGCGCTTCCTGTCCGACCTGGCGGTGCATGGCTCGGTGGCGGCCAGCACCCAGGGCCAGGCGCTTTCCGCGTTGCTGTTCCTCTATCGCGAAGTGTTGGCGGTGGATCTGCCGTGGCTCGACAACGTGGTGCGCGCGAAGCGCCCGCGACGATTGCCGACGGTGTTGTCGCGCGACGAGATCCGCAAGCTGCTCGCCCATCTGGAAGGCAGGCCGTGGCTGCTGGCGAGCCTGTTGTACGGCACCGGCATGCGTTTGCTGGAAGGCTTGCGATTGCGGGTGAAGGACGTGGATTTCCCGCGCAACGAGATCACGGTGCGTGACGGCAAGGGTGGCAAGGATCGCCGCACGATGCTGCCGCGCACGCTGATCGAACCCTTGCAGCGCGAGATCGAACGGGCACGCGCGCTGCACCTGCGGGACGTCGAGGAAGGTTTCGGCGCGACACGCCTGCCACATGCATTGGCGCGCAAGTATCCGCACGCGGCGAGCGAGTTCGGCTGGCAGTTCGTGTTTCCGTCGGCGCAGCGATCGCCGGATCCGCTTGGCGGCGGCCAGCGGCGTCATCATTTCGACGATGCGATCCTGGCGCGCGCATTGAAGACGGCCCGCCTGCGCGCCGGCATCGACAAGCCGGTCAGTGCGCACACCCTGCGGCATTCGTTCGCCACGCACCTGATCGAGGACGGTTACGACATCCGCACAGTGCAGGAGTTGCTCGGCCACAAGGACGTGTCCACCACGCAGATATACACGCACGTGCTGAACCGCGGCGGGCGCGGCGTATTCAGTCCGCTGGATCGGGCGTGAGCGATCCGGTTTCGCCGGAAGCCGCGCTCGGCGATACTTGCGCGATGCACGCCGCGCTCGATTCGAATTCCGCATCCGCGCTGCTCGGCGCGGACGGCCCGTTCGCGCGCGAGTTGCCGAACTTCGCGCCGCGCGAGACGCAACAGCGCATGGCCGACGCGGTGGCCGCGGCGATCGAGGACGGCGGCACGCTGGTGGCGGAAGCCGGCACCGGCACCGGCAAGACCTTCGCGTATCTGGTGCCCGCGCTGCTCTCCGGCAAGCGCGTGATCGTTTCCACCGGCACGCGCAACCTGCAGGACCAGTTGTTCCATCGCGACCTGCCGCGCGTGCGCGCGGTGCTCGGCGCGAAGACGGATGCCGCGCTGCTGAAGGGCCGCGCGAATTATCTGTGCCTGTATCGCCTGGAGCAGGCGGTGCAGGAGGGCCAGTTCAGGTCGCGCGCGCAGGCCAATGATCTGCAGACGATCCGCGCGTGGCGGCATCGCACGCGCAGCGGTGATCGCGCGGAACTGGCGGAAGTGCCGGAAGGTTCGGCGCTGTGGCCGCGCGTCACCTCGACCGCGGAAAATTGTCTTGGAAGCGAATGCCCGTTCTTCGACGACTGTTTCGTGGTCAAGGCGCGGCGGCGCGCGCAAGAGGCGGACCTCGTCGTGGTCAATCATCACCTTTTGTTCGCCGACCTCGCGTTGAAGCAGGAGGGTTTCGGCGACATCCTGCCGGGCGCGCACGCCTTCATCCTCGACGAGGCGCACCAGATTCCGGAACTCGCCAGCCAGTTTTTTTCCGTCGGCATCAGCGCGCGGCAGCTGACGGAACTGGCCGCCGATGCATTGTCCGAATGCGCGGGCCAGCCGGGCGCGTTGAGCGTGCTGCAGCCCGCGCTGGAAGGATTGAACGATGCGGTGCGCAAGGCGCGGCTGGCGTTCGATGCGCTGCCCGCGCGCGGCGCGTTCGCTCAACTGGAGGCCGATGCCGGCGCGCACGACGCGCTGGTGGCGCTGGACATCGCGCTGGACACGCTGACGCTGGCGCTGGCCGGGCAGGCGGAACGTTCCAGGGGATTGGCGAGCGTGCACGAGCGCGCGCTCGCGCTGGGCGAGCGTTTGTCGCGCATCGCCGAACGCGCCGACGAGAACGAGGTGCGCTGGTTCGAAATCACCGAGCGCGGTTTTTCGCTGAACGCCACGCCGCTGGACCTGGCGCCGCCGCTGCGCGCATTGCGCGAGGCCTCGCGCGCGGCGTGGGTGTTCACCTCGGCCACGCTGTCGGTCGCCGGTAAATTCGACCACTACACGCGCCAGCTCGGCCTGGACGATCCGGACACGCTGGCGCTGGGCAGTCCGTTCGATTACGCGCACCAAGCGCTGTGTTACCTCCCGAAAAACCTGCCGGAACCGTCCGCGCGCGACTACACCGAGCGCGTGATCGACGCCGCGCTGCCGGTGCTGCGGGCGAGCAGGGGCCGCGCGTTCCTGCTGTTCACGTCGCATCGCGCGTTGCGACGCGCGGCGGAATTGCTGGAAGGAAAAATCGATTGGCCGCTGTTCGTGCAGGGCAGTGCGCCGCGGCACCAGTTGTTGAACGACTTCCGCGAATCCGGCAACGGCGTGCTGCTGGGCGCCGCGAGTTTCTGGGAAGGCGTGGACGTGGCGGGCGAGGCGTTGTCGTGCGTGATCATCGACAAACTGCCGTTCGCCGCGCCGGACGATCCGTTGCTGCAGGCGCGGCTGGAGGCGCTGGCGCGCGCTGGTGGCAATCCTTTCACCGACTGGCAGGTGCCGGGCGCGGTGATCGCGCTGAAGCAGGGCGCGGGACGCCTGATCCGCGATGTGCACGATCGCGGCGTGCTGGTACTGTGCGATCCGCGCCTGACCTCGCGCGGTTACGGAAGATTGTTCCTCGCCTCGCTGCCGCCGATGCCGCGCACGCGCGAACTGGCGGACGTGCAGGCTTTCTTCGGAGGCTGACATGGCAAAGGTGATCGGATTCGGCGGTGTTTTCTTCAAGGCGCGCGACCCCAAGGCCTTGCGCGCGTGGTACACGGAACATCTCGGCATGGATGTCAGCGATTTCGGCGCGATGTTCGATGAGGACGAAGCGCGCCCCGGCTGCACGCTGTGGTCGCCGTTCGCGCAAGACAGCGACTATTTCAAGCCGAGCGACAAGCCCTTCATGTTCAATTTCCGCGTCGACGATCTCGACGCGCTGCTGGCGAAACTGCGCGCCGCCGGTGTCGAAGTGGACGAGAAGGTGCAGGCCGACGAGTACGGTCGCTTCGGCTGGATCATGGACCCGGAAGGCACGCGCATCGAGTTGTGGCAGCCGCCGCCCTGACACCGCCTTGCGACGGCATCACTCGAGCTTCGCGCCGAAACGATCCATGCGCGGCAAGTGGTGGCCGGGATCGAGCGATGCCACCACGCGGGTGGAGCGGCCGATGATCTCGTCGCGCGGGAAAAAGCCGAGCCAGCGCGAGTCCTCGCTGTTGTCGCGGTTGTCGCCCATCAGCAGGTAGTCGCCGGGCGGCACGCGTACCGGTCCGAAACTCGCGCGCGGACTCGGCGAATGGATCGACCAGCGCACCAGGTGCCGCATCGAACCCAGGCTTTCGATTTCGTAGCGCGCGGGATCGCCGCGGTCGTCGGCGATGCCGTTCACTGCGACCGGCGTGTAGCGCGCCTCGCGGCCGTTGACGAAAAGCCGGTTGTCGCGCAACGCCACCTCGTCGCCCGGCACGCCGATCACGCGCTTCACCAGGCGTTCGCCGGCGGCTTGCGAATCCAGCACCACGATGTCGCCGCGACGTGGGTCGCCGAGATGCAGCAGCGAGACGTGCGTCAGCGGCACGCGCAGGTCGTAGGCGAGGTGGTCGACGAGGATGCGGTCGCCGATGCGGATGGTCGGTTGCATCGAGCCGGTCGGTACCACGTTCCAGTCCGCGACCGCGCTGCGGAACATCACCATGCCCAGCAGGAAGGCGAACGTGCCCTTGTTCTGCAGCAGGAAACGCATCGGCGCGCGCATGGGGTTCCCGGTCGGCAATGGCGATTGCGTTTGGGACATCGGCGCGCGGCCGAGGTTCCCCATCTTCGTGCCGTCGATGCGAGAATGCGCGGCATGAATCTGCTGTCCATCGAGACTGCGACGGAAGCCTGCTCGGTCGCGCTGCTGCACGGGGATGCGCTGATCGACCGCAGCGAAATCGCGCCGCGCCGCCACGCGGAACTGGTGCTGCCGATGGCGGATGCGTTGCTCGCGGAAGCGGGGATTCCGCGCAGCGCGATCGACGGCATTGCCGTCGGGCGCGGGCCCGGCGCTTTCACCGGCGTGCGGTTGGCGATTTCCGTCGCACAGGGTCTGGCTTTCGCACTCGATGTCCCGGTGGTGACGGTGTCGTCGCTGGCCGCGCTGGCGATGCAGGCGCCGCGCGATGCCGAAGCCACGCTGGCATTGATCGACGCGCGCATGGGCGAGGTCTATGCCGGCGCATTCCGCTTCGATGCGCGCGGGCTGGCGCAACCCCTGGACGGGGAACGCGTGACGCGCGCGGAAAACCTGGCGTTGCCGCAGGCGACGGACTGGAACGTGATCGGCAGCGGCTGGGACGCCTACCGCGATGCGGTCGCGATGCGGCTGCCGGCGCCACCGCGCTGGGCGGAAGGCGCGCGTTTTCCGCAGGCGCGCGATGTGGCGCGGCTGGCGCTGCCGAAATTCGAAGCCGGGGATGTTTTGCCCCCGGAACGCGCATTGCCGGTGTACCTGCGCGACAAGGTGGCGTTGACGGAGGTTGAAAGAAATTTCAGGGCAGCCAGCGAGAAGACGAAGTGATTCGCTTTATGCCCCTCGAAAGAAGAATTCATAGGCAGCCACTATTACGAAAACCGCAATTATCAGAAAGGTGAAAAAATAGTGCCTACGTTTTTCTCTTGCACTCAAATTCTCTTCCGGGATAAGGGGTATTTGGCCCCATTTGTCTAGCTTCATGGTGAATCGGCCTTGTCGTTTTCCACATGACAATTATTCAATAATTCGCGGACCTGGTCGTGGTCGCGTGCACGCAATAGCCGCGGTCCGAGCTCGTGCAACGCGCGTGCATCGCAATGCGCCAGCGCATCGCGCATCGCCAGGATGCGCCGCGGATGCATGCTGAAGTCGGTGAGGCCCAGCGCGATCAGCAGCGACGCGAACGCGGGATCGCCCGCGATTTCGCCGCACAGGCTCACCGGCTTGCGCGCACGCCGGCCGCTCTGGATCACCCAGGCCAGCATGCGCAGCACTGCGGGATGCAGCGGGTCGTACAGCGGGCCGAGCGCGTCGTTGTTGCGGTCGGCGGCAAGCACGTACTGGGTGAGGTCGTTGGTGCCGATCGCGAGGAAGTCCGAAACCGCCAGCACCTCGCGCACGCAGATCACTGCCGCCGGTACCTCGATCATCGCGCCGAGTTCGAACTGGTCGGGGATCTCGTGGCCTTCGGTGCGCAAGTCGCGCGCGCACTGGTTCATCAGGGTGCGCACTGCATGCATTTCGCCGGCATCGCTGACCATCGGCACCAGGATGCGCACCGGCCCGTAACAGGCCGCGCGCAGGATCGCGCGCAACTGCATCGCGAACACGGCGGGGTGGCGCAGCGACAGTCGCACGCCGCGCACGCCCAGCGCGGGATTCGCTTCCGCCGACAGCACCAGGCCGGTGCCGTCGGCCTTGTCGGCGCCGAGGTCGAGCGTGCGGATCGTCACCGGCAGCCCGCCCATGGCGAGCACCGCGTCGCGATAGGCGGCGAATTGTTCTTCCTCGTCGGGCAAATGATCGCGCTTGAGGAACAGGAATTCGGTGCGGTAGAGGCCGACGCCGCTGGCGCCCAGCGCGCGCGCCTCGACGATTTCCGAGGGCACTTCCGCGTTGGTGAACAGGCGCAGTTCCTTGCCGTCCGCGCTGCGGGTCGGCGCCTGCGCGAGTTGCGCAAGGCGGCGGCCTTCGCGCGCGGCGTCGCGCTGCCAGTTGCGGTAGAGCGTCAGGTCCTGTGCGGCGGGATGCACGATCGCCACGCCACGCTCGCCGTCGATCAGCACCAGGTCGCCGTCGCGCAGGTCTTCCAGCGCATGCGGCACGCCGACCAGCATCGGCAGGCGCAGGCTGCGCGCGAGGATGGCGCTGTGCGACCAGGTGCTGCCGGAACCCGACACCACGCCGAGCACGCCCTGTTCCGACAAATGCGCCAGTTCCGCCGGCGCGATGCTTTCCGCGATCAGGATTTCGCCGACGCGCGAGGCGATCTTCTTTTCCTCGCTGCTGGCTTCGCGCGCCAGCGCGGACTGCACGCGCGCGATCACGTGATCGACGTCTTCGCGGCGGCTGCGCAGATACGGATCGTCCATCGCATCGAACACCGCGACCAGGCGGTCGCGCTGCGCCTTCAGCGCGGCGCCGGCGCGATAGCGTCCCTTGCGGATGAGGCCACGCAGGCCGTTGACCAGTTCGGCGTCATGCAACAACAACGAATGCGCGTCGATGAATTCTCCGACTTCGTGCGCCAGCGCGCCGTGCAGGCGGCCGCGGATTTCGCCCAGCTCGGCCTGCGCGGCGGCGAGCGCGCGTTCCAGTCGCGCGACTTCGAGTTCGATGTCGGCTTCGGCGAGCAGCGTGGTGTCGATGGTGAAACGCGCCGGATGCTCCAGCCGGGCGCGTCCCAGCACCATGCCGGGCGCGGCGGCGGTGCCGGCCAGTACGCGCCTCATGCGCCCTCGTCGAACTTGCGTTCGAACAGGTTGACCACCGCATCGAGCGCCTGCTGCTCGTCCGGGCCGTCGGCGCGGATCAGCAACGGCGTGCCGATGCCGGCAGCGAGCATCATCACGCCCATGATGCTCTTGGCGTTGACTTCGCGCGAACCGTGCACCAGCAGGATCTGCGAGCGGAATCCCTGCACGAGTTGCACCAGCTTGGCCGACGCGCGCGCGTGCAGGCCGAGCTTGTTGCTGACGGTGATCGATCTTTCCTGCATCGCGGCGTCTGTCGGAAACCGGGTGCTACGTTACCAGCAGGAAGGCGGCGGGCGGGAACAGGGAGACAAAAAGACCGGGGCACTCTTCGGGGTTTGCGTGTCCCACGCCACTCCTCACGCCTTGTCGATCAGGATGCCGCCCTTGCCGCCGCTGGCCGCAACCTCGGCCAGTTCGTCCAGCGGCTTGTCGGCGTAGTTGAGCACGCGCAGCAGCATCGGCAGGTTGAGGCCGGACACGCAGCGTGCGCGCACGCCGACACCGCCGAGCTTGTGCGCAACGTTGCAGGGCGTGGCGCCGTACAGGTCCGAGAGCACCAGGATGCCCGCGCCGGCATCCAGCGCGCGCGCGGCGGCGGCGGTGGCAGTGAGCGTGCGCGCAGGATCGTTGCACTCGCCGATTTCCACCACGTCCACCTTCAACGGCAGCCGCGGCATCACGTGGCGTGCGGCTTCCATCAGGGCGCGGCCGACCGCGCGGTGGGTGACCAGCAACACGCCGACCGGCGCTTCGGCTTGCGAATCGTGCGGGGAGGGTGCGGGATTCATTGCGGGCGGGTCGGGCAATGCGGTATGCAAGATGGGCATGGCGTCTGCAAGATTCAATCCAGTTCACGGTGGAAGGTCAGCACCTGTTCGCGGTGGCCGCGGAAGTGCTCCGCCAGCCGTTCGGCCAGGTACACCGAGCGATGGCGGCCGCCGGTGCAGCCGATCGCCACGGTGAGATAGCGTTTGTCCTCGCTTTCGAAGCGCGGCACCCATTCTTCGAGGAAGCCGACGATGTCGCGCAGGAAATTGTTCACGTGCGGTTGCGCGGCGAGGAATTCGCGCACCGCGGCGTCCTTGCCGGACAGCGGGCGCAGGCGCGGGTCCCAGTTCGGGTTGGGCAGGCAGCGCGCGTCGAACACGAAATCCGAATCCGGCGGCAGGCCGCGCCGGAACGCGAAGGATTCGAACAGCAGGGTGGTCTCGCCGTCCGCCGCGCTGAAACCCGTGGCGATGGCGCGCCGCAACTGGTGCACGTTCATCTCGCTGGTGTCGAGCACGCGGTCGGCGATCGCGGCCAGGGGATGCACGCGCCGGCGCTCTTCGGCGATCGCCTCCGGCAGGGAGCGCTGGCCGGAAAGCGGATGCCGCCGTCGCGTTTCCGAAAAACGTTTCAGCAGGATGTCCTCGTTGCTGTCCAGGAACAGCAATTCCGTTTCCGCGCCGGCGGCGCTCAGCGCCGAAAGCGCTTCCGGCAAACGTTCGAGGTCGCCGCGGCTGCGTACGTCCACGCCCACCGCGATGCGCGGCATGGCGAGGCGGTCGTCGACGGTCAACGCGGCCACCAGCGACTGCAGCAGCGCGGTCGGCAGGTTGTCCACGCAGTAGAAGCCGAGGTCCTCGAAGGCGCGCAGCGCCACCGTCTTGCCGGCGCCGGACAGGCCGGTAAGCACGATCACGCGCGGGCGCGCGGCTTCGATGGAGGTTTCAGTCGCCATGACGAGGCCTCACGCGGCCCTTGCCATCCGGCGTGATCAACGCGGCGTGGCGCCGCGTCACGGGCGGTTGCGCGCCGACCTTGCAATCGCCGCGCGCGAGGGCGTGGAAGACGGACATCATCTTCACCATTCCCTTTGCAACTGGTGCGCCTGGCGATCGATGAATACCTGCGCCGGGTCCAGCCCCTTGGCCTTGAGCATGTGCGTGCGCACGGCGGCTTCCACCAGCACTGCCAGGTTGCGGCCCGGCGCCACCGGCACGGTGATCTGCGGCACTTTCACGTCCAGTACCTCGCGCCAGCCGGTATCGCCGGTCAGGCGCGTCATCGCGTCGACTTCCTCGTTCGGCACCACCGGTTGAAGGTGCACCACCAGCCGCAGGTATTTGGACCGCTTGACGGCCGTATGTCCGAACATCTCGCGCACGTTCAGCACGCCGAGGCCGCGCACTTCCAACAGGTCGCGCAGCAGGTCGGGGCAGGTGCCGTCGATCACGTCCGGCGCGATCAGGGTGAATTCCGGCGCATCGTCGGCGACCAGCCGGTGGCCGCGCGAAACCAGTTCCAGCGCCAGTTCGCTCTTTCCCGTGCCGGAAGCGCCGGTGATCAGCACGCCGACCGAATACACTTCCAGCAACACGCCGTGCAGCGTCACCTGCCGCGCCAGCGCGCGCGCGAGGTGGTATTGCAGGAAGGTCAGCAATTCGTGGCCACGCTTGGCGGATACCCACAGCGGCGTGCCGGTTTCCTCGGTGGCTTCGCGCAGGTCGGCCGGCACGGCCTGGTCCTTGGTGACGATCAGCGCCACCGGCTGCTGCGCCACGATCTTCTGCACGGTCTCCCAGCGCTGGCGGGATTCCAGGCCGTCGAGGTAATTCAATTCCTCGCTGCCGATGATCTGGATCTTGTTGGGATAAATGACATTGAGGTAGCCGACCTCGGAGGGCCGGCGCGCGCCGACCTTGCCCGGCTCCAGCACGCGCGACTCGCCACGGCGGCCGTCGATCCAGCGCAGGGCCAGGCGTTCGTGGACGCTGTCGTACAACTCGCGCGCGCTGACTCGGTTCACGGATGGGCCGCCGGGGAAAGCGGCCTATTGTGCCAGCGCAGGACCCTCCTGCCATGTGCCCGGCGATGGCGGCACGTACGAGGTTTGCCGCGGCCTAGGTGCCGTAGCCGGCCTCGCCGCGCCGTCCCGCCTTCAGTTTTTCCTTGTGCCGACGCACCTGGACGTCCAGCTTGTCGAACAACGCGTCGATCGCCGCATACATGTCGCCTTCCACCGCGTCCGCATGCAACACCCGGCCCGGCGCCGCAGAAAGCGTTCCCTCGGCCTTGTGCGCCAGGCGGGTCTTTTCCACTTCCAGGACGACGCTGAGCGAAGTCAGGTGATCGAAGTGGCGCGCGAGGCGTTCGTGCTTGCTGTCGATGTACTCGCGCAGCGCGGGGGTGACGTCGATCTGGTGGCCGCTGATCTGGATTTGCATGAAGGCTTCCTCGAAAAGGGGTGGGACACAACGCGTTGGCTGGCGGCTATCTCCTCTGAAGATGCGGATGCGTGCTGCAATATTTCGGCCAGTGGATCTTTGGCGCCTCCATCTTGCGATCACCGATGTAAAAAGAAAGTTCCGCAAACGCATGCGGGATTTTGATGTTCGTCACGCATGACGAACGGCCGCGGTGCAGTGCGCACCACGGTCCGTTCGAGCGTGAATACGGAAGGGAAAAAGCGGGGATCAGCCGGCGCGTTGCCGCTCGGCGGAACTGGGGATGCGCAGGGCCTCGCGATACTTCGCCACCGTGCGTCGCGCGACCTGGATGCCGCGCTTGTTCAATTCTGTGGTCAGGCCCTGGTCCGACAGCGGCTTGCGTGAATCCTCTTCCGCCACCAGTTTGCGGATCATGGCCTGGATGGCGGTGGCCGATGCCGTGCCGCCGTCGTCGGTGGAAACGCCGCTGGAGAAGAAATGCTTGAACTCGAAAGTGCCGCGCGGCGTGTGCAGGTATTTGCGCGTGGTGACGCGTGAAATCGTGGATTCGTGCATGCCGAGCTCGTCAGCGACCTCGCGCAGCACCAGCGGTTTCATCGCTTCCGGGCCGTAGTCGAGGAACGCGCTCTGGGTGCGCACGATCGCCTGCGCTACCCGGAACAACGTGTCGGCGCGCGCCTTCAGGCTTTTCATCAGCCAGCGTGCTTCCTGCAGTTGTCCGCGCAGGTAGGCCGCGTCGGTGCGGCGCGCGCGAGAGATCAGGTCGCAATAATGCCGGTTGATCGCCAGTCGTGGCTGGCAATTCGGCGACAACGCGACCCGCCAGCGGCCCTCCGCTTTCACCGCATAGGCGTCCGGCGCGATGTACTCGGTGGGTGCGGGATCGAATGCGCTGCCCGGATGCGGATCCAGCCCGCGGATCAGCGTGGCTGCGGCGACCACATGCTCGGAATCGGCGTCCAGCTTGCGCGCCAGTTTCTGGAAATCGCGCTTGGCCAGCAGCTCCAGTTCGGTATCGACGATGCGCAACGCCAGCATGCGCCCTTCGGTGTCTTCGTCGAGTTGCTGCAGTTGCACGGACAAACAATCGCGCAGGTCGAGGCTGGCCACGCCGGAGGGCTCGAAGCGCTGCACGCGGTGACGCACGACCTCGATCTCTTCCAGCTCCGGCGATGGACTGAGCCCGGTCATGGCGGCCTGCACCGGTTCCAGTCCTTCGCGCAGGTAACCGTCGGGATCGATCGCGTCGATGATCGCCGTGGCGATCGCGCGGTCGCGATCGGTGAAGCGCGCCAGGTTCAACTGCCACATCAGATGGTCGCGCAAACCTTCCTGTGCGGCATCCTGATGTTCCGTCTCGTCGTCTTCGTCGTTGTGTGGCCCGTAGGCTTCCAGGCCGCCGCCCGGCGCGTGTTCGTCCCAGGAATCGATCTCGAATTCCTGTTCCGGCTCGGGCGCGGCTTCTTCACCGGTTTCGCCGTCGCCGGAATCCGGCGCTTCACCCTGTTCGTCGGGGTTCTCGATTTCCAGCAGGGGATTGGTTTCCGCCAGCTCGCGCAACTCGGTCTCCAGCTCGACCTGCGACAACTGCAGCAGCCGGATGGCCTGCTGCAACTGCGGGGTCAGCGCAAGCTGCTGGTGGAGTTTGAGCTGGATGCCGGGCTTCATGCGCGGGGGGCGGTTGGAAAGTCGGTGCGGATTTTGCATCCTAACCGCACCCGGCGGGAACGGATAGTTCCTCGACGGGTTCACGAAGCCGTGCTTCCCTCCGGATCACATCCGGAACTCGTGCCCCAAGTACACCTCGCGCACCTGTTCGTGCGCCAGGATTTCCGCCGGCGTGCCGCGCGCCAGCACTTTGCCTTCGTTGAGGATGTAGGCGTGCTCGCAAATGCCGAGCGCCTCGCGCACATTGTGGTCGGTGATCAGCACGCCGATGCCGCGGTCGCGCAGGTGCCGCACGATGCGCTGGATTTCCCCGACCGAAATCGGATCCACGCCGGCGAAGGGTTCGTCCAGCAGCATGAAACGCGGATTCGCCGCCAGCGCGCGCGCGATCTCCACGCGGCGCCGTTCGCCGCCGGACAGGCTGATGCCTTTCTGCCCGGCGATGTGCGCGACCTTCAGTTCGTCGAGCAGGGATTCCAGTTCGCGCTGGCGTTGATCCGCATTCAAGTCGTTGCGCAGTTCCAGCACCGCGAGCACGTTGTCGGACACCGTGAGGCGGCGGAACACCGAAGGTTCCTGCGGCAGGTAGCCGATGCCCAGCCTTGCGCGCGCGTGCATCGGCAGGCCGGTGATGTCTTGGCCGTCCAGCGTGATGCGGCCGCCATCGGGTTCGATCAGGCCGACCACCATGTAGAAGCAGGTCGTCTTGCCGGCGCCGTTGGGGCCGAGCAGGCCCACCACTTCGCCCTGCTTGATCTCGAACGCGAAGTCGTGCACCACCTGGCGCGCACGAAAACTCTTCTGCAGGCCTTCCGCGGCGAGCATGGATCAGTGTGTGCCGGTGCTGGCGCCGGAAACGGGCGATGTCGCGGCGCTTGGCGTCGACGCCGGAGCGACCGGTTTGGCTGCGGCAGCCGTCGAAGCGGATGCGGGCTTGGCAGTCGTGGAAACGGCGGCGGGCTTCGATGCGGATGAAGGTTTCGAAGCAGGCGCGCTCTTGGCCTTGGGTTGCAGGATCATGTGTACCTGTCCGCCCGTTCCGCCTTCGCCCACGATGTTTCCGGTGTCGGTGTTGTAGACAAGTTTCGCGCCGTGGAATTCGCCCTGTCCTTCATGCACCACGACTGCATTGCCGGTGAGGATTATGGTGTTATCCGAAACGCGATAGTCGATGTTCGCCGCCGAACCATGCACGAGCGAGTTGTCGTCGAGCGTCTGGTGAAAATTTGCCGGATTGCCGGTCACTACGGCGCGCTCGACCTGGTTGTTCTGGTCGAAATAACCGACGCCCTTGTCGCCGTCCACGTGCATCGTGCCTTGGTCGATTTTGACGCGGCCGGTCAGTGTGGCGATTTCCTTGTCCTGGTCCATCACCGAATTGTCGGCGTTGACCAGCACCGATTGGCTGCTGTCGGTCTGTTTGGCCTGCGTGCTGACGGCGACAAGACAGCCGACAAAGGCGCACGCCAGTACGACCACCCGAATCGAGTCAATGCGACTCTTTCGGCTGCTGTGTTTTCGGCGTGAGCGTGGCGTGGACATCGGCGAGCATTTCCAATCTGTGGGTATTCATGTCGGCCTTCATGCCGACGCCGGTCATTATAGAGCCGGTCTGTTCGATCACGCTGGGCGCGGCCGATGCCATGCGCTTGTCCTGCGTCCAGACTGTCGCGTCGGACGTGTGCACCTGCGCGGCCTTGACCTTGCCGACGGCGGGGCGCTGCATGTCCACCTTGCCGATCAGCTTGACCAGCGAATTGTCGGAGCTGACCCACGCGTATTGCGAGGTGCCGTGCCAATCCGCGCCGTCGGTGCTGAAGATGGTGTATTTCGGCGCGTTGACGTACAGCGAGTCGTCGCCCTCGCGGCGCGCGAGATACGGCGACACCAGCTTGAAGGAAGGCGTGCCATCCTCGCCCAGGCCGTACAGGGTGAAATCGTTGAGGGTATAGCTGGAGCGCGGCGGCCCGACCATCTCGTTGGGTTTGGGTGGAGGCCGCAGCCACCACACCAGCAGTTGCGTGCCTGCGGCGGCGATCAAAAGGACAGCGAACAGCAAAAGGTTGCGGCGGCCCATCAGGACCAGTGCTCCCGCTCTTTTTCCACTTTGCCCTGCGCGAGCAGGATCAGGTCGCAGAGTTCGCGCCCGGCGCCGCGGCCGCCCTTGGCGGACGTGCGCCAGTGCGCGCGCTCGACGACCCAGGGGTGTGCGTTCGCCACCGCCACCGCAAAGCCGGCGAGATGCATCGCCGGGAGGTCGGCAACGTCGTCGCCCATGAAGGCGGCCTGCCCTGGTTCCAATCCCGCGCCCCGCAACAGGTCTTCGAGGCAGGCGCGTTTGTCGAACTGGCCCTGGTAGACGTGGTCGATGCCGAGTTCTTCGGCCCGCAATGCGACCACGTGGCTGATGCGCGCGCTCACCAGCGCGACATCCACGTCATTGGCCATCAGCCGTTTCAGGCCGTGTCCGTCGAGCGCGTGGAAAGCCTTCAGTTCGCGGCCGTCTTCGCTGTAGATCAGCCGGCCGTCGGTGAGCGTGCCGTCCACGTCGAAGGCGACCAGCTTGATGCGCGAGGCGCGTGCGAGGACGTCTTGCGGGATGTCGGTGAGATAGGGCATTGAAAGTGAGTCGTGAGTCGTGAGTGGTAAAAGCGTGCGAACGCCAACGTGAGTCCACTCATAACTCACATCTCACCACTCACGCAAATTAGACGACGCCCGCGCGCAGCAGGTCGTGGATGTTCAACGCACCGACCACGCGACCGCCGTCGTCCACCACCAGCAGCGCGTGGATCTTGTGCGCGTCCATCAGTTGCGCGGCCTCGGCGGCCAGCTTGTCCGGACCGATGGTCTTGGGCGTGCGCGTCATCAGTTGCGCCACCGGCGCACCGCGCATGTCCACGCCGTCGTCGTCGAGCGCGCGGCGCAGGTCGCCGTCGGTGAACACGCCCAGCAGACGTTGCTCGTCGTCCACGATGGCGGTCATGCCGAGACCCTTGCGCGACATTTCCATCAGCGCTTCGGTCAACGTGGCGTCCGCGTGCACCGAGGGAATGCTTGCGCCGGTATGCATGAGGTCGTCGATGCGCAGCAGCAGGCGGCGGCCCAGCGTGCCGGCCGGATGCGACAGCGCGAAATCCTCGGCGGTGAAGCCGTGCGCTCCCAGCAATGCGATCGCCAGCGCGTCGCCCATCACCAGTGCCGCGGTGGTACTGGCGGTCGGCGCCAACCCGAGCGGGCAGGCTTCCGCCGAGACGCTGACATCGAGATTGACATCGCAGGCGCGCGCCAGCGAGGAATCCGGCCGGCCGGTCATGGCGATCAACGGAATGCCCAGGCGCTTGATCAGCGGCAGGATCGTCAGCAGCTCGTCAGTTTCGCCGGAATAGGACAGCGCCAGCAGCACGTCGTCGCGCGTGATCATGCCGAGGTCGCCATGGCTGGCTTCGCCCGGATGCACGAAGAACGCCGGCGTGCCGGTGGACGCGAGCGTGGCGGCGATCTTGCGGGCGATATGGCCGGACTTGCCCATGCCGGTCACCACCACGCGGCCCTGGCAGTCAAGGATCAGGCGGCAGGCGCGCACGAATTCGCCGTCGATGCGCGATTCCAGCGCGCGGATGGCGGTGGCCTCGGTGGCGATTACCGTATGCGCGCTGCGGGCGAGCGCATCGCTGGCGGGGTGCGGGCGCAATTCGGCGGTGACTCCGGCAGGCAAGGCGTTCATGGTTGTCGTTCCTTGGCGGATCGTGGGGCCACGGCACTCCGTCGTAGGAGTGCCACGAAATTTCCGTTAACATGCCCTGTTCACATTCTAGCTTGTTCCAAACGCACGACCCGTCTTCCCGGATGACCGCGGCGAGGCACGGTTCAGGCAGTCTGACGACGGTTTCCGGATGCTTTCGATGGATGCCCATACCCTCAAACAACTGATCGAACAGGGCCTGCCGGGCGCGCGTGCCGAGGTGCACGGCGCCGACGGCGTGCATTTCGAGGCACGGGTGACCGCGGAGACCTTTGCCGGCAAGCCGACCCTGGCGCGGCATCGCATGGTCTACGCCGCTCTGGGCGAGCGCATGGGCGGGGAAATCCATGCGCTGGCGCTGAAGACCTTGACACCGCAGGAAGCGGAGCAAGCCTGATGGCCAAGATCGTCGTCAGCGGCGGTGATTCACGGAAGGTTTCGCGGGATGCGTTGAAGCGCATCCCGCGCCGCGCATCGGCGAGCCATGGATGGCGAGCGGAGAACGCTCCACGGACGGATCGGAGCGAATAATGGCCAAGATCGTCATCAGCGGCGGACAACCCCTCAACGGCGAGGTCTGGATCTCCGGCGCCAAGAATGCGGTGCTGCCGATCCTGGCAGCCAGCCTGCTGGCCGACGAGCCGGTGACGATCGGCAACGTGCCGCACCTGCACGATGTCACCACCACGATGGAATTGCTCGGCCAGATGGGCGCGCAAATCACGGTCGACGAGCGCATGAAGATTCACGTCGATCCGCGCAGCACGCATCGCTTCTTCGCGCCCTACGAACTGGTCAAGACCATGCGCGCGTCGATCGTGGTGCTCGGCCCGCTGGTCGCGCGCTACGGCCAGGCGGAAGTTTCGCTGCCGGGCGGCTGCGCGATCGGTTCTCGCCCGGTCGACCAGCACATCAAGGGCCTGCAGGCGCTGGGCGCGGAAATCGTCGTCGAGAACGGTTACATCAAGGCGCGCGCGCAACGCCTGAAGGGCGCGCGCATCTCGATGGACGTGGTGACCGTCACCGGCACCGAGAACATCATGATGGCCGCGGTGCTGGCGGCCGGCACCACGGTGATCGAAAACGCCGCGCAGGAACCCGAGGTGGTGGATCTGGCCCATTGCCTGATCGCGATGGGGGCGAAGATCGAGGGCGCCGGCACCGCGACCATGATCATCGAAGGCGTGGAACGCCTGCATGGCGCGGACTACGAAGTGCTGCCTGACCGCATCGAGACCGGCACTTTCCTGGTCGCCGGCGCGATCACCGGCGGTCGCGTGCTGGCCAAGCGCGCGCGTCCCGACACGCTAGATGCGGTGCTCGCGAAACTCGAAGACGCCGGCGCGCACATCAACACCAACGGCGAATCGATCGAGCTGGACATGCGCGGCCATCGCCCGAAAGCGGTCGACATCACCACTGCGCCGTATCCGGCGTTCCCGACCGACATGCAGGCGCAGTTCACCGCGCTCAATTGCGTGGCCGAAGGCACCGGCGTGATCACCGAGACCGTGTTCGAAAACCGCTTCATGCACGTGCACGAGCTGCACCGGCTCGGCGCCGACATCAAGCTGGAAGGCAACACGGCGGTGATCCGCGGCGTGGACGGGATGTCCGGCGCGCCGCTGATGGCGACCGACCTGCGCGCATCGGCTTCGCTGGTGCTGGCGGGGCTGGTCGCCGAAGGCGACACCACGGTGGACCGCATCTATCACATCGACCGCGGCTACGAGTGCATCGAGGAAAAACTTGGCGCGCTGGGCGCGAAGATCCGGCGCCTGCCGGGCTGAGCCTCGTTCGCGCGCGATTTATTGCGCGGTATAACTTTCCAGCTTCATCGTCAGCGTGCCGTTGTCGTTCTGCGATACCTGCACCGGTACCGGCAGCTTTGACGTGAACCACGCTTCGAAGCCGTTGCCGTCGCGACGCACGACGTGCGCCGCGTCGTAGGTTCCGGCGGGCACGGTGAGGTTCTCGTGGCCTTGCACGAGATAGTGCTGCGTCTCGACGTGGTCGCGCACCGCCACCGGCAGATCGAAGGATTGCTTACCGTCGCGCAGGCCCGCGGCGATCGCCAGCACGACGGTGTGCCGCTCCATCGTGCCCGGCTGCGCCGGGAACTGGTGGCGGCCCTTGTCGTCGACATCGATGGTGCCGGCGGACCAGTCGAAGCGCACGTGGCGTTCCGTATGCTTGATCGCTGCGTCCATCGAATAGTCGTAACTCAAGCCTTCCGGCGCGTCGCCTTTCCAGCGGAAGGTGGAATTCTCCTGCACGTTCGCGCTCATCAGCGCGGCCAGGCCTTCGGTGCCCTGGCTGCGGGTGGTGAAGGTCCATGTTGCGTCGCCGGCCGGCGCCAGCGTCATCGTCGCTTCGCCCAGCGGCGAGCCGTCTTTCGACAATTGATAGCGTGCCGTGAAGGCGGGCAGCGGCGCGGCGAAAGCGCTGCCGGCGAACAACAAAATCGCGACAGTAGACAGCGTACGCAGGGAAGTCGAAACCATGTCGATGACTCGCGGGCGGATGCAGGAATGCTGCGCGCGACTGTGAGCCCGCCTCGCTGAACCCAGCCTCAAACGCGTCGCACGCAGGCGGTGTCAGACGAGTTTGTCGCCCGCCAGTCGCAACGGTTGTGCGAGCGCCTTGCCATCGTAAACCACCGCGCCGTCGCGCAACGCCACGCGTCCGCGCGCGAACGCATCCACGCAGGCGATCAGCAACCGGTGTTCCTGCGGCAGCAGCCGCGCGGCGAGCGTGTCCTCGGTATCGCCGGGGTTGATGTCGATGCTCGCCTGTGCGATCACCGGGCCGTCATCCAGCTCCGGCGTGACGAAATGCACGCTGGCCCCGTGTTCCGCATCGCCGGCTTTCAGCACGCGGCGATGGGTGTGCAGGCCGCGGTACTTCGGCAGCAGCGAGGGATGGATGTTGAGGATGCGTCCCCTCCACGCCTCGACGATGTCCGCATCCAAGATGCGCATGAAGCCGGCCAGCACCACCAGTTGCGCGCCACTTTCGGCCACGCGCGCGAACAGAGCTTCGTCGAAGTCGCGGCGGGCCGGATAACTCTTCGGATTCAATGCCAGTGTCGGAATGCCGTGCGCCTCGGCATTGCGGAGCGCCGGCGCTTCAGCCTTGTCGCCCGCCACCAGCGCGATATCCACCGGAAGCTTGCCTGCCGCGTGCGCGTCGATCAGCGCGCCGAGATTGCTGCCACGCCCGGAAGCGAGCACCGCGACCGGGAAATTCATGCGATGCGCACGCGCGCGTCGCCGGATGCGGCGACGACTTCACCGATGGTCCAGCTTTGCAATCCCGCTTTCGCCAGATCGGCGCTCGCCGCGGCGACGTCGCCGTGATCGAGGATCACCGTAAAGCCGATCCCGCAATTGAAGGTGCGCCACATTTCCTCGCGCGGCACCTTGCCTTCGCGTTGCAGCCATTCGAACACGGGCGGCAGCTTCCAGCTCGACGCATCGATCGCCAGGCCGAGTCCTTCAGGCACCACGCGGATGATGTTTTCCTGCAGGCCGCCGCCCGTGATGTGCGCCATGCCGTGGATCGTGCCGGGCCGTTCGCGCAGCAGCGCGAGGATCGGCTTCACGTAGAGGGTGGTCGGTGCCATCAGCGCGTCGGCCAGCTTCACGCCGCCGACATCGAGATCGAAGGGCGAACCCGCGCGCTCGACGATCTTGCGGATCAGCGAATAACCGTTCGAATGCGGTCCGCTGGACGCGACGCCCAGGATCACGTCGCCCGCGCGGATCGCGCTGCCGTCGATGATTCCCGATTTTTCCACCGCGCCGACGTTGAAGCCCGCAAGGTCGTATTCGCCCGGCGGATACATGTCGGGCATCTCGGCGGTCTCGCCGCCGATCAGCGCGCACTCGGCAAGTTCACAGCCTTTGGCGATGCCGCCCACCACCGCGACGGTGGTGTCGACATCGAGTTTTCCGGTGGCGAAGTAATCGAGGAAGAACAGCGGCTCGGCGCCCTGCACCAGCACATCGTTGACGCACATGCCGACGAGGTCGATGCCGATGCTGTCGTGGCGGTTCAATTGCTGCGCGAGTTTCAATTTGGTGCCGACGCCGTCGGTGCCGGACACCAGCACCGGCTCGCGGTATTTCTTCGAGAGGTCGAACAGCGCGCCGAAACCACCGAGGCCGCCCATGACTTCGGGGCGGAAAGTCCTGCCGACCAGCGGCTTGATGCGTTCGACCACCGTGTTGCCGGCGTCGATGTCCACGCCCGCGGCGCGATAGGTGAGGGGCTGCTTGTCGGACATCGGATGATCCGGTGCAACGCGGCAAAGTCGACAATGATAGACGGGCAGGCGGCGATTGGGCAGACTTGTCGCGGAACGACGGCAGGTAGGGACATCATGCGCTGGATCGCTGCTGCACTGCTGCTTCTGATGCTGGCCGCCGCGGGCACCACGTTCGCGGACGATTCCGCCGCGACGGCGAGTGGCTACTCCGCCACGGTGCCGGTGGCCGACACCTCGGATGCCGCGCGCGACAAGGCGATCGCGGCCGCGCTGGCGCAGGTGCTGACCGGGCTTGCGCCGGGCACCACGCCCGCTGCCGACGCGCTGTCGCAGGCGTCGGGCTACGTGCGCAATTACAAATACCAGCGCGCGGCGGGTGGCAGCGGCCTGCAACTGCAAGTGGATTTCGATCCCGGTTCCGTCCAGCATCTGGTGCAGCAGTCAGGCGGCACGCCGGCGGTCGCCGCCAATGCGCCGGCCTCCGCGGGTACCAGCGCCACGCCGGCCGCGGCAGGCGGCAGCGGCACATGGTGGGTAGATGGCATCGACAGCGCCGCCGATTTCGCGACGATGCTCGGAACCTTGCAGCAATCCGATCAGTTGCACGACGTGACGCCGATCGCCGCGCAGGGCGACGGCGTGCTGCTGCAGGTGTCGTGGAACGCGCCCTTGGCGGATGTCCTGAACGCGCTCGGTTCCGGCGGACATTTGCAGGCTGCACCGGCGCACCCGGGTGCGGACGCCTCGCTGCACTGGTCGCGATGAGCCAGTGAAAGCCAAGGCACTCTGTCGATGCGCAATCCGGCTGCGCACGCGAAACTTTGCGGTGAACGGGTACACGTGAGCCATTCATCGCCGGAGCAAGGGTTGATGCGGCATCTGCCGAACCTGATCACCTGCCTGCGCATCCTGCTGGTGGCGCCACTGGTGTTTGCGGTGCTGCAGCATCGCTTCGGCACTGCGCTGGTCATCGCGGCGGTGGCGGGTTTGTCGGACGGCGTCGATGGTTTCCTCGCGCGCCGCTTCGGCTGGCGCAGCCATATCGGCGGGCTGCTCGACGCGGCGGCGGACAAACTGATGCTGGTCGCCACCTATCTGGCGCTGGCGCACATCGGCCTGGTGGCGTTCGCGCTGGCGTGGCTGGTGCTGGCGCGCGACCTCGTGATCGTGGCGGGCGCGCTGTCGTACCGCGCCTTCATCGGCAAGTTCGAGGCACAACCCAGTCTGTGGTCGAAGGCCACCACGTTGGCGCAGATCCTGTTCGTGTTGCTGGTGCTTGGCGCCGCGCGGTTCGGCTGGCGCGAGCCGCCGTCATTCTGCGAGGGCATCGTCGCGGTATTGACCATCGTCAGTGGCGTGGATTACATCGTGCGCTGGAGCCTGCGCGCACGCCGGCACTTCCGCACCGGGAGAACGTCATGACCACCACTACGCTCGTGCAGCGCTGGCAATGGCTGGCCATCGCGTTGGCGATCGGCGTGCTGTTGTGGCTGCTGGCGCCGGTGCTGACGCCGTTCGTGATCGCCGCGATGCTGGCGTACCTGGGCGATCCGCTGGCCAACCGGCTGCAGCGCCTGCATTGCAACCGCACGCTCGCCACCACCATCGTGTTCCTGGTGATGGTGCTGGTCCTGGTCGGCGCGCTGTTGTTGCTGGTGCCGTTGATCGAACGCCAGGTGGTGCGCCTGATCAATGCGCTGCCCGTCTATTCGCTATGGGTGAAGCAGAGCCTGCTGCCGTGGCTGCAGCAACGCTTGCACCTGCCGGAAGATGTGTTCGATTTCAACCAGATCATGGCCAACGCGCGCGAGCACATCGGCACGCTCGGCAACGTGGCGGCCGTGGCGCTGGGCTACGCCACGCGTTCCGGTTTGACGTTGATCGGCCGGGCGGCCTCGCTGGTGCTGATCCCGGTGGTCACGTTCTACCTGCTGCGCGACTGGCACATCCTGGTCGCGAAGATCGACGACCTGCTCCCGCGCACTCTCGAACCCACCGTCGCGCGGCTGGCGCGCGAATCCAACGCGGTGCTCGGCGCGTTCGTGCGCGGGCAACTGCTGGTGATGATCGCGCTGGCCGCGTATTACGCGATCGCGCTGTGGGCGATCGGGCTGGACGTCGGGCCGCTGATCGGCATGATCGCGGGACTCGTGAGTTTCGTGCCGTACCTCGGCTTCATCACCGGCCTGTTCGCCAGCGTGATCGCCGCGCTGGTGCAGTATCACGACTGGCAGCACCTGGTGCTGGTGCTGGTGGTGTTCGGCGTCGACCAGATGCTGGAAGGCTACGTGCTGGTGCCGCGCATGGTCGGCGGCAAGATCGGCCTGCATCCGGTGGCGGTGATCTTCGCGATCATGGCGTTCGGCCAGTTGTTCGGCTTCATCGGCGTGCTGCTGGCGCTGCCGATGGCCTCGGTGGCGATGGTGCTGTTGCGTTACGTGCACGAGCGCTACACCGCCAGCGCGCTGTACGACGCGCGCGCCGCGTCCGCCTCCGAGCACGCGCCGGCGTCGCCGCCGCAACTGGAACTGGAACCGGCGCCGCGCGACGACGCGCCCGGATGAGCGCACGGCAATTGCCATTGACGCTGCGCTGGCCTTCGCACCAGCGCTTGGCGTCGTATCTTCCCGGCAACAACGCCGAGGCCCTGCAAGCGGTGTGCGTCGCCGCGCAGGGTGCGAGCAACGCATGGCCGTACCTGCATGGCGCGAGCGGCACCGGCAAGACGCACCTGTTGATCGGCGCCTGCCGCGCCGCGATCGAGGCTGGCCGCGACGCGCGTTACCTGCCGCTGGCTTCGTTGCCATCGCCGCGTGGAGAAGCGATCGCCAGCTTCGGTGCGCAGCGCGGGGAATTGCTCGCGGTGGACGACGTGCAGGCGATCGCCGGCGACCGCGATGCCGAGCGCGCCCTGTTCGACCTCTACAATCGCGCACGCGATTCGCATGCAACCTTGCTGTTCACAGCGCACGCCGCACCCGCGCAACTCGGCCTGACCCTGCCCGATTTGGTGTCGCGGTTGTCGGCCTGCGCGCAATACGCTTTGCAGCAGTTGGACGAGGCCGGCCGGCGCGAAGTTCTGCGCCAGCGTGCACAGCAACGCGGACTGGAAATCGAAGACAACGTGCTCGATTGGCTGTTCGCGCGCCAACCGCGCGACCTCGCCGCGTTGATGGAACTGTTCGAGAAACTGGATCACGCCGCGCTGGCCGCGCAGCGACGCATCACGATTCCGTTCTTGCGCGAAATGCTACAAAAATAGGACAGCGCTAAGGAGAGATAATGAATCTATCCCCGCTCGTTCTTCCGCTCACTGTCGCCACGACAGCATTGGTATTTGTACTTATAAATAAGATCAGGACAAGAGCCTCTGAAGTGAAGGCGGAACGCAATATTTATGGCTATAGTGTCGGCGTGCAATATTTTTGTTTTGTAGGAGCTTTACTATTTGCTATTTTGCCTTATGGATTCTATTTTTCGGGAGTGGAAATTCCTGTTTGGCAATGGTCGGCTTGTGCAATTTTGTGCTGTTTTGAGCTAATAATTGTAATATACGCAAAGAAGTACTCGGTAGAATTAAGTAGCGAATATTTGACTTGTGGTGCATTCGTCAAAAAGACACTTAGATATGTTGACATAAATTCTATTCATAGTTTTGTTTCAACCCAAGGCAATGCATATTGCGCTTTACGAACTGCCGATTCAAAAGTTACCTTGTCGGGCAACATCCAAAACTTTGCCAGCTTGGTCAATAAGCTCAAGGAAAGCGTGCGAGCCGCAAATCCATTTGCGGTTATAGATTAGACAGCATGCGTAAGTTGAAGTGAGCGTTGCGAACGCCGACAAAGGACTAAGCCTCACTTAACTGCGCATCCAATTCCCGCAGCCTTTGCGGCGTGCCGATATCGAACCACGCGCCGTGATGTTGGTGCCAACCGATCTGGTTTTTTGAGATCGCCGCGCGCAGCAGCGGTGTGATGGAAAAGCGCGGCGGATTTTCCTGTGCGCCGAGAGCATCGCAGATCACGCCGCGCCAGCCGTCCAGGAACTCCGGCCGGTACACGCCGATGCCGGCGAAAGTCAGCGCGCGTTGCGCGCCAGGGGAATCCACAAACGGCAGCAGACTGTCATCCTCGGTGATGCCGAAATCGCCTTGCGGGCGATGCGGCGGATTGTCCACCAGCACGAGATGCGCCACGCCCGCGGGTTCGCGTGGCAGCGCGGTGAAATCGAAATCCGTCCAGGTGTCGCCGTTGACGGCGACGAAGGGTTCGCTGCCGAGCAACGGCAACGCGTGCAGCATGCCGCCACCGGTTTCCAGCGGCGTCGCGCCTTCATGGCTGTATTCGATGCGCACGCCATAAGGCGCGCCGTCGCCCAGCGCATCCGGGAACTGCGCCGCGAGATGCGCGATGTTCACCACGACTTCGCGCACGCCGCCGGCGGCCAGCCGTTCCAGGTGCCACTCGATCAGGCGCTTGCTGCCCGCGCGCAGCAGCGGCTTCGGCGTCGCATCGGAAAGCGGGCGCATGCGCTCGCCAAGGCCGGCCGCGAAAATGAGAGCCTTCATGGCGCGGGTTGCGCCAAATCACGTCCGCCGATCTTGCTCTCCAGCAGCGCAATGAAACCGGCGAATTCGGGATAGCGCGAAGCCACGCGGCGCACGTAGTGCCACACGCGCGGCAGGTCGGCGAGGTAGCCGCGCTTGCCGTCGCGATACCACAGCCGGCAGAAGATGCCGAGCACCTTGATGTGCCGCTGCAGGCCGATCAGGTCGAACCAGCGTCGCCAGGTATCCGCGTCCGCGCGTTCGTCCAGCACGCCGGCCTCGCGCAGGCGCAGGCGGTGCATTTCCGACCACGCGTCGACGCGCGCGTCGTCCCACGCGATGTAGCAGTCGCGCAGCAGCGAGGCGACGTCGTAGGCGATCGGGCCGTGCATCGCGCCCTGGAAGTCGATGATCCCCGGACTCGAGAGTCCGGCGGCGAGGCTCTCCGGGCCTCCGTCTTCGACGACCAGCAGATTGCGGCTGTGGTAGTCGCGGTGCACGAAACAGCGCGGCTGCGACAGCGCGGAATTCACCAGCAGGCGGAACGCGGCTTCGATCACGTCCCATTCGTCGCATTCGATGTCCGCAGCGAGGTGCCGTTGCAAAAACCAGGTCGGCATCAGTTCCAGTTCGGTCACGAGGAACGGTTCGTCGTACTGTGGCAGTCCTTCTGCGCTGACGCGCGTCTGCATGGCCAGCAGAGCTTCGAGCGCGTCGGCATACAGCGCTTCCGCACTGTTATCGTTCAACTCCGGAAGATAGGTGCGCGTGCCGAGATCCTCGATCAGCAGGAAACCCTGCGCGCGGTCTTCAGTGAACACGCGCGGCGCGTGCAACCCTGCCGCCCGCAGGCGCGCGTCCACGTCCAGCCACGCGTCGAGGTTCTCGTGCCGGGGCGGCGCATCCATCACGATGCGGCTTGGCTGCGTGCTGCGGGTGCGCCAGTAACTGCGGAAGCTGGCGTCCTCGGAAGCGCGCTCCAGCGTGATCGCGGGATCGGCCATCGCCGCGCGCGCGAATTCCACGCGTTGCGCGATGCGCAGCGGGTCGATGGGACGCGTTTCAGGCGGGACTGGCGTGCCGGACGTCACCGCGGCTCGGGTTCAGTTCACCAGCGGAACCAGGCCTTTCCAGAGGGAAGGCGTCTTCGGCCAGCGCTTGGGGTCGCGCAGATAGGGATGGTTCGGGTAGTTGAGCTTCAGCACGCTGACCGCCTGCTGCGCCAGTTCCTGGCGCCCGAGCAGGCTGTAGCTCTTGGCCATGACCGCCAGCGCGTCGGCCACCTGCGGTGTGCGCTGGTAGTGCTCGATGATGTATTCGGCGCGGCTGGCGGAGGCCACGTAAGCCTTGCGGCGCAGGTAGTACTCCGCGGTGTTCAGTTCGAACTGCGCGAAGCCGTTGCGCAACCAGATCATGCGCAGACGCGCATCCGGCGAGTAGCGCGAATCCGGGAAGCGTTGAAGCAGTTGCGAGAAATCATCGAAGGATTGCAGCGCGTAGCCCTGGTCGCGGCGCGAGACGCTGCTCAGCGACAATCGCTCCAGCATGCTGCCGGTGCGATCGAAATTGACCAGCCCGCGCAGATAAAAGGCATAGTCGATATGCTTCTGCGCCGGATAGGTCTTGATGAAGGTATTGATCGTCGAATATGCGTCGTCCGGCTTGTCGTCCTTGTAGTAGGCGTAGGCCAGATCGATCTGCGCCTGTTCGTTGTAGGGGCCGTAGGGGAAGCGCTGGATCAGGCGCTGGTAGGCCTTTTCGGCGGCATCGTAGTTGCCGTCCTGCAGGCGCTCGGTCGCCAAGTTGTAGAGCTGGTCGACGGGAAGCGTGTCCTCCGGGCTCTGGCGATTGCCGCCGCGGTGGAACAGCGAGCACGCGGACAACACCAGCAGCAGCGGCACGAGCAGGGCGAGTTTCAGCAGGGAACGCGGGATCGGGTGGCGCATGAAGGCTGGGTCTTGGGCGAAAGCAAGCGGCGATGATAGCGGAAATTCGCGGGATGCCCGGCTTCGGCGCCCGCGCGGCTGCCGCGGATGTGCGTCATTCCCGCGTACGGCGTGGAGAAAACCAGGAAGGAGCGGGCATGAAGGCATGGGCATGGGTCATGAGGCGCAGTCGGGATGATCGATCCTGATCGGGAAATCCAGTCCGGGGCAACGGAAGGGCCGGTGCTGCACGCACGGGTGCCGCCGGATGCGGCGGGTCGGCGTTTCGACCAGACGCTGGCCGCTTTGTTCCCCGAGTATTCGCGCTCGAGCCTGGCCGCATGGATCAAGTCGGGCGCGGCAACGCTGGATGGCGCCGCCGCCGCGCCGCGGCACCTGCTGCGCGGTGGCGAAACGGTGGTGTTGCGCGCCATGCCGGAAACCGTCGTGCACGCCGCGCCGGAACCGATCGCCCTGGAAATCGTGCACGCCGACGCCGACCTGCTGGTGATCGACAAACCGCCGGGGTTGGTGGTGCATCCCGGGGCCGGCAATCCGCGCGGCACCCTGCAGAACGCGTTGCTGCATTTCGATCCGGGTCTGGTTGAAGTGCCGCGCGCGGGCATCGTGCATCGGCTGGACAAGGACACTTCGGGGGTGCTGGTGGTGGCGCGCAATCTGCGCGCGCACGCGGCGCTGGTGGCGATGCTGGCCGCGCGCGAGATCCATCGCCGCTACACCGCCATCGTCCACGGCGTGCCGGTGGCCGGGGGTACCGTCGATGCGCCGTTGGACCGGCATCCTTCCGACCGTTTGCGCCGCGCCGTGCGCGAAGGCGGCCGCCCGGCGCGCACGCATTACCGGGTACGCGAACGTTTCCGTGCGCACGCGCTGCTGCAATGCGATCTCGAAAGCGGGCGCACGCACCAGATCCGCGTGCACATGGCGCATGCAGGGTTTCCGCTGGTCGGCGATCCGCTGTATGGCGGCGGCCTGAAGCTGCCGCGCAGCGCCACGCCACGGCTGGTCGAAGCGCTGCGCGGCTTCAGGAGACAGGCGTTGCATGCGGAACATCTGGAATTCGCGCATCCGGCGAGCGGCGAGACGATGCGTTTCGATGCGAAACCGCCGCCGGACTTCCTCGCGCTGCTGGAAGCATTGCGAACGGACGCGCAAACGGGCGACCGCGAAACATGAACCTTTCTGCCGGAAATATCGTCGGGTCGCACACATGGCTGACGCCCGGCTGGCCGGCACCCGCGAACGTGCGCGCGGCGGTGACCACGCGCTTCATGCATGGCGTTTCGCCGCCGCCGTACGACGCATGCAATCTCGGCGCGCGTGTCGGCGACGATCCGTCCGCGGTGGCGGAAAACCGTGCGCGTCTCATCGAAACGCTCGCGTTGCCGTCACCGCCGCACTGGTTGACGCAGGTGCATGGTTCGGCCGTGGCGCATGTCGACGATGGCAACGTGCAGGAACCGCAGGCCGATGCCGCGATGACGCGCGAACCCGGCCGCGTGCTGGCGATCCTCACGGCCGATTGTTTGCCGGTCCTGTTCTGTGCGGATGACGGCTCCACGATCGCCGCGGCACACGCCGGCTGGCGCGGCTTGTCCGCGGGCGTGCTGGAAAACACGCTGGACGCATTGCAGGTCGCGCGCGGGAACGTCTTGGCCTGGCTCGGCCCGGCGATCGGGCCGCAATCGTACGAAGTGGGCGACGAAGTGCGCGATGCGTTCCTTGCGCACGATCCGCAAGCCGCCGCCGCGTTTGTCGATGTACGCCAGGGCCATTGGCATTGCGATCTGTACGCGCTGGCCACGCAACGCCTGCGCGCGTCCGGCGTCGCGCGAATCTTCGGCGGCGGTTTCGACACTTTCGCCGATCCGCGTTTCTACTCGTATCGACGCGACGGCGCGCACAGCGGCCGCTTCGCGACCCTGATCTGGCTCGCCACCGCCACGGAAAAGACCGATTGAGCCGTTTTCATGGCGTTCGATTGCGTTTCTGCGGGACGCCCGTGAAACTTTGCGGCTTGCGCGATTGCCTGCGAACTCCGTGACCGATTCGAAACCCGCGCCACTGCCGTCCGACGCGCCATGGATCGTGCTGAAATTCGGCGGCACCAGCGTGGCCACCGTCGAGCGCTGGCGCACCATCCTCGAACTCGCCGCCGCGCGGCGCGCGGAAGGCGCGCGCGTGCTGTTGGTCGTGTCGGCACTGTCCGGCGTCACCGATGCGTTGAAAGCGCTGTGCGCGACCGCGCCGGAAGCGCGGCCCGCGGCACTGGCGGCGCTCCGCGAACGCCATCGCGCGCTGGCCGCCCGGATGGAACTGTCCGGGGTGCCGGCGATGGAACGCTGGCTGGAATCATTGTCGGCGGCGGCGGCCGAACCGCGCATGTCGCATCATGCGCAGGCGCTGGTGCAGGCGCATGGTGAATTGCTCTCCAGCGCGCTGGGCGCGGCCTTCCTGACGGCGAACGGCCTGCACGCCGAATGGATGGATGCGCGCGAGGCATTGCTGGCGCGCGAGCTGCCGTTCCTCAGCGAACGCGCGCGCGCGCTGTCGGCGCAGGTGGAAGTGGCGCACGACCCGCCGTTCGCCGCGGCGCAGGCGGCGCGCGGCGAGGTCTTCATCGTTCCCGGTTTCATGGCGCGCGACGGCGCAGGCCGCACCGTATTGCTGGGCCGCGGCGGCACCGACACTTCGGCGGCCTATTTCGGCGCGCTGTTGCGCGCGGCGCGGGTGGAAATCTGGACCGACGTCGCCGGCATGTTCAGCGCCGATCCGCGCCAGGTGCCGAATGCGCGCCTGCTGCAGCGGCTGGATTACGAGGAGGCGCAGGAAATCGCGACCACCGGCGCCAAGGTGCTGCATCCGCGCTGCCTGTCGCCATGCCGGCGCGCACGCGTGCCGATGTGGATCAAGGACACGCGTCATCCGGAACTTGAAGGCACGGTGATCGGACCGCAGCCGCCGGAGGAAGCGCCGAGCGTCAAGGCGATCAGTTCGCGCCGCGGCATCACCCTGGTGTCGATGGAAACCGTCGGCATGTGGCAGCAGGTCGGTTTCCTCGCCGACGTGTTCGCGCTGTTCAAGCAGCACGGCTTGTCGGTGGACCTGATCGGTTCGGCCGAAACCAATGTCACCGTGTCGCTGGACCCCGGCGAAAACCTGCTGGATTCCGACGCGGTGGCGGCGCTCGCGGCCGACCTGGAAAAGATCTGCCGCGTGAAGGTCATCGCGCCTTGCGCGGCGGTAACGCTGGTCGGGCGCGGCATGCGCTCCATGCTGCACCGGTTGTCCGGCGTGCTGGCGGAATTCGGCCAGATGCGCGTGCACCTGATTTCGCAATCGTCCAACAATCTCAATCTCACCTTCGTGGTCGACGAGGAAATGCTCGACGGCCTGCTGCCGCGATTGCACGACCTGCTGATCCGCGCCGGCGCGCTGCGCGCGGACGATGGCGCGATCTTCGGGCCGAGCTGGGCGGAGTTGTACGGCGCCCGCGCGCTGGCGCCGCGCGCGCCTTGGTGGCGCGGCGAACGCGATCGCTTGCTGGAAAGCGCGCGGCAGGGCACGCCGCGCTATGCCTATCACTTGCCGACCTTGCGCGAACGCGCGCGCGAGTTGCGCTCGCTCGCCGCCGTGGATCGCGTCTACTACGCGGTCAAGGCCAATCCGCATCCGGCGATCCTGCGCACGCTCGCGCAGGAAGGCCTGGGCTTCGAATGCGTCTCGCCCGGCGAATTGGAGGCCGTGGAGAAGATCGCCGGATCCGCGGCGCTGCCGAAACTGTTCACGCCCAATTTCGCGCCGCGCGCGGATTACGAACTGGCCTGGCAACGCGGCGTGCCGACCACGCTGGACGCGCTGCATCCGCTGCGGGAGTGGCCGGTGCTGTTCGCCAACCGCGAGATCATGCTGCGCGTGGATCTCGGGCGCGGTCTCGGCCACCACGACAAGGTGCGCACCGGCGGCGCGGGCAGCAAGTTCGGGCTGCCGCTCGACCAACTCGATGCGTTCGTCGCGCTGGCGCAGGCCAATCGCACACGCATCGTCGGCCTGCATGCCCATCTCGGGTCCGGCATCCTCGATGCGAAACATTGGGCCGACGTTTACGGCCAGCTCGCGAGCCTCGCCGAAAAGATCGGCAGCGTCGCGTATCTCAATCTCGGCGGCGGCCTGGGCGTGCCTTCGCGGCCGGACGAGCCCGAACTCGATCTCGCGGCGCTGGATGCGAACCTGCTGGAAGTGCGCCAGGCCTACCCCCAATATCGCCTGTGGCTGGAACCGGGCCGCTGGCTGGTCGCCGAAGCCGGCGTGCTGCTGGCGCGCGTCACCCAGATCAAGCGCAAAGGCGTGCTCAACTATCTCGGCTGCGACGCGGGCATGCATGCGTTGATCCGGCCTGCGCTGTACGACGCGCGCCACGAGATCGTCAACCTCTCGCGCCCGGATGCGGAAGCCGACACGCTGTACCAGATCGTCGGGCCGATCTGCGAATCCGGCGACGTGCTGGGCGCGGATCGCCGCATGCCGGAAGCGCACGAAGGCGACGTATTGCTGATCGCGCAGGCTGGCGCGTACGGAGAATCGATGGCATCGCATTACAACCTGCGTGATCTCGCGGAATCCGCGGTGATCGCATGAACGCGCTCGCCGATCCGCGCCAGGCGCGGGTATTCCGTTTCGTGCGTTGCGGTTATGCCGAAGGTGCGGCAGAACTTGTATATGCCTTCGACGATGGCCCGGAGCTGATCGAGCGCGTCCGTTTTCCCGATGCGCCGGTGCTGCCGCAAGACCGCAAACCCGCGTTCGACGCGGCCTTGCGCCTGTTGCACGGCATCGCCGGCGTCAGTTACTACAAGGCCGGCGTGCCCGCGCGCATCGAAAGCGACGGCGGCGGTTTCGACGCTGCCACGGCGGCATTGCTGGAAACCCTGTACGTGGACGGGCTTGCCGAGTTTGCCTATCGCAATGGGCTGGACCTGCGCGGACGCATCGTCTTCCCGCGGCATGGCGCGCATACCGTTGCCGCCAGTGCGATCGGCCTTCCGCATCGAACACTGGTGCCGATCGGTGGCGGCAAGGACTCGCTGGTGGTGGTGGAAGCGCTGAAGGCGAACGGCGCGGAAGCGAGTGCGGTGTGGGTCGGCAATTCACCGCTGATCGCCGCGGTCGCTGCGCGCACCGGCTTGCCGACCTTGAACATCGCGCGCGAACTCCCGCCGCTGCTGTTCGAATACAACCGGATCGGCGCGTGGAACGGGCATATTCCCGTGACCGCGATCAATTCGGCGATCCTGGCCTGCGCGGCGATCCTTTACGGCTTCGATGCGATCGCGTTCGCCAACGAGCGCTCGGCTTCCAGCGCGACGCTGGAATACGACGGCCAGCAGGTGAACCACCAGTGGAGCAAGGGCTGGGCCTTCGAGCGCACATTCGCCGCGCACGTGCGTTCGCATGTCGCGGCCGACCTCGATTACTTCTCGCTGCTGCGGCCGTTCGCGGAACTGGCGGTGACGCGCGCGTTCGCGAAATCCGGGGCGGCGTATTTCGATGCGTTTTCCAGTTGCAACCGCAATTTCCGCATCCTCGGGCCGAAGCCGGCGGACCGCTGGTGCGGGCACTGCCCGAAATGCCATTTCGTGTTCCTGGCACTCGCGCCGTTCCTGCCGAAGCCACGCTTGCTCGCGATTTTCGGACGCAACCTGCTGGACGACGAAACGCAGGCCGCGGGCTTCGACGCATTGATCGAATACCGCGACCACAAGCCGTTCGAATGCGTGGGCGAGGCACAGGAGGCGCGCGCCGCGTTCGCCGCGCTGGCCGCGCGCCCGGAATGGCGCGAGGATGCGCTGGTCGCGCGTTTCCGCGAGGAGATCGCGCCACAACTCGATGCTGATTTGCAGCAACTTGAACCGTGGCTGCGCGCTTCCGGGGAGCATGGCATCCCTGCACGCTTCATCGGAGCGCTCGATGCGATTCGCGGAGCTTGAAGGGCGCGACGTCGCGATCTGGGGGTTCGGCCGCGAAGGCCGCGCCGCGCTGAAAGCGTTGCGTCGGCGTTTCCCCGCGCAAACCTTGACGTTGCATTGCAAGCCGGACGAGGCCGCGCAGGCCGTCGCGTCGCACGATGACCATCTGCGCGTGATCGACATCGCGCCGGACGCGGATGCCTTGTCGTCGCATGACGTCGTGATCAAGTCGCCCGGCATCAGCGCCTACAAACCGGAACTGCTGGCCGCGCGCGCGCGTGGCACGCGCTTCACCTCGGGTACCGCGTTGTGGTTCGGCGAGAACGTGCGCGGCGAGAGCGGCGACGCGCGCGTGATCGCGGTGACCGGCACCAAGGGCAAGAGCACCACCAGCGCGATGATCGCGCACGGCGCGCGCGCGTTGGGCGTGCGCACCGCGCTGGCCGGCAACATCGGATTGCCGCTGCTGGAACTCGACGGCGAGCGCGCCGCGCTGTGGGTGATCGAACTGTCGAGTTTCCAGACCGGCGAAGCCGGGCCGGTCGAAGTCGGCGCGGTCGTCAGCCTCGAAGAGGAACACCTGGACTGGCACGGCACGCGCGAACGCTACGTCGCCGACAAGCTGAAACTCGCGGACGCCGCGCGCACACTGCTGGTGAATGCGGCGTCGCCATTGCTGATGGAACGCACGGCGTCGCACCCGCATCGCGTGACATTCGGCGATGCGCGGGGCTGGCATGTCGACGAAGGCTGGATCCGGCGTGGCGACGAACGCGTGCTGTCGCGCGCGGCATTGCCGGTGCCAGGCGTGCACAACGCGGTCAACGCCTGCGCCGCGCTGGCGGCGATCGAATTGTTCGGTCTCGATGCGCGCCGCACCGCATCGTCGTTGCGCGGGTTCCGTCCGCTGCCGCATCGGTTGACGCGGCTGGGCATGCGCGACGAGCTGGAATGGATCGACGATTCGATCTCGACCACGCCGATGGCCGCGCTCGCTGCCTTGCAAAGCTGCGCCGACCGCGAGGTCACGCTTGTCCTCGGCGGCTTCGATCGCGGGCTGGACTGGTCGGGTTTTGCACGCGAGCTGGCTTCGCGGCCGCCGCGCGCCGTCGTCGTGCAGGGCGCGAATGCGGGGCGCATCGTCGACGCGTTGCGCCGCGCGGAAGTGCGGATACCCATCGAGCACGTCGCAACGCTGCCGGAGGCAGTGGCATTGGCGCGCGGGCTCACGCCACGCGGCGGCGTGGTGCTGTTGTCGCCGGGCGCGCCGAGCTTCGACCAGTTCCGGGATTACGCCGAACGCGGCTGCGCGTTTGCCGGACTCGCGGGATTCGGTGTCGCAGCTGCGGACGAAATACCCGGGCTCGGCGTCGCGTAAAAAACGGCGGCCATAGGCCGCCGTTTTTTCGATGCATCGACCCTGCAGCAATCAGTGCACGGTATAGCCGGAAGTGCGCCACACTTTGTCGCTGTCGAAGTGGAACGAAATCAGTTCCCGCACCGGTTGCTTTTCGTTGGCGAACTGGGTGGCGAAAACCACGTTGCCGTACAGGCCGGCGGGCAGCTTGCCACCCTTGGATTGCGTCAAAGTCACCACCGCGACCTTGCGTGAAGCCATGCCGCCCAGCTTGGCGCGGTCGGCCGTTACCGCCTTGATGAAATCGTCGCGCCGCACCACCGGCTTCGCGACATTCGAGAAACCGTCCCACACATCGCCGTACTTTCCCTGATCCACCTGCGAGGCTACTTGCTCGCCATGTTGCGCGAGACGCTGCTTGAGCTGCGCGATCGCGGCCTGCTGCTGTGGCGAGAGTTGTTGCGCGGCGGATTGCGTCGCAGCCGGCGCGGCGGTTTGCGCCTGTTGCGCGAAGGCGACGGGAACGGTCGCGAGCAGCGCGGCCGGCAACAAATATCTGGCGAGCATCGGCAGGTCTCCTTCGGCTGGGTGTCGTTGGCGAGCGGGCATTCGGTCTTCGCGTGGCCCGTCACGCTACCAGATTTTCACCCGGTCCTTCGGGGCCAGGTAAAGCTTCTGGCCCGGCAGCACGTCCCAGGCCGGATACCAGGCATCGAGATTGCGCACGGTGAGGGCGCGGAACGGCCCCGGCGCGTGCACGTCCGTCGCGAGCTGCTGGCGCAGTGCCGCGTCGCGGGTCTTGTTGCGCCAGGCCTGTCCGAAGGCCAGGAAGAAGCGCTGGTCGCCACTCAGGCCGTCGATCACGGGGGCCGGGTTGCCGTCCAGCGACAGGTGATAGGCGCGGTACGCGGCGGTCAGGCCCGAAACATCGGCGATGTCCTCGCCCAGGGTTTGCTTGCCGTTGACGTGCACGCCCGGCAATGGCTGGTACTGGTCGAATTGTCTGGCCAGCGCGTCGGTGGCCTTCTCGAAGTGCGCGAAGTCGGCCTTGGTCCACCAGTTGACCAGCTTGCCGTGCGCGTCGAAGTCGGCGCCGGTGTTGTCGAAGCTGTGGCTGATTTCGTGGCCGATGATCGCGCCGATCGCGCCGTAGTTGGCGGCGGCATCCGCTTTCGGGTCGAAGAACGGCGGTTCCAGGATCGCCGCCGGGAAGTTCAGCGCGTTCTGGATCGGCAGGTTCACCGCGTTTACCGTCTGCGGCGTCATCCACCATTCGCCGTCGTCGATCGGCTTGCCGATCTTGGCCTTCTGCAATTCGTATTCGAACTTCACCGCGCGCAGGTGGTTGCCCAGCGCGTCGTCCGGCTTGATCTCAAGCGACGCGTAATCGCGCCAGTGTTCTGGATAGCCGACGCTGACGCGCAGTGTCTCGAGTTTTTCTTTCGCCTTTGCCTTGGTTTCCGGGGACATCCAGTCCAGCTTGTCGATACCGTCATTGAATGCTGTCAGCAGGTTGTTAACTATCGCCTCGACCTCGGCCTTGCTCGAGGCCGGGAAATATTTCCGCACGTAGAGTTCGCCGACCGCATCGCCGAGATCGTTGTTGGTCGCGGCTACCGCGCGCTTCCAGCGCTCGCGTTGCTGCGGCGTGCCCTGCAGCGTCTTGCCGTGGAAATCGAAGGCGAGATCCGCGAACGCCTTCGGCAGCATCGATGCGTTGTCGTCCAGCGCGTGGAAAGTCAGCAGCGCCTTCCACGCTTCGATCGGCTGGCTGGCCGTGAGCGCGGAAAGTTTCGTGGTCGCATCCGGTTGCCATACGTCGTATTGCTTCGCGTCCAGCCCCGCGGACTGGAAGAACGCAGCCCAGTCCATGCCCGGCGCCTTCTTCGCGAAGTCGCCCATGGCCCAAAGGTTGTCGGCCTTGTGCACGTCTTCGCTCATCACCAGGCTCTCCTGCGCCTGCGCGATCTTCGTTTCCAGACCGAGCACGGCCCTGGCCTGTTTGTCGGCATCGGCGATGCCTGCCTGCTTGAACATCGCCGCGACGTAGGTCTCATACTTGGCGCGGTCGGCGACCATTTCCTTGTCCTGCGACAGGTAGTAGTCGCGGCTCGGCATCGCCAGGCCACCCTGCAGCAGATAGGGAATCTGCAGCGAATCCTCGTTCAGTCCCTTGGTGACGAACAGCCCGAAAAGATGCTCGGTCTGGAAGTTCGTCGCATTGATCGGATCGACGTCCGCGCGCAATTCGCCGCCCAGCACGCGCGCGAGGTCGCTGCGGGTCTTGATCGCGGCGATCGCGTCGAGATCCGGTTTCAGCGGCGCCAGCCCGCGTTTCTCGACCGTCGCCTCGTCCATGTAGGCCTTGTAGTAATCGGCGATCTTGCGCGCATCGCTACCGGGTGCCGGAGCGGATGCGCCCGCGGACTTGATCAAGTCCGCGGTGCGCTGCTCGGCCTTCACGAACAACTGGTAGAACGTGCCGGTGCTCGAGCGGTCGGGCGGGATCGTCGCGGTCTTCAGCCACGCGCCGTTGGCGAACAGGAAGAAGTTGTCGCCCGGCTTGACCGCATGGTCGACGCCGGCAAGGTCGATGCCGATGTCCTGCGTGCCTGCATTCGCGGTTGCGGCAAAAGCCGTGCGATCCATGCCGGCCGTGCACAGCGCGCAGGCGAACACGACGGCGGCGGCGAGCGTCTTCTTGGCGGTGGGCATGGCGACGCGATCCTCGATCCGGGAAAATGTCGATGATGCACCAACCGCGCGTGCCGTGCAGGGTCGAAGGTCATGGACGGGTTCGCTGGGGCCTGTTGACGCTATGCCACGCGGCCGCTGCGGAAGCAACGCGGTTCACTTGGCATAGCGTCCACAGGCCCTAAACTCACCGGATCATGTCGACGAATGCCGTGCCGGAATCCATCAGCGTTGTCGTATGGGACGCGCCCATCCGCCTGTTCCACTGGGCGCTGGCGGTCCTGATCCTTCTGCAGTACGGCACCGCCGAATGGCATTGGCTGGACATGCAATGGCACGTGCGTTTCGGCTACGCCACGCTGGCGCTGCTGGTGTTCCGCGTAGCCTGGGGCTTCTTCGGCTCGCAGACCGCGCGTTTCGCCGATTTCGTGCACGGCCCTCGGCGCGTGTGCGGCTACGTGCGCGCCGTGGTCGCCGGCCATGCGCCGCCGACGAGCTTTGGCCACAACCCGCTGGGCGGCTGGTCGGTGCTGGCGATGCTGGCGAGCCTGCTGGTGCAGACGATCACCGGCCTGTTCGCCAGCAACCATCGACATACCGTGTTCGGCCCGTGGGCAGCCCGCGTTTCCGATATCTGGTCGCAGCGGCTGACGGACATCCACAAGATCAACCAGAACGTCTTGTTGTTCCTGATCGCGTTGCACGTCGCGGCGATCCTCGCCTACTGGATCGGCAGGGGCGAGAACCTGGTCGCGCCGATGTTGCACGGTCGCAAGACCGTGGACTCACGTCCGGCATTGCGCTTCGCCTCCACGGGGCAGGCGCTTGCGGCGCTGGCGTTCGCCATCCTGCTGGTGTGGCTGATCGTGATCGCGGGTGAGCGCGTCTGAAGCGTCCGCTTCGGGCGCCCGCATCCGACGGTCGCTTAAAATCCGCGGATGAACCGCGAACGCAGGATGCGGCGCCCGCCCGAATGGTACGCGGCGCGCGTTGCGTCCATTCCGCCGATCACCATTGACGAGGCGCTGCCGATCGCACGGCGCGCGGACGAGATCGTCGAGCTGATCCGCAAACATCAAGTGCTGGTGATCGCCGGCGAAACCGGTTCCGGCAAGACCACGCAATTGCCGAAGTTGTGCCTCGCCGCGGGGCGCGGCGTCGAGGGCATGATCGGCTGCACCCAGCCGCGCCGGCTGGCGGCGCGCGCGATGGCGAGGCGCGTGGCCTCTGAACTCGGCAGTGAGGTCGGCGACAAAGTCGGTTTCCAGGTGCGCTTCGACGATCGCGTCGGCGAGCGTACGCTGATCAAGTTCATGACCGACGGCATCCTGCTGGCCGAACTGGCGCGTGATCGCCGGCTGTCGGCCTACGACACCATCGTGCTGGACGAGGCGCACGAGCGCAGCCTCAACATCGATTTCCTGCTCGGCTATCTCAAGACGCTGCTGCGCCGACGGCCAGGCCTCAAGTTGATCGTCACTTCCGCCACGCTCGACACCGCACGTTTCGCGGAACATTTCGACGGCGCGCCGGTGGTCGAAGTGGAAGGTCGCGCCTATCCGGTGGCGATGCGCTGGCGTCCGCCACAGCGCGACGAAACGCCGTCCGAGCAGATCGTCGCGGCGCTGGACGACATCACCCGCGAAGACCCGCGGGGCGACGTGCTGGTCTTCCTGCCGGGCGAACGCGAAATCCGCGATGCGCATCTTGCGCTGAACCGGCGTGTGTATCGCCACACCGAAGTGCTTCCGCTGTACGCGAGGCTGTCGACGGCCGAACAGGATCGCGTGTTCAAGCCGGGCCCGGCGCGGCGCATCGTGTTGGCGACCAACATTGCCGAGACTTCGCTGACCGTGCCGCGCATCCGCTATGTCGTCGACAGCGGCAGCGCGCGCATCAAGCGCTATTCGCAGCGCAGCCAGATCGAGCGTCTGGCGATCGAGCCGGTCTCGCAGGCCGCAGCCGACCAGCGCGCCGGGCGTTGCGGTCGCGTCGCTCCCGGCACCTGCGTGCGCCTGTACGACGAAGCCGATTACGCCGCGCGACCGCGCTACACCGATCCGGAAATCAAGCGTTCGGCGCTGGCCAACGTGATCCTGACGATGCTCGATCTCGGCCTCGGCGACGTTGATATGCGAGCCAGGGATGGCTCGCGGCGGCGCCGGGTTCGGACACGCGCCGAACCCGGCGCGTCCGAACGTGTGCAGGAAGCACAGGTTCGGACAATTGAGGATTTTCCGTTCCTGGAACCGCCCGAGCCGCGCGCGATCGCGGACGGCTGGCGGCGGCTCGCGGAACTGGGAGCGATCGACGACGCGCGCCGGTTGACGCGCACCGGCCGCGAACTGGCGCGCATGCCGATCGACGTGCAGCTCGCGCGCATGCTGGTCGAGTCGAATCGCCTGCACGCATTCGCACAAGTTCTTCCGATCGTGGCTTTCCTCGGTATCCAGGACCCGCGGGAACGTCCGGCCGACAAGCAGGCGCAGGCGGATGCCGCGCACGCCGCGTTCGCCGATCCGAAATCCGATTTCGTCGGAATCCTGAATCTCTGGAACGCCTATCGCGCGGCGCACGAGGAATCGACGCAGTCGAAATTGCGCGACTGGTGCGCGCGGCATTTCCTGTCCTTCCTGCGCATGCGCGAATGGCGCGAATTGCACCGGCAACTGTTGTTGCAGGAACATTCGCCGCGCTCCGATGCGCGCGAGGAACCGCCGCCGGGAGCGGAGGGTGCGTGGTCGCGGGAAATCGATCCGCGCCTGTACGAGGCGATCCATCTCTCGCTGCTCGCGGGCTTGCCGCTGAACGTCGCGCGCAAGGACGAACGCGGCGACTACCGCGGCACGCGCGAGCGGCGCTTCCGCGTCTTTCCCGGCTCGGCGCTGGCGAAGGGATCGCCGCAATGGCTGTTCGCCGCGCAGATCATGGACCTCGGCGGCCGCGTGTACGCGATGCATTGCGCGCGCGTCGAGCCGCGCTGGATCGAACGCCAGGCCGCGCATCTGCTGCGGCGGACATGGAACGATCCGCACTGGTCGCGCGCGCGCGGCGCGGTGATCGCCCACGAGCAGGTGACGCTGTTCGGACTGACGCTGGTGGAGCAGCGCACGGTGACCTTCGCGAAGCAGGACGCGCCGCTGGCGCACGTGATCTTCCTGCGCGAGGCACTGGCGCGTTGCGAACTGGACGCTCGCGCGGATTTCGTGCGTGCCAATGCGCGCGTGTTGCACGAGGCGCACGAAATCGAAGCGCAGCAGCGCCGCGCCGACCTGCTGAAATCCGACGAGGAGCTGGCCTCGTTCTTCGCGGACAAACTGCCGCAGGACATCGCCGGCGTGGCCGCACTGGATGCCTGGTACCGCACCGCGTCGCCCGCGCAGCGCGCGGCCTTGCGCTGGTCGCTGCAGGACGTGCTGGCCGGCGCAGCCGGGCCGGATGCCGACGCCTTTCCGCCCTCATTGTCATTCGCCGCCGAACGCCTGCGGCTGGAATACCGCTTCGCGCCGGGCGATCCGGCCGACGGCGTGACGCTGCATCTGCCGCTGTCCTTGTTGAATGCGATTCCGGAGGCACGCTGCGAATGGCTGGTGCCGGGCATGCTGGCCGACAAGATCGCGACCTTGATCCGCGGCCTGCCGAAGTCACAACGCCGCAACTACGTGCCGGCGCCGGATTTCGCGCGCGCCTTCGTCGAAGCCGAACCGTCACGCGACGAACCGCTGGGCTCGGCGCTCGCGACATTCCTGACGCGCACGACCGGCGTCGCGATCACCGCGCCGGATTTCTCCGGCATCGAGATGCCACCACATTTTTCGATGCGCTTCGTGCTGCACGACGACCACGGCAAGCCGCTCGCCGAGGGCCGCGACTTGGCTGCATTGCGTGAAGGCTGGCAGGCGCGCGCGCGCGACGCCTTCGCGCAGCGCACCGATGCCGAACTCACGCGCGAGGATGTGCAGGCCTGGGATTTCGATGCGATCCCCCGCAGCGTGCGCTCGAAAGGCGAACTGGTGGCGTATCCCGCGCTGGTCGATCTCGGCGCGAGCGTCGCGCTGCGCGTGTTCGAAAACGCGGTCGAGGCGGAAGCCGCGCATCCACGCGGCGTGCGTCGCCTGCTGGAGACGGCGCTGGCGGCCGAGTTCAAGCGCGCGCGGCGGCAGCTGCCGATCCAGCGCGGCACCAGCCTGCAATACGCACCATTGGACAGCACCGAGCAGTTGCGCTCGGACCTGGTGGCCGGTGCGTTCGATGATCTGCTTGCGGAAGGCGACCCGGACGTGCGCGACCACGCGGCGTTCGAAGCCTTGCGCGAATGGCTGGCGCGCAGCCTGTTCGCGGCGGCGATGCGGCGGCTGCAGGTTGCCGAACCCGTCATCGCCGCGCAGGCGGAATTGCGTCCATGGCTGGAATCGCCGCTGATCGGTTTCGCGCGCGCCAGCTACGACGATCTGCGCGAACAGTTGCAGGAATTGCTCACGCCTGGATTCCTTCGCGCGTTGCCGATCGAACGACTGGCGCAGTTCCCGCGCTATCTGCGCGCGATGCGCTCGCGCGCGGAAAAGCTGCGCGATGATCCGGCGCGCGACCAGTCGCGCATGTTGCAGGTGCTGCCGTACTGGCGCGAGTGGCTGGCGCTGCGCGCGGCCGGCGCTGCGGGCGAAGCGATGGATGCGTTGCGCTGGTCGATCGAGGAATGGCGCGTGTCGCTGTTCGCGCAGGAACTCGGCGCGGCGGAGGCGGTGTCACCCAAGCGGCTGGCGAAGGCGATGGAAGCCGCGAAGAGTGAAGCGCAGGATGAGGGGCGCAAATCCCCGGCCGTGCGAAACGGATTTCCCGCCTCGCGTCGGCCTTGACCTTTTTTCCTGCTTCACGTGCCGTTACTTGACGCGCTCGACGCGCACGCCCTGATTGCAACCTTGCACGTACATCAACCAGCTGCCCAGGATCATGGGCTTGATGGTCACGGTGGGGTTGGTGACCTCCGGGCAGGAATAGGCGCCGGATTCGGCCTGCTTCCACACCTGGCCATTGTTGAGGTTGAACACGTTGCTGCCGCTCCAGCCGCCGAAGCTGCCGAGCAGATGCGTCTGGAACGACTCGCGCTTGCTGTCGTCGGCGTAGAACACCGGCTGGCCGCCGGCACTGACCATCTTCACCTGCTGGTGCGTGGCGAGCCAGTTGTCGAGGTAGCGCAGCTCGTCGGGCGACAGCTTGTCCAGGCCCGCAGTCTTGAAATCCGCCGAGGACATCCGCTCTTCCAGCGAAGAGAATTGCTGTTGCGCGAACGCCGGCAGCGCCGACAACAGCCCGAGGACGAACAGAAGGACGATTCGAATGCGCATGGGCGGCGATCATAGCAGCGGGCTGCGCGGCTTTCATCCGAGGCGGATGCCGCGGGACGACGGTTACACTGGCAGCCTTTCATCAGGCTTTCCGCCGCTGCGGCGTGTCCGCCGCGCGCGACCGGCATGAGCGACACCAGAACCATCATCGGACAACCAGGAAGCGCTGCCGCTGCGGCGGCCGGCGAGCCGTCGTTCGCCAGCGCGCTTCCTCCGGCCGAACGCGAGCGGGTGGCGGTGATCTGCGGATTGCTGGACGACCTGGGTTGCGACGAGGACACGCGCGCCGCGGCGTGGTGGTATGCATTGGCTGCGACGCAACCGCAAGAATGGGCACGGCAAGGCGAGTCTTTGTCGGAAGACGTGCGACGGCTGGTCGATGGCCAGCAACAAGCCGAAACCGTGTGGCGGCTCTACCGCGATCACGGCGGCCGCGGCGGCGCCGAAGGCCTGCGCCGCTTGTTGCTGGCGATCATCCGCGACTTGCGCGTGGTCTACCTGTTGCTGTCGCGGCAACTGGCGACGATGCGCGCCGCATCGCGCTGGCCGGAAGCCGGGCGGCGCGAACTGGCGGCGCTCACTGCCGACATCCACGCGCCGCTGGCCAACCGCCTCGGCATCTGGCAGTGGAAGTGGGAACTGGAAGACCTCGCCTTCCGTTACCTGCAGCCGGACACCTACAAGCGAATCGCGCGACTGCTGGACGAACGCCGCGGCGACCGCGAGGCCTACATCCGGCGCTGCGTGCGCGAACTGGAAACCGCGCTGCGCAAGGAAGGCATCGCCGCCGAAGTCGCCGGCCGGCCGAAGCACATCCATTCGATCTGGAAGAAGATGCAGCGCAAGGGCGTCGGCTTCGGCGAGCTTTACGACATCCGCGCGTTGCGCGTGCTGGTCGACGGCATCGGCGATTGCTATGCCGCGCTCGGCGTGACGCACACGTTGTGGCCGAACGTGCCGGGCGAATTCGACGACTACATCGCGCGCCCCAAGGGCAACGACTACCGGTCGCTGCATACCGCGGTGATCGGGCCGGAAGGGCGCACGCTGGAAGTGCAGATACGCACCCGCGAGATGCACCGCGCCGCGGAACTCGGCGTGGCCGCGCACTGGCGCTACAAGGAAGGCGGCGGTGGCGATGCCGCTTACCAGGCGCGGGTGGCGTGGATGCGCCGCTTGCTGGAAGCGCGCGAGGAAGACGGCGGTGACGGTGCGTTGCTGGCCGGCTTGCGCGGCGAACTGGCGGAGGATCGCGTCTATCTGTTGACGCCGAAGGGCGAGGTGTTCGATCTGGCCGCCGGCGCGACCGTGCTGGATTTCGCCTACCACGTGCACAGCATGGTCGGCCATCGCTGCCGTGGCGCCAAGGTCAATGGCCGCATCGTGCCGTTGACGCACCAGCCGGTCAGCGGCGACCGCGTGGAAATCCTCACCGGCAAGCAACCGGAGCCGCGCCGTGACTGGCTCGTCCCGCAACAGGGATTCCTGCGCACCGCGAGTGCGCGCGGCAAGGTGCGCGCGTGGTTCCGGCGCAGCGACAACGCGGCCAATCTCGCGGCCGGGCGGCAAATCCTTGAACGCGAGTTGAAGCGGCTCGCGCTGGGCGAGCGCGCGGTCGAGCGCGTGCACGCGAAGCTCGGGTTGAAGTCGCACGACGACCTGCTGGTCGCGCTTGCGCTGGGTGAAATCGGCAGCGGACAGGTCGCGCGCGCGCTCGGCGAAGCGGAAGCGCCCGCGCAAACGGCCTTGCCTGTGCGAGGACCGGGGCGCAAGTCTCCGGAAAAACCCGGCGCGCTGGTGATCGAGGGCGTCGGCAATCTGCTGACGGCGCTGGCGCGCTGCTGCCAGCCGCTGCCCGGCGACGTGGTGGCCGGCTTCATCACCCGTGGCCGCGGCGTCACCGTGCACCGCGCGGATTGCGCCAGCCTCGCGCGATTGCGCGCCCGTGCGCCGGAGCGGGTGATCGAGGTGGACTGGGGCGCGACCGGCGCGCGCGCCTACGAAGTGCAGATCGCCGTCACCGGCTACGACCGCAAGAACCTGCACAAGGACATCACCACCATCATCGCCAATGCTGGCGCGCAGATCGCGTATTCCGACAGCCGCGCCGACGTCGCGCGTGGCGAAGTGCGCATGCATTTCGGCCTGCGGCTGCACGATTTCGCGGAACTTTCGGCGTTGCTCGCGCGCCTTTCCGCATTGCCCAACGTCATCGACGCGCACCGGCTGGCCGCGCGCTGAACATGCGCGACGCGTCGGCGGGTCGGTGCGGACGCGGGTGCTAAGCTTGCGCCGGCTTCCCTTGCTACCCGAGGGCCTGTCAACGCCATGCCAAACGGTCGCGCCGTCGGCCCCTTGCCCGCGGGGCAAGGCATCGCGAGGAAGGTGTATGTCGATACATCGACGAGCAATAACGCAACCATGCGGGCAAGAGGCCACGGCCCTTCGGGTTGCTCCGCAGCAGCCGCCATCCGGCGTTGCGCGCCTTGGCCATGGAATCACCATGGCGCTGCGTTGCGCGCCTTGTCTGGCAACCGCTGCGGAAGCAACGCGGCGCGCTTGGCATGGCGTTGACAGGCCCTGATCCATGAGCGGACGCCGCGACCCTCCTTCCCTCGATCCACGCTCGCGCACCGAACCGGTGCTGGGCGACCTCGATCGCCTCGGCGATCCCGGGCGCCGGGACGACCTGCCGGCATTCGCGGCGGAATCTCCGCGGCGCGGCGTGTCCGCGCGCGAACCGCGGCGGCCATCGCGCTGGCCATGGGTGGCGATGATCCTCGCGCTGTTCGTGATCGGCGGGGTCGCGTGGGTATGGACGCACCAGAACGTCTTGCGCGAGGATCTGCCGCGCACGCAGTTGAACGCGGTGCTCGCGCACGCGGACGCCGCACTCGCCGCGGGCAACCTGTCGGGTTCCGCCGAAAGCGCGCGTGACCAGTACGAAGCCGCGCTGGCACTGGATCCGGACAACGACCACGCGATCGCCGGCTTGCGCAACGTCGGCGAGGCGGAATTGCGGCGCGTGCAGGACGACATCCGCGCCAACAAGCTGGACGACGCGCGCGCGGCGCTGGAAGAAGCGCGCGGCCTGCTCGGCGGCGGTGCGCAGGTGACGGCGATCGAAAGCGCGCTGAACAAGGCCGCCAATCGCGGAGACAGTCTCGACAACCTGATTGACAAAGCCAATGCCGCGCTGGCAGCCGGCAATCTCGACGGCAGGAACGGCGCGCCGTCCTTGTTCAAGCGGGTGCTGGATTCCGATCCAGGCAACGCCGTCGCGCGGCATGGCATGGACCAGGTCGGTGCCGCGCTCGCGGCGCGTTCGCAGGATCAGTTGCGGAAGGGCGATCTCGAGAGCGCGCAACGCACGCTCGACGCGCTGGCATCCCTGCTGCCGAGCTATTCCGGGTTGCCGGACCTGCGCGCCGCGGTGGCGCAGGCCGAGCACGACGCGCAGGCGCAGCGCGATCAGCACCTCGCGCAGGGCGAGGCCGACCTGCGCGCCGGCAAGTTCACCGGCGACGGCGATGACAACGCGTTGGCGCAGTATCGCGCCGTGCTGGCGCAAGACCCGGGCAACGTGCAGGCCCACACGGGCCTGGGCCAGGTGGCGCAGGCGTTGATCGTGCAGGCCAATGCCGCGCTCGACGCAGGACGCCCGGACGATGCCGGAAAATTGCTGGACGCCGCTGGCGCGCTGGCGCCGAAGTCGGCGGACCTCGCGGCCGTGCGTTCGCGCCTGCATGCATCATCGTCCGCCGCGTCGCCGTCGGATACCACGCAGGGCGCACCGGCTACCTTGACGCCGGCGCAGACGGCGCACGTCGCGCGGCTGGTGCACCAGGCGGATGCCGCCGCGCAGCGTGGCGAACTCATGCTGCCGCCCGGCGACAGCGCCTATGATTTGTATCGCGCCGCGCTCGCCATCGACGGCAACAACGCCGCGGCGCAAGCCGGCGTGCAGGCATTGCCGCTGATCGCGCGCACCCTGTTCGCGCGCGCGCTGCACGCCGGGCAACTCGACCGCGCGGGCGACCTGCAGGCGACGCTGGCGCAACTGAGTCCGGGCGATGCCGCGTTGCCGGGCATGCAGCAGAGCCTGGGCGGCGCTTGGCTGGATCGTGCGCGCGCGCTGGCGGACCAGGGACGCTACGACGACGCGCGGCGCGCGCTGGACGAAGCGCGGCGGCTGACGCCGGACGATCCACGCATCTCGGAAGTCGACAACCGCATCGGTTACGGCAACTGACGGAAAACTTCTGCAAGGCAGCCGTGCCCGGCGTCGCGCAATCAGACTTCGTTCGCTACACATTGCAGAGGTTCCCTGGATGTCGGTACCGGCGGTGCAATCCATGCTGGTATTCGGCGCCAGCAGCCAGATCGGCTACTGCCTGTTGCCGATGTCGTGCGATCAGGGCATACGGACGAGCGCGGTGTCGCGGGCAGCGCATGACCACGACGATCGCGTGCGCTGGCTGCAGGGAAGCTTGCCGGACACCTTGCGGGACGAATTCGCGGACATCGAGGCGATCGCGTGCTTCGCGCCGCTGGATGCGTTCGCGACGTGGCTGCAGCGCGCGAATCTGCCGTCGCTGCGATGCGTGGTGGCGACCAGCTCGATGAGCGCGGAAAGCAAACGCGAGTCGCCCGTCGCGGACGAACGCGCGATCGCGCAACGCCTGCGCGACGGTGAACAGGCGCTGGCGCGCGCCTGCGAAGCGCGCGACATCGCGTGGACGGTCTTGCGGCCGACCCTGATCTACGGCGTCGGCCGCGATCGCAGCCTGACGCCACTGGCGCGCCGCGCCATGCGCACGCGCGTATTCCCGTTGCCGCCGGGACGCGGCTTGCGCCAACCCGTGCACGCACAGGACGTGGCGGAAGCGGTGATCGCCGCGATGCGCGCGCCACAAGCCGCCGGCCACGTCATTCCGATCGGTGGCGGCGAACGCCTCGACGCGCGGGAGATGTTCGCGCGCGTGCGCGCAAGCCTGCCGCATCGAACGTTGCCGTTGCGCCTGCCGCGGTTCGCGGTGCGTGCGACGATGGCGGTGCCGGCCTTGTGTGGACCGTTGTCGCGGCTGGACCGGGATCTGGTCGCCGACAACGGCGAACTGGAGCGCCTGCTGGGCGTGCGTCCGCGCGGGTTCCATCCGGATGCGTCGGCGTGGCGGTCGAACGAGCCTGCAGCGAGCCGGGAGCATGCGAATGCCATTGCGTGAGCGATGCCCTCCGCGTGGCGGGGGCAGGCCATGAGCGCCAACGGCGTGCCGGCTGCCGCCGCGACATCGGTGTGCGCCGTGGCGGTCACCTGGCATCCGGACATCGCACGGCTGGACGCGATGCTGCACGCGGTCACGCCGCAGGTCGGCGCGTTCGCGCTCGTGGACAACGCGAGCGGCGATCCAGCGCTTGCGGCGATGGCGGCGCGGCATCCGCGCACGACGTTCCTGCCGCAGGTGGCCAATCTCGGGCTTGCCGCCGCCTTCAACGCAGGCGTCGCGTGGGCGCGTCGGCACGGCTTCCGCCATGTGCTGCTGCTGGATCAGGACAGCCTGCCGGATGCCGCGATGGTGGCGGAATTGCTGCAGGCGCTGGACGCGCTTTCCGGGCAGACGAAAGTCGCCGCGGTCGGTCCGCGTTTTCGCGACATGGAGGAACCGCACGACGCGCCGTTCGTGCGCATCGGCTTTCCGTTCAACCGCAAACTGCACTGCGGCGATGCATGCGCCGGAACCGTGCGCTGTGATTTCCTGATTTCCTCCGGCAGCCTGATTCCGCTCGACGTGCTGGACGCGATCGGCGGCATGGACGAAACCTTGTTCATCGACAACGTGGACCTGGAATGGTGTTTCCGCGCGCGCGCGGCGGGGTACGCGTTGTACGGGGTCTGCGCGGCGCGCATGCGGCACCGGCTCGGCGATTCGCGCCGCCGCCTTCCGGGCATGCCGCGTGGAGTGATCGTGCACGGGCCGCAGCGGTTGTTTTTCATCATGCGCAATCGCCTGCTGCTGTATCGCCGGCCTTGCACCCCGGGTGCATGGATCGCGCAGGACATTCCGCGCGCGTTCGTCAAATTCCTGCTGTTCGCGGTCTTCATCGGGCCACGCCGGCGCCACGTGCGCGCCATGCTGGCCGGTTTGCATGCCGGCGTGCGCGGCAGTACCGAAATACCGGAGAATCCGCCTTGGCAATGAATACCCGCGGCTGCGCCTGGTTGCGTCCTGATTTTTCTCCCGGATGAAAAACGTGCCTTTCCTGCAAAACGTGCGCGCGGGCCTTGCCCGCGCATGGCCCTGGTTGCGTTGGCCCGTGTGGATCGGCCTCGGCCTGGCGCTGGGTTTCCTGGTGCCGTACACCGCGGTGCTGGACGCGCGCGTGCGCGACCGCGTCGGCGACATCGCGTTTTCACAACCCACCCGCGTCTACGCGCGGCCGCAGCGTCTGGCCGCCGGCGTGCCGATGAACGCGGACACGCTGGCGCTGGAACTCACCGCCGCCGGTTACACGCAGGAACAACAGGAAGCGCGCGTGCCCGGCACCTTCAGCCGCGACGGTTCCACCTTCGTGGTCGCGTCGCGCGGCTATGCGGACCCTGCCGGCGGCGAGCTGCCGCGACGCGTGCGCGTCACGCTGTCGCACGGCCAGGTCGATGCAGTGAAGGACCTCACCTCCGCGCAGGTGCTGCACGAGACGCATCTGGATCCCGCGCGCATCGCCGCCTTGTACGGCGCCGAGCAGGAAGAACGCCAGGTCGTGCAACTGGACGAATTGCCGCCATTGCTGGTGACCGGGTTGCAGGCGGTCGAGGACCGCGATTTCAAGCATCACCACGGCGTGGATTTCGTGGCGATCCTGCGCGCCATGTTCGCCAACCTGCGCGCCGGACACGTGGTGCAGGGCGCGTCGACGCTGACGCAGCAGCTCGTGCGCAACCTGTTCCTGGACCGCAGCAAGAAACTCGTGCGCAAGTTCAACGAAGCGCTGCTGTCGGTGTTGATCGAATCGCACTACAGCAAGGAGCAGATCCTCGGGGCGTATTGCAACGAGGTGTTCCTCGGCCAGCGCGGCGACCAGGCCGTGCACGGGTTCGCCGCGGCCAGCCAGTTCTACTTCTCGCGCCCGGTGCAGACCCTGCGCCCGCAGGAAGACGCGCTGCTGGTCGGCATGATCCAGGGGCCGAGCATCTACGATCCGCGCCGCTATCCGGATCGCGCGATGGCGCGGCGCAACGTGGCGCTGGACATGTTCCACGCCACCGGTTTGCTGGACGACGCGCAATGGCAGGCGGCCAAGGCCGCGCCGCTGGGCGTGACCGCCACGCCGCAACTGGTGGCGGATCGTTTCCCCGCCTTCATGGAAGCCGTGCGCGAGCAATTGCACCAGGATTTTTCCGACGACCAGTTGCGCAGCGGCGGGTTCTCCATCTTCACCACGCTGGATCCCGCCGCGCAGATCGACGCCGAGGACGCGCTGGACGACACCCTGGAATCCATGGGCAAGCGCGGGCGTTCGCTGGAAGGCGCGGTCGTGATCACCGACACCGACAACGGCAGCGTGCTGGCGATGGTCGGCGGTCGCCGTTCCGACCTGCACGGCTTCAACCGCGCGATGGATGCGCAACGGCCGATCGGTTCCGCGATCAAGCCGTTCTACTATTTGATGGCGCTGGCGCAGCCCGCGCGCTGGAATCTCGCCTCGCCGCTGGACGACACGCCGATCTCGCTGCGCCAGCCGAACGGAACGGTGTGGTCGCCGAGCAACGACGACCATATCGCGCACGGCGAGGTGCCGATGGTCGACGCGCTGGCGAAGTCCTACAACCTCGCCAGCGTGCACCTGGGCATGCAACTCGGCGTCGAACGCGTGGCGAAGTTCCTGCGCTCGTTCGGCCTCACCAATGTGCAGGCCAATCCCTCGCTGCTGCTGGGCGCGGTGGACCTCTCGCCGTTCCAGGTGACGCAGCTCTACCAGTACTTCGCCGCCGACGCGCACGCGTTGCCGCTGTCCACGCTGCGCGGCATCACCGACGCGCAAGGCCGCGCGATCAAGCATTACAGCGTGCAGCCCGGCGAGGGCGAATACCAGCCCGCGGAACGGCTGACGCGCTGGGCGATGCAACAGGTCACGCAATACGGCACCGCGGCCGTGGTCGGCGATTCCTCGCTGGCGTGGCTGCACGCCGCGGGCAAGACCGGCACGTCCGACAGCCAGCGTGATTCCTGGTTCGCGGGTTTCACCGGCCAGCATCTTGCGGTGGTGTGGGTGGGACGCGACGACAACAAGCAGACCGGGCTGTGGGGCGCCACCGGCGCGTTGCGCGTGTGGATGTCGATCTTCCAGAAGCTGCCGACGCAACCGCTGTCGCCGTCGCCGGGCAGCGGCGTCGAATTCGCCTGGATCGATCCGCAGAGCGGGCAGGGCACGCAGCCCGATTGCCCCGGCGCGCGGCAATATCCGTTCATCGCCGGCTATGCGCCGGCGGCGCAGGATCACTGCTTCTTCCAGCAATTGAAGAATTTCTTCGGCGCGGGCGTGGGCGGCGACGATGCACCGCCGCAGGACGCGAGCGCCACACAACATTGAATCGACTATCGAGGAGCGCGGCGTGCGACGGATTCATTTCGGTGGATGGACGATGGCCTGTCTCGGCGGCGCGCTGCTCGCCGCGTGTTCGCAACCGCCCGCGCCGGGCTCGGGCATGCGCACGCCCGACCACGACATCGTCGCGGCGATCCGCGCCGCCGGCGACCGCGACAGTTCGGTGGTGCAGGTCGCGCCGCTGCGCGATCCCGCCATCGACGGCTTCCTCGACGCCGCGCACGCGGCCGAGCGCGCCGGCGACATCGCGACCGCCATTTCCAAGACCGATGCCGCGTTGGCGCTGGCGCCGGATGCGCCGGACATCCTGCAATACCGCGCCGAGCTGGCGGTGAGCGCGAAGGATTACGCCACCGCGGAGAACGACGCGCGCCGTTCGTACCAGCTCGGCCCGAAAGTCGGCGGCCTGTGCGCCGAGAACTGGCAGACCGTGCTGGAAATCGAGCAGTTGAAGAACAACGCGCAAGCCGTGCAGGACGCGCGCAGCGAGCGCGATCATTGCCACGTGCAGGGGCCGATAAGGATGTGAGTCAGCGCGCGGCGCAGCTCCCGACAAAATCAACCTGATTCTTTTGCACAAGCCGCGCAGCGGTTTAGCGTCCACAGGGATGAGTAGTTAGCCAGCATTGCGTTGAAAATGCCCAAGTTGGCGATGCCACCAACTGCCCCAATACGCGAAAACCAGTACAGCCCCAACAACAACGGCCGCGACAAACGCGATAAGCAGCCAGACGGACGGCCGCGGTTGCGAAGCAAGGACGACGGGGATGGCAACGTACAAAAACCATGCGCAGCTTGCGACAAGCACGAACCAGCCACCCCAATAAGCCAGCATTGAGCGGCGGTAGATACCGAACGCCAACAACAAAAGAAATGCTCCCCACAGCCCAGCGACAACGCGTGATACCACATCGTGGAAATGCGTGACAATCTGTCCTTGCGTTGTAACCGAGTACGAGCTTACTCCCAGAATGGCCAAGACGACCCCAAGGGCGCCCAACAAAACCAACACGAATATTGCGCGTTTCATTGCTGGCTAACGCTGGAGTTAAGCGGCGGCGTAGCCGTCTGCCTTGAACGAGTTGTTAGGCATTGACGCTCTCCCAAAGACGCCCCGGCCGAACCACCTTACAGTGGTAACAGCCGCTATTGACGTCATCAAGGTTGTACCAGCAACGCCTGCCTCCTGCAGCCTCGCAATCCAAACCTTTGTCTGCAATGCCGAGGTCGATGAGAAACCAAGGCAGATGCCGACGTACGGCGGTTCTCCAACGGTAGGGTGATGGTCTCATCTGATCGCTCATTTGGTGCCTAACTACAAGTCGGTTTAGAACTGCAGCGTAGCTCAGCCATATAGCTCTCGCCGCCCGTAATTATCCGTCGGAACGATTCTGCAAAAATCATTGGTTTACGCCGCTCACACAGACAAATCCCGCCGCCTGATCTTGCGGTCTTTCCAGGATTTCCGATGGACTCTGTGACACGATCTTCCTCCTCCTCGTCCGAGGCGACAAGCGAACGTGGTGAGAGTGCGGAGCGTCTGGCGAGAATGTTCGCAGCCAAGCGCTTACCGCCGCGCTTGTTCCAGCGCCGCCAGAAACACACGCCGCCACGCGGTGATGTCGTGCCGTGACAGGTAATCGAACATCGACTGCCAGCGTTCGCGGCGTTCGGGCAGCGGCATGGTGAGTCCGCGTTCGATCGCGCCGACCAGTTCGTCGATGTCGTAGGGATTGATGCGCAGTGCGGCTTCCAGTTCGGCCGCCGCGCCGGCGAAGTGCGAGAGCACCAGCACGCCCGGGTCTTCGGCGGATTGCGCGGCGACGTATTCCTTGGCGACCAGATTCATGCCGTCGCGCAGCGGCGTGACCAGCGCCAGTTTCGCCATGCGGCAGAAACCCGCAAGCGTGGACTGGTTGAAACTGCGGTTGACGTAGCGGATCGGCACCCAGTCCGGTTCGGCGTAGCGGCCGTTGATGCCGCCGGCCAGCCGCTCCAGCCGCGTGCGCAGTTCGCGGTATTCCGGCACGTCCTCGCGCGAGGGCGGCGCGATCTGCAGGAAGGAGACTTTCGACTTCCATTGCGGATGATCCGAGAGGAACCGCCCGAAGGCTTCGAAGCGCCGCGGCAGGCCCTTGGAATAGTCCAGCCGGTCGATGCCGAGCGCCAGCGCGCGCCCTTCGAGGCTGCCGCGCAGGCGCTCGCTCGCCGCGCTGCGCGCCGCCTGTGCGGCCTGCAGCGCGACGCGTTCGGTATCGATGCTGATCGGAAACGCCGCGCTGCGGAAACTGCGGCCGTCGCGCATGCGCACGCGGCCGTCGCGTTCGGTCTTCGCCACGCACTCTTCGCGCAGGTAATCGTGCAGCGCGCGCAAAGCGTCGCGGGTCTGCACGCCGACCAGGTCGTACGCGCCGAACGATGCGAACAGTTCGTCGTGGCCGGGCAGCGTGTTCAGCAGTTGCGCCGGCGGCAGCGGCACGTGCAGGAAGAAGCCGATCGGCGCGACCACGCCCAGCCTGCGCAGTTCGGCGCCGAGCGGAATCAGGTGATAGTCGTGCACCCACACGCGGTCGTCCGGGCGCAGCAGCGGCGCGAGTTTCTGCGCGAACAGGCGGTTCACTTCCATGTAGCCTGCGTGCTGTTCGCGATGGTAATCGATCAGGTTCGGCTGGAAGTGCAGCAGCGGCCACAGCGTGCGGTTGGCGAAGCCGAGATAGTAGGCGTCGTATTCCGCGCGGGTGAGATCCAGCAGCGCATAGTCGATGTCGCCGTCGCGCTGCCGCTGCAACTGGCGCGCATCCGTCGCGACGATCCTGCCGCTCCATCCGAACCACAATCCGCCGGTTTCCGACAACGCCGCCTGCATCGCCGCCGCCAGCCCGCCGGCGCGCGCTTCCTTCGGCAACGCAACGCGATTGGAAACGACGACAAGCCGGCTCACGGCGGCGACCTCACAGGATGTCGCTCCATTTCGCGGAAAGCGCGCGCGCAGCGCTGATCAGGCCGACCATCGAATAGGTCTGCGGAAAGTTGCCCCACAGTTCGCCCGTCCTGGGGTCGAGGTCTTCCGACAGCAGGCCCAGCGGATTGCGCATCGCCAGCAGCCTTTCGAACAGCGCGCGCGCCTCGTCCTTGCGGCCGATCCCCGCCAGCGCTTCCACGTACCAGAAATTGCAGATCGTGAAGCTGGTTTCCGGCGCGCCGAAATCGTCCGGTTTCGCATAGCGCAGCAGGAAACCGTCGCGCATCAGTTGCACGCCGATCTTTTCGACCGTCGCGACGAAGCGCGGATCGTCGGCGGCGACGAAGCGCAGGCTTTCCAGCAGCAGCAGGCTGGCGTCCAGGTCTTCGCCGCCGAACGATTCCACGAAATGACCGTTCGCGTGCACGGCGTGTTCAAAGATCGCGCTGCGGATGCGCTCGGCGCGGCGGCGCCACAGGCGCGCGCGTTCTGCCAGTGCCAGCCAGCCGGCGATGCGCGCCAGCCGGTCGCACGCGACCCAGCACATTACCGCCGAATAGGTGTGCACGGCTTCGCGGCCGCGCAATTCCCACAGGCCGGCGTCAGGTTTGTCGAACACCTTCCACGCGGCTTCGCCGCTGTGCTCCAGGCGCTGGAACGTGGTTGCGTCGCCGGGCGAGACCAGCCGCCGGTCGCAGAACAATTGCGTGGCGGCGAGGATCACGCTGCCGTAGATGTCGTTCTGGCGCTGCTTCCAGGCGTCGTTGCCGACACGGACCGGTCCCATGCCGCGGTAGCCGGCGAGATGCGTTTCCCTGCGCTCCGGCAATTCGTTCTGGAAATGGATGCCGTACACCGGCGCCATGCCGTCTTCGTCTTTCACCGAAAGATTGAAGATGTAGCGCACGTATTCCTCCATGCTGCGAGTGGCGCTCAACTGGTTGAGCGCGCGCACCACCAGCGCGGCGTCGCGCGGCCAGCAATAGCGGTAATCCCAGGTGCGCACGGTGTCCGGCGCTTCCGGGATGGAGGTGGTCATCGCGGCGACGATGGCGCCGGTGCCTTCGTACTGGCACAGCTTCAGGGTGATCGCGGCGCGGATCACCGCTGCCTGCCACTCGGCCGGAATCGACAGGTAGCGCACCCACTCGTGCCAGTAGTCCAGCGTGGATTGCAGCGCGGCGCGGAAATAATCGCCCGGCGATTCGTGCAGCGTTTCGTCGGTGCCCGTCACCAGGTGCACTTCGCGGTCCAGCTGGAACGGCAGCGCGTCGCGCAGCATCGGCAGTTGCGCGTCGGTGGTGATGCGCAGCACCAGCGGGTCCAGCAAAAAGCGCAGGTGGTTGGAACCGAACGTCTGTTCCGGCGCGCGGCCGCCGTAACCGGTGAGCGGCCGCAGGCGCATCCGGATGCGCGGCGAACCCGCGAGCGGGCGCACGCGCCGCAGCAGTTGCATCGGGTGGAAAATCCGCCCGTGTTGTTTCCAGCGCGGCGCGAAATCGGTGATCTCCACCTGCGAACCGTCCTTCGCGGTCAGCCGCGTGACCAGCACCGGGCTGTTGTCGGCATACCATTGTTCGTGGCGCACCTCGTTTTCCAGCTCGGTGTCGAAGAATCCCGCGTCGTCGATTTGCGGCGACAGCAGCGAGCAGAACACCGGGTCGCCGTCGAATGCCGGCACGCAATGCCAGCAGATGCGTCCGCGCGGATCGATCAGCGCGTTGACTGTCCCGTTGCCGATCACGCCGAGATCGAGGCCGGATTGCGGGCGGCCGGACGCGCGCTGCTTCCGGTTGCGCGGCGCGGACTGCGGTTTGGTTGCGGTCTTCACCCGTTTCTTCTTCGATCCGGAACGGTCGGCATTCACGTCGGTTTCCTCGCAGGCATCATCGATGCGCCATCGCATGCAGCCAGCCGCGCATGGCGGCGGGATCGCGCAGCGCGAAACGCGCACGGGTGGGACGGCGCGCGCCGACGATCACGCTGATGCCGTCGCGCGCGTTCGTTTCATCGAAGGCGTGTTCGTCGGTGAGATCGTCGCCGAACATCCACGGTCGCCTTCCGGAAAACGGCGGTGCGTCCATCAATGCCGCCAGCGCACCGCCCTTGTCGCAACCGGCGGGTTTCAGTTCGATCGCATGATCGCCGTGTTGCAGGACGTGCGTCGCGGCGGCGCGTCGTTGCAATTCCCGCGCGAGTACTTCGGCGGCGTCGCGTTGCGCGGGTGCATCGCGATAGTGCAACGCCAGCGCCGACTGCTTGTCTTCCAGCATCACGCCGGGCAATCGCGCGGCGCGTTCACTGGCGAAGCCGCGCAACGCTCCGAGATCGGCGTGCAGGGCGTTCCGCAGCAGGCAGCCGTCGGCGCGGCGCACCTGCGCGCCGTGCAAACCCGCGGCGGCGCGGCCAGGCCACGCGAACAACCGGTCGATTTGCGCCAGCACGCGCCCGCTCACGAGCGCCAGTGCGCCGTCGAGACGTCCGTGCAGCGCATCAAGGTCGCGCTGCAGGCGTGCGTCCACGGTTACCGCATCGTGATGCGGCGCGAAATCCAGCAGGGTGCCGTCGATGTCGAGGAACAAGGCCCATTGCGTATCCGCATCCGGCATGGGCGGCGTAGGCAACGCATCGGCGGCATGGCGGCGTGGTATCGGCACCTCGACCCGGGTTCGTCGGTGGATCGCGAATTATCCCCGACGCGACGTGAACATAGCGAAAAACGCGTGAGCAGAGATCATCCGTCGGCCAGCGCGACCACCGCGGCGTGCGCGCGCCGCGCCAATTCCTGGCGCTCGTGCGGTTGCAATCCCGCCGGAATCGGATCGCCGGTGCGCACGCGGATCGTGCCGGGCCGCACCCGGAAACCGGACGGCCGCAGCACCGCGCCGGAACCTTCGATCAGGATCGGCACCACAGCGACGCCGGCTTCGATCGCGACCTGGAACGCGCCACCCTTGAATGCGCCGACGCGGCCGTCGCGACCGCGCGTGCCTTCGGGGAACGCGCACAGGTTGGCGCCGCCGCGCAGCAGACTTGCGGCGTCGTCCAGCCTGCGCGAGGACTCGTGCACGTGCCGGCGTTCGACGAAGACCATGCCCATCGCGCGCGCATATGCGCCAATGAAGGGCACGTGCGCCAGTTCCTGTTTCAGCACGAAGCGCAGCGGCACCGGCAACGCGCGGAACAACGCGCAGACGTCGATGATGGACTGGTGGTTGGCGACGAACACGTGGGGTTGCGAGAAGTCCACGCGCTCCAGCCCTTCCACCTGCAGCGTCGCGCCGGCGCCGGACAGCAGGCCCGGCGCCCACAATCGCGACGCCATTCGCAAGGGCAGTCGCGTACCGCCGCCAAGCAGTTTCACCGCCAGTGCCAGCAAGATGCAGCCGGCGGTCCAGCCGATCGTGAAGACCAGCTGCAATGCGTTGAGCACCCCCCAGCCGATGCGCGCCGCCGGCGCCTGGCGCCGGCCCGCATCCATCACCATGCTCACGCCGTCGTGTTCCCCTGGCCTGCCATTCGGCGGCAAAATCATACGCTGCGGCGTCCGGCCATGCTTGAAGCAACGGCCGCGCGGCCGCATCTTCCGTGTTCGACTTTTCGGCGAGGCCGCCATGCGCACCGACAAACTCACTTCCCGTTTCCAGCAGGCCCTGAGCGACGCGCAGTCGCTGGCCGTCGGGCGCGACAACAACATGCTGGAACCGGCGCATGTGCTGGCGGCATTGCTGGACCAGCAGGGCGGCTCGACCGCGCCGCTGCTGGCGCAGGCCGGCATCAACGTGCCGTTGCTGCGGCGCGAAGTCGGCGAAATCCTCGGACGCCTGCCGAGCGTGTCCGGCCAAGAAGGCAATATCAACGTCTCGAACGAACTGACGCGCCTGCTCAACCTCACCGACAAGCTGGCGCAGCAGCGCGGCGACCAGTTCATCGCCAGCGAGTTGTTCCTGCTGGCGTGCCTGGAGGACAAGGGCGAAACCGGCGCGGCGCTGAAGGCCGCGGGCGCGGGCAAGCAGAACCTCACGGCGGCGATCGACAAATTGCGCGGCGGCGAAAAGGTGCAATCGGAAAACGCGGAAGACCAGCGCCAGGCATTGGAGAAATACACCATCGACCTGACCGCGCATGCGGAGAGCGGCAAGCTCGATCCGGTGGTCGGGCGCGACGAGGAAATCCGCCGCGTGGTGCAGGTGCTGCAGCGACGCACCAAGAACAACCCGGTGCTGATCGGCGAACCGGGCGTGGGCAAGACCGCGATCGTGGAAGGCCTGGCGCAACGCATCATCAACGGCGAGGTGCCGGAGGGCCTGCGCGACAAGCGCGTGCTCTCGCTCGACATGGGCTCGCTGATCGCCGGCGCGAAATTCCGCGGCGAATTCGAGGAACGCCTCAAGGGCGTGCTCAACGACCTCGCCAAGCAGGAAGGCCGCATCATCCTGTTCATCGACGAGCTGCACACCATGGTCGGCGCGGGCAAGGCCGACGGCGCGATGGACGCCGGCAACATGCTCAAGCCGGCGCTGGCACGCGGCGAATTGCACTGCATCGGCGCCACCACGCTGGACGAATACCGCAAGTACATCGAGAAGGACGCCGCGCTGGAGCGGCGTTTCCAGAAGGTGTTCGTCGGCGAGCCGAGTGTCGAAGACACCATCGCGATCCTGCGCGGGCTGAAGGAAAAGTACGCCGTGCACCATGGCGTGGAGATCACCGATCCGGCGATCGTCGCCGCAGCCACGCTGTCCAACCGCTACATCACCGACCGCCAGTTGCCCGACAAGGCCATCGACCTGATGGACGAGGCGGCGTCGCGCATCCGCATGGAAATCGATTCCAAGCCCGAGGAACTCGATCGCCTGGAGCGGCGGCTGATCCAGTTGAAGATCCAGCGCGAGGCGTTGAAGAAGGAAAAAGATTCCGAGTCGCAGAAGCGGCTGGCCGATCTGGAAACCGACATCGGGAAACTGGAGCGCGAGTTCTCCGACTTGAACGAGATATGGAAGTCCGAGAAGGCCGCCGTTTCCGGCACCACGAAAGTCAAGGAACAGATCGAGCAGGCGCGGCTGGAACTGGAAGCCGCGCAACGTCGCCAGGACTATGCACGCATGAGCGAGATCCAGTACGGCAGGTTGCCGGAGCTGGAAAAACAATTGCAAGCCGCGCAGGAGGCCGAAAAGACCGGCTTCAGGCTGCTGCAGGACAAGGTGACGGCGGAAGAAATCGCGCAGGTCGTGTCGCGCTGGACCGGTATCCCGGTGTCGAAGATGCTGGAAGGCGAGCGTGAAAAACTGCTGCACATGGAAGATGCGCTGCACAAGAACGTCATCGGCCAGGACGAAGCCGTGCGCGCGGTCGCCGACGCGATCCGCCGCGCGCGCGCAGGGTTGTCCGATCCCAATCGCCCCTACGGTTCGTTCCTGTTCCTCGGCCCGACTGGCGTCGGCAAGACCGAGCTGTGCAAGGCACTCGCCGGATTCCTGTTCGACACCACCGACGCGATGGTGCGCATCGACATGAGCGAATTCATGGAGAAGCATTCCGTCGCGCGGCTGATCGGCGCGCCGCCCGGTTACGTCGGCTACGAGGAGGGCGGCTATCTCACCGAGGCCGTGCGTCGGCGTCCCTACAGCGTGATCCTGCTGGATGAAGTCGAGAAGGCGCATCCGGATGTATTCAACATCCTGCTGCAGGTGCTGGACGACGGACGGCTGACCGACGGCCAGGGCCGCACGGTGGATTTCCGCAACACCGTGATCGTGATGACGTCCAACCTCGGCTCGCACCAGATCCAGGAAATCGCGGCCAGCGGCATCGACGAGGATTCGCCGGAGGCTTATACCCAGATGAAGGCGGCGGTGATGGGCGTGGTGCAGGCGCACTTCCGTCCGGAGTTCATCAATCGCCTCGACGAAATCGTCGTGTTTCATCCGCTCGACAAGACGCAGATCCGCGAGATCGCGCGGCTGCAGACGCAATACCTCGCGAAGCGCCTGCAGGAACGCCAGATCGACCTGGAGCTTTCGGACAAGGCGTTCGCCTTGCTCGGCAACGCGGGTTTCGATCCGGTCTACGGCGCGCGTCCGCTCAAGCGCGCGATCCAGACGCAACTGGAGAATCCGCTGGCTTCGATGATCCTCGGCGGCGAATTCGGCGCCGGCGACACGATCATGATCGATGCGGAAGGCGGAAAACTGGTGTTCCGCAAACGGTGAGGTCGGCTTTCCCGGATTCGACGCGTGGACGCGCCTGCTAAAATTCGACGATGATTTCCTTTCGCGATTTCGCGCTGCGGCGTGGCCAGCATTTGCTGCTGTCCGGTGTCGATCTGGCTCTTCACGATGGCTGGCGAGTGGGCGTGGTCGGCCGCAACGGCTGCGGCAAATCCTCGCTGTTCGCCGCGCTGACGGGCGAGCTGGAAGCCGACCGCGGCGACCTGGAAATCCCGCCGCGTCTACGCATCGCCAGCGTCGCGCAGGAAACGCCTTCGCTGCCGGATGCCGCGCTGGATTTCGTGCTGGGCGGCGACGCGCAAGTGGCGGCGGCGCTCCGGGACGAAGCCGATGCGATGGCGCGTGAGGATTACGAAGGCGTCGCGCACGCGCATCATCGTCTGGAAGAACTCAATGGTTACGACGCGACGGCTCGTGCAGCGCGCCTGTTGCACGGCCTGGGATTTCCAGCGGATACGCACGCGCGCCCGGTGTCGACGTTTTCGGGCGGCTGGCGCGTGCGGCTGAATCTGGCGCGCGCGTTGATGATGCCGAGTGACTTGCTGTTGCTGGACGAGCCAACCAATCACCTCGATCTGGACGCGGTGTTGTGGCTGGAACAATGGCTGTTGAAATATCCTGGCACGCTGCTTCTGGTTTCGCACGACCGCGAATTTCTGGATGGCGTGTCGACACACATCCTGCATCTGCATGATGGGCGTGCGCGTCTGTACACAGGCGACTACACCCGCTTCGAACACCAACGCGCCGAGCACCTGCATCAGCAGCAGATCGCGTTTGAAAAGGAACAAGCCGAACGCGAACATCTGCAGCGATTCATCGCGCGCTTCAAGGCCAAGGCCAGCAAGGCCACCCAGGCGCAATCGCGCATGAAGCGACTCGCGAAACTGGCCGGCACCGAGGCGGTACGCGCCGAACGCGCGCTGCACATCGATTTCATCCCGCCGGCGAAACTCCCGCACGCGTTGATCCGCCTGAGGCATGCGGATGCGGGTTACGGCGATTTGCGTGTTCTCCACGACATTGGATTTGGCCTGGAGGCGGGCGATCGCGTCGGCTTGCTCGGGCCCAACGGCGCGGGCAAATCGACGCTGGTGAAAACCCTGGTCGGCGAATTGCCGCTGCTGGCCGGGGAACGCAATGCACATCCGGAACTCGTGATCGGCTATTTCGCCCAGCACACGGTCGAATCATTGCGCCCGGACCAGTCGCCGATCGACCATCTGCGCGACATCGCGCCGAACGAATCGACACAGACTTTCCGGAATTTCCTCGGGCGCTGGAATTTTCCCGGCGACCGCGCATTCGAGAACGTGAACGGATTTTCCGGCGGCGAACGCGCGCGCCTGGCGCTGGCGTTGATCGCCTGGCGCAAACCCAACGTGCTGCTGCTGGACGAGCCCACCAACCATCTCGACCTGGACATGCGCGAAGCATTGGCCGAGGCGCTCGTGGATTTTCCCGGCGCGATCGTGCTGGTCTCGCACGACCGGCATCTGATCGGGCTGGTCTGCGAGACGTTCTGGCGCGTGGCGCACGGGAGCGTCGAGGCTTTCGACGGCGATCTGGACGACTACGCGGCGTGGTTGCGATCGCGTCCGGCAAATGATTCGCGCCAGCCCGAACCGCCGGTCGTTGCGGCACCCGCAGTACGCAAGACCCGCAAACCCAATCCTCATCGCGTGGTCAAACTCGAAACGCACATTGCCGGACTGCAAGGCGAGATAAGCCTGACCGAGTCGCGACTGGCCGATCCGGCCACGTATGCGGCGGGAGCCGCGCGTTCGGCGCAAATGGCGATGCGTCTGGACGCCTTGCGCGTCGAGTTGGACGCTGCGGAAACCGCGCTGCTCGAGCTTTACGCCTCCGACATGGCGTGATGGCGAATCAGCGATGCCCAGGTGCCGCTCGGGATTTCGTCACGGAATTGGTTTCCGGGGAAATGATGCGGTTGGCGTTGTGGCGGCATATCGCCAGTGCCAGGGCTCGAACTCGATGCCGTTGGGATTGCCCGAAGGATACGAAAGGCGGAATCCGTATTCCGGGCCGTGGCGCTGCAACCAGCGGTACGCGGCGGTGTCCGCGAACGACGATTCGGTCGCCGCCGCGCCCGGCGTGGTCAGGTCCACCGCGCAGCCGGTCTGGTGTTCGCTGTAGCCGGGAGGCGTGTTGATGCGCAGGGCCGATTCCAGCGGCATGCCGCGATGCATTTTCTGGCGCAGCAACTCGGCCTGGTATTCGGCGCTGCGGTAGCCGGAAACGATTTGCAGCGTCACGCCCTCGCTTTCCGCGGCGAGCATCATTTCCCGCAGGGCCGTGGCTGCGGATGGCGCCAGCCGCACCGTGCGTCCCTGGATGTCCTTGCCCGCATCGACCAGACGGGCCGCTTGCGGCATCAGCTCGAGATGATGGAATTCCGCATAATCGTCGGCGACGCCGAGCCGGTGATCCATCGCCTCCACGTGCTGACGATAGGCGGGTGCAACCGCGGTGTTCGACGCGGCGCATTCCACGTCGGTGGCACCCGCCCGCCAGGCGACCGCCATGCCGGCGACGCACAGCCAGCATGCCCATGGTCGAAGTGTTGCGCGCATCATTGCTCCGTGTCGTTGTTTCCACGCGGCCGGCGACCGGCGCGCAAGCTTGCCATGCCGCGGCACCGTGCCGCGAATGCGGGACTGCATCTTGAATCGCGGCGGCCGATGCCGCATTGTTGTGTGCCTTCCGGAACGCGCATTCCCATGCCGATCTACGCTTTTCGTTGCGAAACCTGCGGTCATGCGTTCGATCGCCTGCAGAAGCTTTCGGATCCCGATCCGGGCGAATGCCCGGAATGCGGCGCGCAGACAGTCAAGCGGCAGGTCACCGCGCCCGCCTTCAGGCTCGCGGGCAGCGGCTGGTACGAAACCGACTTCAAATCCGACAAGGACACCAGGCGCAATCTCGCAGGCAAGGACGAATCGTCGGCGCCTGCGGAAAAACCGGCCGACAAGCCTGCCAGGGATGCTTCCAAGGCGACCGAACCGAAGGCCTCGCCGACGAAGGCGGAAACTGCCGCTCCGGCTTCACCTTCGACTCACGCTTCCGGGAGCTGAATGGCGGAAAGCCTTGCCAGCCGGCGTTCATGTCGCAACACGGACACTGGATTCGCCCATCACGCAACGAAAGGGAGGAGTGCAATGCGCAGCGTCACTGCGGGTATCTTTGGATTGCTCACGCTTGGCTTGGCCATGGCAGCGCAGGCGCAGTACTACGGACGGCCGCCTCCGCCACCGCCGCCGCAATACGGCCCTCCGCCTCCGGGAGCTTGGGTTCCCCCGCCGAACTGGAACCAGCGTTTCGAGATCGGTTGCGGCAGTTCGCAACACCGCTACGGCTTTTGCAAGGTCGATGTCGGCCGCCATGGCCGCGTCTACATTCGGCGCCAGACTTCGCATTCCGCCTGCGTCGAGGGCCAGACGTGGGGTTGGAACCGCGCCGGCATCTGGGTGGACCGCGGTTGCGGCGGACGTTTCGTGGTCGATCGCCGCTGGTAAGCGAGCCTGCGGAATCACGGCCAGGGACGGCCGTTTCCCCCGGACAGGAAGTGTTTCAGCGAAACGCCCGCCGACCTTGGCGGGCGTTTTTGTTTGCGGTGCAACATGACTCCGCTTAGCATTTCCGCTTTGCCTCGTCGCCGAGGCCATCCTCTGGAGTCGATCGCCCCATGCGTACCCATTACTGCGGCCTGATCGGCGAGCATCAACTCGGTGAGCGCGTGAGCCTGTGTGGCTGGGCCGACGCGCGCCGCGATCATGGCGGCGTGGTATTCGTCGACCTGCGTGACCACGAAGGCATCGTGCAGGTCGTGGCCGACCCCGATCGTGCCGGCGTGTTCGAAATCGCCAGCCGGGTGGGCTACGAGGATTGCCTGCGGGTCACCGGCACGGTGCGCGAGCGCAGCAGCGTCAACGAGCGCATCCCGACCGGTCGCTACGAAGTGATCGCGGAATCCATCGAACTGCTCAATCCGGCGAAGAATCTGCCGTTCGCATTGCACGAGAACCCCAACGAGGATTTGCGGATGACCTACCGCTACCTCGACCTGCGCCGCCCGGAAATGCAGAAGGTGATGCGCACGCGCATCCGGCTGGTGCAGGCGCTGCGGCGCTGGCTGGACGCACGCGGCTTCCAGGACATCGAGACGCCGATCCTCACCAAGGCCACGCCGGAAGGTGCGCGTGACTACCTGGTGCCGTCGCGCGTGCATCCGGGCCAGTTCTACGCGCTGCCGCAATCGCCGCAGTTGTTCAAGCAGATCCTGATGATGGCCGGCTTCGACCGCTACTACCAGATCGCGCGCTGTTTCCGCGACGAAGACCTGCGCGCCGACCGCCAGCCGGAATTCACCCAGCTCGACATGGAGTTCGCGTTCGTCGAGGAACGCGACGTGCAGGACACGGTCGAGGCGATGATCCGGGACGTGTTCAAGGAAATCGGCGGCATCGAACTGGCCGATCCGTTCCCGCGCATGACCTATGAAGAAGCGATGCGTCGCTACGGTTCCGACAAACCGGACCTGCGCATGGCGATGGAACTGGTCGATATCGCCGACATCGTGAAGCACGTCGAGTTCAAGGTGTTCGCGGGACCGGCCAATGACCCGAATGGCCGCGTGGCCGCGCTGCGCGTGCCGGGCGGCGCGGAACTGTCGCGCAAGCAGATCGACGATTACGCCGCTCATGCCACGAAGTTCGGGGCAAGAGGCTTGGGCTGGCTGAAGATTGACAACCTCGCAACGGGGCGCGATGGCGTCAAGTCGCCTATTACGAAGCTTCTCGACGATGCCGCGCTAGCCGAGGTTCTCAAACGCACCAAAGCGCGGAGCGGCGACCTGCTGCTGTTCGGCGCGGGCCAGTGGAAAACCGTGTGCGATTTCATGGGCGCGCTGCGGCTGAAGGTCGCGCGCGACCGCGGCCTGGTCGAGAACAGTTGGAAGCCCTTGTGGGTCACCGATTTCCCGATGTTCGAATACGATGGGCAGGAGCGGCGTTTCGTCGCGTTGCATCATCCGTTCACCGCGCCCAAGGTCGACGATGTCGACGACTTGCGCGCCAACGCCGCGATTGCGGTGTCGCGCGGCTACGACATGGTGCTCAACGGTTCCGAGATCGGCGGTGGTTCGATCCGCATCCATCGCCCGGACATGCAAAGCGCGGTGTTCGAGTTGCTCGGCATCGGAGCGGAAGAAGCGCAGGCCAAGTTCGGGTTCCTGTTGAAGGCGCTGACGCTGGGCGCGCCGCCGCACGGCGGCATCGCCTTCGGCGTCGACCGCCTGGCCATGCTGATCGGCGGCACGGATGCGATCCGCGACGTCATCGCTTTCCCCAAGACCACCAGCGCGCAGGACCTGATGACCGACGCGCCGTCGCCGGTGTCCGACGCGCAGTTGCGCGAATTGCACGTGCGCACGGCTCTCGACGAAGCGGCGAAGTGAACGAACATGTCGTCCTGTTGCACGGCTTGTGGATGCGCGGGTTCTCGATGCTGGCGCTGCGGGCGCGCCTGTTGCGCGAAGGATTCGCGGTGCACGGCTTCGAATACGCCAGCGTGATGTCGCAACCCGCGCATACGCTGATGCGCCTGCAACGCGCGATCGGCGCGCTGGCCGAGGGTGGCGATGCCGCGGCGCACGTGCATCTGGTCGGCCACAGCCTCGGCGGCATCTTCGCGTTGCAATGCGCGAGCGATGCCGTCGACCTGCCGCCGGGACGCATCGTCTGCCTCGGCACGCCGCTGACCGGCAGCGCCGCCGCGCGCGCTTTCGCGGACTGGCCGGTCGGGCAGATGTTGTTCGGCCACAGCGCAGCCGATCTGGTGGATGGCGTGCCGGCGTGGCAAGGCGCACGCGAGGTCGGCGTGGTCGCAGGATCGATGCCGCATGGCCTGGGCTCGCACCTCGCGCAATTCGAAGGCGAGCACGACGGTACCGTGGCCGTGGCGGAAACGCGCCTGCCCGGCATCACCGATCATTGCGTGGTGGCGGCTTCGCACAGCGGCTTGCTGTTTTCGTCGGAAGCGGCGGCGCAAACCGTCGCGTTCCTGCGGCATGGCCGTTTCGAAGGGCAGGCCGCGCCGGTGATGCAGTAAAATCCGCAATATCCGATATGCGGCGTTCGGGTCCCCTGGGGAGAAGGGGCAGGCAATCCTTGCGCAGCAAGCGATTGTCGGGGATGTGGGACATGGCAGCGATTGCAGAATCGAACCGCAACAAGCACTGAAGAGATATTTCCATGGGTAGAGGCCCGAGTATCGAAGGCCGCAAGAACGCGGAGGACGCGCGTCGCGGCCGCATGTTCACCAAGCTGTCGCGCGAGATCAGCGTGGCGGCGCGGGCCGGCGGCGGCGATCCGGCCGGCAATCCGCGCCTGCGCTCAGCGATCGACAAGGCGCTGGCGGCGAACATGACCAAGGACACCATCGAGCGCGCCATCAAGAAGGCCACCGGCGAACTGGAAGGCGTGACCTACGAAGAAGTGCGCTACGAGGGTTACGCGCCCGGCGGTGTGGCGGTGATCGTGGATTGCGTCACCGACAATCGCCAGCGCAGCGTGGCCGATGTGCGCCATGCGTTCGGCAAGTTCGGCGGCAACATGGGCACCGAGGGTTCGGTCGCCTACCTGTTCAAGAAACGCGGCGTGATCGCGTTCGACAAGGGTGCCGACGAAGACCGCATCACTGAGGCGGCGATCGAGGCCGGCGCGGAGGACGTGGTGGCGAATGCCGACGGTTCGATCGTGGTGCTGACGGATCCGGATTCCTTCGAGGGCGTGCGCGACGCCATCGGGAAGACCGGTCTGCAACCCGCCAGCGCGGAAGTGACGCTGCGCGCCGACAACGCGATCGCGGTGAGCGGCGAACAGGCCGAGCAGGTTGCCGAGCTGCTGGAATGGCTGGACGAACTGGACGACGTGCAAGACGTGTATTGCAACGCCGCGTTGCCGGTCGGGGACTGAGCGCGTTCGACGCGCTACGGACATGGAAAGCCTCCGCATCCTCGGCATCGATCCGGGCAGCCTGCGTACCGGCGTCGGCGTGATCGAGGCGCGCGGCGATGGCAGCCTGCGCTGCATCGCGCACGCCACGCTGCAGGTCGGCGGCGAGGACGAATTCCCGCAACGGTTGGCGCGCATCTACGAAGGCGTGCTCGCGATCATCGACGAACACGCGCCGCGCGAAATCGCCGTCGAACGGGTGTTCATGGCCAAGAACGCGGATTCCGCGCTGAAGCTGGGGCAGGCGCGCGGTGCGGCGATCTGCGCGGCGGTCGGGCGCGCGCTGCCGGTGCACGAGTACGCGCCGACGGCGGTCAAGCAGGCGGTGGTCGGCGGCGGGCGCGCCGACAAGGCCCAGGTACAACACATGGTCGGCGTATTGCTCGGCTTGCGCGAAGCTTTGCAGGCCGACGCGGCCGATGCGCTGGCTGTGGCGATCACGCATGCACACACTCGCGCAAGCGCGCAACGGCTGGGCGTGCCCGCAGTCGCGTGGAGACGGCGATGATCGGGCGGTTGCGCGGAACGCTGGTCTCGAAACAGCCGCCGTGGATCGTGCTGGAGGTCGGTGGCGTCGGCTACGAGCTGGAAGTGCCGATGTCCACGCTCTACGACCTGCCGGAAACCGGGCGCGAGGCGACGCTGCTCACGCACTATGCGATCCGCGAGGACACCGCCGCGCTGTACGGATTCCTGCGCGAGGAAGAACGCGCACTGTTCCGCAATCTGCAGAAAGTCTCGGGCATCGGCGCGCGCATCGCGCTGGCGGTGCTGTCGGGCGTGAGCACGCAGGAATTCGCGCGGCTGGTGCGCGAGGCCGACGTGGCCGCGCTCACGCGGATTCCCGGGATCGGCAAGAAAACCGCGGAGCGCATCGTGGTGGAACTGCGCGACCGCGTGGACGCCGGTGCGGTGGCCACGTCGCCGGGTGTCGGCCGTGTTCCATCCTCGCCGCAGGAGGAAGCGGTCGCGGCGCTGCAACAGCTCGGTTACAAACCGGTCGAAGCCGCGCGCCTGGCAAAAAACACCATGCAGGACGGCGACGATGCCGAGGCGATCATCCGCAAGGCGTTGCGCGCGGCGCTGGGTCGTTGACGCGGAAAACGGATGAACGCCAACGCGCCCAACGAACGCCCGAGCGAAAAGCTCGAAGTCGACGCCGCGCAGGGCGTCGCCGCGGGAGACAAGTCGAGCGGCAACCACACCGCGATGCGCGCGTTGGTGATCGGTGCGATCGGCGTGGTGTTCGGCGACGTCGGGACCAGCCCGTTGTACACGATGAAGGAAGCGTTCTACGGCCCGCACGGCATGCCCGTGGACGCCCCCAACGTGCTCGGCATCCTGTCGCTGGTGACCTGGACGCTGGTGATGGTGGTGGCGGTGAAGTACGTCAGCTTCATCATGCGCGCGGACAACAAGGGCGAAGGCGGCATCATGGCGATGATGGCGCTGGCGCAGCGCGCCAGCCGCGGCCATCCGCGCCTGCGCCGGATGGTGGTGCTGTTCGCGATCCTCGGCGCGGCGCTGTTCTACGGGGACGGCGTGATCACGCCATCGATCTCGGTGCTCTCGGCGATGGAAGGCCTGCAGGTGAGCGCGCCAGCGCTGGGCAGGTACGTGGTGCCGCTGACGGTGCTGGTGCTGCTGGTGCTGTTCTGGTTCCAGCGGCACGGCACCGGACGCGTCGGCAGCGTGTTCGGGCCGGTGATGGTGATCTGGTTTCTCGCGCTCGGCGCGATCGGCGTGTGGAACATCGTCCAGCATCCGCTGGTGCTGCGCGCGCTGGATCCCTGGTACGCCGTGCAATTCTTCGTGCACCATCAGTGGGGCGGCGTGCTCGCGCTCGGCGCGGTGGTGCTGTGCGTGACGGGCGCCGAGGCGCTGTATACCGACATGGGGCATTTCGGGCGGCGTCCGATCCGGCTGGCGTGGTTCGGCTTCGTGATGCCCGGCCTGCTTCTGAATTATTTCGGCCAGGCCGCGTTGCTGATGCACTATCCCGGCGCCGAGCGCAATCCGTTCTACCTCGCGGCGCCGGAGTGGGCGCGCATCCCGATGGTGGTACTGGCCACGGCGGCCGCGGTGATCGCCTCGCAGGCGGTGATCTCGGGGGCGTTCTCGATCACGCGCCAGGCGATCCAGCTCGGTTTCATCCCGCGCATGCCGGTGGTGCACACCTCGACCGAGTCGATCGGGCAGATCTACATGCCGTGGGTGAACCGATTCCTGCTGGTGGCCGTGGTACTGGTGGTGATCGGCTTTCGTTCCTCCAACGCACTGGCTGGCGCATACGGCATCGCGGTAACCGGCACCATGGCGATCGACACTGCGTTGTTCCTGGTGGTGGCGCGGCGCATGTGGAACTGGGACATCGCGCGCGTCGCGACCGTGGGGGTCGTGTTCCTCGCTGTCGATCTGTCGTTCTTCGGCGCGAACACATTGAAGATCCCGGATGGCGGCTGGTTCCCGCTGGTACTGGGTGGCTGCATCTTCACCGTGTTGACGACATGGCGGCGCGGGCGCGAACTGGTGATGCGCGAGATCAAGCAGAGCGGCCTGGCGCTGGAGCCCTTCATCCGCAGCATCAGCGAACATCCGCCGACGCGGGTGGCGGGCACCGCGGTGTTCCTCACCAGCAACGCCGACGCGGTGCCGCACGCGCTGCTGCACAATCTGAAACACAACAAGGTGCTGCACGAGCGCAACGTGATCCTCACCGGCGAAACGCAGGAAGCGCCGTTCACCGATCCGGACGAACGGATCGCGATCGAGGATCTCGGCCACCGTTTCTATCGGGTCACCCTGCGCTTCGGTTTCGCGGAGGACCCGGATGTTCCGGAACGGCTCGAAAGCTGCGCGGCGAAAGGATTGGGTTTCGACATGATGGACACGACGTTTTTCCTTTCGCGCGAAACCATCATTGCCACCGAACGCCCGGGCATGGCGATGTGGCGTGACAAGTTGTTCGCGTTCATGGCGCGCAACGCGCTGCCGGCGACGGCGTTCTTCCGCATCCCGAGCAATCGCCTGATCGAGCTCGGCACCCAGGTTGAAATCTGAAGGTCTGCAGGAGCGTCCATGTCCCGCCACAACGCACCGCACCGATCATGACCATCGCCGCTCTCGGCGGGAACGAACGTCCCTCGCTGCGCGCGCTCGCGATCGGCGCGATCGGCGTGGTGTTCGGCGACATCGGCACCAGCCCGCTGTACACGATGGGCGAAGTCTTCAGCGCGAAATACGGTCTGGGTGTTTCGCCGGCCAGCGTGCTGGGCGTGCTGTCGCTGATCTTCTGGGCGTTGATCCTGGTGGTCACGCTGAAGTACGTGATCTTCATCATGCGCGCCGACAACAAGGGCGAGGGCGGCATCATGGCGCTGATGGCGCTGGCGCAGCGCAGCGCGCGCGGCGAACCGCGCTTGCGCTGGGCGATCGCGGTGCTGGCGATCTTCGGCGCGGCGCTGTTCTATGGCGATGGCGTGATCACGCCCGCGCAGACGGTGCTCGGCGCGGTGGAAGGCGTGAAGGTCGTCGAACCTTCGCTCGCGCAATGGGTGGTGCCGATCAGCGTGGCGATCCTGCTGTTGCTGTTTTACGTGCAGAAGCGCGGCACCGCCGGCATCGGCGCATTGTTCGGGCCGGTGATGTGCGTCTGGTTCGTGGTGATCGCGTTGCTGGGTTTGCATTACATCCTGCGTGAACCGCAGGTGCTGGCGGCGTTGAACCCGGTCTGCGCGGTGCGGTTCTTCCTCTCGCATCGCTTCGGCGCCTTCGTCGCGCTGGGCGGCGTGGTGCTGGCGGTGACCGGCTGCGAAGCGTTGTATGCCGACATGGGCCATTTCGGCTCGAAGCCCATCCGCATGGCGTGGCTGACTTTCGTGTTGCCGGCGTTGCTGCTGAATTATTTCGGACAGGGGGCGCTGTTGCTTGCCGACCCCGCGGCCGTGAGCAATCCGTTTTATCTGCTGGCGCCGCGCGTGCTGCTGGTGCCGATGATCGTGCTGGCGGCCGTCGCCGCGGTGATCGCTTCACAAGCGGTGATCAGCGGCGCTTTCTCGATGACGCGCGAAGCGATCCAGCTCGGTTACGCACCGCGCATGCGCATCGTGCACACCTCGCGCATGCTGTCGGGGCAAGTGTTCGTGCCATGGATCAACGGCATGTTGCTGGTGCTGGTGGTGCTGGCGGTAATCGGCTTCCGTTCTTCCGCCAATCTCGGCGCGGCCTACGGCATCGCGGTGACCGGCACGATGGTCGCGACCACGCTGCTGGCGCTGATCGTGATGCGGCGCATGTGGAACTGGCCGTGGCTGGCGGTGATCGCGCTGGGTTCGCTGTTCCTCGTCATCGACGTCTCGCTGTTCGGCGCCAACCTGATCAAGGTCGAGCATGGCGGCTGGTTCCCGCTGGTGCTGGGATTGCTGGTCTTCATCGTGATGACGACCTGGCGGCGCGGGCGGGAATCGCTGTTGCGCGAATTGCGGCAGAGCGGCCTCGCGCTGGAACCCTTCATCGCCAGCATCGGCGAACATCCGCCGCAACGCGTGCCGGGCACCGCGGTGTTCATGACCGCGAACGTCCAAGCCGTGCCGCACGCATTGCTGCACAGCCTCAAGCACTACAAGGTGCTGCACGAACGCAACGTGATCCTTTCCGTGGAGACACTGGACACGCCGCAGGCGGAACCCGGCGAGCGCATCGCGTTGCGCGATCTCGGCCACGGGTTTTCCGCGCTGACCCTGCGCTTCGGTTTTGCGGAGGAACAGGACGTGCCCGCCGCGCTCGTTGCGTGCGGCGCGGCTGGCATGCGTTTCGACATGATGGACACCACGTTCTTCCTTTCGCGCGAAACCATCGTCGCCAGCCACCGCGCCGGCATGGGCGTATGGCGCGACCGCCTGTTCGCGCTGATGTCACGCAATGCGCTCGCGGCCACCGCGTTCTTCCACATCCCCGGCAACCGGTTGGTGGAGCTGGGTACGCAGGTGCAGATTTAGCGCGGGTGTGCGTTGCGCGGTGGAAGCGCGGGTGCGCATGCTCCTTCCGCCGACAGTTGACCGCTGGCCCTCCCCACTTTGCGGCATAATCCCCGCATGACGGAGAATCGCCTGAGCGACGCTGGCGCCGATCGCGCCGAACTGGCGATCGAGGCGTCGATCCGTCCGCGGCGTTTCGCCGAATACATCGGCCAGCGCGCGATGCGCGAGCAACTGGGCGTCGCGATCGAGGCGACGCGCCGACGCCGCGATGCGCTCGACCACGTGCTGGTGTTCGGACCGCCGGGACTGGGCAAGACCACGCTTTCGCACGTAATCGCCAACGAACTCGGCGTGAACCTGCGCAGCACGTCCGGCCCGGTGCTGGAACGCGCCGGCGACCTCGCGGCGCTGTTGACCAACCTGCAGCCGCACGACGTGTTGTTCATCGACGAGATCCACCGCCTCTCGCCGCTGGTGGAGGAAGTGCTGTATCCGGCGATGGAGGATTTCCAGATCGACATCATGCTCGGCGAGGGTCCGGCCGCGCGCTCGATCAAGCTCGACCTGCCGCCGTTCACGCTGATCGGCGCCACCACGCGCGCCGGCATGCTCACCGGGCCGTTGCGCGACCGCTTCGGCATCGTGCAGCGGCTGGAGTTCTACGCGCCGTCCGAACTCGCGCAGATCGTGCGTCGTTCGGCGGCCATCCTCGGCATCGCCTGCGAAGAAGACGGCGCGGACGAAATCGCCAATCGTGCGCGGGGTACGCCGCGCATCGCCAACCGGTTGTTGCGGCGCGTGCGTGATTTCGCCGAAGTGCGTGCCGGCGGCAGCATTACCCGCGCGGCGGCGGCGGAAGCGCTCGGCATGCTGCAGATCGACGAAAGCGGTTTCGACGAACTCGACCGCCGGCTGTTGCGCGTGGTGATCGAGCAGTTCGAGGGGGGGCCGGTGGGCGTGGATTCGCTGGCGGCGGCATTGGCCGAGGCGCGTGACACCATCGAGGACGTGCTGGAGCCTTACCTGATCCAGCAGGGTTATCTCGCGCGCACCGCGCGCGGGCGCATCGCCACCGCGCGCGCGTGGCGGCACTTCGGCTGGAATCCGCCGCCGGCGGATCCCGCGCTGAACCTGTTCCAGGCCGCGAGGTCATAGATGGCGGGTTCGACTGCGCGCACGGATGCGATAGAGCGGGCGCCGGTTCGGCCCGCATTCAGTTGGCGGCTAAGGGTGTATTGGGAAGATACCGATGCCGGCGGCGTGGTGTATCACGCGGGCTACCTGAGGTTTCTGGAGCGCGCGCGCACCGAATGGCTGCGGGCACGGGGGCTGGGGCAGACGGAGCTGCGCGAGCAACGCGGGGTATTGTTCGTGGTGCGCGAGATCACGGTGGCCTACGAAAAACCGGCGCGGCTGGACGACGAACTGGAAGCCGATGTCGTGCTGATGCAGCGTCGCAGCGCGAGCCTGCTGCTGCAGCACGCGCTGCGACGCGTGCGCGATGGCGAAATCCTGACGCGCGCGAGCGTGCGTGTGGCCTGCGTCGATGCGCGGGACTGGCAGCCGCGGCGCATTCCGGAAGCAATCACGCATTTGATCGAAGGAAACTGCAAGGAATCCCCTGACCGATGAACGGCGAACTCAATATCCTCGACCTGGTGCTGCACGCCAGCCTGCCGGTGAAACTGGTGCTGGCGATCCTGGTGGTCTTCTCGTTTGCTTCCTGGGTGATCATCTTCCGCAAGTGGGCGATGCTGGATGCGGCGACGCGCGACGCGGACGCGTTCGAGCAGCGCTTCTGGTCCGGCGCCGACCTCGCCGCGTTGTTCCGCGAGGTGAGCGCGCGCGGCGAGGACGCGGGCGGACTCGCTTCCGTGTTCGAGGCCGGGTTCCGCGAATTCGCGCGCCAGCGGCAGCAGCGCCGCAGCAGCGATCCGCGCGCGGTGCTGGAAGCCAGCGAGCGTGCGATGCGCGTTTCCGCCACTCGCGAGGCGGACAAGCTGGAACACAACCTGGAATTCCTCGCCAACGTCGGTTCGATCAGCCCTTACGTCGGCTTGTTCGGCACGGTGTGGGGCATCATGGTGGCGTTCCAGGGCCTCGGCTCCGTGAAGGAAGCGACCATCGCGATGGTCGCGCCCGGCATTTCCGAAGCGCTGGTCGCCACGGCGATGGGCCTGTTCGCTGCGATCCCCGCGGTGTGGGCCTACAACCGGTATTCGATGCGGCTGGAACGCATCACGGTGCGCTACGACACCTTCCAGGAGGAGTTCTCGTCCATCCTCAATCGCCAGATCCAGGCCGACGAGCACGCCTGAGCCATGCAACCGCCGCGCAAACGCCAACGCCGCAAGCTCAAGGCCGAGATCAACGTCGTTCCCTACATCGACGTGATGCTGGTGCTGCTGATCATCTTCATGGTCACCGCGCCGTTGTTGCGCATGGGCGTCGACATCAAGCTTCCGCAGGCCGCGGCCAAGTCGCTGCAGCAGGACAAGCAGCCGGTGCTGGTGAGCCTGGACAAGAACGGCCAGCTCTATCTCACGCTCGGCGCCGCCAAGCGCGAACCCATCGACGCCGACACGCTCAAGGCCAAGGTCACGGCTTTCGTGAAGGAAAACCCGCAGACGCCGGTGCTGTTCGGCGGCGACGCGGATGTCGACTACGGCCATGTCATGCAGGCCATGGTGCTGCTGCAGCAGGCCGGCGTGCCCAACATCGGCCTGATGACCCAGCCGCAGCAACCGGCGCCCGACGGCAATGGAAGAAAGTAGCGCCACGCCGCGCGCGGTGATGCTGTCCGCGCTGCTGCACCTGTGCATCATCGGCTTCCTCGCGCTGGCGATGCTCAACTGCGCGAGCTGGCAGGGCGTCACGGATTTCCTGCACCTGCCGAACCCGGTGGCGTGCGAACGCCCGATCCAGCTGGTCGGGCCGATCATCGACGCCACGCTGGTCGGGCCGGTCGGTGCGCCGCCGCCCAGGCACAGCAAGCGCGCGCAGCCTGCCAATCCCCCGCCGGACCAGCGCGAATTGCCGAAACCGGAAGTGCCGAAACCGGCGCCGGTGAAGGTGCTGCCGCCGCCGCCGGAACACCCCGACATCAAGGACCAGGAAAAAATCGCGGATATCGCGCAGCAGCAGGCCGACCAGCAGAAGGCGCAGGAAGAAAAAGAGAAACAGCGCATGGCGGAACTGTCGCGCGAACAGGAGGCGGACCGGATCCTGAAAGAACTGGCGAAGGTCAAGGCGCAGAGCGCGGCCACCCAGAAGCAGATCAAGCTGGCACAGCAGAAGGCGCAACAACTGGCCGACCTGAAAGACACGCCGGACAACCAGGACGCCAACGACAGCGTGCCGCCCGCGAAGCAGGCGATGACTGGGCAGAACGGCAAGGACAACAATGCTTACATCGCGGCGTTGCAGAATGCCATCACGCCGAACTGGTTTCGTCCGATCAATATGCTGCCGGGCACGACCTGCACGGTGGACATCATCCAGATACCGGGGGGTCAGGTGCTTTCTGCCAAAGTCGTCCCTCAGAATTGTCCAATGGACGATGAAGGCAAGCACTCGGTAGAAGCCGCAGTGCTTCGTTCTTCTCCATTGCCTTATCACGGCTTTGAAAAAGAATTTCAGCGCGACATCCCTATCACTTTTGTCGTCCCGACTTCGCAGTAAGGATCTCCAACCATGCGAAACCGTAGATTCCTTTCCACCATGTTGTTGTTCGTATGCTCGGTCCTGCTGAGTGCCCGGGTTTTGGCACAAGGCCTCACCGTGCAGATCGTCAACGGCGTGCCTTCGGCGATTCCGATCGCGGTGGTGCCGTTCGGCCAGAGCGCGGGTCCGCCGCCCGGCACGGATATCGCCGACGTGGTCAGCATGGATCTGAACCGCTGCGGCAAGTTCCGTGCGCTGGGCAAGAGCGAGATCGTGGAAACGCCCACCTCCGGCACCGACATCAAGTTTCCGACCTGGCAACAGTTGAAGCAGGACTACATCGTCGTCGGGCGCACGTCGGACGCCGGCAACGGCGCGCTGCGCGCGGACTTCGAATTGTGGGACGTCAACAAGCAGCAGCGGCTGCTCGGCCTCTCCATCACCGGACAAGGCAGCGACCTGCGCCGCGTGGCGCACAAGATCGCCGACCAGATCTACCAGAAGATCATCGGCGTGCGCGGTGCCTTCGATACGCGCATCGCCTACGTGACCGCGGTGGGCACGGGCAACAATTCGCAATACTCGCTGATCATCGCCGACTCGGATGGTTACAATCCGCAAACAGTGGTGCGTTCGCGCGAACCTCTGTTGTCGCCGGCGTGGTCGCCGGATGGCAGCAAGCTCGCCTATGTGTCCTTCGAGCACGGCGATTCGGCGATCTATATGCAGGACATCACCACCGGCGCGCGCCGGTTGCTGTCCAACCAGCGCGGAATCAACGGCGCGCCCAAGTTCTCGCCCGACGGCCGCAGGCTGGCGGTGTCGCTGTCGTACCAGGGGAACCCGGAGATCTACGTGATGGACCTCGGCTCCGGGTCGCTGAGCCGGATCACGACCAATCTGGCGATCGACACCGAGCCCGAATGGACCCCGGACGACGCCAACCTGATCTTCACCTCGGACCGTTCCGGCAAGCCGCAGCTCTACGAGGTCGCGGCCGGCGGTGGTGCGGCGCAGCGACTGACCTTCCAGGGCCAGTACAACGCCGACGCCTCGATCAGCTACGACGGCAACCAGCTCGCAATGGTGCAGGGCAATGGAAACGTGTATCGTATTGCAATCATGGACAAGAGCTTGGGCGGCCAGATCCGGTTCGTTTCGCCGGGAAGTCTGGATGAATCGCCCAGTTTTGCGCCCAATGCCAGCATGCTGCTGTACGCATCCACCGAGGGTCCCCGCGGGGTGCTGTATGCCGCATCGGCGGACGGAAGGGTTCGCCAACGCCTCGTGTTGAGCGATGGCGACGTGACCAATCCGGCTTGGGGCCCGTACCGGCAGAATTGACGCCGCAGTTGAAGTCCGCAGCAAGCAACAGGTATTGATCGAACAATTCGCACAACAAATCGATTGACTCACCGTTCAAGAAGAAGGAATCGCCATGAACGCTACCGCTCGCATCACTCTTGCAGCCGTGCTGTGCCTCGGCCTGGCGGCCTGCGCCAAGAAGCAGACCGTGCAGCCGCCGCCGCCGGAATCCGCTCCGCCGCCGGTCCCCGAAGCCACCACCGCGGGTGCCTACACCCCGGCCGACCTCGATACCGACGCCTGCCTGCGTCAGCGCGTGGTGTACTTCGATTTCGACAAGAGTGATATCCGTTCGGAGTTCCAGCAGATCATCGCCTGCCATGCCAAGTACCTGCGTGACCGTCCCATGGCGCGCATGACGCTGGAAGGCAACACCGACGAGCGCGGTACCCGCGAATACAACCTCGGTCTGGGCGAGCGTCGCGGCAATGCGGTGGCGAGCGCGCTGGAAGCGGATGGCGCGCAGGCCTCGCAGATCAACGTGGTGTCCTACGGCGAGGAGCGTCCGACCTGCCGCGAGCACAACGAGGATTGCTGGTCGAAGAACCGCCGTGTCGAGATCGTCTACACCGCCAAATAATGGGCGGCAAGTCAGTCGTAGATGATTGTTCGCGCGTTGCACTTCGGCAAAACGCTCGGAATGACGGCGGCGATCGCGACAGCGATCGCCGCCACGTCCGCAGGCGCTCAGACGTTGAGCCTTTCCGAGCGCGTCTCTCGCCTTGAGCAACAGCAGGCGCAACAGCAACCGTCACAGGGTGGCGTCGGGCTGGTCAACCAGATCCAGGATCTGCAATCGCAGTTGCAGCAGATGGAAGGCCGCATCGAGGACTTGCAGCATCAGGTCCAGCAGTTGCAGCAGCAGAACAAGGATCAGTACCTCGATCTGGATTCCCGCGTCGGCAAGCTGGAAGGCAAGGGCGGCCCGCCATCCGTATCCTCCAGCAGCGGCCCAGCGCCGGCAGCCTCCGCTTCTTCCAGTGCCGGGCCTGCAGTCGCGACTTCCGCATCGCCCGGTCCACCCGGCGCCGACGAGCAGGCCGCCTACAACGCCGCATTCAAGTCCTTGCAGGCCGGCGACTACGTCACCGCCTCGCGCGGATTCCGCACTTTCACGCAGACCTATCCGCAGAGCGCGCTGGCGCCCAATGCCTTCTACTGGCTGGGCGAATCCTATTACGTCACCCAGAACTACCAGGTGTCGCTCGACACCTTCCAGAATCTTCTGAAGGGCTATCCGAACAGCGAAAAGGCGCCGGACGCGTTGCTCAAGATCGGCTATTGCCAGGCGGAAATGAAGCATTACGACGCCGCGCAAGCCACGCTCCGGGCCGTGATCAAGAAATATCCTGGCACCACCGTGGCACGCCTGGCCCAGAGCCGCCTGCGGTCGGTGGCGCTTCAAAAGAACGGCGGCTGACCCCGTGCAGGCACAGGCGACAGCGCCGGCAGACGTTGCCGCGCCACGCTTGCGCATCACCGAGATCTTCCATTCCATACAGGGCGAAGCCGATGCCGTCGGCTGGCCGACCGTGTTCGTGCGCCTTGCCGGATGCCCCTTGCGCTGCATCTGGTGCGACACCGCCTACGCGTTCGAAGGCGGCGCGTGGCGCGACATCGATGCGATCGTCGCGGAAGTGCGCGGCTTCGGGGCGCGGCATGTCTGCGTCACCGGCGGCGAGCCGCTGGCGCAGAAGCGTTGCCTGGATCTGCTGGCGACGTTGTGCGATGCCGGGTTCGACGTCTCGCTGGAAACCTCGGGCGCCGTGGATATTTCCAAGGTCGATGCGCGCGTGCGGCGCGTGGTCGACGTCAAGGCGCCGGGCTCGGGCGAATCCGCGCGCAACCGATGGGACAACGTGCGGCATCTGGTTGCGCGCGATCAGTTGAAATTCGTGCTGGCCGATCGCGCGGATTACGAATGGGCGGTGGCGACCCTGCGCGAGTACGACATGCCTTCGCGTTGTACGGTGTTGTTCTCGCCGGTATACGGCAGCATGGATCCCTCCGCACTCGCGGGATGGATCCTCGAGGACCGCTTGCCGGTGCGGCTGCAGATCCAGTTGCACAAATTCCTGTGGGGCGATGTGGCGGGACGATGAACGCGCGTGCGGTGGTACTGCTTTCAGGCGGCATGGATTCGGCGGTCACGCTGGCGCTGGCGCACGAGCGCGGTTTCGAATGCCATGCGCTGAGCGTCGCCTACGGCCAGCGGCACGTTTCCGAACTTGCCGCCGCGGCGCGCGTGGCGACGATGCTCGGCGCGGCGCAACACAAGATCGTCGATGTCGATTTGCGCGCGATCGGTGGCTCCGCGCTCACCGCCGACATCGCGGTGCCGGAGCACTCGCGAGTACACGTCGCAGACGAAATCCCCGCGACTTACGTGCCCGCGCGCAACACCATCATGCTTGCGGTCGCGCTCGGTTGGGCGGAAGTGTTGCAAGCCGACGACATTTTCTGCGGTGTCAATGCGGTCGACTATTCCGGCTATCCGGACTGCCGGCCGGCTTTCATCGCTTCATTCGAAACGCTCGCCAATCTCGCCACCAAGGCGGGCGCCAAAGGGAGCCGCCTGCGCGTGCTCGCGCCGTTGATCGATTTGACCAAGGCCGACATCGTGCGCGAAGGCATGCGCCTGGGAGTGGATTTCGCGGCCACCGTATCCTGTTATGGCGCGGATGCCGACGGTCGCGCCTGCGGGAAATGCGACGCCTGCGCGTTGCGCGCACAGGGCTTCGCCGATGCGAAGGCGAAGGATCCGACGCGCTACCGTTGACCCGCGCGGGCGGATAGAATGCACGGCTCGATTCACCGTTCGTCCATTGCTTCCCTGCGTCCGCGCAAGAAGGGATCGCGATGATGGCGCGCGTGTTCTTCGAGTCAGCGTGGGGCCGTTAGCTCAGCGGTAGAGCAGCGGACTTTTAATCCGTTGGTCGATGGTTCGATCCCATCACGGCCCACCAACCAGTCCAGCCTTGATCCCGTTCTCCGCGCGCCCCTTCCAAATTAGGGCGAAGTTTCCGCGCCTTACGCGAGCGGCTTTTGCCGCCGAGATCGGTGGGGTGGCACCCTTGCCGCGACTCCTCGTTGATTTTCTCGGATGACTACTTTCACGACCAAAAAAGATGGGTCGTGTTGCTCTGCAACGAAACGACCGGTTTCGACTCGAAGCAGTTGTACGAGGGCCAAAATCTCACCAATATTGAGCCTATTGCCAAGAGTTACAAACCGACGCATTTGATACCCTGAGTCGCGGGGCTATGGGTGTTTTCGGGGTGTAGCAAGATTGCCTCGATCACCTTTCGGCCCATTACGCTCGAGAGGGGGCAACGTGGCTGATAAGTCTACGGACAAGTATTCAGCGGGCCAGCAGGGGCTGGGGTACATCTATCAAGCGCGTCTCGCCCTGTTCCAATTGCTGCAGCTTCCGGAGAACACCGCCGTCTTCTTGGAAAAAGACGATGACCTCGATTTCATCGACGGCGCCGGCGGCAAATCCCTAGCCTCGCTCAAGCACAAGGCAGTCAGCGACAGACTAACCGACCTGTCGACCGATTTCTGGAAGTCCGTCAACATTTGGCTGGCCCGTTATAAACGCGATGGCCGTGCCGGATCGAACCTAAGGTTCTTTTTGTTCACGACCGGCACCGTATCGGCCGATTCGTTCCTTGCCAGCCTCTTACCCGAAAAGGCCGGCCCTCCCGGCGATGCGGCCGCGCTGACCGAGTTTGCCGATGCCGCGCTCGCCAAGTCGACGTCGCAACTCATCGCGCCGATCACCACGGCGTTTAACGAACTAAGTGATACCGAAAAGCAGGATTTTCTCGAACGCATTTTGATCCTCGACGGCAGCCCGCGCATCGGTGACATCCCGGCAATAATCAGGGACAAGCATATGCGAAGCATCCGCCGCGAGCACCGCGAGTTTGTCTTCGAACGGCTGGAAGGCTGGTGGACTGACGCCGTGATCAGGCAGCTGAGTGGCGCTGCCACAGAAGGAATCTTCGGTTACGAAGTCTCAGACAAGCTGTCCAACTTCGCTGAGGAATACAAGGCGGACAACCTCCCGATTACCTTCCGTGGGAAGGTGCCCGCCGACGAGATCGACACTGAGACCGATCCGCGCTTGTTCGTGGCGCAATTGCGCGAGACCGGCATTTCCACCAACCGGATCAGGAGTGCAATCCTCGACTACTACCGCTCGTTCGAGCAACGATCGGCTTGGGCACGCGAGAACCTGCTGGTGTCAGGAGAAGTCGAGGAATATGAAGATCGTCTCGTCGACGAGTGGAGTCGCTATAAGGATGTCGCCTTCGAGAAGCTGAAGGACGATAGCGCCGAGGATACGCTTCGCAAAGCCGGCGCGACCCTCTATAACTGGGCGGAGTTCGAAACCGGGAAGATCGAGTCCCTGCGCATCCGCGCGCGAGTCACCGAGCCCTATGTCCTTCGCGGCAGCTTCCACATCCTGGCGGATGCCACCCCGGAACCCAGGGTCTACTGGCACCCCAGGTTTCTCGACCGTCTCGGCAAGGTGCTAGAGGTGAACCAATGAAGCGATGGGACCAGCGCCCCTTCGAGATTCGGAACCTGTTCAACCCTGCCTTCTGCGGCTTGGTCCTGTTCCGCGCTCTGCATGGCTACGAGGAAGAAGACTCCCGCGGCATGCCCTTCTCGCTGTCGCTGCTGGTGCTGCCCCTGTGTCTGCAAAGGGATTCGCGCGAGGTGATCGCCGGCAGTCCACGCAGTTATCTGCTTAAAATTACGGAGAAGAACCAGCAGGTGATGGTGGGTTTCGCCAACCGGGTCACGCAGATGCTTCCCTATGCCTTCGAGGGATTCGGCCTGCTGATGGAAAGGGGCTGCATCGCCGTCGCGGACGATGGTCGCATCAAGACCGTACCCAACAAGGTACGCGCAACCATAAAAGGGACTGATGAGACCGTCACCTGCCAGAAAGTGGCGCGCATTGTCGGAAGGGAGTTCGCACGCATCGCTGACCGGGCGACCGTTTACACGACTTTCGGGATTCGCCCATGAAAATCAGTTCCATCCACATCTACAGCCACGACGGTCAGCGCCGGGATCTCCGGTTCAAGGTGGACGGGCTTAATGTCATCACCGGTCGCTCCTCCACCGGCAAGTCCGCGCTCTCTGACATCATCGAATACTGCATGGGACGCTCCACGTTCAACGTCCCCGAAGGCGTCATCCGCGACAAGGTGGCTTGGTTCGCCGTGATCTACCAGTTTGAAAACGAGCAAGTGCTGGTCGCAAAGCCAACCCCGCCCGGCGGCAGTGCCAGTTGCAGCACGGCAATGCTGCGAAGAGGTGTCCAGTTGCAGGCTCCCGAGTTCAAGGACTTGGTGGTCAACACCGACGACGACAGCATCGTCGAACTGCTGTCGCGCTTACTCGGCATTCCCGAGAACCGTACCGATGTTGCTCTCGAACACAGTCGCGACAGCTACGATGCGAACGTCAAACACACGTTCTACTATCTGTTCCAGAAGCAGGGATTGGTCGCCAACAAAGACCAGCTTTTCTATCGCCAGAACGAGCAGTTTCAGCCGCAGGCGATCCGCGACACGCTGCCAATCCTGCTCGGTGTTTCCTCCCACGACCGCTACGAGCTGGAATCTAGGCTACGCATGGCACAGCGGGACTTGAGGATTAGCAACAAGAAACTGGAACAGGCGCGCAATGCCGTCGATACTTCGCACGAACAAGCCATTGGCCTCTATTCGGAAGCAAGGACGGTCGGCGTTATCGGAAACATCGACGGAGGTTCGAACGCAGATGAGATAATCGGCGCATTGAGGTCGGCGTTGTTGTGGACCCCCGAAACAATACCCGACGATGATGGCAGCCGAATTTCGCTTCTCGAGGAAGAACTGAGCCAGTTGCGCCAAGAGCGCCGCGACATCCAGGCCAGAATTGACACGGCACAACAATTCGTGAAGCGAGCGGGCGGCTACGAGAGCGAGGCCGCCGAACAAATAGACCGGCTGGCATCGATTAAGGCGCTGCCGAGGAACCCCGATTACGGCGAATGGCAATGGCCGTTTAGCGAGCGAAACCTTGCGCTGGAATCCCCGGTCGCCGTCGTCCTTCTCCGCGAGCTGGAATCGCTCGACAAGGAATTGCGCATTGCCACTGGCCAACGCCCAAAACTCGAAGCCTATATAACCGAATTGGTCGGCAACGCGGATGAAATTGCGGGTGCCATCAAACACGAGGAAGCGGAGCTTTCCGCGGCAATCTCGGCCAACGAGGTCATCGCTCAAATGGGCACCCGCAACAACGCAGCCGCGCGCGTGGTCGGCCGCATAAGCCTGTTCTTAGAAACGCTCCACCCAAACGAGGATATTGCCAAGCTTGAAGCGGAGAATCGCCGCCTCAACAACAAGGTAAAACAGTTTGAGGACCAGATCGGCGCCGACGACAGCAGCGAGCGCCTAGCCTCGATCGTCAACAACATCTCTGCGCAGGTATCGCAGTACATCCAGAAGTTCAATGCCGAATTCGGTCCTTATCCCGCGCGTCTCAGCCTGCCACAGCTGACGATTATCTTTGATCGACCCGAGCGTCCGGTCCCGATGAGTCGGACCGGCGGTGCTGAGAACCACTTGGCCTACCATCTGTCGGCACTACTTGCCCTGCATCTGTTCGCAGCACAAAACAATCGCCCGATTCCGCGCTTCTTGTTGATTGACCAGCCAACCCAGGTCTACTTCCCATCCGAGCAGGTCTACAGCGACGCCGATGGCTCGGTGCAGAAGACCGAGGCCGATGCCGACCTCAAGGCGGTGCGCCGGCTGTTCGAACTGTTGTTGAAGTTCACTCAAGAGGACGTTCCTGGATTTCAGTTGATTGTTACCGAGCATGCCAACCTCCGAGAAAAATGGTTCCAAGAGGCATTGGTGGAACAGCCTTGGACTAAGCCACCTGCACTGGTACCGGAGGAATGGACCTAAACAGATGGTTTCCGGCGGCGGACCAGTCTGACTTCGCCATTGCATCACTGCCAATTTCCGCTTTTGGCTGAACGAAGACATTCGCAATAAGCGTTCAAGCGATTTTTCGCCAATCCTTGATCGCTTTGCCCCAAGTTTCTTTCTCTAACGGTCGCACCGCTAGCCAATTTAGATTTGTCGTTGCTCTGCCTTCGACCAGCGCGGTCAGCACGTCTGGCGGAATCCTCAGGCACTTCAGCCCGCGCGCGACGTGCGCGTACGAAAGTTTGTAACGATTCCTGATTTCCTCCACTGAATCGATTTCCCCGGCGATGATCAGCCGTGCCCACTCACGTCCCTGTGCGATCGCTTTCAACAACGTCTTCTGACCTTGGCTTAGCGTTGCCGCAGGTGGCTTCGTCTCTTGCTCGACGACGCGCGTTTCGCCGCCGGCCTTGATCAGCGAGGCTTCGATCACGCGCGTGAGCTGCGGTGCGCGGTGCCGCCCGTGGACGACCATTCGCTTCTTGGAGTCGAGCAGCGTCTAGGCGAGTTTTACGGGATCGATGCCGATCTCGACGCGCGCCTTGTCGATTCGTACCTGGAAGCCGACCTTGGCCAGCACTTCCCTGCGTGCGCCCGTGCCGAGCTTCGGCCACCGATTTGCCAGTGCCTGCGCATGCTCCCGAAGCTTCACGCTGTCCTGCACCTCCTTGACGCCGAGCTGGCCATCGAGATCCGCGGCGCTCAACAGCTGCGACCACTGTTCGGTGGCGATGCGCTCCACATCGTAGGCGGGTAGGCACAGGCGCTGGGCTCGGCTTCCCTTGGCCCGCGGTTCGATCGGTCGGTCCAGGTAGTAGCGATAGCGCTTGCCGTCCTTCTTGGTGGTATGGCTCGGGGAGAGGGCCTTGCCTTCCTGGTTGACGATCATCCCGGCCAGCAGGCTTGCATGGGCCAGCGGATTGCCACGTTTGCGGTCGTGCCAGTTGGAACGCAGGATCGCTTGGGCCTTGTCCCACAGCGGCTTCGGGATGATCGGCGGATGCAGCCCTTGGAAGATCTCTTCCTTGTGCCTGATCTCGCCCAGATAGAGACAGTTCTTCAGGATCACGTAGAGCGCGCCTCTTGAGAGCGGTCTTGTCTCCCGCTTGCCATCCCGCTGCAGGCGTTCGCGTCCCCGCACCCCAAGCTTCAGGAGTTCATCGTGGAGACGGTGGACACACCCCAAGGCACAGTAGCGCTCGAAGATCTGCCGGACGCGCTGGGCTTCTTGCTCGTGGATGACGAGCTTGTGGTCCACCACCGCATAGCCGAGCGGCACCTGGCCGCCCATCCACATGCCGCGGCGTTTGGAGGCGGCGATCTTGTCCCGGATGCGCTCCCCCGTGACTTCCCGCTCGAACTGGGCAAAGGACAGCAGCACGTTCAAGGTGAGCCGTCCCATGGAGGAGGTGGTATTGAAGTGCTGGGTCACTGAGACGAAGGAGGTCTTGCTCCGATCCAAGACTTCCACCAGCTTGGCGAAGTCCATCAGCGACCGGGTCAGCCGGTCGATCTTGTAGACCACCACCAGATCGACTTCCCCTTCGGCGATGTCGGTGAGCAGTCGCTGCAGAGCAGGGCGCTCCAGCGTGCCCCCCGAGAATCCTCCATCGTCGTACCGGGTCTTCAGCAGTTGCCAGCCTTCATGGTGCTGGCTGGCGATATAGGCCTCACAGGCTTCGCGTTGGGCCTCCAGCGAATTGAAGGATTGCTCGAGTCCTTCCTCGGTGGACTTGCGGGTATAGATCGCACAACGCAGTGGGGTAGCAGGCGTCGGTTTCATGGCGAGGAAACCTTGGACTTCAGTTCAAAGAACGCCGGCCCCGACCAGGCCGTCCCGGTGATCTCTCGGGCAATCACCGACAGGCTGCGATAGGTCTGGCCCTCGTACAGAAACCCGCCTTCGGTGACGTTGACTACATAGGTTTCCCCGCGCCAGGTCCGAAGCAGCCGCGTCCCGGGCCGCAACCGTCGCGGCGCGTCCGGCGAACTCGTGCGCCCCCGCCGTGACGGCAGAAGCGAGGCCAGATAGGCCTCCACGTGCGCGGGCAAGCCGCCAAAGGCCAATTCCTGCTGGTGAAACAGCAGCACCTGCGCGGCCAAGGGCTGCCGCATCGTCGCCGGCAGCGGGCGCCCGAAGGTGGCCAGCCACATGGGGGCAAGTTCGCGTCGCGGCAGGGCGTGAAAGTCGGTCGCCGCGAGGGGCGGATTCGATAGCTTTTCGTTGGCGCGCATCGAGCCTCCTTGCCGCAATGCACGCTCTTGCCGGGCAAGGAGTCAAGTCGCTTTCTCTCCAGAAATGCGCACGAAAGCCAGCGTTCCGGCAATTCCTCTTGCCGCTGCTCTAGCCGCACACAAATCGATTCGAAGTTACGCAAGCGATGGGTTCGTTCGAGGTCGAATGTACGGAAATGTCATCCACTGCAGTCCGGCTATACTTCCAACGTATAGCCGGATGCAGGGGTTGCAAATGGCTTCGTCATCAATAACCTGCGTTACCTCAGCCCGTGCTGGCACAACATGTATAGCCGGACGTCCAATCCGTATATTCAATAGTTAGGCATAGCACGTTGATGTTGGCGCGATGAACAATCACGAAAAACATGTGAGCTGCTGCCGGTTTCACAGACACTGGGTTTGGGTGTGATGATGAAGCCGGAGGTGGTCAATGGGAACGAGACGGACGTTCAGTCGGGAGTTCAAGCTTGAAGCGGTGAACCTGGTGAGGAGTCGCGGAGTA